>NZ_JANFYZ010000001.1 GCF_024460775.1 Desulfovibrio desulfuricans | reverse complement strand
ACACACCCACGATGCCGCCGTGCTTCCAGTGTGTTTCCATTTCGTTGTAGGAAAGCTCAAGCACACCCAGAAGGTCTTCAGGGCAGTCCACAGGGATCTGATACTCAACATTGTTGGCATTGGCCGCGCGATGCGCAGCTTCCTGCTTGATATCGGATACAAAGCTCGGCCATGGACCGGATTCAAGCTGATCCAACTGCGGCGTTGCGAATTTTGACATCATCACACCTCAAAAGTTCATTGTTCTGTCCAGCCCAGAGCACAAAGCCAGACATTGATCGAGCAAAATCAAATACCACCGGAAACTGTGCAAAGCACGGCAAGTTGCCCGCACGTTATCCGTGGTTTCCTTTTGCCTGCTTCAGCCCAATATGCTTTCCCCAACGTGTAGGAGGAACAGCATCATTGGTCCGTAGTATTCAAAAACCAAGCCGTTACATATTATTCCTTTAATTGCGGTGTGTTGTCGTATTTTCTGCTCATTTAGCGCTCTCAGCAAAAATGATATTTCATAAATAAAAACGAAATTTCGTTGTTTTTACGCAAATAGTGCTGTGCTTGAGCGCTGTTGCTCTGCGTGGGAATATGGGCGGTTGCTTGATTGGCTCTGGAATCTGAGGGGGGGTGATTAAAAAATATTTTTTCCCGGGGAAGGCCGGGAGGCGATATTTTTTCTGATGGGGCCTGAAGGACACTTCTGCGCATACCGCGTATCAGATTAATATTGCAGATTAAAAAATTTCAAGGCAGGGTGTCACAGGCAGATAACTGTGAAGGTAAGGTTATTTTTTGTCTACTGGTATCTCATGTTGACAGGAATACCAATTATGGCATGATTCAACCACCTCAACTGTTTTTTTCGTGCAATTCCCCGGCTTCTGTCGGGGTTTTGCATTTGTTTTGGGCTGCTTGCCAAAGAAAATTTCAACGGGTTGCACGCCGCCATACAACAAAAAAAGTAAGGCCGCACAAATAAAAACCGCGCATACCGCCCTGAGATAGGACGGCTGCGCGGTTTTATGCCTTTCAGGCCGCTGGAGGTGAACAGCGATTGCCCCCACACTCCGTCGCGGCTGCCAAACGTCAGCTCTTGCGGATGCGCACCTTGTACTTGCGCAGAAAGTCGGCAGGCAGGTAGGTCATCTTGGCCTGACGCAGACCTTCTTCGTCCAGATCCTGCGCCCGGTTGATGTAGGTAAATCCTGCGCCCGCGTTGCGCGAGAACAGGCAGTTGATGGTCTGGTACACGCCCTTGAAGCCGTTGAGCCCTTTTTCGTAATGCACGCCAAGGTTTGCGCCGTCCAGATTTTCGCCCACGCTGAAGGCCACCATCTTGCCGTCCACATAGAGCGAACCGCCCATAAGCCCGGTAAAACAGTTCCAGTGGCTGAGTACTCGGTTGATGGCTTCGTTCTCGGCCCTGAGCGAAGGCGATTCCTCGCATTCGTGCCACTGGCACCAGTCGTCCTGCACGGCCAGCACGTCTTCAACCATGGCGTCGTCCAGCGTATGGTAGTCCGGCTGGCCGTAGGTCTTCACATAGCTGTTGAGATGATTTTTCTTTTTATGAAAGCGGTTACCCGGCAGTTCCGCCAGTTCTTCCTGTTTGTACAGGTATTCCCACTGGCCGCGGTCTTCATCCGCATCCACAAGGCCGGGCAGTTCGCGCTGCCAGATTTCCAGCAGCTTTTCCGGCACGCGGGTGATGTTGTGGGCCTCGGGGTTGAAGCCGCAGGGCAGCAGATCCTTCCACGAAACCGCGTTCCAGTCGCCCACAGGGGCCCAGCACACGGCATAGGGCCGGGTCTGGCGGATCCAGCAGAGGTTGTCCTCAAAGCACCATTCAAGGCCGTAGTAATCCTGCCAGCCCCACAGGTTTGCCAGGGTGTAGTCCAGTGAACGCTGGGGAGTGCGGCCCCACAGTTCGTAATACTGTTGGCGTCCTTCCAGGCTGACAGGGGTAAAGGTCTTGCTCACAATCGTCTCCTCGCGTCTCAATGCGCAAATGCATGACAGTGCGCGGGCGCATGCCAGGGTGCCGCCATTGCGGCCTCTCGGGCGGTATTTACGGGGTTTGCGGCTGACGGCAGCGGCTCATGGCAAAGCGCGTCCAGTCGCTGAAAAGCACCACATAAAGCATGATGCTGGTTTGCAGAATCTGGGATACGAGCATGGCCACAAATACGCCCGAGGCCGTGCCCCAGAGCATGTGACCAAGCAGCCAGCCCAAGGGCAGGCGCACCAGCCAGAAACTGCCGCCAAAAATCATGAGGTTGTACTTGGTGGCACCGGCTCCCGTCATCACGCCACCCATGACAGTGCTTGCGATGGAAAAGGGCGTGGAGAGCAGGTTATAGGTAAGGTAGCTCACAATTTGCGCTTGCGTGCCCGGCTCCTGCGAGAGCAGGTGGGCCACCTCCTGCCGGAAGGGCCAGAGCAGGGCGGCCATAAAGCTCATGGCCACAGCCGCAAGCGTCACCATATTGAGGGCCACGCGGCGGGCCTCGGCGGATTTGCCCGCACCAAGGCTGTTGCCCACCAGCACGGCCACGCTCATATTGAAGGCCATGCCCGGCAAAAACAGCAGGGCTTCCACCCGCAAACCGGCATTAAGGCCGGCCAGCGCGTTGACGCTGTCGGAGGGCAGTGACGCCACCAGAACAAACAGCATCATGTAGCCGGACTGCCATACTATCTGCGCCGCGCCTGCGGGCAGGGCCACTTTGAGCAGGTAGGGCAGGCCAGCGCGGAGCCAGCGCAGGGAGGGCAGGGATTTGCGGTTCAGATAGCCGGAATGCGCCAGCAGCACGCAGTTGCATACAGCACCTAGGTACTGCGCGCCCACGTTGGCCCAGATCAGGCCCATATAGCCCATGTTGGGCAGGCCAAACCAGCCAAGCCCAAGGCCAAGGCAGGCCAGCAGGTTGCACAGACACACGCCGGAGGCAACCCACAGGGGCGGCAAAACCTGGCGCGTGGCGCGGAACATGACCCCGGTTGAGGCGTACAGATACTGCGCGGGCAGGCCAAGCATGCTGGCGGCCCACATTTCGCGGGTTTGCGGCATGATGCTTTCAGGCACCATGAGCACGCGCAGTATGCCGTCGCTGAAGAGAGCGGCTGTCAGGGCCACAAGAAGGCCAAGCCCCATGCAGCCGATAACTGTTGTGCCGATATAGCGTTGGGCGCGCATGACCTTGAGCGCGCCCAGCGACTGGCTCACAGCCGCCGTAGCGCCGCTTGAAACAGCCATGGCAACCACCATCAGCAGGATGCTGCACTGGTTCACCATGCCCAGCGCCGCCTGAACGTCCGCGCTGATCTGTCCGGCAACCCACACAGCCACAAAGCCCATGAAGAACATCAGGTACATCATGAGCATCTGGGGCCAGGTCAACCGCCAGACCGCGCGGGGGGAAGTGCTCAGGTCGGGCGCGGGCCGGGCCTGCTGCGCGGATGCGCCGCGTAATTGTGTCACATTAATCCATCAGGCAGCGCGCAAGATCCTCAAGGGTTTCGCGGCGGCGGATAAGTTTGGCAGTGCCGTCGCTTTGAATGAGAACTTCAGCGGGGCGACGACGCTGGTTGTAGTTGGAACCCATAGTAAATCCATAAGCTCCGGCGTCAAGTACCCCAAGCACATCTCCCTCGCACATAACGGGCAATTCGCGTTCCTTGGCAAGGATATCGCCGCTTTCACAAATATTGCCCACAATGGTCTGCACCATGTTTTTGCGGGCCTGGGTGTCGGCCCCGTAGATTTCCACATCGTGGAAGGAATCGTACATGGCGGGGCGCACAAGCACGTTAAAGCCCAGATTGGTGCCCACGTACCGCTTGTCGCCATTATTTTTGACGGCAAATACGGTGCCCAGCAGCACGCAGCATTCGGCGGCCACATAGCGGCCCGGTTCCACAAGAAAACGGCCCTTGTAGCCGGATTTTTCAGACCAGCCCGCAATGAGCGCGTGCAGGCGTTCGCCAAGGTCGGCCATGCTCAGGCGGGCCTGACCTTCGTACTTGTGGTAGGGAATGCCAAAGCCGCCGCCAAAGTCGATGACTTCAAGCTTTGCCAGCATGCTGGCGGGCAGGCGGTCGGCAAGGTGCAGCAGCACTTCGGCGGCATCAAGGTAGCCGTCGGGTTCCATAAAAAGCGATCCGATGTGCTGGTTGATGCCAGCCAGCGTGAGGTCGTGCTTTTCAAGCAGGGCAAAAACCTCGTCCAGCTTGTCGGGGGTGACGCCGAACTTGGTGTCCTTGCCCGCGGTGATGACCTTGGCATGGTGGCCTGCGCCAATGCCGGGGTTAAAACGCACCATGACCTTGCCGCCCTTGTTGATGCGGCCAAGGGTATCAAGCTGCGAGAGGGAATCCACACTGATAAGCAGCCCGCGCGAAACCGCGTTTTTCAGCTCGGCTTCGGAATTGTTGTTGGAAATGTACAGAATTTCGGCGGGCGTAAAACCGGCCAGCTCGTCCATGTACAGTTCGCCGGGGCTCATGGCGTCCACCACCAGCCCTTCTTCGCGCACTATGCGCAGCAGGGCGGGGGTCGCATTGGCCTTGACAGAATAGTTCACGCCGAAACCGGGGTGTTTGGAAAGCCCCATAAGGTCGCGGCAACGCTGCCGCAGCACGTTCTCATTGTATACATAGAGAGGGGTGCCAAAGGTTTCAGCCAGCTCGCGGGGGGTGTGGCGGCCATAAAAATTGCATTCGTCGGTGTACGTGGAGCGGATATCGGACATAAAATACCTCTGAGATACCTCTGAAAGATTGCGTGTGCCGCCCGAACAAGAGCGGGGTTTTCCCGTTGAGAGCAATTGTTGATTATTAGTGTCGCATGGCACTCTGTCAAGCCTGCAAGCGGCTGTTACGGCAGAGTGACAGCCGTGTCGCGTCAGGGCGGGATGCAACTGCGGCGGTTGCATTTTTACCGCAATGGCACGCAAAAGATCAAAGCCTGCAAACCCGCGCTGGCAGGGGGATTGAAGGCATTAACGGCAACGTTGCAGATTGACAGAAGGCCCCCGGCGTGTTTTGCTTGCACTTTACAATCGGGCGTTATTCTTTTCGCGGGCGGGTTTCTGCCCTGGCAGCTTCTGCCGACAATGCGGCTCACTGCCGCAGACCGCCCACACACACTGCAATGGAGTAGTTATGCCTATTAAAAAAGGCGATACGGTGCGCGCGCATTACACGGGTACCCTTGACGATGGCACGGTGTTCGACTCTTCGCGTGAGCGCGAACCCCTGGAATTCGTGATGGGCAAGGGTATGCTGATCCCGGGTTTTGAATCCGCCGTTGACGGTCGCGAAGCGGGCGAAACCGTTACCGTGACCGTTGCGCCTGATGATGCCTACGGCGAGGCTGATCCCGAACTGGTGTTCACCGTTCCCCGCGCCCAGGTGCCCGACCATATTCCCCTTAACGTGGGCGTGCCTTTGCAGCTCTCCAACGAGCAGGGCCAGATGGACGTGACCATCACCGAAGTTGGCGCGGACGAAATCACCCTTGACGCCAACCACCCCCTCGCTGGCAAGACGCTGACGTTTGAAATCGAAATCGTGAGCGTGAACTAAAGCGGTTTCTGGTTCGCGCTTCCGGTTTTGCCTCTGCCTTTGCCTTATTGGCCGTGTTGATTGATTCTGCATGGCTGGCTTTGTGTGGCGGCAACGGGCAGCTCCAGGGCGCGTTCCGTTAGAGTATACTGTTCCGGGCCTGGCCTTCATGGTCAGGCCCGGAGATCATGGCTTTGGTGCGGGCGTCTGCACGGCGTCCGCAAGGCCTCTGCACCAGCCCCCCTTGTCCGCGTGCGCCAGGGCAGCACGGGCGCGGGCGTTTTGCGGTTTGCATGCAGCGGCATAAATCCAACCGCCATAAGCGGGAATATCGGCACCCCCAACACTGCGTCAGCCCTGAACGCGAGGTTCGTCCATGAGCAGCAAATCCGCCAGACAAAGCGCCATTGAGGCCATCACTACCTACAAACCCGAAGCGGCCCCCCTGAATTTCGTGGACACCAAACCCACCGATATTTTCGGGTGCAACGTGTTCAATGACCGCATCATGCGCGAACGCCTGCCCAAGAGCGTGTACAAGGCGCTGCGCAAAACCATTGAATTCGGCGAACGCATGGACCCCGCCATCGCCGATACCGTTGCCGCAGTCATGAAAGACTGGGCCATTGAAAAGGGTGCCACCCATTTTACCCACATTTTTTATCCCCTCACCGGGCAGACTGCCGAAAAGCACGACAGCTTCCTGATGCCTGACGGCGCGGGCGGCGTGATCGCGGAATTTTCCGGCTCCATGCTTATTCGCGGCGAACCTGACGCTTCGTCCTTCCCCTCCGGCGGATTGCGCTCCACCTTTGAGGCGCGCGGCTACACCGCATGGGATGTGACCAGCCCCGCCTACATCATGGAGAACCCCAACGGCACCTTCCTGTGCATCCCCACCATGTTCCTTTCGTGGACGGGTGTTGCACTGGACAAAAAAACGCCCATGCTGCGTTCCGGCCAGGCCCTGAACCGCGAGGCTCACCGCGTGCTGGCGCTTTTTGGCGAAGATACGCCCCTGCCCATTGTTTCCTACGCCGGGCTTGAGCAGGAATACTTCTGCATTGACCACAACTTCAATTTTGCGCGTCCCGACCTCCAGATCGCCGGGCGTTCCCTGTTTGGGGCGCGTCCCGCCAAGGGACAGGAATTCAGCGACCAGTACTTTGGCGTTATCCCCCAGCGTGTGCTTTCGTACATGATGGAAGTGGAGCGCGAGCTGTACAAGCTGGGCGTGCCCGTGCGCACCCGCCACAACGAAGTGGCCCCCAGCCAGTACGAAATTGCGCCCCTCTTTGAGGTGAGCAACCTTGCGGTTGACCACAACCACATCATCATGGCCAAGCTGCGCAACGTGGCAAAGCGCTACGGCCTCAAGTGTCTGCTGCATGAAAAGCCCTTTGCGGGCGTGAACGGCTCGGGCAAGCACCTGAACTATTCCATCGGCAATGCGGAGCTGGGCACCCTGTTTGATCCCGGCGAAACCCCGCATGCCAACGCCAAGTTCCTGGTGTTCTGCGCCGCCATGATCCGCGCCGTGCACAAGTTCGGCGGCCTGCTGCGCGCAACCGTCGCCAGCGCCAGCAACGATCACCGTCTGGGCGCCAACGAGGCTCCGCCAGCCATCATGTCCATCTTCCTCGGCGATCAGCTGACGGAAGTGTTTGAAGCCTTCCGCGCCGGACGCGTTGAAAACGCCGCCGGTGGCCGCACAGGCCGCGCCCTCAATCTGGGCGTGGATACGCTGCCGCCGCTGCCCGCCGATCCCGGCGACCGCAACCGCACAAGCCCCGTGGCCTTTACCGGCAACAGGTTCGAGTTCCGCGCGCTTGGCTCCAGCCAGTCTGCGGCGGGTTCCATCACAGCCCTCAACACCATGATGGCCGATTCGCTGGGCTTCGCAGCCGACTGGCTTGAAAAGGAACTGGCCCAGGGCAAGACCTTCAATCAGGCTCTGGAATCCTTTATCAGCCATGTCATTGACGAGCACAGCGCCGTTATCTTCAACGGCGACGGCTACTCCGAAGTGTGGCACAAGGAAGCCGAACGCCGTGGCCTGCCCAACCTGCGCACCACCCCCGAGGCTCTGGCCGAGCTGACCAAGCCCGAAGTGGTCAACCTTTATGAAAAGGCTGGCGTGCTCAACAGGGCCGAACTCAAGGCGCGGCAGGAAATCTATCTTGAGCAGTACTGCAAAACCGTGCGCACCGAGGCCAATCTGGTTATCCGCATGGCCAATACCATCATTTACCCTGCGGGCATGCGCTATCAGGGTGAACTGGCCGCCACGGCAGCCAATATGCGCGCCATCGGCAAGGATCCCAAAACTGTGACCCTGGCAGAAATCACTTCAAATCTGCGCCTCATGCAGGATGCCTGCGGCCAGCTTGAAGAAGTGTTGGCCAAGGCGGACAGCCTGGGCTACGGCTTTGAAGCCGCCCTCAGCTATCGCGAATATGTGCTGCCCCGCATGGTTGAAGTGCGCCGCTACGCGGACATGCTTGAAGTGCGCGTGGCTGACGACCTGTGGGCGCTGCCCAATTATCAGGAAATTCTGTTCGGCAAGTAGGCCTGTACGGCAGGGGAGGGCAAAGCCGTTCAGGGCGCGCCCTCCCGCTTGCCGTAGCTGATGCTGTAACGGAAATTTACTGAAAAACCGCCCTGCGTTGTTGACAGCCTGCGGCTGGATGCGTAGTGTGACTTGAAACATAAGGAACTAGGCATTTATATGAACGTTTTCTCCAACACCATTTCTAACAGCTTCAAAGGCTGGTGGTGGCGCATCCAACTGCGTGGGGGAGACGTGCGGGCTTAATAGTTCCGGTACGTTGGCATTGTCGTAAGTAGACGCCGTCTCCCCAAGGGAGGCGGCGTTTTTTTGTTTTTCAGGCACAAAAACCCAAAGGATGCGCCAGATGAAAGAGAACGGTGATGCGCAGCATATGCTGACGCTGCAACAAACCGCCCGCTGGTTGCCAGCGGATATGGACACGCCCATCAGCCTGTTTATGGGCATGGTCGGGGCCGGTAACGGCATCTTGCTTGAAAGCGCCGAGGTGGATGGTCGCTGGGGGCGTTACAGCATTCTGGCCTGCGATGCGGCTTTGTTCATCTCTTGCCGCGATGGCAAGCTTGCGCTGGACATCCGCAACGACATCTTAACGCCCCTGGCGCGCTTTGAGGGCAAACCCTTTGTGGACGGCCTGCGGGCGCTCATGGCTGCGCTGACCATAGCTGGCCCGGCCAACATCACAAACCTGCCGCCCATTACCCGCGCTCTTTACGGGTATCTTGGTTTTGGCATGGCGGGTCTGTTCAACCCCAAGCTGGCCCCTGTCATGCCGCAGAGCGAGGCCGACTGCCTGCTCATGCTGCCGTCAACCGTGCTTGTGTTTGACCATCTGTATAACCGGCTCTGTCAGGTGAGCCTGGGCGAACACCGCGCGCTGCAAAGCTCGCGTGAATCGCTGGAAGCCCGCGCCACGGGGCAGGCCGGGGCCGTGCGTATCAATCCCGACAATGTCTGCGCTGAACCCGGCGAGGAAGGCTACAAGGATTACGTGCGCCGCATCAAGGAGATGCTGCGCCAGGGCGAGGCCATTCAGGTTGTGCCTTCCGTGCGGTTTTCCACGCCTTTTGAGGGCAATCCCTTTGAACTGTACCGCCGCATGCGCCGGTTCAACGCTTCGCCCTACATGTTCTACATGCGCTTTCCCGAGCTGACGCTTTTCGGTTCTTCGCCCGAGGTCATGGTGCGTTGTACCGCGGGGCATTTGCAGCTTTCGCCTATCGCAGGCACGCGCAAACGCGGCGCGGACGACCTTGAAGACGCCGCCCTTGCCGCCGAACTGCGCGATGACCCCAAGGAACGCGCCGAGCACGTCATGCTGGTAGACCTTGGTCGCAACGACCTTGGCCGCGTGGCCCAGCCCGGCTCGGTGAATCTGGAACGCTACATGGAAGTTGAACGCTACTCGCACGTCATGCACCTCACAAGCCGGGTCAGCGCCCGCCTTGAGGAAGGGCTGGACGCTCTGGACGTGCTGGCGGCCACCTTCCCGGCGGGTACGGTTTCCGGCGCGCCCAAGGTGCGGGCCATGGAAATCATCCGCGAGGTGGAAGGCCGCGCGCGTGGCCCCTACGCTGGCTGCATCGGCTGGCTCGGTCTGGACAAGGACAGCGTGAACCTTGATACGGGCATCACCATCCGCAGCATGTGGATGCGTGACGGCAAGCTCTTCTGGCAGGCGGGCGGAGGCATCGTGCATGACTCCGATCCCGATCTGGAATGGAAGGAAGTGTGCAACAAATCAGCCATCATGCGCCTGGCCCTGCGTGCGGAGGACGAAGAATATGTTTCTGCTCATCGATAATTACGATTCCTTTACCTACAATCTTGTGCAGGCTTTTTACGCCCTTGGGCACAAGCCTGTGGTGCTGCGCAACGATGACCCCGCCGTGCTGGACATGGCGGTGAACCCCGAACTTTCCATGGTCTGCATTTCGCCCGGGCCGGGGCATCCCGCCGATGCGGGGCTGTGCCCCGAATTCCTCAAGCGCCTCAGCCCGCGCATCCCCGTACTGGGAGTGTGCCTTGGCCACCAGCTTTTGGGGCTGCATGCCGGAGCTAAAGTTGAGGTCGGCCCGTGCATCATGCACGGCAAACAGTCTGAAATTGTACACGACGGCACGGGCATGTTTTTGGGCCTGCCCAACCCCATGCGCGTGGGCCGCTACCACTCCCTTGTGGTGCGCGCCGATGAAGATGCGGAAAACCCCCGGTTTACGGTCACTGCCCGCGCACCCGAAGGCGAAGTGATGGCTCTGCGCTATAATGACCGCCCGTGGGTCGGCGTGCAGTTCCACCCCGAGTCCGTGCTCACGCCGGACGGCCTGCGTCTGCTGGGCAACTTCCCGCAGAGCATCCTCGGCACAGGCGCGGAAACCTCCGACTTCTCCGGCATTCTGGAGCGTCTGGCCCGCAGGGAAAACCTCTCCGCCGAAATGGCGGCGGCGGGTTTTGCGGCCCTCATGGACGGCAAGATGACCCCGGCGCAGGCGGGCGGTTTCCTCATGGGGCTGCGCATGAAGGGCGAGAGCGCCCTTGAACTGGCTCACGCCACACGCGCCGCTTTGGCCCGCGCCGTGCGCGTGGACGGCATTTCGGGAACAACCATTGATGTGGTGGGTACCGGCGGGGACGGACGCAATTCCTTCAACTGCTCCACGGCCTCTTCTCTGACGTTGGCAGGCATGGGCTACAAGGTGGTCAAGCACGGCAACCGGGCGGTTTCGTCCAAGTGCGGCAGCGCGGATGCTCTGGAAGCCCTCGGCATCACGCTGGAAAAAGACCCCGCCTCCGTGGCCGAGATGGTCAAAAAGCGTAATTTCGCCTTTATTTTTGCCCCGTACTTCCATCCTTCCTTTGCCAATATCGGCCCTGTGCGCAAAGAGATGGGAGTGCGCACCCTGTTCAACATTCTTGGCCCCATGATCAATCCGGCGCGGCCCAGCCATCTGCTTATGGGTGTGGCGCGGCCCGAGCTGGTGGAGCTGGTGGCCGAAACTCTCATGCAGTCGCCCCTGCACCGCGCCGCCGTTGTTTGCGGCTCTGGCAACTATGACGAGGTGACGCCCATCGGCCCCACCAAGATGGCTTTGCTGCACAATGGCAAGGTGACGCCCATGATGCTCGACCCGCAGGAATTCGGCATAGCCTCCTGCACAGTGGAAGATCTGGCCGTGAGCGGCAAGGAAGAAGCCGTGGCCGTGCTCAATGATATTCTCAACGGGCAGGGGCCGCGCGCCATGATGGACATGGTGGTGCTCAACGTGGGGCTTGCCATCTATCTGCTGGAAGAAAAGATGGATATGGCCCTGTGCATGGCCCGCGCCCGCGAGGCCGTGAGCGCCGGTGTGGGCAGGAAGGTGCTCAATGCTGCTTGAGCGTTTTCGCAAGGCCAAGGAGGCTGAGGTCGAGGCCCTGCGAGCTCTGGAAGCACAGGACGCTCTGCCAGCGGCGTATGAAGGGCAGCGGCCAGATTTTGCTGCAGCTTTAACTCTCCGCGCGCCGGGCTGCCCTCTGGCGGTGGTGGCGGAATACAAGCGGGCCTCGCCTTCGCGCGGCGTGATCTGCGAGAATCTGGATGTGGAAGATGTGGCGCGCCAGTATGCCGCCGCAGGGGCCAGCGCCGTATCTGTGCTGACGGAAGAAGCTTTTTTTCGCGGGCGGCTGGAATATCTGGCCCGCGCCGCTAACCCGGCGCTCTACAATGGGCCTCGTGTGCCTTTGCTGCGCAAGGATTTTATTTTTGATCCTTTGCAGGTGCGGGCCACGGCGGCCACGCCAGCCTCAGCCCTGTTGCTCATCGTGCGGCTGACGCCGGACGCCGCGACCTTGCGGGCCTTGCGTGAACAGGCGGAGGGCTACGGCATTCAGGCGGTGGTGGAGATATTTGATGCGGAAGATCTGCGCCTTGCCCGCGAGAGCGGGGCGCGCATTATACAGGTCAATGCCCGCGATCTGGAAAGTCTGGCGGTGGATCGCGATGCCTGCCTGAAACTGATACGGGCCTGCCCGCCCGCCAGTGGCGAACTGTGGATTGCAGCCAGCGGCATGAGCAGCGCGGATCATCTGCGGGCAGCGGCATCTGCGGGATATCATGCCGCCCTTGTGGGCAGCGCCCTGATGGAAGGCGGCGCTCCGGGTGAGGCCTTGGCGGCCCTGCTGGGAGCTACAGCCAAAACTGATGGAGATTGCACATGCTGATCAAGTTCTGCGGCCTCACACGGCAAGAGGATGTTGACCATGCGGCCAGCCTTGGTGCTGCCATGTGCGGTTTTATCTTTCACCCCCGCAGCCCGCGCGGCGTAACGGTTGCGCAGGCGGCAGCCTTGGACAGTGGAGCCATGCTGCGGGTGGGCGTTTTTGTGAATCAGGGTGCGGACGAAATCCGGCGCATCATGGACGAAGCCCGGCTTGATTACGCGCAACTGCACGGTCACCAGAGTGTGGAATGCGCCCGCGCCATCGGCGCGGAGCGCGTCATTCGGGTGCTCTGGCCCGACCGTTACACCCACCGCGCTTTGTTGTACAATGATTTACAACGCAATGCCGAAGCCTGCGCCTATTACCTGCTTGATGCGGGGCTGAAAGGCGGCGGCAGCGGGCACAAGCTGGACTGGTCTGATCTGGCCAGCCTGCGCCCGGCGCATCCCTGGCTGCTTGCCGGGGGATTGAGCGCAGCCAATGTGGCAATGGCCGTAGGCATGTGCGCGCCTGCCGGGGTGGATTTCAATTCCGGCGTGGAAGACGCGCCGGGGTGTAAAAACAGGGAAAAAATGGCGGCTGCATTTATGGCCGCAAACTCCAAAGGCAATGGGTATTCGTTATGAAAGACAGTTACTTTGGTGAGTTCGGAGGCTGCTTTGTTCCCGAACTGCTTATGCCGCCCCTTATGGAAGTGGAAGCGGCCATGCGCGACATTTATCCCACCGAAAAGTTTCAGGCAGAGCTGAAAGACCTGCTGTTCAACTATGCCGGGCGCGAAACGCCGCTGACCTATTGTCCCACGCTTTCGGGCGAGCTTGGTTTTGACCTGTGGCTCAAGCGCGAGGATCTGCTACACACGGGCGCGCACAAGGTCAATAACACCCTTGGGCAGGCTCTGCTTGCCAAATATATGGGCAAAACAGCCCTGGTGGCGGAAACCGGCGCTGGCCAGCACGGCGTTGCCACGGCTGCGGCAGCCGCCCGGCTGGGCATGGAATGCACCATCTATATGGGTGCGGAAGACGTGGTGCGGCAGGCTCCCAACGTCATGCGCATGAAGCTGCTGGGCGCCACCGTACATGCGGTGGAAAGCGGCACCCGTACCCTCAAGGACGCCATCAACGAGGCCTTGCGCGCCTGGATCGGCAGCCAGAAAACAACCCACTACTGTTTTGGCACCGCTGCCGGGCCGCACCCCTTCCCCAAGCTGGTGCGCATGCTGCAAAGCGTCATTGGCCGCGAAACCCGCGCCCAGATGCTGGAAAGAACCGGGCGGCTGCCTGATGCCGTAGTGGCCTGCGTGGGCGGCGGCTCCAACGCCATCGGCATGTTCCATCCCTTTGTGGATGACGCCAGCGTGCGGATCATCGGCGTGGAGGCGGCAGGCACGGGCGAGACCGGCTGCTTCAATTCCGCCCCGTTGAATCTTGGCACCCCCGGCGTGCTGCACGGCGCGTACAGCATGCTGCTGCAAAACAGCGACGGTCAGGTTGAACCCTCGCACTCCATTTCTGCCGGGCTGGATTATCCCGGTGTGGGGCCGGAACATTCGTGGCTGCAAAAAATCGGGCGCGTCCATTACGGCATGGTCAAGGACGCCAACGCGCTCAACGCCTTCCAGCGCCTGTGCCGCGCAGAGGGCATCCTGCCTGCGCTTGAATCTTCGCACGCTCTTGCCTGGGTGCTCGACCACCCGCAGGAATTCAAAAAGGGCGATCAGGTGGTGGTGAACCTGTCTGGTCGCGGCGACAAGGATCTGGGCATTGTCAACAAGGCGCTGGGCTTTGCGGCGCAGGGCCAGGAAGAGGTGTAGTCATGAATATTCTTGAACAGAAAATCCGCGATGCCAAGGCGGCCGGTCGTCCGGCGCTGATTCCCTTTTTGACGGCGGGCTTTCCCGATCAGTCCACCTTCTGGCCCACGCTGATGGAGCTGGACGAAGGCGGCGCGGATATTATCGAAATCGGCGTGCCCTTTTCCGACCCTGTGGCAGATGGGCCGGTGGTGGAAGAAGCCTCGCGCCGCGCCCTGAGCGATGGCGTAAGCCTGCGCGGCATTCTGGAAGAACTCATTGAACGCAAGGGGCTTATTCAGGCTGGCGTGGTACTTATGGGCTACCTGAATCCTTTTCTGCAATATGGCTACGAAAAGCTGGCGCGGGACGCAGCGCGCGGCGGCGTACACGGCTTTATCGTGCCTGATCTGCCCTACGAAGAAGCCGGGCCGTTGCGCGAAGCCCTGAAAAAAGAAGGCATTGCCCTCATCCCTCTGGTTGGCCCCAATACCAGCGCGGAGCGCATGGCCCTCTACAACAGCGTGGGCGAAGGCTATGTGTACGTGGTTTCGGTCATGGGCATCACTGGCGAGCGCAACGACCTGGCGCCCCAGGTGGCGGTGACCATGCGCCGTGCGCGTTCGGCCTTCAAACTGCCGCTGGCTCTTGGCTTTGGCCTGCGTGAGCCTTCCCAGCTTGAGGCTCTTTCGCCCGATGCGCGGCCCGACGCCGTTGTTTTCGGCAGCGCCCTGCTCAAGCATATCGATGCAGGCAACAGCGCCGCTGAATTTCTGGCTCGCTGGAAGTAGCTGGAAATAGAAGCTGTTTCTATCGTCTTCTGCACAAAATGAGGGCGCTTTTCCGCAGGGGAGAGCGCCCTTGTTATCTGGATTGAAATTTATTTTCAAAAAAATGGTTCAGACTGCTTGACTTTGAAATTCGTTTTCAATTAAAAGAAGGGCACAGAGCAACCCCATCCGCGCAAAATTGAGCAGTGCGGCAAAAGACGGAGGATCATATGTGCGTAACCCTGATAGGCGGTATGGACCGACTGAAAAAAGATTACATGGCAGCGGCGGAGCAGGACGGACATTCCCTGAAGTTCATCACCCGCAATGAGCGCAATTTTGTGGACAAAATCGGCAACCCTGACGCCATGATCGTGTTCACCAACAAAATTTCGCACGAAGCCAAACGCAAGGCCGTGCAGGTTGCGCGCTCGCGCAACATTCCTCTGCAAATGGTTCATTCGTGCGGCGTGTCTTCCCTGCGTGAATGCCTCAAGGGCGCATAGGCTGCTGAAGGAGCGTTCTCTAATGCAGAACTGCCAACCCGGTGACGGGATGGGAGGCCGCTGATCAAGGTCGGCGGCCTCCCTTTTTTGCAGGCACTGTGAGCGACAGTCTCTGCGAGGGAAAGTCTGTGCGAGGAAATCTGGCCAGGAGAGCTTGGCCGGGAGAGTTTGGAAAGTTCGCGGGCGTTTTGCCTCTGGCCAATCGGGTTGGAGTAAAGTTGCGGAAAATTAATATCCATCGCTTGACATTTGGTGGGCAGGTAGCTAAATCAATCAGGACTTTGGAATTGAATTTCAATTTTTTGAGCAGCGTCTTGCAGACGACCCTTCGGCAGGATCGAAAAAGGGTCAGGTAAGACAAGTCGTTTGACGGCAGGGCTGCTGGCAGGAAGGCTGGTATGAACAAATTTTTGTTCGCGGTAATGGCTGGGATGTCGCAAGTGCGGCGTCGGTCTGTTTATAGCATGGGGGAGGTTCGTGCATGAGCGCGGTTCGGCAGTTTAATAATCCCGATGATGCCAATTTCAACGCTGATGGAAAGCTGCGGATAGCTCTTGCTGGCAATCCCAACTGCGGTAAAACAACAGTTTTCAACGGCTACACTGGCGCGCGCCAGCATGTGGGCAACTATCCCGGTGTCACAGTTGACAGAAAAGAAGGACACATCACCGTGGGCGGCAAGCAGGTTACCGTGGTTGACCTGCCCGGAACGTACTCGCTGACCGCCTATTCCATGGAAGAACTGGTGGCGCGCCGGGAATTGGCGGCTGGCAATGTGCAGGCCGTTATTGACGTTGTGGACTCCTCGGCCCTTGAACGCAACATGCTGCTTACCGTGCAGATGCTCGAAATGGGCATCCCTGTAGTGCTTGGCTGCAATATGATGGACGAAGCCCGCGCCGCAGGCATCCATATAGATATGGAGCACCTTGGCGAACTGCTGGGCATCCCCGTGCTGCCCATGGTGGCACGCTCTGGCGAGGGGCTTGATGAAGCCATGGCTGTCGCCATCAGGTTGGCGCAGGAAGGCAAAGCCAATGCCCTGCGTATTTCTTACGGCAGCGATATTGACCCTGTGCTGCTGGATATGGAAAAGCGCATAGAAGACAGTGGGTTGTTGACAAAAAAATACATGCCCCACTGGATTGCCCTCAAAATACTTGAAGGCGACAGCGAAATCATGAGCGAGGTTCGCGCCGCAAATGCCGCGCTGGCCGAAGAGCTTGAGGGTATGCGCAAAAAGGCTGCCGCACATGTGCGCAGCACACTTAACGCCAATCTTGAATCCATCATCACCGATTACCGTTACGGCTTTATCCGCAGCCTGCTGCGCGACGGCATCGTGACCCAGGATGCCGGCAAGGACCGTCTGGCCCTTTCCGACAAGCTGGACAAGGTGCTCACCAACGCCTTTCTTGGGCCGCTGATCATGATCGGCGTGCTCTACCTCATGTTTCAGGTAACGTTTACTGTAGGCGATTATCCCAAAGGCTGGGTTGAAGACGGCTTTAAATGGCTGGGCGACACCTGCACAATGCTGTTGCCCGAGGGTTTTGCCCAGTCGCTTATTGTGGATGGCATCATTGCGGGTGTTGGCGGCGTGGTCAGCTTTGTGCCGCTCATCCTCATCATGTTTGCGCTCATTTCCTTTATGGAAGACAGCGGCTACATGGCCCGCGTGGCCTACATGATGGATCGCATCTTCCGCTTTTTCGGTCTGCACGGCGCATCGGTCATGCCCTATATTATCGCGGGCGGTATTGCGGGCGGTTGCGCCATCCCCGGCGTCATGGCAACCCGTACCCTGCGCAGCCCCAAGGAAAAACTGGCAACCCTGCTTACGCTGCCCTACATGACCTGCGGCGCAAAGCTGCCCGTGTTCCTGCTGCTGGCCGGGGCATTCTTTCCTGACAATGCCCCCACAGTCATGTTTCTTATCATGATAACCGGTTGGGTCATGGCTCTGCTGGTGGCGCGCCTGCTGCGCTCTTCCATCGTCAAGGGCGAGGCCACTCCCTTTGTTATGGAGCTGCCCCCGTACCGCATGCCTACCCTCATGAGCCTTTTGCTGCACTGCTGGGAACGTGCCTGGATGTACCTCAAGAAGGCCGGTACCGTGCTGGTGGCCATTTCCATCCTGATATGGGCCGCCATGACTTTCCCCGGTCTGCCGGAAGACAAGTCCGCCCCCTTTGACGCCCAGATCGCCCAGCTTGAAGAAAAGATAGCGGCCATCCCTGAAGGTGACGAGGCCCGCGCCCCCATTGAAGAAGAACTTGGCAACGTGCGCAACGAACTTAAGGAAGAAGCCTTGGCCTTCTCCGTGGCTGGCCGTCTTGGCAAGGCCGTGGAACCCGCCACGCGCCCCATGGGTTTTGACTGGCGCACCGACATAGCCCTGCTGGCCGGTGTGGCCGCCAAGGAAGCTGTTGTGGCCACCATGGGCACTGCCTACGCCATGGGCGACCAGGATCCCGAAGACGCCGCACCCCTGGCGGAACGCCTCAAGGGTGATGAAGCATGGTCAAAGGCCACGGCGCTTTCGCTGATGCTCTTCGTACTGCTGTATTCCCCCTGCTTTGTGGCCCTGGTGGTCATCCGCCAAGAGGCTGGCAGCTGGGGCTGGGTGGCGTTCAGCATCGTGTTCAACACTGCTCTGGCTTTTGCAGTAGCCACAGCCGCCTACCAGATGGGACGCACTGTCTGGGGATAGCGCCACTGTCTGATTTCTGATTCCCCTCCTTGATGCCTGTGCCGCCTGCCTTGACAAAGGTCTGGCGGCACAGGCATTATCTGCTGGCGCACATTTGCAGGCCTTTACCGAGGGGTTCAGCAATGCTCAACCGGCTTTTTGCAAGTATAATCCTTATGGTTCTGGCTGTGTCTCCCGCTGCTGCGGCTACAACGTGGAATGCGTATGTGGTAAGGGTGGAAGACGGCAATACTGTTTCAGTCAGCACCAAGAAAGACAGTGAAGAACCAGAGAAGGTGCTGGTTTTTTACGGCATTGAAGCTCCCAGTCTCAGGCAGCCTTACGGGCCTCAGGCGCTGGCCTATTTGCAGCGCATGATGCCCAAAGGGGCCAAAGTGGACGTTGAAGACGTGGGGCAGCTCGAAGCTGGCCCCATTACCGCGCTTGTGCAGGTGGGCGGCGATTCCGTCAACTACAAGCTGGTGATGGAAGGTCTGGCCTGGGTGGACAGGCAGAAGTGCAGGGCTATTTTTTGCCGACGCTGGCTTATTCAGGAACATCAGGCGGTATTGGACAGGCGTGGCATTTGGGGGCTGAACATTGGCACCCCCCCCTGGCAATGGACCCGCTGACACGCCGCCGTAACCCATAAAAGGAGCGCGTATGGAAGTTACAGGTTCCGAAGAACTGCGTAAATTTCTTGATTCCTGGCAGGATGACCCGCTTAACATCAAGAAATCATTTACGGAATACATGGATTTTCTGGCCGCGCACAGCAATATTTCCTTTACTTTCAAGGCCCGGCCCGGCGTAAGTTATTCCCTGCGGGCGCGCCACAGCGTACAGACCGAACGTGTACTCTTTGTGCTGCTGGATGTGGTGGATGATGTACCGGCAAGCCGCTGGCTTTCCATTTGTTTTTATGACGAAATGGTTTCTGACCCCGGCGAAAAGGGCGACTTTGTGCCCGGTGGCCTCATGGGCGAAGACGCCCGTTGCTTTAACCTAGAGGACGACGATGCCGTCATGCGCGACTATATCAAGGCGCGTTTGGCCGAAGCCGCCCATAAAGCCGCAAAAGAGTAAGTGTGGTTTCTACAGATTTGAGCCGTAGTGTAGCTATTGATTTTGAAACTTCCGGCTACTCGGCCCACAGCGCTTGCGCCGTGGGCCTTGCTCGTATTGAGCAGGGCAGCGTGACAGATGTTTTTTACAGCCTCATCAGGCCGCCGTCTTCGCGGGTAATGTTTACCGAGATCCACGGTTTGACCTGGCCCATGCTGAAGGATGCGCCCACTTTTGCCGAACTGTGGCCGCAGATAGATGCCTTTCTTGAGGGGGCGGGCAGCCTGCTTGCGCACAATGCCTCCTTTGACAGGCGTGTGCTTGCCGCAAGCTGCCACGCCGTGGGAGCGCAGGAACCCCGTGCGCCTTTTTTGTGCACCCTTAAAGGCTCCCGCCGCAGTTTGCCGCTTGCCTCCAAAAAGCTCAGCAGCGTGAGCGCCTACTTTGGGATTGCGCTGAACCACCACCATGCCGGATCAGATGCCGAGGCCTGCGCCCGCATCTATTTGCAGTTGCGCGCTCTGGGCGTCACCGATGCCCAGATGAAACTGTAAGCCGCCTTTCGTCCATTCCCGCCAGATTGACCCCGCCCGGATTTTCGGGCGGGTTTTTCTTTTTTTGCGCTTGCACTCTGCCTGCCGATGCGTCCTTGCTTTTGTCAAAATGCCGACTTCTGCCTATTCTCTATTTTTTAACACACTTGAATAACATGTTTTTTGCGAAGTGGAACGCTTGTTGCTAAAGGCTTGGCAAGCAGATTTCCGTGACGCACGGGGGTACGTAATATGAAATCAATGTTCAATATGCAGATGGGCCTTGTGGGCAAGGTCATGGATATGCAGTTGCAGCGGCAGAACGTCATCGCGGGCAATATCGCCAACGTGGAGACGCCCAACTACAAGCCGCGCGAACTGTCTTTTGAAAAAGAACTGCAATCGGCCTTGGGGCTTGATGCAAGAGGGGAGATGACCCGTACGGAATCTTCCCACATGCCCACGGCTTTCAGGCCTGATTCTTTTGGGCCGGAATGGGATATGGCGGTCAAACCGCGTGTTGTTCACGGCGAAGACCGCGTCAATATTGATAAAGAAATGGCCAAACATGCCAAAAACCAGTTGCAGTATACAGCGCTTACCCAGGTGATGAGCAAGTCTTTTGAAGGGCTGAACAACATCATCCAGGATGGCAAGCAGTCCTGATTTTTGCCCGCCGCCGCGCCGCTTCCATACGCGGCATAAGAACCCCGGCAGCGGACAGTGTAGGAGGAAGCCATGGACTTCATGACGGCATTTGATATCAGCGCGTCCGGCCTTTCAGCCGACCGCACCCGCATCAACACCATTTCGATGAACCTTGCCAACGCCAAGACAACGCGCACGCCCCAGGGCGGGCCGTACCGTCGGCGCAGCGTGGTGCAGCAAACGGCAGATGTGGATGATCCTTTTTCCATCCACATGCGTTCGGCCCTGGACAGGGCGGTACAGGGCGTGCGTGTTTCTGCCGTGACCATGGACAACCGGCCCTTCAAGCGGGTGTACGAGCCAGGCAACCCTGACGCCAATGCGGAAGGCTACGTCATGTACCCTGATATCAACGTGGTTGAAGAAATGGCCAACCTCATGACTGCCCAGCGCAACTATGAGGCCAACGTCACCACGGTGGATGCCGTCAAGGGCATGTACATCAAGGCTTTGGATATTGGCCGCTAGGGTCTGTCACTAAATAATTCTTTTGGCCGATCACTGCGTCATACAGCATTTTTTACTCCAGTCATGGACAGAAAGAGTCCACTCCTGTCGTAAAAAACACTGTTTTCCTTGTCCTCGGCGCAAAATCTTTTATTTAGAAGCATCCCCTAAGCCATGACCACGATGACAGCATAAAAAAGTTCTTTTGAAGCGCGGAGGTTGTTATGAGCATTCAGGCAGTTGGCATGCGGGCGTACAGCGAGGCAGTGCAGAATTTCAGCAAGGTGCAGAGCAGCCTGCAACAGGGCGGCTCCATCGGCGGCCAGACCCAGTTTGCCAAAACTCTTGACCAGAGCCTTTTGCGCGACAGCGTTGACCGGGGCGAAAATTTTGGCGCCCAGGCGGATTTTATCAAATATCCCACGCAGGCGCACACGCCGGTGACCCCGCAGAACAGTTTTTCCGGCACCATCAAAAATTCGCTCAATAAGGTTAACGAACTGGACAGCGCCAAAAATGCAGCCATCGAAGATTTTGCCGCAGGCCGCACCCAGAATGTGCACGAACTCATGATCACCATGCAGAAATCCAGCATGGCCATGAAGCTGACCTCTGCCGTGCGCGGCAAGGTGCTTGAAGCCTACAAGGAAATTTCCCGCATGCAGTTCTAGGTCAACTGCGTGAGCAGATGTTCGCCGCCAGGGCGCAGAGCGTTTATTTACGTTGCGAAACGCCCGGGCAGGTAAATTTTACAAATTCCAGATTTTCCTTTCCGCGCGTGATACTCCTGAACGCCGAATCCCCCACGGGCTGTGCCTTGGGGGATTCGGCGTTTCTGGCGCAGTGTCACAAATTTGAATGAATCAGAGAGGTGTTTTAAAAAGTTATATAATTGCGGCGTGTTGCAATGTGGCATGGCAATTGCTTTGGCAGGGCATATGCCCGGCCAAAGTGCCGGAATTACGCCACGTCTTCGCAGGAGCTACCATATGCCGGCTTTTCTTATGCAACTTGTCAATTCCATCAAGGCAGTCTGGGCCAGAATGAGCGTCATGCAGCGCGTGATGGTCATGGGTGGATTTGTGCTTATCGGCTCTGCGGCCATTGGCCTTTCTGTCTGGGCCTCGCGGCCTGACTTGAAGGTGCTGTATTCCAACCTCAGCGCCGAAGACGCCAGTGTTGTCATCAAGTCGCTCCAGGCGGACAAGGTTATGTACCAGCTGACTGACAACGGGAAAACCATTCTTGTTCCCAAGGAAGTTGTGTATGATGAACGCATCAAGATCGCGGGCGAAGGCGGTCTTGTGGGGCAGGGCATTGGTTTTGAAATTTTTGACAAGGTCAAGGTCGGGCAAACCGACTTTGTGCAGAAAATAAACTACACCCGCGCCTTGCAGGGTGAACTTTCCCGCACCATCAGCGAGTTCCCCAATGTGGAAAGCGCACGCGTGCACCTGGTCATTCCGCACCGCAGCCTGTTTGTGGAGGAGCGCCAGTCCCCCTCGGCCTCGGTTGTGCTCAAGCTCAAGCGGCCCAACCTCAAGCCCGACCAGAAAGAAATCAACGCCATCCTCAACATGATGCTTATGGCTGTTGAAGGGCTGGATAAAACGCACGTGTCCATTTCAGACAATGGCGGCAAGGTGCTGTATCAGCCGGAATCAGACAGCCTTGCCGGTGCAAGCTCCACCCAGATGGAACACCGCCAGCAGGTGCAGCGCAACCTTGAACGCCGCATTGAAGAAATGTTGCAGCCCATGTTTGGCCCTGGCCGTGTTATCGCCAAGGTCAACGTGGATATGGATTTCAGCCAGCGCACCATCCGTCGCGAGCTGTTTGACCCCGAAAAAACCGCAGTACGCAGCGAGCAGCGCAGTGAAGAAACCCAGCAAGGCCGCTCGAATCTTGAGGGCGGGTCGCCGGACGCCAACTTCCGTGGCGATGGCATAGCCGGATCTGTTTCACAGCAGAACGGCAGCCGCGAAACCCGCACCACCAACTACGAAATTAACAAGGAAGAGCAGCAAATCGTATCCAATGTGGGCGATTTAAAGCGCATGACGGTTGCAGTCCTTATCGATGGGACGTATGAAAAGACCAACGGGGCGTGGACATTTGTGCCGCGCAAGGCTGATGACCTTGAGCGTGTGCGTCAGCTTGTTACCAATGCCGTGGGCCTGGACAAGGCCCGTGGTGATGCTCTGGAAGTAAGCTCCGCTCCGTTTACGGATTCCGAGCCGCCCAAGGATCCCAACTTTGCCGAAATGCTGGCCGATTATGCCGAACGGCTGGGCAAGCCCCTGCTCAACGCGCTGCTGGCCTTTTTGTTCCTCATGCTTGTGGTGCGGCCCGTGGTTTTGGCCCTCATCCGGCCCAAGGTTGAAGCCGGTGAAATGATCGAGGGGCTTGAAGGCCTGCCCGCAGCCGAAGAACAGCTGGCCCTGTATGAGGCCCTTGAAGAGGCCTCCAAGGCAGATGACGAGATCGCCGCAGACGAAGAAGACGATGAACTGGTTTTCAAAGATATTGAAGCCTTGAAGTCGCACATTTTCACCCTTTCCGATAATCATATGGAGCAGGTGGTGATGCTGGTGCGCGGCTGGATGAAAAACGATGAAACAGCTACCGCCTAAAGCCGCAGACCGTCAATTGACGGAAAGCAACTCGACGCTTTCGCAGCTCAAGGCCTTGCGCCTGGCGCAAAAAGAAAGCAATCAGCGTGTTGAAGAATTGAAAATGCGGCTCTTTCACATTACCGAGCAGCATATGGATCAGGCCGTGCGGCTTATCAAGCGCTGGCTTGCAGACAAGGAATAAGCAACCCCGAGCAGCCTAGTGCGGATCTCGGTGAAGGAGTAGGGAGATGGAGTTGACCGGCAAACAGCGTACTGCAGTGCTGCTGCTCGCCATGGGCGACAAATTCACGGCTGACGTGTTCAAACGCATGGACCGGCAGGAAATAGCCGACATCTCCAGAGCTATCGTGGAATTGGAGCCTGTGCCGCGCGAAATAGTCGAAGAAGTGCTGCGCGAATTCCACGAATCGCTGGTTGAAGGTGTGGATATGATCACGGGCGGTAGCGAAACGCTGAAACGCCTGCTGGTCAAAAACCTTGATCCTGAAACCGCCAAGTACGTTATGGACTCCCTGAGCCTTGAAACCGGCCCCGCGCCCTTCCGCGAGCTGGAATCGGTCAGCCCCAAGCTGCTTTCACAGATTCTGCGCAACGAGCATCCGCAAACTCTGGCCCTTATTATCGGTCACCTGCATCCGGATCAGGCCGCCAATTTATTGACAAACCTTCCCGCAGGCGTGCGCGCCGAGGTGCTCATGCGCCTTGCGCGGCTTGAAGCCGTGCCGGAAGAAATGCTCATGGAAGTGGACAAGGTGCTCACCAGCCAGCTTATCGCCATGGGCGGCAAGGAAGGCAAAAAAGTGGGCGGCGTGCAGTCTGTGGCAGAAATTCTCAATGCCGTGGACCGCGCCACCGAAGAAGAAGTGCTCTCCGAAATCGAAGAAGATTCCGCGCAGATGGCCGAAGATATCCGCAACCTCATGTTTGTCTTTGAGGACTGCAAGAATATTGACGACCGTGGCGTGCGCGAAATGCTGAAGGAAATTTCCAACGAAGATCTCACCCTGGCCCTGCGCGGGGCCAGCGACGACCTCAAGGAAAAATTCTTCAAGAATATGTCGGAACGCGCGGGCAACATGATTCGCGAAGAACTGGAATTCATGGGCCCGGCCAAGCTTTCGGACGTGGAGTCGGCCCAGCAGAATGTCGTCAAGATCGTGCGGCGGCTTGAAGGCGAAAACAAGCTTGTCATCAGCCGTGGCGCTGGCGACGTGTTTGTGTAGCGGCCCGCCGCAGAATCTGTAACCATCGGAATCCGGCATGGCGTCAGACGAGTTGCGCAAAAAATGGGGCACCATCTTCATGGGCGAGCGCGAGGCAACACCTCAGCAGCTTGACGCCATGCAGGAACCCTTGCTCCGTGAACGCGCCCAGCACCTGCAGCAGGAGGACTATCTTGCCCGGGTGCGCGCCAGGGCCGAGGAACGCGCGCGCGAGATTCTAGGCGCAGCCTATGCCGAAAGGCAAAAGGTGCTGGAAGAGGCCGGGGTCGAGGCTCAGGCCCGTGTGGAGCAGTTCACGCGCGAAGCGAAAGAGCTGAAGGCGCAGGCGCAGGCAGAACTGGCCGAGGCCGAGGCAGAGCACGGCAAGGCCCGCGACCTGCGCGAAGAAGCCGAGTTTATCCGCGGCAACGCGCATAATGAGGGCTTTCAGGCGGGCATGGAGCAGGCCGGGGCCGAGCTTAAGGAGTTCCGCGTTGATGTGGGGCAGATGCTCGGCAACATGCTGCGCGCTCTTGAGGCGCAGCGTCACAACCTTGGCGAAGCCTGGCGGGATGAACTGGCAGAGCTGGCCCGCGTGGCCGTAGAGGCCGGAACCGGCTGGATTTTGCAGGCAGAGCATCAGCGCATTTTGCAAAGCCTGGTCTTTAGTTCCCTGCAACTGCTGGAAGACCGCGCCACCGTGAGCATCCGCGTGCACCCCGATGACGAGGACACTGTGAGCGACCTGTTTCGGGCCGCCCGCGAGCGTGTGCCCGAGTTGAGCCAATGGATCGTGAACGGCGATCCTTCTGTTGAGGCTGGCGGCCTTGTGGCCGAGAGCGTCAGCGGTTCTGTGGAAAATCTGCGCGAACATTACCGCGAAATGGTCAACGGCATTCTGGAGCATCTGACCTTGCCGCCGCGCCCCGAGGAAGAAAGGGCGGGGGAAGAAGTGAGCGCCACGGCTGCGCGTGAATCTGAGCGGTTGACGCAAATCGTGCCGGAAGCTGCACCTGTTGCGGAGCCAGAGCCTGAACTGCCCGTTGAGCCTGTCGATACGATGGGCCAGCCGGAACTGTTGCCAGAACACTTGCCAGAACATCCGGCAGAAACTCTGGCTGAAGCCTCTCCGGAATCTGGGCCGGAATCCGGGCAGGAATTTGCGCCCGAATCTGCACCAGACATGGCCCAAGATACGCAGCCAGAGCAGGCCTCCTTTGCCGGGCAGGCTGGCGCTGGTCTCGCGCCCGACGAAATTTTGCCCGCATCCGGGCCTGCTGGCACGGTTGCTGCCGCTGAATTTTTTGAGCAAGGGCAGGAGCCTGCGCCAACTGATGCCGCAGTTCCTCTTGCCAATGCCTCGCCCGAAATGATGCAGGACTCCATGCCAGAACCCGGAGTCCAGGCAGAGGCGCATCCTGCGGAATCCTCCCCGGCTCCGATGGCGCATCCTGATGCTGGTGTTGAAGGGCAGCCCGCACAGGAGCAGACTCCGGAACCTGCCCATGTTCAGGCAGCGGAACACAATGCCAATCCCAGCCTTGCCGAGCTTGAGGACGAGCTCTTTCCCCTGCCGGAAGAGGAAAAGGAACACGTCTCGCAATCTTCTTCCAGCGTCTTTGTCAGCGGGGGCTTTCTGCCCGGCTCGGGCAACGGCCAGCCGGGATAGCCAGCCATGAAGCTTGACCCAGATTCCTGCATAAAGCTGCTCAAAACAAGCACCCCCGTGCGCCTCTTCGGCAAGGTCAACAAGGTCGTGGGCCTTGTGGCCGAGGGCAGCGGTTTGCGCGCCCCCCTTGGGGCCGTGTGCCACATGCTGCCCGATGAAGGCGATGACGGCATTGCCGCCGAAGTTGTGGGCTTTCGCGAGGGTAATCTGCTGTTCATGCCTTATGGCGATATGCGGGGCATCCGCCCCGGCAGCCGCATCCGCAACACAAGTCTGCCCCCGGTGTTCCCGGTGGGGCCGGATTTACTGGGTCGCGCCTTCGACGCCTTTGGTACTCCGCTGGATGCTGGTGCGCCCATAAGCGCGGAACTCTACGTTTCGCCCCTGCCAGTGGGGGAAAGCTCCAGAGAAGACTTTTTTCGCCAGCAGGAAGAACAGCGCCCCTTTGTGCCCCACTGGCTTGAGGAGGCCCGCAAGCACTGGAATCCCGAGCTGGTGCCCATCTATGCCGATCCGCCAAGCCCCCTGCAACGCCCGCGCATTACGGATATTCTTGATGTGGGCGTGCGCTCGGTCAACAGCCTGCTTACCCTTGGCAAGGGGCAGCGCGTGGGCATCATGGCCGGTTCGGGCGTGGGCAAATCCACGCTCATGGGCATGATGGCCCGCTACACCCGCGCTGATGTCAACGTCATTGCCCTCATTGGTGAACGCGGGCGCGAAGTTGTTGAATTTATGGAGCGCGACCTCGGTCCCGAGGGCATGGCCCGCTCTGTTCTGGTTATCGCCACATCAGATCAGTCTCCCCTTGTGCGCATGCGCGCGGCTTACGCAGCCACGGCTGTTTCGGAATATTTCCGCGACAAGGGTATGGACGTGCTGCTGATGATGGACTCCGTAACCCGTTTTGCCATGGCTGCCCGCGAAGTGGGGCTGGCCGTGGGCGAGCCGCCCACCACCAAGGGCTATACGCCTTCAGTTTTTGCCCAGTTGCCCAAGCTGCTGGAGCGGGCGGGGCGTTCCGCCAAGGGAACCATCACGGGGATTTATACCGTACTTGTGGACGGCGACGACTTTAACGAACCCATCGCCGACTCCGTTCGTTCCATCCTTGACGGGCATATTGTGCTCACCCGCGATCTGGCCGACCAGGGGCATTTCCCCGCCATTGACGTGCTGCGTTCCATCAGCTGCCTGCGTTCCGACATCTGCGACCGGCAGGATGTTCTCGCGGGCCGCGTTGTCACCCGCTGCATGAGCACCTTCCGCCGCGTGGAAGACATGATTAACATCGGCGCCTACGCCAAGGGCTCCAATGCGGAGATTGACGCGGCAATTGCCAAGATGCCGGACATCAACGCCTTTTTGCGGCAGGATGTGGGCGAACCCCAGTTTGTGGAGCAGTGCATGGCCCAGATGCGCGCTCTGGCTGATATGGACGATGGCCAGCAGGGCGACCCGCAAGGCAATCCGCAGGGCGGCATGCCTGTGCCGCAACAGCCCAACGGCGTTGCACCGCTGTAGTTTTATCCATAATTTTCTTTTCCACATTTGCTTTTTTGAGAATGGGAATTCTGTCACATGCGGCTTGAAGGCGGCTTGGTGCTGTGCTAGGTTCAATGTGTAACTGTTGGCGCTGCGCGGTTTTTCGCGTTGTCGCAGGTTTACAGCCTTATCTTGTGGAGCCGCCATGTCCCTGAGCCGTCTGTTGGGCTTTTTAACGCGAGGCGCCCGCCGGGGCGACGAAGCAGTTTCCTCTTCTTCCGTCAGCGCGGCGGAGGAAGCCCAACGCTTTTTTGCCTTGCGGCACCACTCCTTCCGCCTGTTTCTCACGGCATGGAACGCCTTTCAGGAAACCATGACCGATCTGGAATACACCCTTTGCTGCGATCATCCCTTTGGCCTGTACCGTGTGCGGGCGCTCTGCACCTCCATGGCCACCCAGGTTTTTCAGTGCATCAAGCAGCTTGAGCGGCTTGACCCTGCGCCTTGCCCGGCCCTCTACGCCCGTTTTGGCGAACTGCAAAAGCTGGTGGCGGAAGAAGTGTACGAGCCGGAAGCCTGCCTGCTCGGGCCGCTGGTTGTACCCCTTTGCCAGGACGATGCCGGATGCCTGGCCGCTCTGCAAAGCGAGGGCAGGGTGCTGGTGGATCCCGCAACCGCCCGGCTTGAGAAACTGCGTCCTATTTTTCCCGGTGCCGTGCCGCAGGGATTTGTGGTCACGGCTGCTGGGTGCCAGCACTATTTTCAGAGCGGCGATCTGCAAAGCGAGATCAACCGCTGCATTCAGGCTGCTGGCGGCCTGGCCCCCAACCATCTGGCGCGGCTTTCCAAAAAGCTGGGCGCGCTGGTGGAGGGAACCCCCCTGCCGGAAGACCTTGCCTCGGCCATCCTTGAGCAGGTGCAGCGTTTGCGCGGCCTTTGCAACAAGCCCATGCAGCTCTTGCTGCGCGGGCGCGTATGGCCGCCTGCCGCGGGAGAGGGCGAAGGATGCGGCGTTGTGCTTTGGGGGCCGCCTGTTTCGTTGCAGGCGCATGACGATGATATTTTGCGCGCAGTGCGCGTAACCCTGTCCAGCAAGCAGCGCGCTCAGGCTCTGGTGTACCGCCGTGCGCGCGGGCTGACAGAAGGAGGGGCTGGCGTCTGCCTCACCTGCATGGCGGTGGATGAGGGCTGTTTTGGCGGCATTGCCCAGTCATCCGCGCCATTGACCCCGCACAGCGAAAATGTGCATGTCTACGGTTGTGCGGGTTTGCCGCAGGAGGTGGAATATTCCACCATGCCTGTTGACGCCATAAGTGTTTCGCGCGCGGCGCCGCACACGGTGACAGACCGCCGTCCTTATAAAGCCAAGCGCCCGGTGCTGGACGATGCCACCGCCATACGCGCCGCAGAGCTTGCCCTCGCGGTGGAAGAAGCCGCTGGAAGGCCAGAGGTGCTCACCTGGGCATGCAACCCCGAAGGCCAGGTTTTTATGCTCATGGCGCGGCCCATGTCTTTGCCGCAGGAGGAAGAGCCCGCCTTGCCGGAGCCAGCGAGGGCGCTGGACGATGCCCTGCTGCTGGAGGGGGGATTTACGGTCAATCCGGGCCGCGTATCCGGCCCCGCCTGGGTGGCACGCCGCTGGGAAGACGCACGCAGGTTTCCTACAGGCGGTATTCTTGTGGTGCCGGACGACAACTACATCTGGGGTTCGCTCATTGACCGCGCCGCCGGGATTGTGGCGGAGCGCGGTTTTCAGGGATCGCGTCTGGCTTCGCTGGCGCGGGAGTTCGGCAAGCCCGCCGTCTTTGGCCTCAAATGGGCCACGGAAGTGGTGGAAAGCGGCCAGCGCATCACCCTGTGCGCAGACCTGTGCACCGTGTACGAAAACCGGCAGGATTCCCTGTTGCCCAAGGTACCTCCGGGCAAGGACTACATGCCCGGCAGCCCCGTATACCAGATTTTGCAAACCGCCTCCCGCCGCATTCTGCCCCTGACGCTTGAGGTGGACAGCGTAGACTTCAAGGCCGCCAACTGCGCAACATATCACGACATTGTGCGCTATTGCCACGAAAAGGCCGTGAGCGCCATGTTCAGCCTTGGTTCGGAAAAAAAGTACGCGCCGCAGCGCATCAAGCAACTGCGGGACAAGGTGGTCAAGCAGTTCTGGGTGGTCAACCTCAGCGATGGCTTTGTGCGTACTCCCAACGGGCCTGTCATTGACGTGGAAGACATTGCCTCGCTGCCTATGCTGGCCTTGTGGCAGGGCATGAACGCCCACCCCTGGCAGGGGCCGCCGCCTGTGGACGGCAAGGGTTTTTTATCTGTGCTTTTTGAGGCCACAGCCAATCCCAATCTGGATCCAGCCGCGCAGACGGCGTATTTCACAGAAAAAAATTATTTTCTTATCTCCAGCGATTATTGCAGTCTGCATTCCCGCTTTGGCTTCCATTTTGTTTCGGTCGAGGCGCGCCTTTCGGAGCGCACCAGCGAGAACTATCTGAATTTTCAGTTGCGCGGCGGCGCTGCCGACATTGAGCGCCGTATTCTGCGGGTGCGCTTTGTTGCCGATATCCTTTGGGAATTCGGCTTTTCGCCTGTTGTGCGCAATGATGCCGTGAGCGCCACGCTCAAGGATCTGGACAAGGAAGAAGGCGAACGCCTGCTGGCTGTGGCAGGGTATATGACCATCCACACCCGCCAGCTCGACATGATCATGCAGGACCCAGGCCAGGTTGCGGCCCGCCGCCAGGAAATGCTGGCCCACTGCCGGGCGCTTTTCAGGGGAGAATCCCTGGCTGGCGTTGCTGATTCTCCATCCCAGGAGGCCCGTTAATGTCGTCCACCGTGCCTGTCCCACACAGAGGCTACAGGGCCATATACCGCCGCTTGCTGATAACGCTGCTGCTCATGGCGCTCACGCCGCTGGCGGCTCTGGGGATGTTTTGTCTGGACAGGCTCAGCGCCATCTATGACGAAAAAATCACCGCGGGCATCGAGGCTGTCATCAGCAGCAAGCACCGCGCCCTTGATACCTTCATGGTGGAGCGCATAGCGCAGGTCAAAAACCTGGCCTTCACCCACCCGTATTCTGATCTCAGCAATCCCGCGCGGCTGAGCGAAATTTTCAGCGTGATGCAGAGCAACAGCCGTTCGTTTGTTGATCTGGGCATTATCGGTATGGATGGCCGCCATGTTTCCTATGTGGGGCCGTTTGACCTGCGGGACGCCAATTATTCCGAGGCCCCCTGGTTCTCGGAAGTGCTGCGCAAGGGCGTGTACGTCAGCGATGTATTCATGGGCTACCGCCATGTGCCGCACTTTATCATTGCTGTGCTGCGGCACGAGGGCGGGCGCACCTATATCATGCGCGCCACCATCGACATGGACGCCATTGACGCCCTGCTGCGGCGCATATACTCAGGGCCGCACAGTGATGCCTTTATCGTCAGCAATACTGGCGTGTTGCAAACAGGCTCGCGATTCTATGGCCCGATCATGGGTAACTTTACCCTGCCGCAGGAGGATCTGACCCGCAACAACGTGGTGACAATGCGCAAGGTCATTCCCAGCGGGGAAGAAATGCTGGTGGCCTTGATGCGGATGGATTCCATGCCCTGGGTGCTGGTGGTCATGGACGATGTGCGCGACAGCCTCAAGCCTCTGCGGCAGCTCAAGGCGCTGATACTCTTTTTTACCCTGCTTGGCGGCGCGCTGACCTGCATGGGCGCGGAGCTGTGCACCCGGCGGCTTGTGGCTTCTCTTGAAGCCTCGGATCAAAAGCAGGCCCACATTGACGCGCGCATGCTGCAGTCAAGCAAAATGGCCGCTCTGGGCAAGATGGCGGCTGGCGTGGCGCACGAGGTCAACAATCCCCTGATGCTCATTCAGGAAAACGCGGGCTGGATACGCGACCTGCTGGACGATGAAGACCCGTCAACCATGAAAAATTACAAAGAAATTTTCGATAGCACGGAGAAAATCGAACAGCACGTCAAGCGCGCCAAGGGCATAACCCAGCGCATGCTGGGCTTTGGGCGGCGCATGAATCCGGGCCGCACGGAAATTCTTATCAGTTCCCTGGCCGATCAGGCCGTGGAAATGCTCAAAACCGAGGCCGCCAACCGCAATATAGCCATTGTGCGGCAGTACGATGCACATGTTCCCGTAATTTTGTCCGACCCGGCCCAGCTTGAACAGATATTCATCAATGTGATAGACAATGCTATTGATGCCATGGGCAAGAACGGCACCCTGACCGTCAGCACGCAGCCCTGGCGCAATGGAGTGCGTGTTTCCTTTACTGACACTGGGCCGGGCATGGATCAGGAAACCCTGCGGCAGATTTTCGACCCCTTCTTTACCACCAAGAAGGTGGGCGAGGGCACGGGGCTTGGCCTTGCCATCTGCTACACCATTCTTGAAAAACTCGGTGGGCGCATAGACGTGCAGAGCGAACTTGGGCATGGCACCACATTCAATATTTTTCTGCCTGCGGAACCGCCGCAGCTCGCGCCTGAAGAAAGCGCAGAAGCATAATACCACTAGGCGGCCCCAATGGGGCATGCTGCCATATGAAGGAGGCCTCCATGCGCGCATTGTTTGTGGACGACGAAGTGGAATTTCTGGAACTGATGGAAAAACGCCTTACCCGGCGAGGTATGGAAGTTGTAACCGCCCCCGATGGCCAGTCGGCCCTTGATCTGCTGGATCAGGCCCTGCAATCGGGCGAGATGTTCCAGATTGTGGTCATGGATGTGCGCATGCCCGGCATGGATGGTCTGGAAACCCTGCGCCACATGAAGGAAAAAGCCCCCAATCTGCCCGTTATCCTGCTTACGGGGCATGCCTGCATGGGCGTAGCCGTGCAGGGGCTTGATCTTGGCGCGTATGACTACATGCTCAAGCCCGTGGCCATCAGCGAGCTGATTATCAAGATGGAGGAAGCGGCCCGGTCCGCTATGTGACATGACGCTGCTCGACTGCCTGCGAAAATGGCTGGGGCGCGATGGCTCGGATGAGCCGGACGCGGAACAGCTTGCGCGTGAGGAGGCTTTTAAGGCCCATCTGAGGGAGCGTTGCGCGCGTTTCCGCCGCTTGCTGTCGTCCAACAAGACAGCCCTTGAGGCCATGAGCGATGTGGAGGAGCACCTCTCCGGAGCGCGGCCCTTTGGCATGGATTACGTGCATGCCGTGAGCACTCGCGCCGTAACGGCGGTTTTTCAGATGGTACGCGACCTCAACGCGCTTTCCGATGAAGGCTATGAGCCTTTGCAGCAGGCCTTTGACCGCATTCGTGAGCAGATGCAGAATCTGCTTGAAGATCAGCCGCATCAGGACGGCCCCAATATCATGCCGCTTGGCGATATTCGCCTGCATCACATCACCCTTGTGGGCGGCAAAATGGCCAATCTAGGTGAAGTGGCGGCCCACGCGGGGCTGGACGTGCCGGACGGTTTTGCCGTGACGGTCAGCGCCTACTACCGCTTTATGGAATACAGCGGCCTGCACAGCGAACTGAACCGCCGCATTCAGGCTACGGATATGCACAGTCTGGATGAAGTTTTCAGCCTTTCTGCGGCCTTGCAACAGGCCGTGCTCAGTGCGCCACTGCCGCCGGAGCTGGAGCAGGAAATTACCGAGGCCGTGGCCGCCATGCAGCGCCGGGCCGGGCCGGGCCTTGCCCTTGCCCTGCGCAGCAGCGCCGTGGGCGAAGATTCGCTTGGTGTCTCCTTTGCCGGGCAGTACCGCTCCGAGCTTAATGTGCCGCCGGAAGAAGCCTGCGAAGTCTGGAAAGAAATTATCGCCAGCAAGTATGCCGTGACAGCCATGAGCTATCGCTATCAGCACGGCATCCCAGACGATGCTGCGCCCATGTGCGTGGGTGTGCTTGCCATGGTGCCCGCTGCCGCTGGCGGCGTGGCCTACAGCAGGGATCCTGTTGCTGCCGCGCGCGGGCAGGAGCAGGTGCTGCTCAATGCCGTGCCGGGCCTGCCTCAGGCCGTGGTGGACGGCGCAGTTACCCCCGATGTTTTTATTTTTACCCGCACCAATCCGCCGCAGCCCATAAGCAAGACTCTTGCAGGGCTTGCTGGCGTGCCAGCCAGCCTCACGGATGCGCAGGCCGCAGACCTTGCCCAGGTTGCGCTGGCGCTGGAAGAATACTACGCCGAGCCGCAGGATGTGGAGTGGGCGCTGGATTCCCGCAACGGGCGTATTGTGGTGCTGCAAAGCCGCCCCCTGCACGAGGCGGATGCCGCCACGGAAAACCGGGCCGATGTTGCTGACGGTGCAGCGGTGGGGCCGGGCGAGTGTAAAATCCTGGCGGAAAATCTGCCCGAAGGCCTTTCCATGCTGGCTTGCGGGGGCGTTGCCGTAAGCCCCGGCGTGGGCATGGGGCCTGTGTTTGTTGCCCGCAAGGAAGCGGACATGCTTTCCTTCCCCAAGGGCGGCATTCTGGTAGTCGAACGGGCCTTGCCGCGCTGGGCACCTCTGCTTTCCCGCGCATCCGGCATGGTCAGCGAGACGGGCGGCATGGCGGGCCATCTGGCCTCTGTGGCGCGCGAATACCGCCTGCCAGCCGTGTTCAGTCTGCCCAACGCCTGTAGCCTGCTGGACAACGCCGGGGACGCCACGCTGGATGCCGTGCGCTGCGCCGTATTCGCGGGGCTGAATCCCGAGCTTGCCGCACAGGTGACGGAGCCGCCCAATCTCATGGAAGGCAGCCCGGTGCATCAGCGGCTTGAGGCCCTGGCGACCCTGATGGTTCCCCTGCATCTGCTGGATCCGGAATCGCCGGAATTTGCGCCGGAGCATTGCCAGACCCTGCACGACATCACCCGTTTTTGCCACGAAAAATCCGTGCAGCTCATGTTTGAGGAAGGCTCGGACGTCAACCAGCGCATGGGCAAGCAGCTCAAGGCCGGGGTCAAGCTTCAGTACTGGATTGTGGATATGGGCGGCGGTTTCAGGCGGCATGTGGGCGGCGCGGTGGTGGATATCGCCGATATTGCCAGCACGCCCATGCTGGCGCTGTGGGACGGCATGGTGGCCGTGCCCTGGGCCGGGCCGCCAGCGGCTAGCGCCTCGGGCTTCATGAGCGTGATGCTTGAAAGCACCATGAATCCGGATCTGGAAAGCACTGCGCCCAATGCCATGTCCAACAAAAACTTTTTTATCATTTCTGATAATTACATGATTCTGCAGGCCCGCTACGGCTATCACTTTTGTACGGTGGAAAGTCTGGCTGGCGCAAATAATCACGAAAATTTTGTGAGCTTCCAGTTCAAGGGCGGTGCCGCTGACCGTCAGCGCCGCCGCCTGCGCGCCCGCATGGTGGCCGACCTGCTGGAGGCGCATGGCTTCCGCGCTGATGTGAAGGACGATTCGCTCTTTGCCGTGGCGGAAAACTTCCCCGCTGCCGATATTCTGCAAAAAACCCGCATGCTCGGCTACCTGCTCATCCACACCCGGCAGGTGGACATGATCATGCTGGAGCAGGAGCGCGCCGCAGCCCTCAGGGAAAAGCTGGGTGGCGACATGGCCTCGCTGCTCGACAGGCCTTTACCGGCGGGCAATTAGAGTTTTTTTCAGCATACGTTCAAGGTGCTGCCTTCCAGAGAAACCTGTACGCTGGCTATGCCTTTGCGCCGAGTGCGGCCCGCGCCCGCCCCTTCATCTTCCTTGCCATTACATTCCTAGCTGTTTACTACAAAAACAGGCGACTGCGCTGGACTATCCGGCGGGTTGCGCCTCTGTTTGTCCTAAGTTTTTCGTATTCTGGAGTAGAGTTCATGATCAGACCAAGAATTTTTGTTCCGCGCACGGTGGTGCCGGAGGCGCTTGAATTACTGCAAACCCGCTGTGATGTGGAGATGGGCCCCGGCGGCGGTTTGTCGCACGAAAAACTGGTTGAAGCGGTACGCGGCTGCGACGGCGTTCTTTCGCCGGTGGTGGCCTTGCCCTCGGATGTCATTGATGCCATGGCCCCGACCTGCAAGATCATTTCCTGCTTTGGCGTCGGCTTTGATCATGTGGATATTGCCGCTGCCACCCGCAACGGCATATGGGTGACGCACAATCCCGGCTTTGTCACCGATGACACAGCTGATATGGCCTTTGCGCTCATGCTCGGCGTGGCGCGTAAACTGCGCGCTTGCGACACCTTTGTGCGTAGCGGAGAAAGGCCCTGGCCCATGACGGTCAACCTGGGCTTACGCGTTTCTGGCAAAACACTGGGCCTCGTGGGCAGCGGGCGTATTGCGCAAGCCGTGGCAGCCCGGGCTGCAGGCTTTGGCATGTCGCTGCTCTACACCGCGCGTCACCGTAACGAGAATTTTGAGGCCAGTACGGGCGCGCGCTACGTCAGCAAGGATGATCTGCTGCGGCTGTCCGACTTTGTCAGCCTGCACATGCCGCTGACGCCGGAAACGGAAAAATATATCGGCAGCAGGGAGCTTGAACTCATGCAGCCCCATGCCATTCTTATCAATACAGCGCGTGGCAAGGTTGTGGACGAGGCCGCTCTTGCCAGCGCCCTGAAAAACGGCGTGATAGCCGGGGCCGGGCTGGACGTGTTTGAAAACGAACCGCTGGTGCTTCCTGCTCTCTGCGATCTGCCCAACGTGCTGATGACGCCGCACAAGGGGGCGGCGACCATGGACGGATTCAGAAACATGGGGCGCAGCAGTGCGGAAAAGATTTTTGCAGCCCTGGACGGCAAGTTGCCCGCCAACTGCCTCAACCCCGAAGCACGGCAAGTATCAAACTGATTTATTTTGAAATTTGTTGAGGGAGGGCGGCTAAAACCTCGGGATTATCGGCGCGGGCAAGCCGCAGCCTGCTCCTGTTTTCTGGTTGCGCCGACTTTGTCAGCGCAACAAAAAGGCTCCCGCTTTTGCGGGAGCCTTTTTCATCTAAACGTATGAGCCGTAGGGCTGGCTTAGTACATGCCGCCCATGCCACCCATACCACCCATGCCGCCCATGTCGGGCATGGCAGGAGCAGCGCTCTTGGGTTCGGGCTTTTCAGCAATGGCGCATTCGGTGGTCAGCAGCAGGGAGGCCACGGAAGCGGCGTTTTGCAGGGCCGTGCGGGTAACCTTTTTGGGGTCGATAACGCCAGCCTTGATGAGGTCTTCGTATTCGCCGGTGGCGGCGTTGAAGCCGAAGCCGTCCTTGCCCTGGCGAACCTTTTCGACCACGATGGAGCCTTCAAAGCCGGCATTGTGGGCGATCTGGCGCAGGGGTTCTTCAATGGAACGGCGGATGATGTTCACGCCAGCAAGTTCGTCGTCGTCGGCGGGCTTGATGTCGTTCAGCACCTTGGAAACGCGGATCAGCGCAGTGCCGCCGCCAGGCACGATGCCTTCTTCAACGGCAGCGCGGGTGGCGTTCAGGGCGTCTTCAACGCGGTCTTTCTTTTCCTTCATTTCCACTTCGGTGGCCGCGCCCACATGCACAACGGCCACGCCGCCCACGAGCTTGGCCAGACGTTCCTGGAGCTTTTCGCGGTCGTAGTCGGAGGTGCTGTCTTCGATCTGGGCGCGAATCTGCTTCACGCGGGCCTTGATGTCGTCGCCCTTGCCGGCGCCGTCAACGATGGTGGTGTTTTCTTTGTCGATGACGATGCGCTTGGCGGTGCCAAGTTCGGCAAGGGTCATGTTTTCAAGCTTGGAGCCGGTGTCGTCAGAAGCCACCTGGCCGCCGGTCAGCACGGCGATATCCTGAAGCATGGCCTTGCGGCGGTCGCCGAAGCCGGGGGCCTTCACGGCCACAACCTGCAGGGCGCCGCGCAGCTTGTTGACCACCAGGGTGGCAAGGGCTTCGCCTTCCACGTCTTCAGCGATGATCATGAGCGGACGGTTCACCTTGGCAACCTGTTCAAGCACGGGCAGCATGTCTTTCATGCTGGAGATTTTCTTCTCGGTGCAGAGGATGTAAGGATTGTCCATTTCGCAGACCATCTTTTCGGTGTTGGTCACGAAATAGGGGGAGAGGTAGCCACGGTCAAAGCGCATGCCTTCCACCACGTCCATGGTGGTTTCCAGACCCTTGGCTTCCTCAACGGTGATCACGCCTTCCTTGCCCACTTTGGACATGGCTTCGGCGATGATGTTGCCGATGGTGGCATCAGAGTTGGCGGAAATGGTGCCGATCTGGGCAATTTCCTTCTGGTCGCGGGTGGGCTTGGCCAGGTTGGACAGCTCGGCGATCAGGGCTTCAACAGCCTTGTCCACGCCGCGCTTGATGGCCATGGGGTTGCGGCCGGCGGCCACAAGCTTGGTGCCTTCGCGGTAGATGGCCTGGGCCAGAATGGTGGCGGTGGTGGTACCGTCGCCAGCGGCGTCAGAGGTCTTGGAGGCCACTTCCTTGACGAGCTGGGCGCCCATGTTTTCGAACTTGTCGGTCAGTTCGATTTCCTTGGCCACGGTCACGCCGTCCTTGGTGATGACGGGAGCGCCAAAGGACTTTTCAATGGCGACATTGCGGCCCTTGGGGCCGAGGGTCACTTTAACGGCATTGGCGAGCTTGTCGACGCCACGGGCAAGTTTTTCACGGGCTTTAACGTCAAAAAGAATTTCTTTAGCGGACATTGGAAATTTTCCTCCTGAAATATAATTCGGCAGCAGTGGGAGCTAGTCAATAATGGCGAGAATGTCTTCTTCGCGCATCACAAGGTGATCAACGCCGTCCAGCTTGACTTCGGTGCCAGCATACTTGTTGAACAGCACCATGTCGCCCGCTTTCACAGCCAGAGCGACGCGTTCGCCATTTTCCCCAGCCTTGCCGGGACCGGCAGCAACAACCTGACCCTTGGAAGGCTTTTCCTTGGCCGTATCAGGGATAAACAGGCCACCGGCGGTCTTTTCTTCGGATTCAAGGCGTTTGACCAGCACACGGTCGTTAAGGGGCTTCAGCTTCATGACGTCAAATCCTCCCGGAAATGATATTATTATTGTCCATCTAGGACGCAGCAGCGGCCGCATCGCTGTGGCCGCGCTGGAAATATTGCGCGTTATGAACCGAAGCCAGTTTCACTTCGCTTCAGTTCCGCACCGGCATAGAAATAAGACGCGCTCGGAGCTTGAAAAGGGGTTTGGACTGATTTTTTTACTTTTTTTTGCAAAAAAATAAAAAATCAAACAAATCCAGCATGTTGAACTTAGCCCCGCTCCGGATGCCTTTTTCTCTGCGGCGTAACCGCGCTCAATACTTTGGGCAAGGAGCACTACCGGAGGCAGGGCGCGCAGTCAAGCTCGACTTGCCCGGATGCCGGTTCCTTTTTGGGTTTTGGCCCATGCCGGGTCAGCACAGGCAGGGGGATGTTCCAAGTTTTGACCGCGCCTCGCGGCGGAGTTCCTTCACATAGGTCCTGTTGTTTTGCAGATAAAAAGCCAGTGCGCGGGCAAAATCTTTTTTCAGCAGGCCCTCAAGAATGAGGGTGCTGATTTCCCGTTCAAGCGAGAGCAGGGCGTGCATGCCAATGACAATGCGCCGTTCCTCCTGCGGCAGGGCGCACATCTTGCGCCAGAATACCTCACGGGCGCGGGGCTGATAATACCACATGTACATCATGTCCAGAAGATGCGTTACTATTTGCCGGGCTGCTGCCCGGTCTTTGCCGTACAGCATGCGCCAGTATTCCGCAGGGTCTTGCAGCATTGTCTCAAGGTCTTTGCTGGGGAACAGCAGTTCCTGTCGCGTCAGGCTTTTGTATATCTGCGTAAACTTGCTGTCGTAATCGCATTGCCGCATGCGCAGATACATGTTGCGATCGGCAAAACCTTCGATAATAGATGCCACCATGTCGGACGAGCACTTGGAAACAATGGCCGCGCAGTTCTGCATCAGGTTTATGGGATCAGGCAGGTGCATTGCGGTAAAGCAGAGCAGCAAACCTTGCCCCATGAGCATGGACAGCGGAATGGAAAGCGCGCTGCGAAAAAGATTGCCGACTATGGCTTCCTTTGGCAGGCCCCGGTAAATGTTGTGCCCTGAAATATAGGCGCTGTTGATCATGGCTATGACTGTATAGACTGCAAGCGCGTTGTCCTGCACTGTCAGACCCATGAAGTCCTGCAAGAGCCACAGGCGCACCACAACCTCAAGCAGCGGAACGGATATGCCCGTGTAGAACAGCGAATCGGCCATGCGGCTCCAGCTCACATAGCGTTTCCACGGCACAAGCACAGAACGGGTAAAGGCCCCGCCGCCCACAACCGCCTGTCCCACGTTGCGCACCGCGGTAATGGCAAACCATATGAGCGCGCCAAACCACGTGAGCACCCACCAGCCGTCCACGTAGCTGAAGGCCCACTGCGCGGGCAAAAAACCAGCCAGAATTTTGAGAACATTGACAATGTCGCTGTTCATGTATTCTGGCGACCAGAAGGGGATTTCCCCTTTTTCCGGGCCGGGCGTCTGCTGCATTTCGCGGTTCACGCCCTTGGCGTCAACGCCGCCCAGGGTCACAAGGTTGCCATCATGCCCCACGCTGGTGGTATTTTTTTCAAGGCCCCAGCCGCGCACCCGGTGGCAGCCCAGATTCCCAAGGCCGGGAATGCGCCTGAGCAGTCGCTGCCACCATGGTTGCGGCTGTGCTGGCTCATGGTAGTGCGTGAATCGGTAAATATCCGTATGTACGGGCAGGGTGAGCCGCAGGGAGTTATCTTCGCTGCGCAGGGCGGCACGGGCCTTGGGAGGCAGCGTTTCCACAAACACAAGCCCCATGCCGTGCGTGTGGTGCGAGCGACTGGTGGAATCTGTGCCGATGCGCGAACCCAGCGGCGAAAGCGCATAAAATTCCTGCAACTGCGGTATATGCCCCAATATCTCCTGAAACAGGGGAATGCGCGCAGAATCCTTGGGTTCCTTGCTGATAATGCTGCGGATGACCTGCTTGAGGCGCGGGGTGCTGCCCTCGTTGACGGCCCTTTGCAGTGTGTTGATTTCTTCCACATGGGCAAGCTGACCGGCTGTCCATTCGCGCAGGTTAAAAAGCTCGAGGTGGGTAATGCGCCCACGGCCCAGCCACAGCAGTTCCAGCACGTCCTGTTCCGTCAGCCCTGCAAGATTGAGCACAATCTGACAGGGATGCAGCGGATAGATGTTTTCCAGCAGAAATTCCGGCGACTGCTGCAAAATAGCGGGCAAATCCTTGTGCGGCTTGTAGGGGAACACGATTTCCGGGTTGGCCTCCGGGCCGAGCCAGTCATCGCGCAGCATGTCGGGCACCATGTCTGTCAGTTCCGTCAGGCTTTCGCGCAGCTTGGCGGCACGGGTGGAATTGGTTTCTTCAGCCAGGGCTTGGCGCAGGCGTTCGCCGCGCAACTGCCGCATGGGTTCCAGATGATGGTAAATAAATTCGGCAAGATGTAGCGAGGACGGCTGCTTTTGACCCACATAGGCAAGAAAAGCCTCTTCCTTGATAGGCTCCGGCGCGGGCATATCCCAGCGGGCAGCCAGCGAGGCTGCGTGCCTTTCGTTCCAGGCCCGCAGGAGCTTGAGCACGTAGGCGCGCATCCAGTCGTTGACGGGCGCGTACTTGCGTAGCGCGTCTGTGATGTCCTTGCGGTGCAGCAGGTTGTCAAAAGCCCTGGATGTTTCGGTATTGAGCGGCGACCAGGTAAATTCCACCAGTTTGTCGCGGAACGTGGCCTTGAACTCAATACCTATGCGCACCGTAATGTCCATGATGCGCGCAGCGCGCAGCAGTTCCTGAGCCGCCTCCGGGTCAACGGTATTGTAGTAGATTACCGTCAAAAAGCGGATGCCCTTGATCCACGCATCCATGACCAGATGCGTGGGGTTTTTGCGGCCCTTGGTGTTGGCGTCGTGCACATGGTGGTCAAAGGCGTGCTGGTTCCATTCCTCCGGCATTTCAAGCAGGTGGTATTTGCGCAGCAATGCCCGCACAATGCGCGGCGTACCGCGCACTGCCTGATGAAATTCGTGCGCGAGGGGCAACTGGCGGCTGGCGTCGTTGTGCGAACGCACGAGGTCTTTCATGATCTGCACCAGCACGCGCGCTGTATTGTTTTGCAGCGAAGAATGCGTGGAGTACAGAACCTCGTCGTGCAAGCGGCGCAGAGCCTGCAATCTTTCGCTGGGGCCGCCAGCCTCCAGGCTTTCCAGCAGCACGATAACAGCGCTGGCAAGGCGCAGGGCGTGCGAAGATGTCATTTCAATGATGCCGTGGGGGTGCAGGCCCGGTTCGGGCTGGCGCAGGGCGTGATCCTGGGCGCGGGCGTCCACAAAGGCGTTCACCATCTGGATGAGCTTGTGGTCCTGCCTGTCAAACAGCAATGAAGAAAACTTCCGGTGCGCGTGTTCGCGCCCATCGGTTGAGGAACCGTTGGTAGTGGTACTTGTAGAACTGAGCATGTATAGTGTCGGGAAAAAGTGCTTAAAGATATTTGCAGCGGCTGCATGCCCTGCAAGCTGACCATATTTGGTTATGATGCAGTGCAAGTGCGCGAAAGTCCAGCGTCATGTTTCTGCCATCGGGCATGCGCTCAACTGCATTGATAAAAAGGCCATACTGCCGTTAAATGGCAAAAAGCAGTCTCCTGCGCGGATGCCCGCTCCAACCAGTTACCCCGGAGGATGTATGTACCAGCAAACCAACGATCTGGCCGGAGGGCATGTGTTCGCCTCGGCCCAGGAAATGATGGACTGGCTCGAAAAGGCCATGGCTGACAATATCCGGAATAACAAGGATCAATACCGGTTTGAGGCTGATCCTTATGCCTATGTGGTCAACTATGCCGCTGCCGCCGGTCTTGAACTTGACGATGCGCAACTGGGCGACATGCAGCGGCGTGTGGCGCAGTGGGCAGAGCAGCACTTTGCCGAGAATATGACGGAAGAATAGCTGCCTTTTCTTTTACTGCTGGCTGCTGCGGTGATTGCAATGCAAAGCGTGGGATATGACCAAAAATTTCACGTGCTTTGCACTGATATTTGCCGACAGCAGTCAGCAATATTTCGTTGATTACAAATTTTAATCCGTTACTGAAAACTGATGGTGCAGGTTGTATTGGTATGTCAGTTGCAGTATTTTAGAATGTTACGTAAAACCGTACACAGTAAATGTAATTGTTTTACTGAGGTTATAAAAATTTTATGTGCAATGGTTGCATTTTGGGGTTGCCAAACGCGCATAAATTGATGAAGGTGCTGGAGGTAATTTTTTTACGACAAACACAAGGGAATATGGCTTGTGGATATGGTTTTTTGTATATGAAATCAATGTTCGGACTGCTCAGAACGCAAATTGAAGAACGTCCAACTCGAGCAATATTTTTGCTTTGGTCTTTATCGCTTCCTGTTGCTGCATTATTTTCACTGCTTGTAGCGTTGCACTGGCGTTCAGAAAGTTTGACAGTTGCAATTGATGAAGCAGAATATTCTTTGTCGCAACGTGTTCAACGCGTTGCGGAAATGGCAGACCTTAAATTTGATACAATAAGAAAACTTACCGTACTTCTGGCTACAGACTCACGCATTATTGCCGCTCTGAAGGGAGAAGGGGATTTTGCGGAATGCACCCGCTACCTGCAGAGTGTGGGGGACACGCTCCGGCTGCACCGTGCGTTTTTGCTTGATAAAAATGGTGTGTGCGTTGCTTCCAACGATGCGGGAATGCCCAAAAATCTCCTTGGCGTTAATCTTGCCGACCGTGATTATTTTATCCGCGCCATGGCTGGCGAAAGTTCCGTGCAATTTGTTGTAGGACGGGTTTCAACAATTCCCGGTTTTCATTTTTCTGCGCCTGTCAGCGGGCCTGATGGCTACCTTGGCGTGGCTGTGCTCAAGGTTGATACGGACACGCTTGCGCAGCAGCTTTACCTGCCCACGGGTTTTGTTACGGACAAGGCGGGCGTGGTGGTGCTCTCCGATTCGCCGGGGAACATGCTGCGCGTCGTGCCTGGCGAGAGTGCCGCCTTGCTTGCCCCGGCCAAGAGTCTGCTCCGCTATCAGCGCGAAAGTCTTGAACCCATGTATCTGCGCAAAGTGGATGTGGACGGCTACGATGCATGGGAGCTCAGCCCCGGTGGCCCCCCCTACTTGTGCAAGACTGTCCGCATAAGTAAGGAGGGCCTCAGTGTATACGGCTTTGAGGGCCTTGGCCCTCTGCTGGCCGACCTTGCGGAAAGCTTCCGCATGCACCTTGCTACCACGTTTATTTTTTTGTGCTTGGCTTTGCTGTCATAATCGGTACCACAGTGAACCTGCTGCGCGACAGGTATCTGCGCAAAACCTTGCAAAAACTTAATGATACCTTGCGGGTTCAGGCGCAGCATGATTCCCTGACCGGGCTGCTCAACCGCAGAATGTTTGATGAAATGGCCGAGGCGTGGTTTGCCCAGACATTGCGGCTTGGCGTGCCTTTTTCGCTGGTGCTGTTTGACATCGACCATTTCAAGCGACTGAATGATGCCTTTGGGCATCAGGCCGGCGACCATGTTCTGCGCGAAATCGCCAGATATGTGAGTATCCGCCTGTCCCGCCGGGGCGACAGGGTTTTTCGCATCGGAGGGGAGGAATTTGCCGTGCTGGCCAGTGCGTCAGAGGAGCGGCAGATCGTTTCCCTTATGGAAAAGATCCGAAAGACTGTGGAGGATATGCGCCTCCAGCATCCAGATGGGGCAGACAAGGTTGTAACCATCTCTTTGGGCGGTTTACTGGTGCACGACTGTTGCAATATGTCGTTTGATGAAGCTTTCAGAAGAGCTGACGAAGCGTTGTACAGCGCAAAGGCTCAGGGGCGCAACCGCAGCATATTGGCAGACAGTTGCAGCGAAGAAGAGAATACGGACTGTTTGATACGTCCTCATTCCTGACACAGCGCATTAATGCGCTCTCCATTACGCAGTTTTTCGTGCTCAAATTTCCAGCTTTGCGCTGGTAATCCATGCAGTTGCGATCATGCGGCCCGCAACGCGGCAATATTCTTCTTTTTGCATTGACTTTGAATTTCTATTTCATATAATGGAGCCTGTTGCCCTCAATAGGGCCGCACTGTTTACCGCCGCAAAGGCACACAGGAGAACAGGTAACATGTATAACCGTTTTGGAACAACGCAGGAAATGATGATCCAGACCGTTCAGGAAAATGGAACGGAGGCTGTGCTCGCCATCGACAGCAGGGGCCTGTATCTGACCACCGCCCAGTTTGTGGGACGCCCCATTGCCGACCGCAACCGCTATAGCGGCGTGCGCAAGGATGTGCCTCAAAGGCTTGCCGCACTGGGGCTGGATGTGGATGCCCTGATGGCCGCAAACCAGCACCGCATTCAGGTGGAGACCGTCTCCGCCAAGAAGGTCAACCCCCTCAAGGCTTCCAAGCGTGGTTCCAAGGGCTAACCTGGAGCAACTGCCAAGTTTGCAACTATCCTTACTCCAGAGCTGGATGTGGCTGAAAATACCCACCTGCTCCGGTTGACGCCACAGGCCGCGATTTTACGGCTGTATACCATCGCCCGTTGTTGACACGGCTGCCCGTACCGGGATCCGTTCAACAGCGGGCGCTGCTGTTTCAATCCCGCCTGAGTTTCCTTCATCGCGCAAGCGTTGCAGGGCGGATCGGCAGAGGGGAGGCGGCATGGCCCAAGCGCCCACGCCTTGCGCCCTGTGTACTTTTTCCGTAGGCTTTATTCATGTCGAAAACACGTGAAATTTATATATGCTCTTCTTGTGGCTCACAAACCATGCAGTGGCGTGGGCAATGCCCCAACTGCCATGAGTGGAATACGCTTCAGGCGGCTGTGCAGCCCAAATCCGCCCCCGGCGGCAACAGACCCCGCGCTGCTACGGATTCCTCCAGCCGCCCCATTGCCTTGCGGGATGTGGAAGATGCCGGACACGCGCCCTACGGCAGCGGCCTGAAAGCCCTTGACCGCGTTCTGGGCAAGGGCCTTGTGCCCGGTGCGGCAATACTGGTGGGCGGCGAGCCGGGCATCGGCAAATCAACCCTGCTGCTCCAGGTGGCGGGGCTAGTGGCAGCGCAGGGCAGGCGCGTGCTCTATGCCAGCGGGGAGGAATCCCTGCCGCAGATCAAGGGCCGGGCCGAGCGCCTCGGCATGCTGGATCATAACCTCATGGCCATTGCCACCTCCCGCGTGGAGGACGTGCTCGAAGCTGCCAATACCGCGCCGCCAGCCCTGCTGGTTGTGGATTCGGTGCAGACCCTCACAAGCCTAGAGGCCGATGGCCTGCCGGGCAACGTCAGCCAGGTGCGGGCCGTGGCAACAACATTGCTCGAGGCTTGCCGCCGCCTGTCTTGCACCCTGGTTCTGGTGGGGCACGTGACCAAGGACGGTGTGCTGGCTGGCCCCCGCCTGCTGGAACACATGGTGGACACCGTTATTTCGCTTGAGGGCGACCGCCGCCAGATGTTCCGTCTGTTGCGCGTGTTCAAAAACCGCTTTGGCCCCAATGAGGAACTGTTGGTTTTTCGCATGGAAGCCTCGGGCATGCAGATTGTGGACGATCCTTCCACGTTTTTTCTAGGTCAGCGCGATCCTTCGCTATCCGGCACTGCCGTGGTCATGGCCGTAGACGGGCAGCGCCCGCTGGCAGTGGAGGTGCAGGCCCTTGTTTCCCGCACATTTTTGAGTATCCCGCGCCGCGCCGCCCTTGGTTTTGACGTGGCCCGCCTGCATTTGCTGCTGGCTGTGCTGGAAAAAAGGCTCAAGCTCAACTTTGGTCAGGTGGATATTTACGCCAAGGTGGGCGGCGGCATGAAGCTGAGCGAGCCGGGGCTTGATCTGGCGCTGGTGGCTGCGGTGCTTTCGTCGTATTATGATGTTCCGCTGCCGGAAAAGAGCGTGCTGTGGGGCGAGGTTGATCTCAACGGGCAGGTGCGGCCCGTATCCGCGCAGGATTTGCGCCTCACGCAGGCGCGGCGGCTGGGCTTTGATCCCATTGTCCACCCGGCTGTGGAGCAAGGCGGCATTAGCACCATAGCCGCCTTGCAGCAAAAACTGTTTCATCGCAAGTAAAGGCGGCGGTTATGGGCCTTGAGATTGAACGCAAATATCTGCATGTGAATCTGCAAAGCCTGCGGCAGGCGCTTGTGGACAGCGGGGCGCACTGCCTTGGCGCGCATTTTGAGTGCAACTGGGTGTTTGACACTGCCCAGGGAACGCTGGTCACTGGCGGCAAGCTGCTGCGTTTGCGCAGTCAGGAATGGCAGGACAAAACGCGCCACCTGATCACGCTCAAGCTGCCCGCCACAGAAGACGGCGGCTTCAAGGTGCGCGAGGAGCGCGAAACGGAAGTTGCCGATGGCGCTGCCTTGCGTGGTATTCTGGAAGGGCTGGGCTATACGGTGGCGGCCCGGTACGAAAAAGTTCGCGAGCCATGGCGCATGGACACCGTGGAAGTGGAGCTGGACGCGCTGCCCTTTGCCCAGGTGGTTGAACTGGAAGGCCGGGCGCAGGATATTGCAAGGGTCGAGAAGCGTCTGAACCTTGACAATGCCGAAATAAGCATCAAAAGTTATCATGAGCTGCATCAGGAATGGTTGCGGCAAAACAACAAGCCGAAACAGCTTTCCTTTGTGTTTGACGAAGCGCAGAGGGCGCACTGGCGCACAGTGCTGGGCCTGACCGACAAGGCCGATGTCAACACGGATTCTTCGCGGCAGAGCTGAAACGTCTTGGGAGCCATGCATGTCTTTTATCCCCGACAATCAAACCAGCGGCGACAGCCGCGTAATCGTGGAAAAAAAACTCAAGGAACCGGATCGCTACCGGGTACTCCTGCACAATGACGACTATACAAGCATGGAGTTTGTGGTGTCGGTACTGTGCGGCATTTTCCACAAAACCGCCGAAGAAGCCACGGCTATCATGCTGGCGGTACACCAGCGCGGGGTAGGCCAGTGCGGCATATACACCCTTGAAATAGCCGAGGCCAAGGTTCGGCGTGTGCACAACACGGCGCGGGCGGCAGGGTATCCCCTTAAATGCACCATGGAAAAAATCCATTGAGATAAGCCTATGTTGAGTAAAAATGTTCAGTTGGTCATTCGGGACGCCCTCATGGGAGCCCACCGGCGACGGCATGATCTGTTGACTGTGGAGCATGTGCTCTTTGCGCTGACGAACAGCATGAAGGGGCGCATCATTCTTGAGGGCAGCGGGGCAAGCGTGCCCGTGCTGCGCGAGCAGCTTGAGGAATTTTTCAACAAGGAACTGGAACCCGTTTCCCTGGCGGAAAAGCACGAAGTCTCGCAGACGGACAGCGTGCAGCGCGTGCTTGAACGCGCGCTGGAGCATATCCGCTCCTCCGGGCGCGACGCTGTGGAGCTTGGCGACCTGCTCATTTCCATCATGGATGAGGAAGAAAGCTACGCCCACTTCTATCTGCGCAAACAGGGCGTTGAACGGCTGGACGTGCTGACCTTTATTTCGCACGGGCTTGATGAAGGTTCCGGCTCGCGCGGCGTGGAAGCCGGGGCCGAAGCCGGGGACGGCGAAGCCAAGGCCGATCCGCTGGCCCAGTATACCGTCGAACTTACGGCCCGTGCCAAGGAAGGCAAGATTGACCCCCTCGTGGGCCGCACAGCGGAACTTGACCGCGCGGTTGAGGTTCTGTGCCGCCGCCGCAAGAACAACCCCCTCTTTGTGGGCGACCCCGGCGTTGGCAAAACAGCCCTGGCCGAGGGCCTTGCCCTGCGCATTGTGGAAGGCAACGTGCCTGAAATGTTTGCCAAAACAAAGCTCTATGCCCTTGATATGGGCCTTCTGCTCGCGGGCACCCGCTACCGGGGCGACTTTGAAGGCCGCCTCAAGGCCGTGGTGCAAAAGCTAAAGGAGCAGCCCGACTGCATCCTGTTTATTGACGAGATCCACACCATCGTGGGGGCTGGTTCCACCTCTGGCGGCTCGCTTGATGCGTCCAACCTGCTCAAGCCCGTGCTCGCCAATGGCGAAATCCGCTGCATTGGTTCCACCACCTACGAGGAATACCGCAACCATTTTGAAAAAGACCGCGCGCTGGCCCGCCGGTTTCAGCGCATTGACCTTACCGAGCCGACCACGGAAGAATGCCTTGGCATTCTTGAAGGGCTTGAGCCGCGCTATGCGCAGTACCACCACGTGCGCTACAGCCCTGCGGCCCTCAAGGCCATGGTGGATCTTACCGCGCGCCATGTGCGCGACCGCCTGCTGCCCGACAAGGCCATTGACGTGCTGGACGAAACTGGCGCAGCCGTGCGCCTGGGCCGTGGCGTAACGCCTGCCGGAAAGCCTGCCCAAAAGAGCGGCAAGGATGCCCCGCTGGTCAGTGTGGCCGATGTGGAGCGCATTGTGGCCCGCATGGCGGGCATACCCGTGCGCACTGTCTCCGGCAAGGAACGCAACAAGCTGGCAACGCTTGAAAAAGACCTCAAGAGTCTTGTGTTCGGGCAGGAAAAAGCCATTGAGCTGACCGTGCGCGCCATCTTGCGCGCCCGCGCCGGGCTTGGGCAGGAGCAGCGCCCCGCAGGCGCCTTCCTGTTCTACGGGCCAACGGGCGTGGGCAAAACGGAAGTGGCCCGCAGTCTTGCCAAGCTCATGGGCGTGGAATTTCTGCGCTACGACATGAGCGAATACATGGAAAAGCACTCTGTTTCGCGGCTCATCGGCGCGCCTCCAGGCTACGTGGGCTTTGATCAGGGCGGGCTCATGACCGAGGCCGTGCGCAAGGCCCCGTATTCCGTGGTGCTGCTGGACGAAGTGGAAAAGGCCCACCCGGATATCTTCAACGTGCTGCTCCAGGTGATGGATTACGCCACGCTGACGGACAACACCGGGCGCAAGACGGACTTTTCGCACGTTATCCTTATCATGACCTCCAATGCCGGGGCCTTTGAAATGTCGCGGCCCGCCATGGGCTTTGGCGGCACGGCCCCGCAGGATGCGGCGCACAAGGGCCTCAAGGCTGTGGAAAACACCTTCAGCCCTGAATTCCGCAACCGGCTGGACGCGCTTGTTCCCTTTGGCAGCCTCACAGAACCCATGATGTTGCGCATTGTGGACAAGTTTGTGGGCGAAATCCGCACCAGCCTTGAGCAGCGCGGTGTAACGCTTACACTCACGGAGACCGCCCGCAAGTGGCTGGCCCGCAAGGGCTTTGATCCCTCCATGGGGGCGCGGCCTCTGCGCCGTCTGCTGCGCACGGAGCTGGAAGACCGTCTGGCGCACGAACTGCTCTTTGGTTCGCTCAAAAAGGGCGGCAGCGCAAAGCTGACAGTCAAGGGCGAAGAACTGGCCCTTGAACATGAGGGCAGCGCGGCAAAAAGCCGTAAGCCGGTGCCTGTAGACGCCTGATTATATGCACAAAGGCGGGCCGGGGCTGTTGCCGAATGCGGCAGTCCCGGCCCGTTTGCGTTGACGCTGTTTTCAAGGGCATCCGCCCCATCCCCCAAATATTCAAATGGTACTCTGTCGGCAAAGGACGCTATGATCGGGGCATTTACAGCACTGGCCTCTCAATTTCCGCCGCCGGAATCAGCCCGTGAAGACGGCTTGCTGTGTCTGGGCGGCGATCTGCGTCCAGAACGTCTGGTTGCTGCCTACAGCCGTGGGATTTTTCCCTGGTATTCCAAAGGAATGCCCATTCTCTGGTGGTCGCCGGATCCCCGTTGCGTCATGCCCCTTGAGGGCTTTCGTCTGCCTGCGCGCAGCGCCCGCAAGCTGCGCCTGCATCCTTTTGAGCTGACTCACAACGCCGCTTTCGGGCGGGTTATCCGCGCCTGCGCTGCACCAAGGGACAAGGAGGGCGGCACCTGGATTATTGACGACATGATGCGCGCCTACGAAGACCTGCACGCCCTTGGCTATGCCCATTCCATTGAGGCCTGGCGCGATGGCGAACTGGTGGGCGGTCTGTACGGCGTGGCGCTTGGGCGGGCCTTTTTTGGCGAATCCATGTTTCACACCCAGCCCGAAGCCTCGCGCGCCGCACTGGCAGGGCTTGTGGCCCTGCTGCGCCAGCGCGGAGCAACCCTGCTTGACTGCCAGCAGGAAACGCCGCACATCATGCGCATGGGCGGCGTGATGCTGCCGCGCGCGGTTTTTCAGGCCGAACTTGAGCGCGCCCTTGCCTCACAAACGCAAACAGGCGCTGCGCAAAGTTGCGCAACGCCTGAAATGGCTGGAAGCGGTCTGCCGTTTCCGTGGCTGCCCTGGGGAGTTGTGTACAGTTATTCCCCGGACGGCTTTTGGGCGGCCAGATCGTAAAAACCATAGGCCGGGAAGGGCAGCGGATAGTCGCGCACCGCGTCAAAGCGGATGAAGCCCGTGGTCTTGCCTTCGCCAATGCCTGCCAGCGGCGCAACGCCCATGGGCACGGGCAGATCAAGCGGACAGACCGTGATTTTTTCAATCTGGTCGGCATAGCGCTTTTCAAGGTATTCCACCAGCGCGTGGCTTTCTTCTGCAGTGAAGGATTCAAGCACGCAGCGCAGGGCGGCTTCTTCCGTAGCGCCTTGCAGCACTTCTGCCGGAACGGAAGGGTCAGCCGGGGCCACAAGGCCAAGACCCTTGATGGCTTCCACTTCGGCATCAGTAGCGCCGGGGCGGAAAATCTGCACGTCCAGATGGCGGCAGCCCTTGAAGGTGCTGAGGGTTGCGGCCACAATGAAAACCCGGTCGATGGGCAGATCTATCTGAGAAGGTACGAAGATTTTTTCCATGGCAATTCCCGTTCGTTATTGATGTAATCCTGTCCTCTTACTCCAAAACATAATATTATGGAAGATAATCCGGTCATCCCATTCAGCCTTGAAACGGCATACACCCCCACGGGCGACCAGCCCACGGCCATTGACGCCCTGGTGGACAATCTTCAGGCCGGGGTTCCCTCCCAGGTTTTGCTGGGCGTTACCGGCTCCGGCAAAACCTTTACCATGGCCAACGTCATTGCCCGCTGCAACCGCCCGACGCTGGTTCTGGCCCCCAACAAAACGCTGGCAGCCCAGCTTTACGGCGAGTTCCGGGGGCTGTTTCCGCGCAATGCCGTGGAATATTTTGTCAGCTATTACGACTACTACCAGCCGGAGGCCTATGTTCCGGCCTCGGACACCTATATTGAAAAAGATTCGTCCATCAACGACAACATAGACAAGCTGCGCCACGCCGCCACCCACGCCCTGCTGACCCGGCGCGATGTGGTCATTGTGGCTTCGGTTTCGTGCATCTACGGCCTTGGCTCGCCGGAATATTACGCCAAGATGGTCATTCCCGTTGAGGTGGGCCAGCACTTCCCCATGGACAAGCTCATCACCCGGCTGGTGGAAGTGCACTACGAGCGCAACGATTATGACTTCCACCGCGGCACCTTCCGCGTGCGCGGCGATGCCCTTGAAATCATTCCCGCCTACCATCACGAGCGGGCGCTGCGGCTGGAATTTTTTGGCGACGACATCGACCTCATGCGCGAGATTGACCCCCTCACGGGCGAGGTGCTGGCCGAGGTAAGCAAAACCGTGCTGTACCCTGCCAGCCACTTTGTTTCCGCGCAGGACAACCTCAAGCGGGCTGCCAGCGACATACGCGATGAACTGGCGGTGCGGCTCACCTATTTCAAGGAGCACGGGCAGCTTGTGGAGGCCCAGCGCATTGAGCAGCGCACCCAGCTTGACCTCGAAATGATTGAAGAGCTCGGCTACTGCAACGGCATTGAAAACTACACCCGCCACCTCGACGGCCGCAAGCCGGGCGAGCCGCCGTCCTGTCTGCTCAACTATTTTCCCGAAGATTTTCTGCTTTTTGTGGACGAATCGCACATCACCATTCCGCAGGTGGGCGGCATGTACAAGGGCGACCGCTCGCGCAAGCAGACCCTTGTGGACTACGGTTTCCGCCTGCCCTCGGCTCTGGATAACCGCCCCCTCCAGTTCAACGAGTTCACCAACCTGCTCAATCAGGTGGTGTACGTGTCGGCCACGCCCGGCAAGTACGAGCTGGATCAGGCGCAGGGCATTGTGGCGGAGCAGATCATCCGTCCCACGGGCCTTGTGGATCCGGTGGTGGAGGTGCGCCCCACCAAGGGCCAGATGGAAAACCTGCTGGGCGAATGCCGGGGCAAGGTGACGCTGGGCGAGAGGGTGCTTGTCACCACACTTACCAAGCGCATGGCGGAAGACCTCACCGAATACTGCTGCAACATGGGCGTGCGGGCGCGTTACCTGCATTCGGACATTGATACGCTTGAGCGCATGCAGATCATCCGCGCGCTGCGGCTTGGGGAATTTGACGTGCTGGTGGGCATCAACCTGCTGCGCGAGGGGCTGGACATCCCCGAAGTGTCGCTTGTGTGCATTCTGGATGCGGACAAGGAGGGCTTTTTGCGCTCCACGGGTTCGCTTATCCAGACATTTGGCCGCGCCGCGCGCAACGCGCAGGGCAAGGTCATTCTGTACGCGGACAAGATCACCGATTCCATGCGCGCCGCCATGGGCGAAACCGAGCGCCGCCGCGCCAAGCAGGCGGCCTACAATGAAGAGCATGGCATCACGCCCACCAGCACCCGCAAATCGCTTGAATCGCCACTTGATAGCCTGTATGTGGAAGATGGCGGCGGACGCGGGCGCGGCAAGGGCAAGGGTAAACAGCGCGAGCCAGACGCAGTGCCGCTGACTGCCGAGGATGTTGCCATTCTTGTTGCCAAGCTTGAAAAGGAGATGCGTCAGGCGGCTCGTGATCTGGAATTTGAACAGGCCGCAGAGCTGCGTGACCGCATCCGCATTTTGCGGGCCAGGCTTATCGCCATGCCCGAATAGACGGGGGCGCTTGCCCCTGTGAGCAGTGCCGCCGCAAAGCCCGTAAGCCAAACAAGGGCACGGCGGCTGACCATCAGAAAGGTTTTTTCATGTCGCAGAATTCACGCAATGGCAGGCAGGAGCAGAACAGCCTCTTTACCACTGGCCCCGCTGGCGGTCCCAGCAGCGAGGAGCGCAACCGCGCCCGCTGGCTGGCCGCAGAGCTGGAGCGCCACAATTATCTGTATCACACTCAGGATGCGCCGGAAATTTCGGACGACCAGTTTGACGCGCTGTTTCATGAGCTGGCCGCGCTGGAAGACCGCTGGCCCGAGCTGCGCTCTGCCCATTCGCCCACCCTGCGCGTGGGCGGCAAGCTGCTGGACGGCCTTGCCAAAAAAGCCCACAGCCGCCAGATGTACGGTCTGGACAACGTCTTTTCTGTCGAAGAATGGCGCGATTTTGTGGAGCGCATGCGCCGCGCATGGGATACGGAACTCAACGGCCCTCTGCCGCAGGCCTTCTGGTGTGATCCCAAACTGGACGGCCTTGCGCTGGAAATCATCTATGCAAACGGCGTGTTGCAGGAGGCCCTGACGCGCGGCGATGGCGAGGTGGGCGAAGTCGTTACAGAGGCCGTGCGCACCATCCGCACCGTGCCCTTGCGCCTCAGGGGCGATGGGCCGTTTCCCGCGCGGCTTGAAGTGCGCGGCGAAGTGGTGATGTATAAAAAGGATTTTGACGCCCTCAACGAGCGGCAGGAATCCCTGGGGCAAAAGACCTTTGCCAATCCGCGCAATGCGGCAGCAGGAACCCTGCGCCAGCATGATATTTCGGTTACGGAATCGCGCCCCCTGCGCTTTCTGGCTTATAGTCTGGGTGATGCGCAGTGGGCTCCGGCGCAGCCGTGCCGCCTGCATTCGGAGCTGATGGCCCGGCTGAAGGAATACGGTTTTCTTACGCCGCCAAACGGCAAGCTCTGCGCGAGCCCTCAGGATGTAGAAAACTATGTGAACTGGGTGCGCGAAAACAGGCCGGAATTTGCCATGGAAATTGACGGCGCCGTGGCAAAACAGAACGACCTTGAAGCCCAGGAGGCACTTGGTTTTACGGCGCGCGCGCCGCGTTTTGCCGTGGCCTTCAAGTTCCCGGCCATGCAGGCGCAAACCCAGCTTGAGGGCATAGAAATTCAGGTGGGGCGCACAGGGGCGCTTACGCCAGTGGCCATGCTTGCGCCGGTGGCTGTGGGCGGGGTCATGGTTTCGCGCGCAACCCTGCATAATGAGGATGAAATCCGCGCGCGCGACGTGCGCGTGGGCGATACCGTTATTGTGCAACGCGCGGGCGATGTTATCCCCGAAGTGGTCGGCCCGGTGCTGGATAAAAGGCCCGCGGGCGCTGAACCCTACGAGTTCCCCCACACGTGCCCGGCCTGTGGGCAGCCCGTGTACCGCGAAGAAGGCGAGGCTGCCTGGCGGTGCGAGAATCTGGCTTGCCCCGCCATCCGGCTGCGCTCCATAACCCACTTTGTTTCCAAGGCCGGGCTTGATATTCAGGGCGTGGGGCAAAAGTGGATCGAGCAGCTTGTGACCAGCGGGCGCGTACAGTCGCCAGCCGATCTGTTCAGCCTCACCGTGCAGGAGCTGCTGGGCTTTGAACGCATGGGCGAGGTGCTGGCGCAAAAGTTTGTGGATTCGCTGGAAAACGCCCGCCACACCGCGACCCTGCAAAGGCTTATCAGCGCCCTTGGTATCCGCCACGTGGGCGAGCAGACGGCCCGTACCCTTGCGGCGCGCTTTGCCGATCTGGATGAACTGGAAAACGCCACAGTGGATAGCCTGCTGGCCCTGCCCGATGTGGGGCCGGAAGTGGCTTCGTCCATACGCAACTTCTTTGACAGCCCTGCCAACCGCGAGCAGCTTGCGCGGCTCAAGGAGAACGGCCCGTGGCCCAAGGGCGCGGATTCGGCTCAGGGTGCGCAAACCCTTGCCGAAGGGCCCCTGGCTGGCAAAACCATTCTTTTTACGGGCACCATCAGCGTGCCGCGCGGCACGGCGCAAAAGTGGGCCGAGGCCGCCGGGGCTGTTCCCCTTGGTGCTGTCAGCAAGAAGCTGGATTATCTGGTGGCGGGCGAAAAGGCGGGCAGCAAGCTGGACAAGGCGCGCTCCCTTGGCGTAACCGTGCTGGATGAAACGGAATTCAGAAACCTGTTGCGTGAATCCGGCATTGAGCCGGAATAACGGAAACGGAGAAGCTATGAGCACTTCTATTATTGTGGTCGGGGCCAGCGGGCGTATGGGCAAAACCATCAGCGGGCTTGTGGAAGCCGACCCGCAGTTCACCCTTGCAGGGCTGGTGGACAGCCCGGAGCGCATAGCCGCTCTTACGGGTGCTGCCTGCCCTGTTTCCGACAGTCTGGCAGCCCTGTTGCCCAAACTTCCGGGGGCTGTGGTCATTGACTTCACCGCTCCTGCGGTGAGTCTGCAATCGGCCAAGGCCGTTGCGCAGACCGGCAATGCCCTTGTAATCGGCACCACGGGCTTTACCGATGAGCAAAAAGACGAACTGCGCGCCCTTGCTGCCAAGGCCCCGATTTTCTGGGCCTCGAACATGAGCATCGGCGTGAATGTGCTGCTCAACATCCTGCCCCAGCTCACCAAGGCCCTGGGCGAGGATTATGATATTGAAATGGTGGAACTGCACCACAACCGCAAAAAGGACAGCCCCAGCGGCACGGCCCTGACCCTTGGCGAATGCCTTGCCGAGGCCCGCGACTGGAAGCTCAACGATGTGCGCTGCTCCAGCCGTGACGGCATCATCGGCGCCCGCCCCAAGGAGCAGATCGGCATTCAGGCCATACGTGGCGGCGATGTGGTGGGCGTGCATACCGTGTATTTCATGGGCCCCGGTGAGCGTATTGAAGTGACCCATCAGGCCCACTCTCGCGAGAATTTTGCACGCGGCGCTATCCGCGCCGCTGGCTGGATGGCAGGGCAGAAGCCCGGCAAGCTTTATAGCATGCAGGACGTGATCAAGGATATTTAGTATTGTTTTGCAGGCTGTTTTGTCTGGATGAGATTTCAGGTTTGAATATCTTTTGTACAGACCAAAGCAAGGTGTTTTAAAGCAGGCCCGTTTTCGTTCAGTGACAACACATTAGGTGCTGTATTGAACGAAGGCGGGTCTGATCTGTTTTATTGTTGCCGCGCTTGCGTAGATGGGGCAGGGTGTGAAAAAGCCCCTGAACGGTTTGCCGTTCAGGGGCTTTGAGTTTGTTGCGGGGCAGGGTAGGCGCTTACTCCTGCTCCTGTGCCCGCGTCAGCTATGAAACCATCTGCGCAATGAGCTTTTTGAGTTCCTGCGCCTGCTTTGCCAGTTCCGTCACTGCGTTGGCAGATTGCGACATGGCGGAGGACGTCTCTACGCTGATGGTGTTGATCTGTTCCACAGCGCGGTTGATCTCGTCGCTGGTGGCCGACTGTTCTTCTGCGGCGGCGGCAATGGAATGCGCCTGATCCGCAGCCTGATCCACCAGCACCACAATTTCTGAGAGCGCCTCGCCGGAGGTTCCGGCAAGCTCGGTGGTCTGCTCAATGGTGTCTACAGTCTGGTTGACCTGATCAATGTTCTGCGTGGTGCCGCTCTGTATGCCCTGAATGGCGGAACCAACCTCGCGGGTTGCCTGCATGGTCTTTTCCGCCAGTTTGCGCACCTCGTCGGCCACAACGGCAAATCCGCGTCCGGCTTCGCCCGCGCGCGCCGCTTCGATGGCGGCGTTGAGGGCCAGCAGGTTGGTCTGGTCTGCAATGTCTGAAATCACGGTCATGATCTGGCCGATACTCTGGGCCTGATCGCCCAACGAGGCCATTCCGGTCTTGAGGCCCAAAGCCTGCGTGTGCAACTGGTTGATGCCCTGCACTACCTTGTTGACCACTTCTGCGCCATGTTCCGCCTTGCGTTTGGCATTGATGGTAGTGTCTGAGGCGCCGCCCGCATTGCGCGCCACCTCAAGCACCGAGGCATTCATCTGCTCCATTGCGGTGGCGGTTTCAGAAACACGCTGTGTTTGCTGATCCGCGCCACGGCTGGCCTGTTCCACCTGGGTGGAAAGCTCCTCGGTCGCGGTGGAAAGCCTGTCGGCAATGGCATTGGCGTTCTGCGCCACCTGGGCAACGGCATCACGCTGCTGCTCGATGGTGGCCTGCTGCTTTTTGATTTCCGTCAGGTCGAACACAAGTGTTACTGCACCAACAATGTTGCCGTCCAGATCGCGGATCAGCGAGGCATCAATGCGCAGATTTTTGTGCTGGCCGTCTGCAAAGGTCATTGCTGCTTCAATGCCATGTGCGTTCACTCCCTCGCTCAGACATTTATGGCAGATGGTACGCTTGTTGGCATCCCCGTAGAAAAATTCAGCCGCTCCCATGCCCTTATAGTCGTCGGGCTTGCCGCTTTTGCCCACAAGCTTGACCATGGCATCATTCACATAGGTGATGCGCACATCTGTATCTGCAACCAGGGTGGGGAAGGTGATGCCCTGCAATACGCCGTCAGCAAAACCCAGGCGGTTTTTGAGCACAGCGGTTGTTTCTTTAAAATTACCTGCAAGTTCAGCCAGTTCAAAACTATAATTGCCCGCGAGCGTGGCCTTGAAATCGCCGTGCGCAATCTGCGCGCTGTAGTCCATGATGTTCTTCAGCGGGGCGGTAATGATCCGGCGAACCATAAATATGATGCTGCCCAGCAATACAACAAAAATGCCGATAGCAACGAGAATAAGAATGTTGCGTTGCTCAACGGCGTCTTTTGCAAGATCGTCTGTAAATGCGGAGGTGCAGACAAGCCAGCCTGTTCTTTCAATGGTTTGAAAAACAATTACCTTGTCCTTACCCTGAAATCCGTAATCAAAAGAGCCGTTCTTGATTTTAAGCGCCTTGACTACAAATTCCAGCTTGCTGACATCGCTCATGTGAGTCTCAGCCTTGGGGTGGGCAATAACGCGACCATTGGCATCAATAATAAATGCATAACCATGGTCTGCAACTGTTATGTTAAAAACATGGCTTTTAATATATTCAAGCCAGTTCATGGTCACGCATACTGCGCCAATGGGCTTGCCTGTGTCGCCAAAAACTGGAGTAGCGATGGCAAATATTTCTTTTTTTGTGGTTTTTGCAATAACGATGTTGGGGTCAATGGCATCCTTGCCCTGCATGGCAGTTTTGAAATAGCCTCTTTCACTGTAGTTATTGCCAATAAAATTTTCTCCATTGGAGGATGCGCCGGAAACAGCAACGCCCTGCGAATTTAGAACAAAGATGGAATTGATTCCCTTGTATTCTTTGATAAGGGCTTTGATAAGGGTGTCCATTTCGGCGCTGTTACCTTCGATGGCTTTTTTCGCCTGACCGCTCTGCGCCGGAACCTTGATCATGCTCATGTTGGCGTCAATCATGTCATTGACGTTGGCAATGAGGCCGTTGTTTATGATCTTCATGCCGCCAACAGATGTATTGTTGACAATGTGGTATGAAGATTTGCCAACGTAAACAACAAAAATGGAAACGCCGATAAGCAGAATGACGCTTATCAGTGCGGCTATAACAGTATTTACGCTCTTGAATGACAGGCGTGGCATGGTATCCTCCAGTGAGCTCGTGATGCAAGGGTGATTATGATGTGATGATAACGTATGTTAAAAAAAATAGCATTCCGTTAACGCAGCACATCTGACTAAATTTTTTTTATTATTAATAGTCAAAAAAATCGTCAAATCCAATATAAACTTTATATCATTTGTAATAATATTTTGTGGAAATGGCAGTTGTGTAGTAAGCGTTTATGTGATTATCGAATTAAAAAAAATTAATTGCAGCCCAAAAGCCGCTTATATCATCGCCTGCTGAGTCTGAACACAGCGCCAAGTATGAGTGCGCCGCCTGCAAAAATGCCCAGACCGGGAGCATCGTTAAAGAGCAGCCACGCAGCAATTATGGCGTAAACAGGTTCAAGCGTGATGATAACCGCTGCCTGTCGGGCCTTGAGGGCTGTGAGGCTGCTTACGTAAAGGCTGTAGGCGAGGGCGGTGCATAAAAGGCCCAGGCAGATTATCCACAGCCAGTCCAGAGCGGCGATGCCCGGCACATCCGCTGCAGCAAAGGGCAGAAGGCAGATGATTATTACTGTATTTTGCCACCAGCAGGTCTGCATGCCAGACATGCCCCCGGCAAAGTGCCGGTTTGCTATGGCCACCAGTCCGTAGACCGCAGCGGAAACAATGCCCCAAAGCAGGCCGTGGGTTGCAGTATCAGCCAGCGAAAACGAGGGCGTCAGGCACACAAGCCCAATGCTTACCATGCCAATGCACTGCAATTCCCGGGCGCTTGGGCGCTCGCGGTAGGCTATGGCTTCAAACAGGGCCGTAAAGGCGGGAAAACACGCAAAGCCGAGCGTACCCACCGCAATACCGCCCAGTTTTATGCCCATAAAAAAAGTAACAAAATGGAGGGTCAGCAGAATGCCGCTTACGGCAAGGCCTGTCAGGTCGCGTGCCGCAATTCCATGCCAGGGCGGATCACGCCGGACAAGGCAGATGCAGCCAAGAGCGGCCACTGCAACCACGGCCCTGCCCCAGACAAGATCAACGGCGGAGCACTGGCACAATTTGCCAAAAATGCCAGAGATACCAAACAGAACCGTGGCTGCGTGCATGCGGATCAGGGCTGCGCGCACGGCGCTTTGCTGCATTGCGTCCTTGTTGGGTGCTGTGGTAGATTGTAATTGTGGGGGCGCAGCCTGTCTGGCATTCTGCATGCAAGCTCCTTTATTCTGTCTTGCGCTATGGATACATTCAAGGGCAGCGCGCGGCAAGCAGGGCTAGGCAAGGGGGCATGCATGTGGCATATTTGCCATGCCCGCATCCTGATCTGCGGTAAGCCCGGACAATGTTTCTGGAAAAAAGTCTAGATTTTATCTTGAAATTCACGAGCAGGTAGTGTAGCGCAAAAAGAAAACATAGCGTAACACGATGCTTGGCGAACTTGCGCCAGGCCGCACGCAACATCGGGGGCATCATGCCGCAGGTCGCAGCACGTATTAACGACGATCAGGAACGCTGGCTCAAAGACTACTTCCGCACAAAGAGCGCGGGGGCGGAGTTTATCCTTCCCTGGGCGGTGGACACGTTTTTTCGGGCAATCACGGGCATCAAGCATATCTTTAGTGCTGCGGAGCTGAAAACCATTGTGGAAGCCCACAAGGATATGAAGCTCATGCCCGACCATACGCGGCTTTCGTATCTTTTGCTGCGCGTTACGGATGCCTGCGACATCAACGGTGTGCACCTGCGGCATGGGGCCAGCAAATCCAGCCTTGAAGCCAAGATCAAAAGTCTGGACGACACGCAGGCCACAGCCCTGATGGTATGGGCCTCTGCTTTTTGGGTCAGCCGCAACTGCTCTGCGGAAAATATGGACGAGTACATCAAGGCGTATTGATTTTTTTGCGCCGTCTGCTTAGGTTCACACCGCTTTTGCGGCCCGGAGCGTAGCGACCAAACCGGGGCCGCGCCCGGTGAGGCTTGCGGTGCGCTTCATAGTTGTTGCATGCCGTGCTCATGCGTCCGCCGCTACCGGGCGGCGCGAGGGGTTGCCCTGTGCTGGCAACTCCTGCGGTGCGGGCAACTGCCGGATTCGGCATCATTCATGGTCGCCTGTGCGACCTTTTTTTAGGCGCGTTCAACCGCGCAAGAGAGTTTGTCATGCTGCAAATACTGCGGGCAAAACTGCATTGCATTCGTGTTACCGGGTGCGAACTGAACTACCACGGCTCGGTGACGCTTGACCCGGAGCAGTGCCGCGAGGCGGGCATCTACCCGCTGGAATTTGTGTATATCTGGAACAAGAGCAACGGACAGCGTATTTCCACCTACGTCATCTACGGCGAGCCGGGGTCGCGCTGCTGCATACTCAACGGTGCGGCGGCCCGGGCCTGTCAGCGTGGGGATGAAGTCATCATCAGCGCTTACGAATACGTGAACGGCCCACAGGATCTGTACAGCCGTAAACCCGTAGTGCTGACCTTTAACGAGGACAACAGCATTCATGAGCGCCTGCGCTATGTGGTCGACGGGGAAGAAGAGGGCGACTTTGGCTTTCATGTGGAAACCGAATAGCCGCAGGCTCCGACAGAACGCGCAAAATGCTCTTGCGATGAGCAGACTAGTATAAACGAAAAGAGGCCCCACAGGGGCCTCTTTTCGTTTATACTGCGGCGCGCATGAAAGCGCGTGATCATTCGTTGGTGATAATAAGGTACAAATCGCCTTGCCACGGCCCCACACGCTTGCCCAGCCCGCGCAGCCGGATGGGTTTGCCCACGGCAAAATCCGGCGGCAGGGTGATTTCGACAGTTTTTAGCTCGCCAGAAAGGGCCTGACGTATTTGCAGTCGAATGCGCTTGCCGGGCGCAAGATTTGCCGACGGCAGGGCAAGGGTTTGTTCTTCATCAATCTGACGGCGCAGCCAGCCCTTGACCATACCGGTAACGCCCTTGCTGTGGTCTTTGTTCCACTTGGGCGTGCCCCAGGCCAGATTGCTCTTGTGCAGTTTTACATTGCGCTTTTCTGCCGTGGGTTTTTCCTTAGGCTGGCCAAAAGTGGGCCCTTCCTTTTGGTAAGGCGCTTCCTGCTGGGGGGGCGCTTCTTCCTGATGCTGGCGGTTCAGTTCGCTGTAAATATCTTCAAAAACGCGGCGGGCAAAGGGATCTGTAAGCAGGTCGCGCAGCACGTCATGCTCTGAATAGCCGTTCTGCGCGTTTTTTTTGTCTGCCGTTTTGTCCTTTTGCTGCTCTTGATTCTGCTCTTTTTGGGCTTTCCCGGTCTCGTCTGCGGTCCGTGCCCCGGAAGCGGCGTCAGCCGGGCCAGAGCTGGCTTCTTTTGCGTCAGGTTCCGCTTGCTGCCCGTTGCTGCCTTGAGAGCCATTTTCAGCCTGAGCCTTCTGTTCAGCCCTGTCGTCAGCGGGCTCTTCCTTTGCGGCCCGCGCCTTGCTCTCTGCCTGGGCAGCCCTGCTGGCCTCTGTTGAAGCCCGTACGCCGTCCTCATGTTTGAGTATGGCGGAAAGGGCCACATATGCCTCGTTGAGCAGCTGAAATTCCCGGCTGGCATCGGGGTTGCCGGGGTTGAGATCGGGGTGCAGCTCAAAAGCGCGACGCCGGTAGGCCCGCTTGAGGTCAGCCGTATCGGCGTCCTTTTTAAGCTTGAGAATGTCGTAGCATTCTTTCAACGATATCTGGCGGGGGCGGCGTCGCATGATTACTTCAGGATAAGCGCATTGGCTTCACAGGTGGCATCAGAAGCAAGCAGGCCGTTTTCGCGCAGATAGTCGCGGCCTTCGCGCGCAAAATCCGCATGCAGCGCGCCAGTTTCGATGCCGGGGCAGAATTCCTTGGCCATGGCAAGGCTGGCCGGGTCTTCGATGTTGCCGCGAAAAAAGGGCCATGCGCGGCAGATTGAAGGCTTGCCCTCGTGCACGCCGCAGCCGCTGCCCTGGCGAAAAAATACGCAGTAGCCGTCTTCGCCGCAACGAATTTTGAGCTTGCCGCCAATGCGTTCGCAATAGCTGTCCGCCACTGCTTCCGGTGCTTGCTGCATGTGCGCTGCCAGCCGGATCAGGTCTGTGGGGCTTACGACAATGCCGCCTCTTCCTTCGCAGCAGTGGCCGCACATGCGGCAGTTGAAAACAGATTCTCCGTGAGCGGCAGACATGGGCTATAATCCTTGACCTTAAAAAGTGAGAGAGGGGCGCATGAGGCGCTCGTGTTCCACCATGATGCAGGAATCTTCAACCACTGTCATGCCTGTACGGGCTAACATCTGACGTGCCTCGATCGAGCGTATGCCAAGCTGCATCCAGAAAACTTTTGGTTTCCAGGGCAGATCCAGTACTTCCTGCGCGTGGGCAGGGCAGTATTCCGGCGCACGAAACAGATTGACGATATCCACAGGCTCGGGCAGCTCCGCAAGGCAGGTTGCCGCAGGCAGCCCCCATACGGTCTTGCGCACAGGATGGACAGGAAAAATCCTGTATCCCTGCTCCAGCAGATAGCGCCCGACCCTGTCCACGGCCTGTCCGGCTTTGTCCTTGGCACCGATAATGGCGATGCTGCGTGATTCGCCAAACATGGCGCGCATCAGTCTGTCGTCAAGCATAGTACATCCATACCGCAAGAGGGCGGATTATCAGCGGGCAGCCCTTTGGGTTGCTCCCGTTAGTATATCTGTAATCAGTTTTAATAGACGGCAATGGCAAAATGCGCAAGTTCCCAGCCCCGGTTTGGCAGAATCTTTTGCCGTGGCAGCGCTAACACCTTGCCGAGTTTGGCAATTAAAAGGAGGCAGGGCAAGCCCCGCCTCCTTTGACGCAGCAATTGCGAAATGCGCTATGCAGCCTTGGGCGGGGGGCTGGTTTCCTTGCCGGATTCGCGCAAGGGGCCGGAAAAGAGCGGGGCTATTGCCAGAAGTTTATCTGTTTTGCCAAACAGATAAACCACGTCATCGGCCTGGAACTGGTCGTTGGGTTCGGGCGATGCCTGGGTTACGCCGTCACGCAGAATGGCAATGACCGTTACGCCGTATTTGCGGCGCATCTGGCTTTGGGCAAGGCTGATGCCGCAAAGGGGCGAGGCGGCGGCAAGGCGCATGGCCTGAACGCCCATCTCCGGCAGGCGGCTGACCATGGAATCAAGCGAGTTTACCGATGCGCTCATGCGGCGGATCATGCGGTAATTCTCCTGCCGGATACGCGCGGCAAAGGAATCTATATCCTGTCGGGGAACCAGATAGCGCGTCAGCACGCGGCTGAAAACCTCAATGGAAGTTTCAAATTCTTCAGCGATCACCTCGTCCGCGCCAAGCGCGCGCAGCGGTGCCACCTCGCTCACAAAGCGGGTGCGCGCAATGATGTGCAGGTTGGGGTTGAAGCGGCGGGCTTCAATAACAATGGAGCGCACCGCCGCCGGGTCGGAAATGACGATGGCGAGCACACGCGCCCTGGTGACGCCCAGATGCTCCAGCACAATGGGCTGCGAGGCGTCGCCGTGCGAAATGGGTTCCTTGTGCCGATAGCGGGTAACGGTTTCAGGATTCATTTCGAGGATGGTGTAACATACGCCCGATTCTCGGGCCACATGGGCCAGATGTTTTCCGCTGATGCCAAAGCCCACAATAATCAGGTGGTCATCCATGGCGCAGGCGCCTTCGTGGTCTTCGGCCTTGGCGAGCATCCTTTCGTTGCGCTTGCCCGCAACCTTGTCGGCAATACGCGGGGCCACAGCCATAAGGCCGGGGGTCAGCATCATGGTGAGCACGCTTACGTCAAGGAATGTCTGGTAGGCGTTCATGTCGAACAACCCGGCCGCCAGACCAGATGCCGCAAGAACAAAGGCAAATTCGCCCACCTGCGCGAGAGAGAGGGAGGTGATGATGGCCGCGCGCAAGGGATAGCCCTGCACCAGCACCGAAGGCAGGGTGAGCAGGGATTTTATGACAATGAACAGCACCGTCAGAACAATAATGGCGACAAAATGCTCTAAAAAAAACTCCAGATTCAGCATCATGCCTACCGAGATGAAAAACAGGCTCATGAAAACATCGCGGTAGGGCAGAATGCCCGAAATAACGCTCATGCTGTATTCCGACCGGGCAAGCATCAAACCTGCCAAAAAGGCCCCAAGCGAGAGCGAAAGGCCCAGATGGTTGGTCAGCATGGCCATGCCAAGGCACAGGCCAAGTGTGGAGAGCAGCAGTATTTCCCTCGTGCGGGTGCGTACCACGGCTTCCATAAGCCTGTTGAGGCCAAAGCGGGCAAACAGCAGTACGCCGCCCAATACCACCACCACGCGCAGGGTGGAGAACACCGCGCCCTGGAGAGAAAGCTCAAGCGTGCCCGCAAGCAGCGGCACCGCCAGCAGCATGGGCGCTACCATAATGTCCTGAAAAACAAGGATGGCGAGGGAAAGGCGGCCCGTAGGCGTGTTTGTGGCCCCGCGCTCCTGCAAAATGCGCAGCACGATGGCCGACGACGAAAGCGCCACCAGACAGCCCCAGAAAAGGCCTTTCTGGTAGGTGGCATCGCGCAGCAGCATGGCTATGCCCGCCACGGCAAGAACTGTCAGGCCGATTTGTAGGCTGCCGCCCAGAAAAACGGGCCGTTTCAGGCGGTTGAGGGCCTCGCCGGAAAGTTCCATGCCTATTGTGAACAGCAACATGGCAACGCCGAGTTCAGCAATATGATCAATGGCCTGCATATCCTTGACGATACCAAGCAGGGACGGGCCGCACAAAACGCCTGTAAGCAGAAAGCCCACGGTAGCGGGCAGTTTTATTCTGTTGCAGACGATGGTGACGAATATTGAAAGAAGAAAAATAATGACGATTTCATAGAGCAAAGGAACTTCCATGCAGCCTCCTGCGGCAATCTAGCACTGTGACCATATACAGCGCAAGACGCGCTGCCGCAACAATGTTTGCGGCAGCGCGATGCTCGTCCAACTGGTTGCAATGTAAGGCAGGGTTGTAGTTGCTGCGCAAAACCTCAGCGGCTCTCGCGCATGTCGGGCAGAGCCACAAAAGGCCCGACAGTTATGCCCTGCGAGGGGGCCTGCATGATCTGTTTGCCATCGTCCATGCGTACCAGACCATTGGGCAGAAATTCTACCCGCAGGGGAACAACCACTGTGCGCAGCATGGTGAGCTGATCTTTTTCCATGCGCGGCGACATGCATTTCTGCTCCTTGCCCTGCTGCCAGCGTAGCGAACAGGCGGCGGTGACAAGGCTGGAAACCTCGCCGTCTTCACCAAAGCACAGGGAATTCATATCGCCGCAGATGGCCGAGGCCGCAGGGTCGTAGGCCGCAAGCTGCCCAATGGAGGTCGGCACATGCGCAGGCCGCGCCGGTTCGCAGCTTCGCAGTGCGCCGCTCTCGTAAAAGGCGCAGCCGTACCTCACGGGCATGGGGCCAAGCGGGGTGACGAGCCTGATTGTTTCGCCGGGCCAGAAGGTGACGCTCTCCAGTACACCTGAAGGATAGAAACGCAGGCCCTGAACCTTGGCGCTCATTTCCTGCCCGTGCAGGGAAAGGGATATCTGGCTTGCCAGTTTGCGCTCGTCCTGTTCTGTCCAGTAACCGCTGAGTTTGCCCTTGCGCAGGAGTATGCGCTTGAGCGCACCGTTTCCGTGCCATGCCAGCCATTCGGCGGGCATGTCGCCAAGGGGCGTGTTTACGGTTGTTTGATTTTGCAGCTCCAGGCTGCGCCACATGCCGTTGGGGTAGAGGCTGAAGCTCTTGCCGCTGCTGCGGCGCACGTCTTCGGCTTCGTAAAGGGGCGTGAGCCAGCCGTGGGGCGTGGGCACGGTATCTTCTGCCAGCAGGCGGCAATCCTGCGGCGCGCCGCCGGGCCAGCGGGAGAGCACATGCACGTTGGCGATGGTGCCGTAGGGCGTAGCCACAGTTTCAAATTGCAGGGCAGTACCCATATCATTGACTCCTTGGAGCAGTTAACCCATTTCATCCGTGAACTGCTCTAACGTCCATTGGCCGCAGATTCGCCGCAAAGCGCGTGTGAAATACGGGCGCGGACGGTTCCGTCTTCCTGCCGGGTGAGGGCGCATGTCAGGCGCTGCTGGCGCATGTGCTCCTCAAGCCAGGGGGGCATGTGCCCGCAGATGAGTTCCAGTTCCACAAAGGGCGTAGACGCAAAAAAGGGACGCAAGGCTTTTTTTGATGTAATTTCAGGGTGTGCGGCCTGCACTTCCATAAGATTGATGCTGTATACGCCGGGTGTATCTGTGGGCGTGGGCGCGATGGGAACCTGAGCCTCCCCCTGGGCGGAAGCCAGAATCTCGCTGGCCAAGGCATCCAGAATATCGGGCGAGAATGCATCCAGCTCGCACAGGCAAAAGCCCATCCGGCTCAGTTCGTTGTAGGCAAGGCCGGAAATACTGGCCCCGGCTATGGCTGCCTCTGCGGGCAGCAGAAGGGCCAGTTGACGCAGCCGGTCGCGTATCTGGGGCAGAGTTGCGCAGCCTTCAAGAGAAAAAGGCACTGGATCACAGGCATGCCAGCCCTTGCCCGTGCTCCAGTCGCGCTGCCAGAGGGAAAGGTGGGTGCAGTTTTCCATGGCGGTGATTGAATTATCTGTATTTACCAACACTGCAATGCAGTCGCATTTCATGGCGATCTCCGTAAGCTGGGGCGTCCAGAGTATTGGCGGCAACGAGTGATGTAATTATTAAAAATAACATCTATCTATCTGCCGTAATTATGATAAACTTGTTTTGGCACAAGATGGATTTTGTTCTCTGCCAAGGAAGACAAGCCTGTTTTTGAGGGAGTGTACTCTTATAGTACTCGACCGAAAAAACTGGCGCAGTATGCGCTAGTCGTTGCCCGCTTGTCGGGCTTACGAATAGCGACAGCAATGGACGTGTAAGGTTCATTTTTAACCAACTGCTGCCGTTATCCGTAGCTTCCTGCGTCGCAACGGCTAACGCAACGCTGGCAGAGGACAAAAGACGCTTGTGCCGTTAAAGACCAAAGGGGCGCGTGCCATAGCTATACCCCAGATGCTTGCCCCAGCCGTTCATGGATTTTTGCGGCAAAAGTGTAGCCGCAAGGCGTTCCAGTTCAAGTGCCTTGCGCGCATCTACGGCGCAGGAGGTATTGCCAAGCCGCGCGGCCGCCGCCGTAAAGGTGGCAAGCCCGCAGTTGCCCGCCCGTTCGCCAATGCCCCACAACGTTGTATTGACGTAGCGCGCCCCGGCGTTCACAGCCATGAGTGAATTGGCAACAGCCATGCCAAAGTCGTTGTGCGCATGGATTTCCACATCCACTCCTGCCTCGCGCAGCATGCGCACGGCCCGCCAGACCTTGTCTGGCGTGTAACAGCCCACGGTATCGCTGAGCCGCACCCGCACCACGCCGCACTGGCGTGCCGCCTTTGCCGCTTCGCGCAACTGGTCGGGCGAAGCGTGGGAGGCGTCTTCAAAGCCAACCGTCACTTCCGCTCCACGGCTTGCGGCGAGTGCCGCGCACTTGGCAAGGGAGGCCATCACTTCGGCGCGGGTGGTTTTGAGCTTGTCCTTGATCTGCCGGTCAGAAACCGGGCAGCATAGATGAATGATATGTGGAGAGCAGTCAAAGGAGTGGCGCACATCGCTTTCACGCAGGCGGTTCCAGGTGGAAACGCGGGCATTGGAACAGGCCTCGCGGATGGAGCGGATGGTGGCCTTTTCGTTTTCGCCCATGGCGGGAACGCCCGCCTCGATCTGGTCCACGCCAGCTTCGTCCATCATGGCGGCAAGGCGGATTTTCAGGGCAGGGGGGAATGCAAAGCCGGGAGCCTGCTCGCCGTCGCGCAGGGTGGTATCGACAATAATGATCTCAGGCATGGCCCACCTCCACAGAAGCCGTTGCGCCCGAAAGACCGCAACAGTCCGTTCGGGCAGAAGACAAGGATTCGGGGGGATGGCATGCGTGACACAGGTCGAGAAACTGGGCATCGGTCAGGCTGCATTGCTGGCGCTCGGCAAGCTGCTGAACCAGTTCCAGCATATGTTCTTCCGCCGTGCGCGGCAAGTTCAAACCAAGCTGGCGGGCCTTGATGCGCAACGAAACACGCCCTGAGTGCTTGCCCACCACAATCTGGCGTTCAAGCCCTACAGTAGCTGGCGTGTACGGCTCGTAAAGAAAGGGTTTTTTTACAATGCCGTCCACGTGGATGCCGGATTCTACAGCAAAAATATCCGCTCCCAGCACGGCCTTGTGGTGGGAAACTTCCTGGCCTGCCTCCCTGAGCAGAGCTGTTGCTTCAGGCAGTTTGTCCAGATGCGTCAGGCCGGTTTCCAGACCCTGGGCGTACAGGCTCAGGGCCACTTCTTCCAGCGCAGGCCCGGCATCGGGGCCGTGCAGGGCAGAGCCGCCAATGCAGCCCGCCACACGGGGGCCGCCCTTGAGCATCCACAGCACGGCAAGAGCCGTGGCGCAGCCTGCATGATCGCCGGGGCAGAACTCCACGGTATCCTTGATGGCGGCAAAGCGCGGCCAGAGTTCCGTTTCAAAGGTATAAAGGGCGTCACAGCAACCGCTCAGGCGCGCCCACGGCCCGTTAAGGATCGGGCGTTTGCCCGTGCGGCGGGCCTTGACGCTGGCTGCTGCAAATTGCAGGTCTGGGGGAATTTCGACCACAAAACCCATATGGTGCATGAGGTCGATCCATTCCCCGGCCCAGAGCGCAAATGCGTCTGCGGTCTGCCTTTCCTCTTGCGAGTGCGCGGCTGGCAGCACCCGGTAGAGCAGGCAGAGCGTTCTGTCCACCAGTTGCGGCATGGAAATAACCTCTTGGCAAAGATGGCGTGTGCCCCGGCCTGACCGGTTTGCCTCCGGCCAGGCCGTTGGAATGGGCCGGAATTATCCGCAGAGCGCCCTGGCGGCGTCATTCACGGCCTTATCCACATTTTCATAGAGGGTGAACACGCGGATTCCCTTTGTCTCAAGCTTTTTCAGCGGGCTTTCGCCTATGCGCAGGGCCAGCACGCCCTTGCAGTCGTCCACGGCGGCCAGTATGCCCGCCATGCGCCCGGCCTTTTCGCCGCAGTCGTCCATGCCATTGCAGTATTTGGAAACACTGCGGGTTTCCACGTAGCTGGCGGCGTCGCCATCGCTTTCGTAGATGTAGAACTGTTCGGCCTGACCAAAGTGCTGATCAACCGTCATGCCTGTCTTGGAAGCTACGGCAATGCGTATCTTGCGGGCCACGGCGGGCTTGGCTTCTTCCACCACGGGGGCCTTTTCGGCCACGGGCGGGCGGTAATCAATGGATTTGTCGTCGCCCAGCAGGCCCACGGCGTCGGCGCGGCACTGCTTGCAATGGTACATCTGCTTGAGCGTGGGCTCGCAGCTGCGGCGCATGTCCATGAGTTCCTTGTTGCTCACGAGGGGCATGTTTTCAAAAACGCTGCCCTTGACCGGGATAAGCTGCATGATGTTGGTCATCACAGCGCCAAGCTCGCGCGCGGTTTCCACCACCTGCGGAATGTGCCCGTCGTTGATGCCCTTGAGTAGCACCGTGTTGACCTTGCTCACAATGCCAGCCTGGGAGAGGGCGCGCAGGCCCGCCATCTGGTTTGCCAGCAGGAGGGCGGCTGCGGTTTCGCCCGTGTATTTCTTGCCACGATACATGGCAAACTTGTAAATCTGCGCGCCAATGACCGGGTCAACGGCGTTGATGGTCACGGTGGCGTGGCTTACGCCCACGCGCTTCATGTCTTCCACGTATTCCGGCAGAGCCAGACCGTTGGTGGACATGCAGAAGGTGATATTGGGGTCTTCCTTGCGGATCATCTCCAGCGTGCGGAAGGTTTCCTCGGGATTTGCCAGCGTGTCGCCGGGGCCGGCGATGCCCACAACCGTAAGATTGGGCATGTCGCGCTTTACTTTCATAAAGTGGTCAAAAGCCTGCGCGGGCGTGAGCACGGCGGTGGTGACGCCGGGGCGGCTTTCGTTAACGCAGTCGTACTTGCGCAGGCAGTAGTTGCAGCTCAGGTTGCACTTGGGCGCGATGGGCAGGTGCAGGCGCGCCGAGGTGGCACAGGCCCCACAGGAAAAACAGGGGTGGGACTTGGTGCGCTCCGCATTGACGGCGGCGGCGCTGCCAGCGGCATGGACGGCTGAAGGGGCTGTTACAGGCACAAGAGGCTCCGTGGCCGGGGCCGCAACTTCTATGCGGGAGGCATCAGCTTCCATGACGGCTTCATCCTTGAAGTATTTGTTGAGAAGCTCCTCGCGGAAGCTGCCCTCGGTGAACTGCAACATGGCGTTTGCCGTGGCTTCCATGAGGCTGAGCGAGCCGTCATAGAAGAGCATGCGTGTGCGCTGGCCGCCAACCCTGTCGTGGATGGGAAAGCCGTAGCGCAGCAGCGGAACATGGTGACGCTCCTCAATGCGGCGGCCATCGGAATTGCCAAGCATGAGGTTGGCCTTGCGCGCAAGCAGCGCGTTTTCAATGGCGGCAAAGTCTGCAAAATTGAGAATGTCGTAATCGCCGCTGAACTGGGTTTCCGTAGCCTGAGCCATGTCGGGCGCAAGCGTTTTTTCAAAGGCGGCGCAGCGGCTGCCGGTGGCGGCCACCACGGGGACGGCTCCGTTTTCGCACGAGGCGCGCACAAGGGCCAGCACCATGTCCGGCTCGCCAAATACGGCAACGCGGCTCTGGGCGTTATACTTGTGCGCATCGATCATGGCGTCAAGGTAGCGGGCGCGTTCTTCACGCACAGTGGCGGGAATGGCCCCGCCAAGGGCTTCAAGCGTGGCTATAAAGGCGTCGGTATCGCGCAGGCCCACGGGCAGGTTCATGCGCAGGAGCGGCACTCCGTAAGTATCGCGAAGGTACGCGCCAGGGGAATAGCCGTCGGGGCAAAAGGGCGCAAGTTCGAGCGTCATGCGCGCGCCAGCCATGAGGCCGATGCGGGCAAGCGTGGTGCCATACTGGGGCAGCCTGTTATAGTCATCTTCATGCCCGCCATCAAGATTCTGCGAAAGGTCGGGCAGCAGCACGTATTCAAGGCCGCTGGCGTCAAGCAGCAGCTTGAGCGCTCTGGTATCCGCCGCAGAGAGGTGCCCGGTGATGATGTTGACCACGTTGTTGGGCGTGGCGTTCATGGGCACATGGCGCACAATGGCGTGCAAAGCGCGGAAAAATCCCTCGTACTGCGAGCCGCTGTAGCCCGGCGAGACCACGGGAATGATGGTGGCCGTCACTTCCGGGTGTTCGTCCTTGAACTGCTTGATGATGGCGGGCACGTCCTCGCCGATGGTTTCGGCAAGACAGGTGGTGGAAACGCCGATCACCTCGGGGTTGTAGAGCTTGATGAGGTTTTCAAGCCCCTTGAGCAGATTCTTGGTGCCGCCAAAGACCGTGCCTTCTTCTGTAAGCGAAGAGGAGGCGATATCCACCGGCTCATTGTAATGTGTTGCCATGTGCCGCCGAATGTAGGTGCTGCACCCCTGCGAACCGTGCAGAATGCTCATGCTCTTGCTGATGCCGTAAAAGGCGCTTACCGAACCCATGGGCATGCACATCTTGCAGGGATTTGTATTCAGGTTGACAAGATTGGCGCTCATTGTCTTCTCCTTATGTTCCAGGCGGCCTTTGGGCCGTGGCGGCGGGCAAACTGCGTGCAAGCCGATTACGCTGTGCTAGAAATGTGCTGCTCTTGCTGCCAGTGCTTCACGCACAAGGCTGGCCTGCGCCTGCGTTGCCTCGGCAAATGAGGCAGAGCTGCGCGTGAACTGCCACACAGGGCTGTTGATGGAAAGGTTCACCTCGCGGGTGAAGTTTTCCACGCCTTCAAAACCGCCCAGAGCGTGCTTGCGCTCGTGATTGTGGTCGCAAAAGGCAATGCCAAGCTTGTAGGCGAGGGGGCGTTCCTTGACGCCGCCAACCAGAATATCCGCGCCTTTCTGCTTCATGAAGGTTTCAAGCTCTGCCGGGTTGGCATCGTCCAGAATGACAGTGCCGGGGTTAACGAGGCTTGAAATGATTTCATAATCTTCAGGCTTGCCGGTCTGGGTGCCGACCACTACGGTTTCAATGCCCATCTCGTTAAACTGACGGATGAGCGATATGGCCTTGAAGCCGCCGCCCACAAAAATGGCGGCCTTTTTGCCCACAAAGTGCGGCTTGTACTGTTCAAGAAAAGCTTCAGCCTTTGCGCCGCGTTCAGAAATAAGAGCCTCAGCCTTGCGCTTTGCGTAGTCGTCATTGAGGCGTTCGGCCACCTGTCGCAGGGCTGTGGAGGTGTCTTCCACCCCAAAGAAGCTGGCGCGCATCCAGGGAACGCCCATTTCGTCTTCCATGCGGTGGGCCAGATACATCATGGAGCCAGCGCACTGCACGATGTTGAGCTGTGCAGCCGGAGCCTTGATGAGCGTTTCGTACGCGGCGTCGCCCGTGAGGGTGGCGACAATGGGAATGCCCATCTCGCGCAGGTAGTTGCGGATAATCCACATTTCGCCCGCAAGGTTGTAGTCGCCAAGGATGTTGACGCCCTTGATCTTGGGCTGTTCCTTGTGCGGCTCCATAAGCTGCACAAGGGCGTTGCAGGCCATGCGGTAGCCTGTGGACTTGGTGCCCGAAAAGCCCGGAGCCTTGACCGCGATCACGCGGATGCCGTGCTTTTTTTCCGCATTGCGGCACACGGCTTCCACATCGTCGCCGATTACGCCCACAATGCAGGTAGCGTACACAAAGATGAGCTTGGGCGCATAGTTGGCCACGGCCTCGTCAATGGCGCGGGTGAGCTTTTCCGCACCGCCAAAGACGATGTCCTTTTCCTGCAAGTCAGTGGAAAAACTGTTGCGGAACAGTTCCGACCCGCTGGTGAGGCTGCCGCGAATGTCCCAGGTGTAGCTGGCGCAGCCGATGGGGCCGTGAACGATATGAAAGGCATCGGTAATGGGGTTTAACACCACGCGCGCACCGCAGTACACGCAGGCCCGCTGGCTCACGGAACCGGCCACGCTGGCCGTATCGCAACGCAGGCCGTCGCCGCTACAGCAGCCCCCGCCCTTGTTTCCCTTTTCCTTGATGGACGTACGGCGTTCTTCAAGTATTTCCATAGCCATGGGAACCCCCTTGCAAGGGCGGGGGGATGCCCCCCCGGCCCTATTGCGGCTTTGAGCCGTCTTACATAATCAGATCCATATCTTCGTCAGCGCAGTTGCGGTCAAACTCTTCCATGAGCGTATCAGCGATCCGGGTGGCGAGCTGGAAGGCTCCACGGTAGCCGACCATGGGCAGCGAGGCGTGTCCGTAGCGGTCAAGCACCGGGAAACCGGCGCGAACCAGCGGAATGCCCTCGGCCTTGGCGATCTGCTTGCCGTGAGAGTTGCCGAGCAAGAGGTCAACGGGTTCTTCCTTGATGAACTGGTGCAGGTCAAAGAGGTCCTTGGCGGCAAAGGCCTGGCATTCTTCTTCCTTGCCGTATTCCTTGAACATGGCCTTGGCCAGCTTGACGAAGGTTTCGCCGGGCGTACCGGTAAGCACGTACTTGGGGATCATGCCCAGTTCGAGGCAGAAGCGGGTCATGCCAAGCACTGTGTCGGGGTCGCCGTACACGGCAACTTTCTTGCCGTAGAAGTACGGGTTGGCGTCCAGCATGAGGTCAAGCAGGCGACCACGTTCTTCGTCAATAAGCGGGTCAACTTCGCCGCCATTGAGGTTTGCCATGGCCATGACAAAGGCATCGGTATCGGCCAGGCCGATGGGCAGGGGAAGCAGGTCAAAATCCACGCCGCACTTGCGCTTGAGTTGGGCCGCGGGTTCCTCGCTGGTCAGGCGGCCAAGGGCCAGAACCTTACGGCAGGTGCCAAGGGCGCGGATTTCTTCAACCGTGGTGCCGCCATCAGGGTACATCTTGTATTCGCCGGTCATGGGGGCATCCATGACGTTGCTGCAATCGGGGAACATGATGGACTTGAGCTTCATCAGGTTCACAAGGTGCTTGTATTCACGGATGTCGCCAGGGTTCACAAAACCGGGGAACACCGCCACGGTTTCCGTGGTTTTGCCCTTGGCGGCAAGGTAGTTGATAAAACCGGCCATCATGTTGCCAAAGCCCGTCACGTGCGAGCCAACGTAGCTCGGCGTGTTGCAGTGCACCACGAGCTTGTCGTCCGGAATTTCCATTTCGTCGATGTAGGTCTTGAGGTCATCGCCGATGGTTTCAGAAAGACATGTGGTATGCACGGCAATAATGTCGGGGTTATAGACCTCAAAAGTGGTCTTGACGCCCTGACGGATGTTGGGGCCGCCGCCGAACACGCAGGCGCCTTCCGTAAAGGAACTGGTGACGGCAATGGCTGGTTCCTTAAAGTGACGCGTAAGGTAGGTGCGGTGGTAAGAAGCACAACCCTGCGATCCGTGGCTGTAAGGCATGCAGTTGCGCACGCCCAGGGCGGCAAACAGCGCGCCCACCGGCTGACAGGTCTTGCACGGGTTGATAAGAACGCCCGATCTGTTCACATGTGTCTTTGGGGTGAGGTCAAGCATACTATTCTCCCACAGTTCCTTGCAGGGTGGCGCGGTTCTTCCAGGGCGGGGTTACCATGTGCCACGCGGGGGTAAAGTAACCCATGCAGAGGTCGTAACCGAACTGCGTTGCGCCCTTGAAACCCGCGTAAGGCCCGCTGTAATCGTAGCTGTGCAACTGGCGCGAGAGCGTGCCGGCCTTTTGCAGCGCGTACTTGTCCTTGATGCCGGAGAAGAACATGTCGGGCTTGAGGATTTCCATAAATTTTTCAGCTTCGTACATGTTGAGGTCGTCAACCACGTAAGTGCCCTCATCCATGTCGCGTATCATGCCGTGGTACTTTTCAAGCGGGATCTCGGCGGCCAGCTTGTCGTACTGTTCCTGCGTAAGGTAGGCGTGATACTTCTTTTCGTCCTTTTCCACGGTGATGTGTTCGATGTTCTTGCTGTCCGCGTCGTCCTTGATGTTGGGGATGATTTCCCGGCCTTCGTAGTCGTCGCGGTGGCCGAATTCGTACCCGGCAAGCACTGTCTTGATGCCCAGATCCTGCAGCAGGCCCTGGTAGTGGTGCGAGCGGCTGCCGCCCACAAAGAGGGCTGCGGTCTTGCCGTTGAGGCGGGCCTTGTAGGCCGCCATCTGATCCTGCACCTCGGCCAGTTCTTCGGCGATAACCTGCTCGGTACGCTGCGCAAGCTCTGGATCGCCAAAGTAGGCAGCCATGTCGCGCAGGCTCTGAACCGTTCCTTCCAGGCCGATAAAGTTGACCTTGAGCCAGTCCACGCCGTACTTGGTCTTCATCATTTCGGCGATGTAGTTGATGGAGCGGTGGCACTGCACGAGGTTCAGGTTTGCCTTGTGCGAGCTGGCTATGCGTTCCACTTCTCCGTCGCCCGTGAACACCGAAACAACTTCGTAGCCAATCTTTTTAAGGATGCGTTCCTGTTCCCAGCCGTCGCCGCCGATGTTGTATTCGCCAAGGATGTTGATCGAATACTTGGTGGCGGGTTCATAATCGCCAGTTCCGATAACGCGCTTCATAAGACCGTTGTTGGCGATATGGTGGCCCGCCGACTGGCTTACGCCCTTGTAACCCTCGCAGCTATATGCCACGCAGCGGATGCCGTATTCTTGTTCAGCTTCTGCGGCCACGGCCTGAATGTCGTCACCGATCAGGCCCACAGGGCAGGTGGCGGCGATCATGATGGTCTTGGGGTGCATAAGCTCCATGATTTCATCAATGGCCTTCTTGAGCTTCTTGGTGCCGCCAAAGACGATGTCCGGTTCCTGCATGTCCGTGGTAAAGCAGTACTGGATGTAATTGGGGGTATCCCCTTCTGCCTTGGCCTTGTTGCGGCGCGTACCCCAGCTATAGAAGCCGCAGCCCACAGGGCCGTGGGTGATCGTAACCATGTCCTTGATGGGGCCGAGCACAACGCCCTTGCAGCCAGCGTAACAGCAGCCCCGGTTGGTCATGATGCCGGGAATGGCACGCGTGTTGGCGATAATAATCTGGTCTTCCGCAGGATTGACCTTGAGCATGTGCTCCTTGCGGTTCTTGAAGACCTTGGCGTTGTAGCGCTCAAGCACTACTGCGTTGGCGTCAATACTCATACATACCTTCCTTATGCGTCAGCGCGCTCGCCCGTGCGAACCACATAGGATTCTTCCACCGGCATCACAAAGATCTTTCCGTCGCCGGGGTGGCCGGTGCTGTTGGCTTCTATGATGGCCTTGACCACAGCTTCGACCTTTTCATCGGGAACGCAGATATTGAACAACCGCTTGGGGATCAGCCTGCCCACTTCGGTCAGGGATTCGCCCGCCGGAGTGCGCGGCAGCTCGCCGCTTTCCATAACCATGCGCAGGGTGGCGGGATCCATGCCTTTTTTGCCGCGTCCCAGGCACTTGGTGCATGAGAATGAGGGGCATCCGGCCTTGGACAGGGCATTCTTGGTAGCCGCCACCATGTTGGCCCGAACCATTGCAACTATTTCCTGCATGGGAGCCTCCTACAGGCCGGACTTGCCGCTGCTGATGGTCCAGGCCTCGCTGACGCTTGAAACAAAGATTCTGCCATCGCCAAAGTGACCGTCGCCCGTTTTTGCCACGCGCAGGATAACGCGGATAGCATCGTCCTTGTCTTCATCGCTGACCACAAGCATGAGCATCTGCTTGGGAATTTCGTCGTACTGGATATCGCCAACCATGATGCCTTTCTGCTTGCCACGGCCCACCACATCAAGCTTGGTAACGGCGGGAAAGCCCGCTGACAGCAGCTCGGAGAGAACCTCGGTGGTCTTTTCAGGCCGAATAATCGTGCGAATCATCTGCATTGTTGTTCTCCGTTTCGTGCTGTTGGTTTAGGCGTCCATCAAGCCGTGTTCCATGAGCAGCTCTTCGAGCCGTTCCTGGGAAAGGGGCTTGGGGATAATAAACATGTCGTTACCGTCGATCTTCTGCGCCAGGGTGCGGTATTCGTCGGCCTGTCCGCAGGTGGGGTCAAATTCGATAACGGTCTGCTTGTTGATTTCGGCGCGCTGCACCATGTTGTCGCGCGGCACAAAGTGGATCATCTGGGTGCCGATTTCTTTGGCAACGGCAGAGACAAGCTCGGCTTCGCCATCAACCTTGCGGCTGTTGCAGATGATGCCGCCAAGGCGCACGCCGCCGGTGTTGGCGTACTTTTTGACACCCTTGCAGATGTTGTTGGCGGCGTAGAGGGCCATCATTTCGCCCGAAGCCACGATGTAGATTTCCTGGGCCTTGCCTTCACGGATGGGCATGGCGAAACCGCCGCACACAACGTCGCCCAAAACGTCATAGAACACGTAGTCGAGGTCTTCGGTGTAAGCGCCAAGGCGTTCCAGCAGACCGATGGAGGTGATGATACCGCGCCCGGCACAGCCAACGCCCGGTTCGGGGCCGCCGGATTCCACGCAGCGGATGCCCTTGAAGCCGTTTTTGAGCACCAGATCCAGCTCGATGTCTTCACCCTCTTCGCGCAGGGTATCGAGCACGCTCTGCTGGGCAAGGCCGCCCAGGATAAGGCGCGTGGAGTCGGCCTTGGGGTCGCAACCCACGATCATGATGTTCTTGCCCATTTCGCCAAGGCCGGCGTTAAGGTTCTGTGTGGTGGTGGACTTGCCGATACCGCCCTTGCCGTAAATAGCTACCTGACGCATGAGATTCCCTCTGGGTTTGATGTTCCCGCGCTCGTTGCGCTTGTCCCTCTTTGTGCAGAAACCGTGCCGTTAGATTAACTATATAATATTATTATATAATTTTATAATCTGCATGCACAATCAATACAAAATTGTTAAGGTGGCCTATCGTGCAGAAAAAACCGCCCTGTCTGTAACTTGCTTTAATAATAGATTTTTATTTGAAGGAAAATTTTGGCCGTAAATCGCCAATACAAATTTGTTTGAAATTGGGAACAGGTTGCAGGGAAATTGCCATTCGTGAATGTGCAGGGGCAGAATGGGCTGCATTGGGGACACACGATGATGGAAGCGGCAGAGGAAAACAGGTAGGGCAGCGATGGCTGCTCATGGGCGCAGAAAGCCCGGCCCATCAGGCAAATGGGGCGGAAGCAGGGATTGAATTGCAAAAGAGCGGTGAATTGAGAGGAGTGTGAGGGGAGGAAGGGAGCGGTTCAGGCAAGAACGTATCTGTTCGGACGGTTTTGCCAGTGGGGGAGAGAAAAGGGCTCATTCATCGAGCGTGGTCAGGCCTGCATGGCCGCAAATATATGCATAGCCAAGACAGGAAAAGTTTGATTCAAAATTGTATCAAAATAGGAATGAAAGCGTAAAAGTTGCAAAGCGTGAACAACCCAACTCGCGCAAGAAATACTGCGGGCAAGACCTTGCGCACGGCTTATGAACGGCATACGCGGCAGAAATGCAGTATGGAGATCAGGGACGAGGAAGGTGAGCTACGCGCAGCCAGAAGTTTTTAAAGTTTCTGTGCGGGTTAGAGTTGTGATTAGGATATCTGCCAGATCAGCATTTCAAGGGAATATTCCGTGCGTTCCACATATTCCCCGTTCTGGTTGCGAAAATTTTCAATATGGGCAGCCAGGTGGGCCATATCCGGCTCAGCGCCACGGGCGCGCAGGTTGGCGGCGCAGGCTCCAAGCAACTGGTCGCGGGTGTGTGGCACAATCCATTGGCCGTCAACAGGCAGTGCAGTATAGGGCATGCGGCGGCCCTCAAGCCATGCGCGCATGTCGGGGGCGTCGGCAAACTGCGGCGGCGTAATGCCGTAATGCGTGTACAGCCCGGCCATGACATCCGAAGTTTTGCGCTCGTTAAAACCCATAAAGACCACCTGCTCGAGCGCGTAGTGCTGCAGCTTTTCGCGGGCGGCGTCATCGCTCAGGGCCGGGGTCATGGAAGCAAAAACAATCTGAAAGCGCTCATCAAGGGCAAAGTGTTCCCAGTCTGAAAGCACGGGCCGGATGTTGGCAAGGCCCTGCGCGGCGGCATCCTGCATGAGGATGCGGAGCATTTCGTCAGATATATCTACGGCAGTGACCGTTGCGGCCTCCTGCGCAAGGCGGATGGTGTACATGCCGCTGCCGCAGCCCACATCCAGGACCGTTTTGCCGCGAAAATCCACGCCGTTGTCGCGCGCCAGTTGGAGCATGCGGCCCTCGTAGGTGTCGGCCCCGGCTTCATAGCGGGGAAAGGACTCAGCCCTGCTGTTCCAGAATTCCCTGGTGCTGTTTTTGGCTGTCATGGCGTATCCTTTGGGCTGGCGGCAAACCGTCTGGGCAACGGGTGCAATGCACGGAAAATATTCGTCTGACGGTGCGGCAAAGCCGCTGCCTGCTCTTGATTTTCGGTAGTGTTGGCAAAGCCGACATGCATGTGGCAGGCGGTTAGCCGCCTGCCACATGAGTTAAGCAGAAATTGTTGCGTGAACCAGAAGCCTAGCGGGCTTCGAGCCGCTGCCGCAGAATGGTGACAGGGTGCAGGCTGAATTTGCCGGAACCGTGCGTTATCTGCACGCGGCAGGTGCCGCACTCGGAAACCGCCGCCTGCGCGCCGCTTTCGCGTACCTTGGCGAACAGTTCCGAGCCTACAGTCTGGGCAATGTCGTATTTTTCCTTTTTAAAGCCATAGCTGCCGGAAATGCCGCAGCAGCCTGCATCAGCATTTTCCACGGTCACGCCGTCAAGGCGGCGCAGCAGTTCCAGCCCCGGCAGGCCGTTGCCCTGTGCCCGCAGATGGCAGGGCGCGTGGTAGATCAGCTTGAGGTCGGGCAGGGTTTGCTTGCCGTCGGCCTTCAGCGAAAGGTCGCCGCTGTCCACAGCATCCAGCAGAAATTCCTGCGCGTCCGCAAGACTGCATGCGCCGTATTTTTCCGCCACATCGGGGAAGTATTCCGGCAGATCCACCCGGAACATGAGGGCGCAACTGGGGCAGCCCGTCACCACGGGTAGCCCTGCATCGCGCCACTGGCCCAGAGCTTTCAGGTTATGTTCCGCATTGGAGCGGGCATGCTGCCAAAAGCCGTTGGCAACCATTGGCAGGCCGCAGCACACAAGTTCCTCGGGCACAATGACCTTGTAGCCCGCGCGGTTCATGGCCCACACCATATCAAGGCCGGTGCGCGGGTCATACACGTCCACGTAGCAGCCGGGGTAGAAAACCACACTGCGCTTGTGGTCGGGCTGGTGCACATGGCGCATGAGCTGGCGGAATGTCTGGGGCGCAAAGGCGGGCAGGGGCGCGCGTTTGTCGATACCCAGCGCATCCAGCACCATGCGGGTAACGGGATTGAGCATGCCGAAGTTCTTGAGCGCCGCCGGAATGAGCCGCAGCCACTTGGCCATAAGCTCGCCGTGACCGAGCACCCAGTCGCGCAGACCGGGGGAGTGTTTTTTGAACTGGTCGGCCCTTGCCATCATGTTGAGGCTGGAAACCGGCACGCCGTGCGGGCACGAGATATCGCAGTTTTTGCAGTTGGCGCAGTAGTGCAGCGAGGGGTCTTCCGTCAGCCCAAGCAGGCGAAAGCGCTCATAGGCAGGGCCTATCATGCGCGGCCCCAGGAATTTGGGGGTCGCATCCGCCACGGGGCAGTGCACCACGCAGGTGGTGCAGGCTATGCATTTGTCTGGATTGATGCGCACGCTCATTGGTTTTCCCCGGCAGCGGCGGCTGCGGCGGCCATGAGGCCCGCCTGCCAGCCCGTGGCGATAGCAACGCCGTGACCGCTTTTTTCTGTTGCGTAATCATATCCGCCAAGGCTGCGCCCGGCGAAAAAGACGTTTTGCCAGCGCACTACGGCGGCATCGTCCACAGGCCGCATGGTGCGGTCAACGCGCACACCCATGCGCGAGAACAGATGATTGCCGAAAATCTTCGGCTCTGACCACTGCGAAACATCCTGCGGCACGGTGATGTCGATGCCGAACACGGAATCCCAGCACTGGCCGGGTTCAAGCGTCATACCGCCGCCAAGGATGCCGCCGGTGGCGGTTACAAAGGCGCGGGCGGCGTGATGGCGTTCCTGCCCGGAGGCCTCGGCCACCAGGGCGGTGCAGGTTTTGCCAGTTGTTTCGGCGCGCAGAACCGTGGTGTTTTCCACCAGTTCAAAGTTGTGCTTGTTCAGGGCCTGCAACAGGGCGTCGCGCAGGCGCAGGCCGCCAACCCCCGGAGGGATGGACAGCATTTCCACCACCGGGCAGCCAGCGGCGGCATTGACCGCCTGCCAGACTTCCGGATTGGCCTTGCTGCCGCAGAGCGGGGGAATAAGGATAAGGTCGTACTTTCCGGCATGCGGGGCAAGCGCATCCAGCAGCCAGCGGCGGCTGTGCGGCTTGTCCGCCATGCGGGCCAGATCAAGCGCAGATATGGCGCGGTGGGTGTCGCCAAAGGGCGAGGGCAAAAGCCCCTTGGTAAATTCCTTGTCGGCCCAGCTTTTGTAGCGCCGCAACTGGCTGACCACCAGGGAGGGACGGCAGTCGCGCAGGCCCTGCACGCTGAGCACCAGCACTTTTTTTGCGCTGGCGAGCGCCTCTGTGTGCAGGCTGGCTGGCAGCAGATAGGTGGGTTTGAGCGTTCCCATGATGGTGGGCAACTGGGTGTTGCGCGGGGTGCCGTCCTGCGAGAGGGCGGGGCGCATGGGCCAGTGCTGGCCTTCCATCACATTTGCAAAGAACTGAAAGGCCGAGCGGACGCTTTCTGCCCCAAGCAGGCTGTAGGGATGGTCTTCAGGCAACATGGCCAGACCCTGCCACGGGTCGGCGGCAAATCTGCCGTCTGCGTAACCAAGAAAATCCACCGAGCCGCCGCTGATAGCCAGCGAACCCATGCCCGTGGTGAGCAGCCGTACGCTGCGGCCCTGATCCGCTGCGGCAAGGGCAGCCACAAGGCCCGCCATGCCGGAGCCGACCACCAGTACGTCAACAATCCTGCTCATGGGCGGCTCCATCAAGATTGAGTGTTCCCGCGTATACGGCGCGGCCAAGTTCCATTTCACGCGCCTGCATGCCCCACAGGGCCGGGCGCAGACCGCCCCAGCGCTCCTGAAGGAAGCGCCGCACGTTGTCGGTAGCTGAAAATTCAAGGGGAATGTCGTGTTCGGAAAGTGCGGCCACTGCCCGCAAGGAGCAGAACGTTCCCTGGCAGGTGCCCATGCCCAGACGTGTGCGCAGGCGGATATCCGTCAGCGAATGGGTGGAGGCGTCGCGCGCCACGCATTCAATTTCCGCCATGCTGACCATCTCGCATTCGCAGAGCAGGGGGTTGGAATCGGCCTTTTCCGCGCGTTCGATCACAGGGGTCAGGTCATCGCCCATGCGGTCGGCCATAAGCTGGATGCCCTGCACAGGAAAGTACTTGGCGGCGCGGGAAAGTGTGGCTTCGTCCGGATCCGGCACAATGGCTTCTTCTGCGGTGCGGCAGGGGGCGGTGACGCCGAGCTTGGCGCAAACCTTGTCTGCGGTGCGTTCGCCCATGAGGCGGTAGGTGGTCAGCTTGCCGCCGAAAATGGAAACCATGCCGTCAAGGCCCTGCTCGGCGTGATCCATAACATGGAAGTTGCGGCTGGCCTTGCGCCCGGCGGCGTTGCCCGGCGTGTAGAGGGGGCGTGTGCCCGCAAAGGCGCGCAAAATGCGGTAGCTGCGCACATCGGGGAACAGCGGCTCACCGATTTTGAGCAGGCGCAGCACTTCCTCGCTGGTGGGGGTAGTGTCGTCCGGCCTGTCGGTGGGTATGGACGTGGTGCCAAGAATGGTGATGGAACCGTGCGGCACAAAAATGTCGCCGTCCGAGCCGGGGTGCAGGCGGTTGACCACGCGCGAGGTAAAGCGGTGGTTAAAGACCACAAGCGTGCCACGGTCGGGCGAAACCGCCACATCAAGACCGGCCAGGGCCGCAATGCGGCCAGACCATGAACCGGCGGCGTTGACAACAACAGAACAGGCAATCTCAATGGTTTCGCCCGTGTTCTTGTTGATGGCCGTAACGCCGCAGACCTTGCCGTTCTTCTGGCAGATGCCGGTCACTTCATGATAGGTGAGCATTTGCCCGCCGTGGCGCCTGGCCGACATGGCGTTGTGCAGCACCAGCCGGAAGCCGTCCACGCAGGAATCAGGCACGCGGAAAACGCGTTTGACCTCGGGCGACATGTTGGGTTCAAGGCGCAGGGCTTCCTTGACGTCAATTTCAGAGGCTTCAATGCCCGCGCGGCCACAGGCCTCAACCCATCGATCCACATAGGCGGGGTCATCCTCGGGCGTGAGCGCAAAAAAACCTTCGGTTTGTTCCACGCACTGCCTGCCAATGCGCCGCACGATCATGTTTTCTTCAATACATTCACGCGCGGATTCATTATCTCCCACGGCGTAACGGCCGCCGCTGTGCAGCAGGCCGTGAAAGCGCGAGCTTGTGCCGTGGGCCAGGCCGCCCTGTTCGAGCAATATGGCAGGAACGCCGCGCATGCAAAGATCGCGCAGGGTTCCTATGCCTGTTGCGCCGCCGCCGATGACGACAACAGTAGTTTCAAGCATGGTTTCTCCAGTGGAGCAAATTGTCGGAATCGTCCTGAAGCATGCAGACGCTGCCAGATGCCGCGCCTGCGTGGCCGAAAACAACGGCTAGCTGCACAACAAGATTGAATATCCAGGTCGGGTAAATGATTGCTGCGGTTATGCCCAGGATGATTGTTGATACCGTATGGTTATCAATTTGTGTAATTGCGTCAAGATTGAATGCTGGAGAATATTGGGGATGCACTTGCCAGAGAAGGCAATGCCGCATAATGAAGGCAAAAAACTCAAGGATTGCATATATGGATTGGTCAAAAAAACGTTGCGTTGTGCTTGATATGGACGGCACCGTCTACCTCGGTCATATCCCAATTGATGGGGCCGTGGGCTTTATTCAGCGGCACTGGAACAGTCTGGATTTTTATTTTCTGAGCAACAATACCTCCAAATCTCCATTCACCTATGTGGACAAGCTCAACGGCATGGGCATTGCCGCGCGCGAAGACCTGCTGCTCTCGCCCGTGACGCCTCTGGTAGATTTTTTGCGCGCCAATGGCATCTTGCGCGTTTTCCCCGTGGGCAATGCCGATTTTCAGCATGATCTGCTCAAGCGCATGCCCGAGCTGCAACTGGTGGAAGAGGGCGCGCAGGCCGTGGTGCTGGCCTATGATACGGAACTCACCTACCACAAACTTGCCCGCTCTGCCTTGCTGTTGCAGGACAGTTCGGTGCTCTTCCTTGCCACGCACCCTGATCTGGTGTGCCCCTCGCCCGAAGGCCCGCTGCCGGATGTGGGCAGCTTCATCAGCCTGTACGCCACGGCCACGGGCAGAAAGCCGCAACATATTTTTGGCAAGCCCGACCCAGCCGTGCTCGCGCCTCTGCTGGCGCACTACCGCAAGGAAGAAATGATCATGGTTGGCGACCGCCTGAGTACGGATATGCAGCTTGCGCGCAATGCTGGCATTGATTCCATTCTGGTGCTCAGCGGCGAAGCCACGCGCGCCGATCTTGCCAGGGAGGAGCATCAGCCGACTCTGGTGCTTGAAGACCTGGGCCACGCCGATAAAGACTGGGCATAAAGCCAGTCTGCCCGTTGCCGACAATAAAACACCCGCTCTGGCCGAAAGACCAGCGCGGGTGTTTTATTGCGTCAGAGCCTTCGGCCCAACATGCTGCTGGGCTGAAGCTTGTTTTAATATCAGCCTAGTAGGCCACGGCAGCGCCGTCGCCGCGCGGGTCCGTACCGCCCTGACGCACGCCGGTGGCCTGATCCACAAGGATCGCGCCCGCATGGCCCATGGTGTCGGTGTAGTTTTCAATCAGGCGCACGGGATGCCCGCGCCGCTTGAGTTCGTCCGCCACTTTCTGGGGAATGCGGCCTTCAAGCTTGAGGTCGTTGGAAGAAGCGCCCCATGTGCGGCCATAAAGCCAACGGGGAGCGGCAATGGCTTCTTGCGGGGTCATGCCAAAGTCCACCACGCGGGTAACGATGGCGGCCTGGGTCTGGGGCTGGCCTTCGCCGCCCATGGTGCCATACACAAGGTAGGGCTTGCCGTCCTTGAGCAGCATTGCCGGGTTCAGCGTGTGGAAGGTGCGCTTGCGCGGCTCAAGATGGTTCACGTGCTTGGGATCAAGGGAGAAGAAGCTGCCCCGGTTTTGCAGCAGCACGCCAGTGCCGCCCGCAACGATGCCGGAACCAAAGTCGTGATAAATGCTCTGGATAAGCGAAACCGCGTTGCCCTGCGCATCCACAACGCCAAGCCAGATGGTGTCGCCCTTGGGGTCAAGGGGCGTAAGGTTTGTGGCTGCCTTGCTCATGCTGATGCGCGCGGCCTGATCCTTGCCGTGCTTGGCGGAAAGCAGATAGTCGAGAGGGATTTTTACAAAATCAGGGTCAGAGAGGTACTTGTCGCGATCGACAAAGGCTTCCTTGGTGGCTTCGATCAGCGCGTGGTAGTAATCCGCCGTGCCTTCGCCCATGGCCTTGATGTTGAAGTTGTTGAGGATGTTCAGAATTTCAAGGGAGGCCATGCCCTGCGTGTTGGGCGGGAAGTTCACGGCCTTGTAACCACGATAGTTGACGGAAATGGGGTCAACCCAGTCCGCCTTGTGGTTGGCAAAGTCGTTGAGGGTCAGCAGGCCGCCGTTGGCTTGCAGGTCGGCCACAATACGTTTGGCGATGTCGCCCTTGTAAAAGACCTGTGCGCCCTTGTCCGCAAGCTGGTTCAGCGTGACGGCCAGATCAGGCAGGCGCATGACTTCGCCCACGGTGTAGGGGCTGCCGTCTGCATGCAGATAGGCTTTGCGGAAGGCGTCAAAGCGTTGCAGGTTGCGGAATTCCGAATCATTGGGATTGGTGTTGATCTTGCTCCAGTAAGCCAGCGACGTGCTCACGGGGAAGCCGTTGGCGGCATAATCGGTGGCGGAAGCGAGCAGCTCCTTCCACTTCATTTTGCTGCCCATGCTCTGCTTGCTGTAGGCATAGGCCGCATCCCAGCCGGAAACCACGCCGGGCACTGTATTGGCCGCAATGTAGCCGCGGGAGGGGATTTTTTTCAGCCCTTTGGAGGCATAAAAATCAATGGTAGCCATTTCGCCCGAGCGGCCGCTGGCGTTGAGCGCCTTCAGTTCGCCGGTTTTGGCATTGTAAATGAGCCAGAAGTTGTCGCCGCCCAGGGTGCACATCTGCGGGTAGACAACCGCAAGGGTGGAGGCGGTGGCAATGGCCGCGTCCACCGCCGTGCCGCCGCGCCGCAGCACGTCCAGCCCGGCCTGCGAGGCCAGATAGTTGGGGCTGGTAACAACGCCCCTGGTGCTCAGGGGGTTGGTGGCGGCGGAAATGGTCGCCGTGTACTGGGGCTCATCCTGCGCCTTGACTGTCGCTGTAGGCAGTAAGAGGCCGCATGCCATGAGAACCGGCAGGGTTTTGCGGCTGACCAGAGAGAGAAAATTCATGGACATCAGATTCTCCTTTCAGAAATGCTAAAGGCAATGAAACCGGCCATGTATATGCACCATCTGTTCCAAAGAGAAAGATAAGCCATTTAAATGTATTGAATTTTTTAATGGTCGCAATCTGGCGCATTTTTGTTTCATTATCAGGCAATTGAGCCAATTATGTAACAAATTGCAGATTGCGCGGTAAAACCATAGACCCGCCCCCGACAATCGCGGGCGGCAACGTACCCACACAACAGGCGTTACGGGAAATTTCACGTTGCCGCTGTGTGTTTGTTTATCAAACTCTGGATGAATGATGGCGCTGTGCAGCAGGGCGCTTCACCTTGGCGAAGCGCCCTGAACTTGCCGCATTATTTGGTGTTTTTTAGTTCTGTGACCATGTTGTTGAGCTTTTTGGCCTCATCGGCAAGGGCGGCAACCGCTCGGGCCGATGTGTGCATGATGGTGGCGGTTTCTGTCGCGATAGAGCTGACCTGCGTCACAGTTTGCGTGATGGATTCGGTTGCGGCGGACTGTTCTTCTGACGAAGTGGCAATGCCGCGCACCTGATCAACTGTCAAATCCACCATGCCCACGATTTCCCGCAGGGCTTCGCCGGATTTTTGCGAAAGCGTGGTGGCGCTTTCCACATTGCCAGCAGTCACGTCAACCTGACGGATGCTGGAATCCACGCTCTTCTGGATTGCGCCAATGGCATTGCCCACATCGCTGGTGGAACTCATGGTTTTTTCTGCCAGTTTGCGCACTTCATCGGCCACAACGGCAAAGCCGCGTCCGGCTTCTCCGGCGCGCGCCGCTTCAATGGCAGCGTTGAGGGCCAGCAGGTTGGTCTGGTCTGCAATGTCCGAAATAACGCCCATGATCTGCGAAATGGCCCCCGCATGCTCGGCAAGCTTGGTCATTTCCTCTTTCAGCACAAGGGCGTCCTTTTGCACGTTGCCAATGGCCTGAACGGACTGGAACACAACCTCCGCGCCTTCCGCAGCGCGCTGGCGCATGTTGGTGGAAAGGTCCGCTGTGGCCGAGGCGTTTTTGGCGACTTCAATGACCGTGCAGTTCATCTGTTCAACCGCAGTGGCGGCTTCTGTGGTGCGCGCGGCCTGCGTGGTGGCCCCTTGCTCGGCCTGCTCGATATTGCCGGAAATTTCGGCAGAAATGCTGGTTATGGCCGTTACCACCTGTTCCAGATGCTTTGCCGCGCTCAACATGCCTTCGCTGCGGGCGCTTCGCGCTTCTTCCGTCAGGCGTTCGGCCTCGGCAACGGCTTCAAGCGCCTTTGCCGCGCTCTGTTCGGCCTCGCGGGTTTTTTCTTCAGAAATTGCCAGCGATTTTTTTACGTTGGCTGTCATTTCCGACATGCAGCGCTCCAGAACCGTAACTTCGTCCTTGCCCGAGGCAACGATCTGTACGTCCATATCGCCGTTGGATATGCGCTGCGCAGCCTCGCGCGCGGCCTTGATAGGCGTCAGGATGGAGCGGGTAATCAGCAGCATGAGCGGTATGTACAAAAGCACGATGCAGCAGACCACCCCAATAAGGATCTTTTTGAGATTGGCAAAAATGGCATCGCTGATCTGGCCCGCGATTTCATTTTTGACCTGCTCCACGTTGTCGATGTAAACGCCCGCGCCGACCCACAGGCTCGTGCCGGGCACCTGCGAGCCATAGGCGATTTTGGACTGGGTGCCGCCGCCGGGCTTGTTGAAGACAAAGGTCACAAAACCGCCGCCTTCCGCCGCCTTTTTGGCAAGCTCCGCGTTAAAGCGGACGCCGTTTTTATCAACGGAATTGCCAAGATCCTTGCCCACCAGATCAGGGAAAACGTGGGCAACAACAATGCCGCCATCATATACAAAGAAGTAGCCGGAGCTGTCTTTTTCGTACCGGGCTTTTTTTATGGCGCTGGCAATTATGGCATTGCGCTTGGTTATGTCTGTGATGCCGCTGATCTGCTCGCCAATGCTGTTTGCCATGGTGGTTGAGAGATCGCGGATGCGTTGTTTTTGGCCTTCATAAAACATTTCGCCCACTTTCTGGGCGGAAAGTTCGGTGGCTGAGTTGGAGATGTGGATCAGGGAGTATACCAGCCCGCCAACAATAATCAGGGTAAAAATCAAGATCATGAACATACGATGCGAGATCGTAAACATCCTGAACATGCATACCTCCAGTACCATTTACTGTTGAAGCAAATCAGCTGCGCCAACCCTTGGATTAGCCTAATGGTTCAGTCTGCAGATAAAAATTCCTGCTGAATTTTCACATTGATACCAATTACCGTATCGTTCGTTGTATATATAACTTTATGCTTTGAATAAAAATCCTTTGTTACCAGAAACCGACAATTTTTTATCGCCTGGCAGTATTTTGATGCATGCCTATTGAACCGTTCAAAAAAATGGAGGCAGAGTGGCAAATGTGATAACTATGCGTTAATTTGGAAGAAATATTGTCTTTGCTGGGTGGTTTTTTCAGTTAACGGCAATATCGGCGCTGTTGGCCTGAAAGCATGGGCGATGACAGGCCGTATTGTGGAGTAAGTAAGCTATATTTGTATAATATTATTTTGTGAAAAAAATCACTTTACTCCTGCTCCGGCACAAACTAGTATGAATGCACAACCAGTTGTGCTGGCTGTCGCAGTTACCCAAAAGACAGGAGAAGAGAAATGAAAGGTTTTGCAATGCTTGGCCTGAACAAGATCGGCTGGATAGAAAAAGAAAAGCCCCAGTGCGGCCCGCTGGATGCCCTTGTTCAACCCGTGGCGGTAGCTCCTTGCACTTCAGATGTCCACACGGTTTGGGAGGGCGCGCTGGGTGACCGGCACGACATGATTCTGGGACACGAGGCGGTTGGCAAAGTTGTGGAAGTTGGTTCCTTGGTGCGTTGCTTTAAACCTGGGGACAAGGTCATCGTGCCCGCAATTACGCCAGACTGGAATTCTCTTGAGGCGCAGGCCGGGTATTCCATGCATTCCGGCGGCATGCTCGCGGGCTGGAAATTTTCCAATTTCAAGGACGGCGTGTTCGGCGAGCTTTTTCACGTTAACGATGCGGACGGCAACCTGGCCCTGCTGCCGCCCTCCATTGACCCTGCCGAAGCCGTGATGTTGAGCGATATGGTGCCTACCGGCTTTCATGGTGCGGAACTGGCCGATGTGCAGTACGGCGATTCCGTGCTTGTGGTGGGCATTGGCCCTGTGGGCCTGATGGCTGTTGCGGGCGCGGCATTGCGTGGTGCTGGCGAAATTTTTGCTGTCGGCTCCAGGCCCTTGTGCGCAGATGTTGCCCGTGAATACGGCGCAACGGCTATCATCAATTACCGCGATGGCGACATTGTCAGCCAGGTTATGGACCGCACCAAGGGCAAGGGCGTGGACAAGGCCATCATCGCCGGGGGCGATGTGGATACCTTTGCGGAGGTTATACGCGTGCTCAAACCCGGCGGCCGCATCGGCAACGTGAACTATCTGGGCTCTGGCGATGCCGTTAAAATTCCGCGCATCGAGTGGGGTTGCGGCATGGGGCACAAGATCGTGGCGGGCGGTCTGATGCCCGGCGGCAGGCTGCGCATGGAAAAGCTGGCAAGCCTGCTGGTTCACGGGCGGTTGAGCGTTGCGCCCCTGCTGACCCACAGATTCAAGGGTTTTGAAAATATTGAAAGCGCCCTGTTGATGATGAAGGACAAGCCGCGCGACCTGATCAAGCCCGTTGTGGTGGTCTAGCCTCAACTGTGATGCATCTTGCCGGGTAAACAATAAGCCCCGGCAGTCGCCAAATAAAAAACTCCCGGCATGCCACAGGTATGCCGGGAGTTTTTTATTTATGTGCAATGAGTTGCTAGTTGCCGCCCATCAGCCAGTTCATGGGAACAATCGAAAGGCTGGGGAAGAACAGCAGCAGGAAGAGCATGACCACTTCCACTAGAATGAACGGCACAAGCTTGACGATGAGGTCGGCAAACTTGATGTGCCCGATGCCGCACACCACATACAGCACCGTGCCCACCGGGGGCGTAATAACGCCGATGCCCAGGTTAAGCACAAAGAGCAGGCCGAAATAATACGGGTCAATGCCTGCCTGCTGGATCAGCGGGTAGAACACCGGCGCAAAAATCAGGATGTTGGGCGTGAGGTCCATGACCATGCCGATAAGGAACAGGAAGATATTGATGCTGATGAGCAGCAATATGGGGCTGTCAATAAGCGGCGAGAAGAGCGCGGTCATCTGGTTGGGAATCTGCGCAATGGTGATGAACCAGCCAACGGCCGTCGCCGTGGCCACAATCAGCATAACCACCGAGGTGGTGCGGGCCGCGCGGGCGCTCACCCGCAGCAGATCGCGGAAAGAAAGCTCACGGTAATACAGCACACACACCAAGATGGCGTAAATGGCTGCAAACGCGCCGCCCTCCGTGGGGGTGAAAATGCCAAAGCGAATGCCGCCAAGCAGCAGCACAGGCATCATGAAGGCAGGCGTGGAGTCAATAAGAATCTTGATGGCTTCTTTCTTTGTGAAGCGGATGGTTTCGTTATAGCCATCCTTGCGCACCACAAAGAACCACACCACCATGAGGGCAAGACCGATCATGATACCGGGCACCAGGCCGATCATGAACAGCTTGGTGATGGAAAGACCGCTGACCGTAGCGCCAAGCAGAATAAAGTTGGTGCTGGGCGGAATGATGGGGCCAAGAATAGCGCCGGAGGCGATGACAGCGCCCGCACGGCCAGGGTGGTAACCCACCTGTTTCATCATGGGCAGCAGCAGGCCGCCAAGAGCGGCGGCTTCACCCACCGAGCTGCCCATAAGGCCCGCAAAGATGATACTGGCGATAATGGCCGCATAGCCAAGGCCGCCGCGCACCCGGCCAATCATGAGCTGGGCAAGCTGCACCACGCGTTTCGAAAGGCCGCCCTCCGCCATGATTTCACCGGCGAACACAAAGAAGGGAATGGCCATCAAGGGGTAGTTGTTGGCGCCGTCCAGCATGCTGCCGGGAATAATCATGGCATCCCACATGCCCGAGTGCCACATGAGCACAATGGAGCACAACACAAGCACAATGGCCAACGGAACGCCAATGAGCATGAAGAAGAAGAGGGAGCCGAGGAAAATAAAGAGTTCCATTCTTCTCTCCTAGCCCTTTTGGAAGGTGGATGCAGGTCTGCGAACCAGGCTCACGAGAGAGCGCAGCTCTACAACAAAACCAACAAGGGCCATGATGGGCAGGGTGCCGTTGATAAAGGCCATGTTGACGTTGGTCGCCACAGAGTAGGTATCGAGCGTTTGCAGCACGTTGACCACGCCGCCGTATAGCAGCAGGCCCAGGGCAAAAAGGCTGCATACCGATGCCAGAATATCCACAGCCTTGCGCTTTGCGCCTTCCAGCGTGGTTACAAGCAGGTCAACTGCAATGTGTTTCTTGCAGATAAAGGCCTCAATGGCGCCGAAAAACGTAATGTACATAAAGAGAAAGCGCGCCCATTCTTCGCTCGGCGGGTAGCTGGAAGAAAAGATGTAGCGCAGCAGGGCATTATAAAACACAAGACCGATCATGCCCAGAAAGATGACGGCGCAAAATACTTCAAACAGCAATTGCCCCGTGGTTTCGTGCTTGGGTTCCTGTTCCGGCTCAAGCAAGGCATGCACGCCCGGCGCATGGTCCGGCGGGAAATTTTTGGAAATGTCGTCGCTCATAACGAACCTCTGGAAAACGCTGCCCCAATCGCTGGCTACGCAGTGCCGTGCTGATGCTAGCAAGACTGTTTGTGCCGCCGCAGATGGCTGCGTGAAGAATTGTTGCAACCCCCGCTACCCCAAAAGGCCGCGGGGGTTTTGTCCATGAACTGCACAGGCCGGAAAAGCCTATACTTTTCCGGCCTGTAAAGCGGGGAACAATTATTTGGATTCGCGGTAGCTGGCGGCGCTGTCCAGAATGGCCTGGCAGTTGGGCACCGTATCGTAAAAGAGCTTCCAGCTGCGCTTGCCGGCTTCAGCCATGTAGTCGTGGAATTCCTTGCTGGGGGTATTGATGCTGCCCTTGTTGGCAAGGATGGTCGCCTTGGCTTTTTCGTCGCCTTCCTTAACCATGACCCACACGTCATCGGCGGAGCGCTTGGCGGCTTCGTCAAACCACTTTTTGTCCTCGGCGGGCAACGACTGATAGAACTTGTCGTTGATGTAGAGGGAATGGATCACGAGAATGTGGCCGGTAAGGGTGATCTGGGGGGTGATTTCATACATCTTGAGGCTGACGATGTCGGCCAGGGGGCTGTCGCCGCCGTCGATGACGCCCTGATCAAGCGCGCCGGGCACTTCGGCAAAGGGCATGGGCTGGCCGCTGATGCCGCATTCCTTGGCAAAGTTGGTGTACAGGGGGATGTTGGGCACGCGCATGCGCAGGCCCTTTACATCTTCCACCGTGACGATGGGCTTCTTGGTGTAGAAGTGGCGGAAGCCCAGGGGGAAGGCGTTCATGGTGCGCAGGCCGGACTTTTCGGTGAAGCCTTCGTTGATGAGGTCAAAAGTCTTGCCTTCCATGGCGCGGCGGGCGTGATCCAGATCGTCGAAGAGCATGGGCGTTTCAAGCATGGCCATGGCAGGGTGCAGGGCAGAGGTCTGCGTACCGGTGGCGCACATCTGAATGATGCCCTTGCGTGTGGCGGCAATGTAGGCGTCTTCCTTGCCAAGCTGGCTGTTGGGGAAAACCTGCACTTCATATTTGCCATTGGAAAGTTCGGCAAGATACTTGCCGAAAAGATGCATGCCGATGGTTTCCGGCTCGCCTTCGGGCTTCATGCCCGCCATCTTGATAATGGTCTTGGCTTCAGCGGCCTGGGCAAAACCAAGGGTCATGCCGCAAACAAGGCCCAGAGCAACAAGCAGAGCTACGATACGTTTCATCCTGTAAACCTCCTCGCTAGTAAAACTTAGATGCCGTTTGACAATGAAAACTTATCCCTGTCCACAGCAGGGGGGCAATTATGACCAGCCGACGCGCCCACGTTTCCCAATACGTTCTGGTGCGTCAGACTCTGACGGGTCAAAAGCTGAGGCAAACTTAAGTGACGATCTACCTAAAATTCAACTGTTATTTGCAAAAAAAAGTTGAAGAAGCCCTTATACCCTGAATCCACGCCGAAATGATTGTTTTCAACAAAAATGTAGAAAGATGAAATCTTGCCGCTTTTGCTGAAAATATGGCGACTACTACAGTTGATTTGTAAGTATGAAATTTTTTTTAAAAGAAAAGTTAGATAGTGCATAAAAATATTATTTGAAATTTATTAAATATTAAAAGTAATAATTGTAAAATAAAAAATCATGATCTAGTTTTTGAGAAAAATTCCTGTCCTACTTTTTTTTAGCGGAAAAAATTTATTTTTATTTTTAAAAATAAATTTAAAAATGTTGTTAAAGTACAAGTAATAAATAAAATTTTTAAATATATCATATTTAATCGTGATTATTGTGACAAATATATTACAAGTTTGTGACAATTTTGCGAGGGTAGCTTTTCGGATGGTTCCCCGCCATCTGTTCATGTTCACAACTGGCAGCAGGGCAGGCAGTGAGAAAACTGGTCAGCAACTACGCATCGCAACACCAAGGCCTCTGACCGGGGAGCCATGTGCCCTGATGTTGCAATGCGCAGCGTGCTAGATTTTTTTGAGTTTGTATTCGCGATTTCCAAGGCCCAGCGATTCGCCATAGCTCAGTTGCACCTGTCCGCAGGTATGCGGCCAGCGGGCGGAAAATTTGTCTGCAACCGTTTGGGGCGAGGCCTCCTGCCCAAGCGAAGGGGCTTTTGAAACAAGGTCAAAACAGGCTTGATCCAGCGCTACCGGGTCGGTAGAGGCCAGAATGCCCACATCCGGCACCAGCGGCATGTCGCTCCAGGGGGCGCAGTCGCAGTCGGGTGTTACGTTGAGTACAAAGTTGATGTAGCAAACACTCTTTTTGCGGCCTTTTATTGCCCCATATGCATATTCTGTCATGCGCTCAATAAATGGCTGCATCTCTGTTTCCCAGTCTATGCTAATTGCTTTTTCGGGGCAAACAGTAATGCATTCAAAGCAGCCTATGCATTTTTCAATGTCCACAACGCTTTTTTTGCTTTTCATGCTGAGCGCGTGCTGAGGACACACCTTGACGCACTTGGCGCAGCCAACACATTTTTTTTCGCTGACAGATACGTGGGTGGCGTGCTGTTCCTTTTTGCCGCGCACGGCAGCGCCGCCCATGGCGAGATTCTTGATCGCGCCGCCAAATCCCGCCATTTCATGCCCCTTAAAGTGCGACAGCACCACCATTGCCGGGGCGCGGCGTATCTCTGTGGCGATATGCACGTCTTTGAAATGCTTGCCGTTGATGCGCACGGGCACGTCATTTTCGCCATACAGGCCATCGGCCAGAATGATGGGGGCATGCACCACCGAAGGCGCAAAGCCGTGGGCGTATGCCGTTTGCATGTGGTCAACGGCGGAATACAGGGTTGTTGTATCCGTCAGAAATGGTTTGCCGCCTGCTTCCATGATCTTGTTTACAACCTGGCGCACCAGAGTGGGGTTGAGGTGCGTGTCGTTGCCGTATTCGCCAAAATGCAGCTTGATGGCGGCAAGTTCTTTTTTCTTGATGATTTTTTTCAGATTGAGCGCATCGCAGAGGCGCGCTACCTTGGCGATTTTGCTGTCCTCGTGCGACCGGCAGTGCATATCTGCATAATAAACTGTGGCGGGCATGGCGTGGCCTCCATGTGAGGATGTTTAGGGTGCGGCAGGGCAGGGAATCCGGCATGGTTCTGCCCTGTGCAAAGCTTTAAAACACTAGCTCATGCCGCGCAGCCAAGGCAATAAGGCTGTTCGCAAGTATCGTTGACACGAGTCGCCATTAAGAATAGCGTATTCCGGTTTTAATTTTTTCCACTCAGTCAGTTATGCATAGCTAAGGAGGCTTTATGGCCGTTTATGTCGTTGATCATCCTCTTGTGCGCCACAAGTTGGGCATTTTGCGCATGGGGGCCACCTCCACGCGCGAATTCCGTTCTGTTTCCAACGAGATTGCGCGTCTGCTCATTTACGAAGCCACCAAGGGCTTTCGTACAGAAAAGCACACTGTTGAGGGCTGGGCCGGTCCGGTGGAAATTGAGGCCATTTCCGGCAAGATGGTAACTGTTGTTCCCATCCTTCGTGCTGGCCTTGGCCTCATGGACGGCGTGCTGGACATGATCCCCGGCGCAAAGATCAGCGTTGTGGGCCTGTACCGCAACGAAGAAACCCTTGAACCCGTTGAATATTACGTAAAGCTTGCTACCGATATGGATCAGCGGCTTGCCATCATCCTTGACCCCATGCTGGCAACCGGCGGCTCGCTTATTGCCGCCATCAGTCTGCTGAAGCGCCACGGTTGCAAGCAGATTTGCAGCCTCAACCTTGTGTGCGCGCCCGAAGGGATTGCCAAGGTCAAGGCCGCCCATCCGGATGTGGACATCTACACCGCCGCCATTGACGACCATCTGAACGAAAACGGCTATATCATTCCTGGTCTCGGCGATGCCGGCGACCGTATCTTCGGAACCAAGTAGCGAGGGCCCCATGAGCACAGCCAGTACGCGGCGCGAGATTGCACCCACTGACTATAATTTTCGCTTCAGGGATTGTCTTATAGGCGCGCAGATGCTCTTTGTGGCCTTTGGCGCTCTGGTTCTTGTTCCCCTGTTGACCGGGCTTGACAGCAACGTGGCTCTTTTCACCGCTGGTGTGGGCACTTTGCTGTTTCAGGTCTGCACTCGGGGCAAGGTACCCATTTTTCTTGCTTCGTCCTTTGCCTTTATTGCGCCCATCATTTACGGCGTTCAGACCTGGGGCATGGCGCAAACCCTTGGCGGGCTTGTGTGCTCCGGTCTGGTGTATTTTCTTTTGAGCGGGCTTATCCGCTGGCGCGGCACAGATGTGGTGCTGCGTGTGCTGCCGCCCATTGTGACCGGCCCGGTTATTATGGTTATCGGCCTTATCCTGGCCCCGGTGGCAGTGCATATGGCCCTGGGCAAAACAGGCGACGGCGCGGTTGTGCTGGTGCCTGAGAACACGGCTCTGTGGATTTCCATGACTTCGCTGGCCGTTACCGTGCTGGTGTCGCTCCTGGGCAAGGGCTTTTTGCGCCTCATGCCCATTTTGTGCGGCATTGCGGCGGGCTTTATTGTTTCGATGTTTTTCGGCGTGGGCGACTGGACAAAGGTTGCCGCAACCCCCTGGTTGCAGATGCCCTCGTTCACCTTCCCAGAGTTTGCCTGGGAGCCCATACTGTTTATCATGCCCATTACGCTTGCCCCGGCCATTGAGCATTTTGGCGATGTTGTCGCCATCAGCTCCATTACCGGGCGCGATTACCTGAAAGATCCCGGCGTTCACGCCACCATGTTTGGCGATGGCGTTGCCACCATGGCTGCCGGTTTTGTGGGTGGCCCGCCCTGCACCACCTATGCCGAAGTTATCGGTGCGGTGAGTCTTACGCGGGTGTTCAACCCCGCCGTGATGACCTGGGCGGCCATGTGTTCAATCTTGCTGTCGTTTGTGGCAAAAATCGGCGCGTTTCTTGGTTCCATTCCCGTACCTGTCATGGGCGGCATCATGATTCTGCTGTTCGGCGCGATCATGGTTGTGGGCCTGAACACGCTGGTGCGGGCTGGCAAGGATCTGATGGAGCCGCGCAACATGATCATTGTTGCGCTTATCATCATCTTTGGCGTGGGCGGCATGCAGTTCAGCATTGGTTCGTTCAAGCTTGGCGGCATTGGCCTTGCCGCGGTTACGGGCGTATTGCTCAACCTGCTGTTGCCCAGAAGCCGCACCTAGATACAGAGCTTTTCGGCGCGGATTTTTGTGAGGTTCGCGCTGATCAGGCGCGGCATATGGCTGATCTTGCCTGATCCCTTTTCTATGCGATTCGGCTGATGGGTTTTGTCTGTTTGCGGGCGGCATGGCGTTCTTCGCCGTGCCGCCCTGCTTTTGGGCAAAGTCATTGGGCGGCAGGGGGCAAAGGCAATGAGGCATGCGGCCGCACAGTGCATTCACGGGGGGGGTGAAATTTTCAGGGATTGCCGTACGTTGGTATCAATACTATACGGGGTTGATAGATGTGCCAGGTATTATATCTTTACCGATTGGGCAAGCGCTGTAGATAATATACTGCAATAATAATTTATCATCACACGTAATTATGATAATTGTGTCTAGATATTAAATGAAATAGTATATTTTTAAATAAATACTGCGTAGAAAGTTCTTCTTTTGTCAGTATATATCTGTATTAATGAAAAAAGTGCAGTGATTTTTTTTATAAATATTATTTTTTTAATAAAAACACATTGAATATATATGAAACCGTATAATTAAAGTGTGGCTTAAAACATCTGTACCTGAGCAGAAAAAATCGGTATAGAGATATCCCCCAAGTTTGGATGGGCCTGCCAACCAGCAGACCATTGTCAAAATCCCTTTTCTTTTTTGGGTAAATCCCGAGTCGCCAATGCAGCGTAGTAGTAATCATCAGTCCTGGGAATGGGTAGCCGGGCCAGATTTGTGTTATTGCGACGATGTCCCCTTCAAGTCCGCAATTCTTGGCATTCCAACGGTAAAAGGGCAGTCCCTGTTTTTTGGTATGGATGCCGCTGACCAGCAGATGGCCATGGAAACTCTCATGGATGAATATGGCGAGCCGCGCGCCTTTTCAAACGTGATCGGCCACTATGTGCGGAAAAGCGATGGGGTTCTGTTTCTGCTTGAAATGAGTGGAGAGCCTCTGTTTGATGATGGTTACGGCCTGATGGGATTTAAAGGCGTAGAGCGGGTTATTGCCAACATTGCCCTGTATTCTGCGGGAATTTCCACAGCCATTGACCTCGATACCATCTACGCCACCGCCCCCATTGCCATGTGCGTCGTTGACCGCAACGGCGTGCTTATTTCTGCCAACGAGCACCATGTGCAACTCTCCGGGCGGTCATTGTTTGACACAAGCGGCGTGCATATTTCTTTGTTGCACCCGGAACTGGAAGCAAACATCCAGAGTGACTTTTGCAATCTTGATGCCGGGGGGCGGGTTTCTGACCATGAAGTAAGAATCGACAACAGGGATTACGCTGTTTCTGTCACGCCGGTTCGCAATGCCTCCGGTGGCATCACAGCGCTGTCGCTGGCGTACTTTGATATTACAGAGCGCAAATCGCTGGAACGCAAACTCAAGGAAGCCAACGAGCGCCTGCGCCATATGTCCATTCACGACCATCTCACGGGCGCGTATAACAGAAGATTTTTTGACGCCATCCTGCGCAGGGAGGCTGCCGTGTGCAACCGCCGCGCGGGCAACCTCTCTGTGATCCTCATAGATATCGACTTCTTCAAGTTTTATAACGACAAGTACGGGCATCTGGCAGGCGATGAATGTCTGGCCCAGGTCGCCAGAACCATGAAGGATTCTCTGGAAGATATGGGGGGCGAGCTGTTCCGCTATGGCGGCGAGGAGTTTGCCGTGGTGCTGCCTGAATGCGATGACCGCAACGCCCATGAGGTTTGCGAAACTTTGCGGGCAGCGGTGTGTGATCTCAAAGCGCCCCACGCGGGCAGCGATCGCAACTATGTGACCATAAGCGCCGGGGTGGCCACGGTGCAGAGTCGGTTTGAAAAGGTGTCGCCTTCCCAGCTTGCGGCCAGAATCCTTGAAGCCGCCGATAAGGCGCTTTACGAGGCCAAAAATTCCGGGCGCAACAGGGTCAAGGCCAGCACAGTATAAAACCTTTATCTGGCACTGCCTTTATGTTTTCCTGCCGCATCCCGCTTTGGGAGGGCAGGATTTTTTTTACGGCGTTGTGGCGTCAGGCTACCATTTCCCCGACCCTTCCATTCAGCATCTGCTTTTGTATTTCGTGGCTGTCGCCTGCAATGCCTGCGCCTAGCTCTTGCCCTGTTTATTGCTGCCTGCGCCGGGGCATACGCAGGGTCGCGCCAGCAGCTCCTTAACGTGTTCTGTCATAAAATCCACAAGGGTCCGCACACGCAGGGGCAAACCTTTTTGCACCGGGTAAACCACATGGGCGGGCAGCTCACGCGCGCGCCATTGAGGCAACAGGCGCACCAGCCGCCCGGCGGAGAGGTCTTCCGTCACCAGCCAGCCCGGCAAGGGCGACACCCCAAGCCCCAGCAAGGCCGCTTCACGCAGGGCCGTGACGCCCTCTGCCGTGAGCACAGGGCTCACGTGCAGGGTTTGCTCCTCGCCTGATTCATTAAAAAGGGTGATGTTGCGCGCGCCGCCAAAAACTTCTGTGCCGAGCGTGAGCCAGGGCCAGGCCGCAATGTCGGCTGGTGTTACAGGCATTTGCCTGCCCTCAAGAAATAATGGCGCGGCAACGGGATACCTGCGTATCATGCCCAATGGTCTGGCGATAACTGTTTCATCGGCAACGCTCCCGGCTACCACGCCGGCATCGCAACCTTCTTCAAGCATGCGCAAGGGCCTGTTTGAGTACACCAGATCAACGGTAATGGCCGGATTTTGCAGCATGAACCGAGCCAGAAACTTGCTGACCACGCTCTGCCCAAAGTCGATGGTGGAGAAAAAGCGGATATGCCCCATGAGGGCGGTCTGATCCACGCGCAGGCGGCGCTCGCATTCTTCAGCCATGTTCAGCATGGCGCGGGCATCAGCCAGCACCTTTGCGCCCATGTCTGTCAGGTGCATACGGTGTGTATCGCGCCGCAGCAGCGCTGTGCCGCATTCCGCCTCAATCTGCGCAAGCTGGCGGCTGAGGGTCGGCTGGGTAAGGCCCAGGTTGCGGGCCGCCGCCGAGATGCTGCCGCTTTCGGCAATGCTTACAAAGTTACGCAGCAGGGCAAGATTTGAAAATATTGTCATACGCAATCCGTATAACCAATATGAACGCCATGCGTCTACCAATTATCCGCCCCAAGCAGCATTGTGCTTTCAACAAAGCAAACCAAATGGAGGCGCACATGACCATGCATACATCATCCAATGCGGCCATTGTTACCGGAGCCGCGCGCGGCATTGGCGCGGCCATTGTTCGGCGGCTGGCTGGGGACGGCCTGGCCGTTATCGTCAACTACGCCAGCAGTGCGGGCAAGGCCGAGGCTCTCGCGGCTGATATATGTGCCCAGGGAGGCCGCGCCCTTGCCGTCAAGGCCGATGTAACGGTTCCAGAGCAGGCGGCTGACTTGTTTTCTGCCTGCGAAGGCGCGTTCGGCACTGTGCGAGTGCTTGTAAACAACGCCGGGCTTATGCAGCCCGGCATGGTGCCGCTGGCGCAAACGGACGATACGCTGTTTGACCGCATCGTGAGCACCAATATCAAGGGCGTGTTCAACATGCTGCGGCTGGCTGCCGCCCGCATGCAGGAAGGCGGGCGCATCATCAATCTTTCCACCAGCGTCAACCGTCTTGCCCTGCCGGGGTACGCCATCTACGCGGCCACAAAATCCGCAGTGGAAACCATGACCGGCATTTTTTCCAAAGAACTTCGGGGCCGCGACATCACGGTCAATGCTGTGGGCCCGGGCCCTACGGCTACGGATCTGTTTTTTGAGGGCAAAACAGAAGGGCAGGTGGAGGCAATGGCAAAGCTGCCGCCGCTGGAGCGCCTTGCCCAACCGGAAGATATAGCCTCTGTCGTTGCCTTTCTGGCAGGCAGGGACGGCGGCTGGATCAACGGGCAGACTATCCGGGCCAATGGCGGCATGGTCTAGGGCCTGAGGCAAATTTCATATCGCGTGCAGTGCCGTGCATATTGCGCGCAACTTTCGCAAGCAGACATAAAGGAACATGTTATGAAGACGGAAAATACAGACCCGCAGCAGAACTGGTCGCTTATATACCTGCTGGCTCTGGCCGCAGGATTGGCCGTGGCCAACATCTATTATAACCAGCCCGTGCTGGGGCTGATCGCCGGGGAACTCAAGGGCGGCGACCATGTGGGCCTTGTGGCCACCATCACCCAGATGGGCTACACCCTTGGGCTTCTGTTTCTTGTGCCCCTGTGCGACACGCTGAACAGAAAAAAACTGGTTCTGATTCTCTGCGCGCTGCTGGTAATTTCCGCAGCTCTTGCGGCTCTGGCGCCGGGCATGGCGGTGCTCATGATGGCCTCGGCAGGCATGGGTGTGGCCGCCACCATTACGCAGATGGTTGTTCCCATGGCCGCTGACCTTGCCAGGGAAGGCGAGCGCGGCAAGGCCGTCGGCATTGCCTTCAGCGGTGTTTTGTGCGGTATATTGCTGCCCCGTGTGGTATCTGGCGCGGTGGGTCAGTGGCTCGGCTGGCGCGAGGCCTTCTGGCTGGCTTGCGCCTTTGCCGTGCTGCTGAGCGCCTTGCTGGCCTGGCGCTTGCCTGATCTGCCGAGCAAATCCAGCCTGTCCTATGGTCGGTTGCTGGTCTCCATGCTGCAACTTTTGCGGGATTACCGTGCCCTGCGCTATGCCTCCATTATTCAGGCTTGCGTGTTCGGTGCGTTCAGCGCCTTCTGGTCAGTGCTTGCGCTGTATCTGCAAGGCCCGGCTTACGGGCTTGGTGCAAGCGTGGCTGGTTCGTTCGGCATCGTTGGGCTGGTGGGCGTGCTGGCCGCGCAGGCCGGGGGCAGGCTGACAGACCGCTTTGGCGTCAGGTGCGGCGTGTTGATCGGCGCGCTCACAAGCATCGCGGCCTTTGGCATCATGAGCTTCAGCGGCATGACTGCCCTTGTGCTGGGGGTTATTGTGCTTGATTTCGGCGTGTCCATTGCGCAGGTATCCAACCAGTCGCTCATTCTGGGCTTGTCCGAGTCAGCGCGCGGCAGGGTGAACACCATATACATGACGGTATTTTTTCTGGGTGGTTCGCTGGGTTCGGCTGCGGCCAGTCAGGCCTGGGCGGCATATCGCTGGCCCGGCGTCATGCTCACGGGCGGAGCTTTTGCCCTGGCTGGTTTGTTTTTTCATCTGCTGGAAAGACGCTGCACCTGCCCAAAGACGCGTGTCTCGGACCGCCCCTCGGCTCAGGAGTGCTGTTAAATCCGGCTGTTGCGCCTGCAGTTCAGCCCGCCGGTCTTTTTTACCCGGAATTATAGCCGGGCTGGCGCAAAAAGGGAGGCTTTAGCCTCCCTTTTTGCGTTTGCAAGGATATTTTGCTTACAGCAGCCGCAAAGCGCCGTCGTTTGGGCGCGGATTGTTACAGTTAAGTGGTGCAGGCCAGTTTAAATTTTTTATATCGGCGTGTTAGCCTTGTTACGGCATCGCACAAAAGCCCAATAACCTTCACGCTGCCAGCACACAATCCCTCTGGATTTTTTCTATAGTGCAGACCATGCAATACCCAGTACGCATCCGCATCATTTCAGGCAACGCTGTAAACGGCGGATGTGTCGCGCCGTTACGGCAACGTAGTTGCTGACGGCGTGATGATGGCGGAATCGCGAATGGCCACAGCACATTCAGGAGGAAGCCGCATGTTCCCAAGCCCAGACGGAAAGCAGAGTGAATCCAGCCCGTTCAATGCCTCGTTCTGCGTAGATCTGCACGTCCATTCCCGCCATTCAACCTGCCCCTCGCAGTGGATTTTGCAAAAGATCGGCTGCGGCGAAAGTTACACCCCTCCCCGCAAGATTTACGACATTGCCCGAGCAAGGGGCATGGACTACGTTACGATTACAGATCACGACACCATTGCTGGCGCGCTGGAAATCGCCCATTTGCCGCAGACCTTCATCAGCGAAGAAATTTCGGCCTACTTTCCTGAGGACAAGTGCGAGATTCATGTGCTCGCCTGGGACATCACGGAAGCGCAGCACCGGGAGATAACCCAGCTCAGGGGCAACATCTTTGAGCTTGTTCCCTACCTGATGGGGCAGGGCATTGCCCATGCCTGCGCGCACCCCCTGTGCGCGGCCAATAACCGGTTGACCCTGGGCCATGTGGAGCAGCTCATATTGATGTTTTCAGTCTTTGAGCTCAACGGGGCGCGTAATAATGTGCAGAATGACGCGCTGCGTCAGATTGTGGCCGACCTGACCCCGGAATCCACAGCCAGAATGGAAGAAAAACATGGCCTTGACGCGCTTGTCGCCCAGCCCTGGCGCAAGAGCTTTGTGGCCGGGTCTGACGACCATTCCTCCTGCAATATCGCCAGAAGTTCCACCGTGATAGAAGTTCCCCGCGCGGAACTGGGCTGCTCGGGCCACGCCCCGGCTTCGGCCCTGCTGCGGGCGGTCATGTCAGGGGGCACCACGCCCCGGGTCATCCCTGCAACGCCGCTGGGCTTTGCCCATAATCTGTATGCCATCGGTTACCAGTTCTATAAAAATTCCACAGGACTCGCGCAGGATATCAACAACAGCACCGTGCTGCGCTTTGCCGAAAACATGCTCACGGGCAAGCCAGATACGCGTACCCGCACCATCAAGACGCGTGTCATGTCCATTGGCGGATTTTTGCTCAACTGCGGCAGATGGGTGTCCCGCTCTGAAAAAAGCATGCAGGAAAACATGCTTGAGGCGGCTGGCAGGGCCATTGCCCAATCGCCGGAGCTTGCCGTGGCGGCGGACAGCGTCAACGTCATTGTGCCGCAAGAGCGCATGCCCCGGCGTGAGGCGCTGCTGGCCCGTTTTGTGGGCGATGTTGCGGAAAACGTGCAGCTTGCCTGCGCCAATTCAGTTTTGTCCGATGTGCTTAAAGGCAATTTTTTCAATGTGTTCAAGCTGGTGGGAGCCATGGGGTCGCTCTACGCCATGCTTGCCCCTTATGGCATCGGCTATTCGCTCTTTGCGCAGGATAAAATGTTTACGCGCGAATGCCTGCGTCGTTTTCGCCCAAGGGGTGCCAGATCCGACACGGCTGGGGACAAGGCCGCCATTGCCCATTTTACGGATACCTATCTTGAAGTGAACGGCGTTGCCAAAACCCTGCAATCCATGCTGCCTTTGGCGCGTGAGCAGGGCAAGAAAATGGATATCCTGACCTGCGTTCGGCCAGAAAATGTGGAAGGCAGCCACACCGACGGCCTTGGCCCCATAAATTTCAGCCCCACGGGCAGTTTTTCCATTCCTGAGTATCCAGAGCTGACGCTGCACTATCCGCCAGCGCTTAAAATTGTGCAGCACTGCTATGAAAGCGGCTATACCCTGCTGCATTCCGCAACGCCCGGCCCAATGGGGCTTGCGGCCCTGCTGACGGCAAAAATGCTCAAGCTGCCCATCCATGCCACCTATCACACGGCATTTCCGCAGTATATTCTGGAGCTGACGGGCGACACATCGCTGGAAGAAGCCACCTGGCGGTATGTGTACTGGTACTATAACCAGATGGATGTGGTTTTTGCGCCCTCGGCTGCCACCATGAAGGAACTGATCGCCCACGGTTTGCCAGAGGAAAAAATCCGCCTCTACCCCCGTGGGGTGGACGCTTCGCGCTATACGCCAGCCTGGCGCAACAGCGGGCGGGAGAGCGCTCAGGGTACACGTTTTTTGTATGTGGGGCGGCTCTCCAGAGAAAAAAGCGTCAGCCGTCTTGTGGATGCCTTCCGGATGGTGCTGGGGCATATCCCCGGCGCGCAGCTGACCATTGTGGGCGACGGCCCGCAGGCTGGGGAACTTCAGGTGCAGGCTGCGGACATGCCCGTGACCTTTACGGGCTATCTGAGCGGGGCAGCGCTTGTGCAGGCCTATGAAGAAGCCGACATCTTTGTTTTCCCCTCAACCACAGATACATATGGAAAGGTTGTGCTGGAAGCGCAGGCCGCGGGGCTGGCAGTGGTGGTGAGCGGACAGGGCGGCCCCAGAGAGAACGTGGTGCCGGATAAAAGCGGCATAGTGGTGCGGCAGGAAACGGCAGAGGCCTATGCCTCGGCCATGGTGGCTCTGGCAAGCGATGAGGCCATGCTGTTTGCCATGAAGCGCGAGGCCCGCTGCTATGCAGAATCGCGCAGCTCGCAAAAGGCCTTTGCTGCCCAGTGGAAGCTCATTGAGACCCTGACGCCGCAAGCCTGCTGGTAGCCTTGCGACAGCACGCAGGGTCAATCTGGCAAGTCCTGTACAACGCAGGTGCTGTAACCAACCGTTTGAACAGCATACCGCCGGAAGACGGGGTTTGATGTCAACCTGACCGCCCTTGGCAGAATGCTTGGGGCGGTTTTCAGTCGCTGATTCTGTTCACAAGGCGGGCCAGCACATCGGGGCCGTCCTTGAGGAGCCTTTCGCGCATGGCCGAAGCCTCGCTGAAGGTAATTTCCGCAAGCAGGTCTTTGCCTTTATCCGGATTGCTGGAAATAATGGCTTCAAAGGTCTGGGCCACAGCTTCCTCATCACGGCCAGTCAACTGGCTGAGGGCACCAATCAAAACATCAACTCTGCGCATGAAAATTATCCTTAAGCCTGATGCGTTTTGACATTTCAAATTTCGGGGCAGGGCGTTGCTGCATCCCAGATGGTGAACATACTGAAATAGCAGGTTTATCCCTTGCCCGGTGTATAGCGTTTACAGCACCTGCGGGCAAGCCCGGATGTGTGAAAGAAATGTGAACATTGCGTATTTGTAGCAGAAAATGCCGGGGGTTGCTGGCTGAGCGGCTAAAAAGTGTTTGTCTGCACGACCAGTAATCTGACCTACGCAGGGCCGCCCAGTAACAATGGTATGTCAAAATGAGCGGATTCGGCAGCAGATAGCGAGCGCGTGATGCGCAGGCCAATGTAGCGCGTGAGGTCAACAAACTGCGGCTGAATGGTGCGTCCGTCAGGGTCTCGCGCCACAAGAACGCAGGGTTGGGCGGGAAAATTGGGGTTGGAGCGGCACACAATGCCCTGGTGCTCGTTTGAAAGCTCCACAGCAGTACCCACGGGGAAAATGCCCACCATTTTGATGAAGCGTTCCACATAGCCGGGTGCCCATGCCTGACCACGCATTTTGTACATCATGCCCAGCGCCTTGTTGGGGGCCAATGCCCCTTTGTAAACACGCTTGGACGAAAGGGCGTCATACACGTCGCTGAGCGAAAGAATACGGCCAAAAACGCCAATCTGCTTGCCGGATAGCCGGTTGGGGTAGCCCGTGCCGTTGTGCTTTTCGTGGTGCTGCGCAATGCCTTCAATGGCTTCTTGCTCAACGCTTGAAAACTGCTTGATTTTTTCAACACCAAGCAGCACATGCGACCGCATGACCTCAAATTCCTGAAACGTCAGGGAGCGGGGCGCGGTGAGAATTTCGTTGGGAATCAGCGCCTTGCCGTAATCGTGCAGCAGCCCGGCCAACCCGACGTTGTGCAGCCGGTCGTCGGGCATGCCCAGAAAATTGGCAAAGGCCACGGCAAAAATGGTTACGTTGACGCTGTGGGCGTAGGTGTATTCGTCTGTTTTTTTGAGCAGAGAAAGCGTCACCAGCGCGTCAACGTTGCGCGAAAGGCTTTTGATAATGTCGCCCACCAGCGGGCGCGCAAAGGTAAGATCAAGCGCGCCGCCTCTGGCGGATTCGAGAAAGTTTTTCACATTCTCGTAGGCGTCTTCATAAATCCTGTTGGCGGCCTGAAGTTCTATGGCAAGTGGAATATTTGGCTGGGGAGCCGCAGAATTTTCGTCGCGTGAGCGTTCCGGGTCGTAGTATGCTTCGGCAAATCCTTGAAGGATTATGCCGTTGATTTCGTCGTCCGACGCCAGAATTCCCTCCTGCATATACAGCAGAGGGGCTTTCAGCCATGATATCCCGGGGTCAACAATATACATCCCCGGGCGTAGGGTTGAAACGGGTATTTTGATGTGGGACATGTGGTCTTGATCGCCTGGATATAAGTTTTTGCCTTGATCTTCGCAGATAGCAAACCCCGCAGTAATGCCCACGCAAGGCCAACACGCCGCCGCAAATAGATTTTGAAATTATGCGATATTTGAAAAATAAATTCAACACGCAATTTGCTGGGAATTAATTCTTATGATTACAGGTGAGTATCGATGTCACTCGTCACGCTTGTGGGCCGATTGTGTAAAGGATATAGACCTGCTTGGCAGAAAAAGGCCTCACCATGTGTGCAGCGCACTAATCTGTATGCTATGGTTCCCAAAAGTTGCTGTTTGACGCCGTAGTGCGGCGCAGGAGTTCCCCTCTATGTTCAGCTCAGTCAGCTTGGTTTTGCGGTTGCGGCATACCGTTGCTGTTTCGGCAGGCGTGTTTTGCATTTTAGCGGGCATAAGCGTTGCGTCGATTGCTGCAGATGCGGCATCTACTGCCCCGGCTATTGCTTCGTCAGCTCCGGCCCCCTCATGGGCGCCCGATGCGCAGGATGCCCGCAAGGCTTTGCGCAACGATGCAACCCCGCCCGCCAAACGCGAACCTTCAGTGATGCTTCCACCGCTCGGACCTGACGCGGTGGGCACCATCCGGCGGGTTGCGCTGGCCGATGGGGCCAAGGTGGTTGCTCTTACCTTTGATCTTTGCGAGCTGGATACCGTCACTACCGGCTGCGATATGGATATTCTCGGTTTTTTGCGGGCCGAGCATATCCCGGCCACGCTTTTTATGGGCGGCAAGTGGATGCGCACCCATTCCCGCCGGGTGCTGCAAATCATGACCGAGCCGCAGTTTGAAATAGCCAACCATGCGTGGTCGCACGGCAATTTTGCCCTGCTTTCCCCGGCTGGTCTGCGCGCCCAGGTTTTGTGGACGCAGGCCCAGTATGAGCTGCTGCGCGAGGAGGCCTTGCGCGAAGCCAGGGCGCAGGACCGCCCGGAGCCTGTCATTCAGCCTGTGCCTACACTGTTCCGTCTGCCTTACGGGCGTTGCAGCGACCAGTCTTTACAGGCGCTGGCAAAGCTGGGCATGCAGGTGGTGCAGTGGGATGTGGTGGCGGAATCCGGCGCGGACAATACCAATATCGAGCATGCGCGGCGCGAGGCCCATCTGGTTGCCTCGCAGGTCAAACCGGGTTCCATACTGCTGTTCCACGCCAATCTGGTGCCCAAGGGCTCGGCGCAACTGTTGCGCGAGACTGTGACGGAACTGCGCCGCAGAGGCTACAATTTCGTTTCTGTGAGTACCCTGCTGGGCATGGGGGTTCCGCAGCGCACCATGAACGGCTATTTTACATCGCCGGGCGACAACAAGGCGCTGGACAGCAAATTCGGTGTTGACGGCACTGGGCGGCATACGCCCTTTAACGGCGAGTAGCCCTTCGCCTGAAACCGGAAGCAAGGAAATCCCTTCGTGAAGCAATACCTTTTTTTTGATCTTGACGGCACAGTAACAGACTCCAAAACCGGCATCATCCGCTCTGTGCAGCATGCCCTGAAGTATTTTGATATTGCCCGCGCTGACGATGAACTGCTGTATTTTATCGGTCCCCCGCTGAAGGATTCGTTCGGTAAGCTTTTTGGGGGCGATGCGGCCAAGGCTGATCTGGCCGTGCAGAAATACCGTGAGTATTATTCGGTCACGGGTATATTTGAAAATGCGCTTTATGACGGCGTGGCAGACATGCTGGCCGATCTGCGGCGTCAGGGCCGGGTGTTGTCGCTGGCTACATCCAAGCCGGAACCCTTTGCCCAGCGTATTCTGGAGCATTTTGGCATTGCCAGCCTGTTTGACCATGTGGCGGGAGCGGAGCTGACCGGCCCGCGCAACAGCAAAACATCCGTGCTGCGGCATGCCTGCGGCCTTTGCGGTGTTGCGGATATGGCGCAATGCCTGATGGTGGGCGACCGGAAATATGACATTCTTGGCGCGCATGCTGTGGGTATGGACGGTGTGGGCGTACTCTATGGCTATGGTTCGCGCGGCGAGCTTGAAGAAGCCGGGGCGGACAAGTTGTGCGAAGACGTTCCCGCCTTGCGGCAACTGCTCCTTGCCTGATTGTCGCCACGGTCTGGCAGGAGCCTCAGACAACAAAAAAACTCCCCGCAAGCGGGGAGTTTTTTTGTTCAATATGTCGGTAAGCTGTATGGCAGGCGTTTAGCCCAGATCCCAGTCCAGCCCGAAGGTGTCGTGCAGAATGCGCACGGCAAGCTCAACGTATTTTTCCTGAATCAGGATGGTGATCTTGATTTCAGAGGTGCTGATCATAAGGATATTGATGCCTTCCTGAGTCAGTGCGGCAAAGGCCCGCGCTGCTACTCCAGAATGGTTGCGCATGCCCACGCCGATGGCGGAAACCTTGGCAACGCTCACATCGTGCAGCACTTCGCGCGCGCCGGTCTTCTGGGCGACTTCTTCCATCATCTGCAAGGTCTGCTTGAGATCCTTGCGCGAGATGGTGAAGGTCATGTCGGTATGGCCGTCCTGGCTGGTGTTCTGCACGATCATATCGACCAGAATGCCCTTTTCGGAAAGAGGGCCAAACACCGCCGCAGCCGTACCGGGCACGTCGGGAAGGTCGCGCAGGGTCACGCGGGCCTGATCTTTGTCATATGCAATGCCGGAAACGAGTACGGCTTCCATGGTGGAGTCCTCCTGAGTGACAAGCGTGCCTGGATCATCGCTGAACGTAGAGCGCACGCGCACGGGAACCTTGTATTTTTTGGCAAATTCTACCGAACGGATGTGCAGCACCTTGGCCCCCATGCTTGCCATTTCAAGCATTTCTTCATAGGCAACGCGGTCCATTTTGCGGGCCGTGGAGCAGATGTTGGGGTCGGTGGTGTAAACACCGTCAACGTCGGTGTAAATGTCGCATTCCACAGAGCCGAGGGAAGCGGCCAGCGCCACCGCCGAGGTGTCCGAACCGCCGCGTCCGAGCGTGGTGATGCGGCCATCTTCGGTGCAACCCTGAAACCCGGCGACCACAAGCACATCGTAGTCGTTAAGGTATTTGCGCAGGGAATTGCTGTCGATGGAGCGAATGCGCGCACGGCCAAAATCGTTGTCCGTGGTGATGGGAATCTGCCAGCCGAGCAGCGAGCGGGCGCGGATGCCCGCATCTTTGAGCAGCATGGTGAACAGGCTGATGGAAACCTGTTCGCCAGTGGAAACGAGCGAATCAACTTCCGCGCGGTCAGGCGTGGAAGACCATTCATCAGCAAGGGCAAGCAGCTTGTTGGTGTCGCCAGCCCGAGCCGAAAGCACCGCAATGACCTTATACCCCTTGGCAAGGCCTCCCAGCACTTTCTCTCGCACCTGCTTCATGCACTCCAGCTTGGCAACGGAAGTGCCGCCAAATTTCTGGACCAAAATTTTCATGCCTGTATCCATTGTCCTCAATCCTTGATGGGTACAACAGGTCAGCCCACCCCGGAACTGGTTACCCGTGGTCAGGACTGTCCACAGGCCAATTTCGGCGCAGGTGGCGCAAAAGTTCAGTGGCAATATGGCCATGAGCTTGCAGCGTCAGTAGGCGACTTTCTTCGCACGGTTGCACTGAGATGTCCAGATAATCTTGCGGCATTTCCGCCTCGGGCAGGTATTCCGACCATTCCAGCACAGACAGGATTTGCGGATTATCCAGACCCTCGGCAATTTCATCAGGCAGACTGCCGGGGCTGCGGTACAGATCGCTGTGTATGACAGGCGGTTGGGTAGGGTAATAGTTGCAGAGCGTGAACGAAGGGCTGCCCACCTCGGCCTGATCGCCGCCGGGCATGGCCTCCACCAGGGCGCGGGTAAGCGTGGTTTTGCCGCTGCCAAGCGGGCCACGCAGCAACAATGCCGCAATGCCGCAGGTGGCGACAGCCTCGGCAAGCATATGCCCTAGGCGGTTGGTATCAGAAAGATTGTGCAGGATTATCTGGGCCATGGCAGGATGTCGTCCTTTGATTCACTGGCTGCCATGCAGGCAGAGAGGGTTTGCGGCAATGCATCCGCCACTGCCGAGGGCGTATTGCCCCTGAGGGGCCATTGTTCGGCAATGCTTTTGCCCGCAAGGGCGTGCAGGGCCGCTGCCTGCCCGGCCAGCATGTGGGATGGGGTTAAAGTCTGATTTGCGGTATTGTTGTGCACTTGCGCTTGCTCTTTTGCGGTCTGCATGCCGGGCAGCAGCCGGGCAAGCAGCCCGCCAGCGCAGCCCGCCAGCACATCGCCCGAGCCTCCTACCGCAAGCTGCGGCACATCGTAGGGGCAAAGCAGTGTTGGGGCATCAGCCTGCCCTATGAGGCTTGCCGCTCCTTTGAGAATAATCACGCCACGGCAGAGATTGCGCAGGCGCTCAAGCGCGCCTTGCCGGTCGGCCTGAACATCCGCTGCGGAACAGCCCAACAGGGTTGCCGCTTCGCCGGGGTGGGGCGTCAGAATATCATCTGCGGTTATGCGGTCGAGCAGGCCTTGTCGCCCGGCCAGCAGCACCAGGGCATCGGCGTCAAATACCGTGGGCGGTCTGTGGCCCAGTGCCAAAAGAGCTTCAACAAAGGCCGCAGCGTCCTGCCCCCGGCCCATGCCGGGGCCGACCACAAGGGCAGCGCAGCGTTGGGCCAGTTCCACAAAATTTTGCGGCAGGCGGGCGGGCCACTGGCGTTCGCTCTCGCCCAGCGGCAGGGTCATTATTTCGGGCCAGCCGTTCTTGATATCCGCAATGCCAGCACCGGGCGCGGCGGCGGTTACAAGGCCTGCACCTGCGCGCAGGGCCGCACGGGCAGCAAGATGCGCTGCTCCGCCAAGACCGGGCGCGCCACCAACCACCAGCACATGCCCGTAGGAGTTTTTGAAGCCTCCGGGCTGAATCTTCGCAAGCGGGGCGAGGCAATGCCCGTCAGCAACGTAAAAAGAGCAGGGAGCCTTGCGCCGTGCGGCAAGGGGAATGCCAATGCTGCGCACGTGCAGCGCGCCCGTCCAGGGGCGCGCCTCGGGCAAGGCCAGCCCCGGCTTGGCGGCCGCAAAGCTGACTGTGGCCGTGGCGCGCACTGCTTCCGGCATGGGCAGGCCGGTGCGTCCGTCGAGGCCAGATGGAATATCCAGTGCCAGCACAAAGGGACGACTTTGCAGGGAATTGACCGAACGCACAAGCTCCAGCGCATCCGGTCGCAGTTGACCGCTGAAACCTGTACCCAACAGACCATCCACAAGAATATGGGGTAGCTCCGCCCTTTGAAAGACCGCCGGGCGCCAGCGTTCAAAGGTAACGCCTGCGGCTCTGGCAATGCGTACATGTTTGCCGCAGGCCCCCTTGCAGGCGGCAAGAGGCCGCGTGTGCAGCACCAGCGGTTCCGCGCCCGCGTCCAGCAAATGCCGCGCAAGGCATGCGGCATCGCCGCCGTTGTTGCCGCTGCCCATAAGCAGCCATACGCGCAGCCCCGTTAGCTGTGGCTGGTATTCTCGCAAGACGTCAAAGGCCGCTCTGGCGGCATTTTCCATCAGCAGCTCTTCGGGCAGGCCAAGGGCCATGGCTTCCGCATCCCACTGGCGCATTTCAGCGGGCAGGGGCAGGGGAGGGAACAGGTCGTCAAATGAAGTGGGCATGTTTATGCCTCCAGCACCACAACCGCCACGGCGGCATTGCGGTCATGACTTATGGAAATGTGGGCGGCACGCATGCCCAGAGCCTCAGCCCGCGCAAGCGCAGGGCCGTGCAAATGGAGCAGGGGTTGCCCCGCAGGGCCGCGCAGCACCTCAATATGGTGAGGGCCAATCCCCTCGTTAAAGCCAGTGCCGAGCGCCTTGACCGCAGCCTCTTTGGCGGCAAACCGACCGGAAATGTAGGCAATAGGATTCTCCGGCACGAGTTTCAGTTCATCGGGGGTAAGGATCTTTTGCAAAAAGCGCTCTCCAAACCTGTCGTAACTTGCCTTAATGCGTGCTAGTTCCGTAATGTCAGTCCCAATGCCTACGATCATCAGTTATCCACCATATGCAGTACGGGCAAAATGTACTGCAAATAGGGCTGTTGCCCATTAAAAAAAATTAGCGTATTGCTTGCCTTTCAACCTAAACTATTCTGACCCGTTCCCCGCTGTAACGTCAAGCGCGCTGGCTGTGGGAACGTACGGAGAAATTTTGTATGAAGTTGTGCATTATCGGGACCGGCTATGTTGGCTTGGTCAGCGCCGCGTGCTTTGCTGAAATGGGTAATACCGTGACCTGCGTGGATGTTAACCCGGCTGTGGTGGAAAAGCTCAATGCCGGTTCCGTGCATATTTTTGAACCCGGTCTTGAACCCATGGTTCGCCACAGCCGCACTGATGGCCGCCTCAAGTTTACTACCCGTCTTGAAGATGGCATTGCGGATGCCGACTGCGCCTTTATCTGCGTTGGCACCCCGCCCCAGCCCGACGGCTCGTGCGATCTGAGCTATGTGCGTCAGGTGGCTGGCGAAATTGGCCGCCACATGCAGAACGACCTCGTGGTTGTGGACAAGTCCACGGTTCCCGTGGGCACCGCTGACGAAGTGCGCGCGCTCGTGGAAAAAGAGCTTGCCGCGCGCGGCGTGTCCTACAAGGTGGACGTGGTTTCCAACCCCGAGTTCCTCAAGGAAGGCGACGCCATCTCCGACTTCATGAAGCCCGACCGCGTTGTGCTTGGTACGGATTCCGAACGCGCCGCTTCGCTGATGCGCGAACTGTATTCGCCCTTTGCCCGCACCCGCGACAAGATCATCGTCATGGGCGTGCGAAGCGCAGAAATGACCAAGTATGCTGCTAACTGCATGCTTGCCACCAAGATTTCCTTTATCAACGAAATCGCCACCATTTGCGAAAAAGTGGGCGCGGACGTGCGCGACGTGCGCACCGGCATCGGCTCCGACACCCGCATTGGCTACCAGTTCATCTACCCCGGCGTGGGTTACGGCGGTTCGTGCTTCCCCAAGGACGTGAAGGCGCTCATCCACACCGCTGAAAAGGCTGGCGTGGAACCCAAGCTGCTCAACGCTGTGGAAGACGTCAACGCCCGGCAGAAAAAGCACATGGCTGGCCGCATCATGGAATATTTTGCTCCCCAGGGCGGCGTGAAGGGCAAAACCCTTGCGCTGTGGGGGCTGGCCTTCAAGGCCAATACCGACGACATGCGCGAAGCCGCTGCCATCAGCATTGTCAACGAGCTTACCGCCGCTGGTATGAAGGTTCGCGCCTTTGACCCGGTTGCCGCCGATAATGCCCGCGAAATCTTTAAAGATAATAAGCTTGTTGAAATTGTGGACAGCCAGTACGGCGCGTGCGAAGGCGCTCAGGGCCTGCTGGTGGTTACGGAATGGAACCAGTTCCGCAACCCCGATTTCGACAAGATCAAGGGCCTGCTGACAGCCCCCCTGCTGTTTGACGGCCGCAACCTGTACTCGCCCAACTTCATGGCGCAGCGCGGGTTTGCGTATTTCTGCATTGGCCGCCGCGCCGACTAGAGCCTGTTAACACGATGACCCTTTTGCCCCCTGCCTGCGTCAGGGAGCAAAATTACTCCTGGTGTTAACAGCCCCTTGTAAAAATGCTCAGTAGATGATTTGAAATGGTTGAAGCCGCCCGGAGCCGATGCTCCCGGGCGGCTTTTGTCATAAAAAAGGCTCTGTTCCTGTGGAACAGAGCCTTTTGGCATTATATAATGAACACTTTGAAATGAGAAGTAGTTCAAAGTTAATCTGCTCTAGGGGCTGTTTCTAAATAAAAGATTTTGCGCCGAGGACAAGGAAAACAGTATTTTTTACGACAGGAGTGGACTCTTCTGTCCATGACTGGAGTAAAAAATGTTGGATGACGCAGTGATCGGCCAAAAGAATTATTTAGAAACAGCCCCTACACGTTGAACAGGAAATGCATGACGTCGCCGTCGTTGACCACATATTCCTTGCCTTCCACGCGCAAGACGCCATCAGCGCGGCAAGCCGCTTCGCTTTCGTGGCTCATGTAGTCGGCGTAGGAGATAACTTCGGCCCGGATAAAGCCGCGCTCAAAGTCTGTATGGATGACGCCAGCGGCCTGCGGGGCCTTCCAGCCCTTGTGGATGGTCCAGGCGCGGACTTCGTCCGGCCCGGCGGTAAAGTAGCTGTACAGGCCAAGGGTGGCGTAGCCGGTGTGGATGATGCGTACAAGGCCGCTTTCATCAATGCCGTAGGAGGAGAGCAGTTCCGCCTGTTCCTCATCGGGCAGGCCTTGCAGTTCTTCTTCAAGCTTGGCGCAAATGCGCGCAAAGCCGGACTGGCGTTCCTTGGCAAAGGCTTCAAGTTTGGCGGAAAATTCATTGCCTTCGGCAACAGCGGCTTCATCCACATTGGCGCAGTAGATAACGGGCTTGGCCGTGAGCAGGCCAAGTTCGCGCCATGTGGTCAAAAAGCTCTCGTTATCAGGCAGGTCAAATCCCCGCGCGGGCTTGCCGTCGTTGAGCTGGGCCAGCAGGGTCTGCATGATTTCTGCGGATGCCTTGGCGTTTTTGTCAAACTTGGCAAGCTTTTGCAGCTTGTCCAAGCGCTTTTCAACGCTTTGCAGGTCGGCCAGCAGCAGTTCGGTTTCAATGGTGTCCACATCCCGCAGGGGATCAACGCCGCCGTCCACGTGGGTGATATTTTCATCCTCAAAGCAGCGCACTACATGCACAATGGCCGCGCATTCGCGAATGTTGCCCAAAAACTGGTTGCCCAGCCCTTCACCCTTGCTTGCGCCGCGTACCAGGCCTGCAATGTCGATAAAATCCACACTGGCGTAAATGGTCTTCTTGGGCTTGGCCTTGGCTGTCAGGGCGTCCACCCGCTTGTCCGGCACCGCCACCGTGGCCTTGTTGGGTTCAATGGTGCAGAAGGGGTAGTTGGCGGCCTGAGCGTTCTGAGCCTTGGTCAGGGCGTTGAAAAGGGTGGATTTGCCAACGTTGGGCAGGCCCACAATACCAATACTGAGCGACATGTTGTCTCCTTGCTGCGCGCAAAAAGGCGTATAGCCCGCAGTGGGCGGCGTGCCCGCGCGGGATTGGCCGCCAGCAAAATCAGCGGCCCGGGTTCACGGATCGTTTACGCTATTGCCCCTGTGGGCAAGACGGAATTGTTGAAAACAGCGGCAGCCCCAAAGGCAACCCGCGCCGTCAAGCAGACAGGCGCGGGCATGTTATAGACGCAAAGCGCGTATGAGGCAAGGACGCTACTGAAGCCGTGTGCTCACCGAGGGCGCAAGCCCGTCGCCGGGCCGGGCCTCGCGCACGAGGGGCCGCAGGTCGTCCGTAATGGGCACAGTGGCCGTGCCCATGGCCAGCACCTCATTGCTTGAGGTGTGGATAAGCCGGATGCTGAAGCGCACCTGTTCGCTGGTAGTCACATAGGTGCCCGCCAGTATGGCCTGACTGGTGCCGCTGGGGCTGGCAAGCTGGCGCACGTCGCGCGTCAGGATAAATTCGCCCTTGAGCTTGTCAAAGCGGATGTCGCGCCCCTTGCGCAGTTCCTGAAAACGGTAACCCGCATTGATGAGCCAGCGGGAGATTTCTTCCGTCATCTGGCGCGCCAAGGGCGAGGCTTCGTCCAGATTGTTGATGTTGACCGGGGTGGTGCCCATGATCATGATGCGGGCGCGGGCCAGAGCTTCGCGGTCTTTGCGGCTCATGTCCTGGCTGTCGCCCGAAAAGCGCATCATGATCTGTTCGTCAAGCTGCTTGGCAATGCTTACGGCAGCAGTGGGCACGTTTCCGGCTGCCGCCGCCGTGAGCGGAAAGAGCAGGGCCGCAAGCACAAGAATGGTAATGAAAAAGCGGTTCATGGTGATCCTCAGCGCATGGTGCGCAAAAGCAGTTCAACGCCGTTCAGTTCTCTTTTTATGATACCAAGGGTCTGGTCATCGGCACAGATGGAAAGGGCCTGAAGATAGCGCTGCCGCGCAAGCTCATAGCGCCCCTGTTCGCGGAACTGACGGGCCTGACCAAGATAGACCAGGCTGTGCTCGTTGGCATCAGAAAGATAGTTGGCCCGTTCCTTTGCCTCGCGCTTTGCCTGGGCATCATTGGCCTGCCCGCTGTAGGACGACATGCTGTCGGCCAGTGCGCTGGCTGGCAGTGCCGCAAGGGGCAGGGCGCATGAGGCCATAAGGCAAAGTGCGCAGATGTTGTTCAACGTTTTTTTCATGGCAATTCCGGCATTACCGGCCTTGTTTGATTACAAGCGTGCCGCTGCTGATGCTGCTGGCAGGCGTATAGAGCGAAGTTGGGGCCGGTTTGGCTGGGGCGCTGCTGGCCGTGGCCTTTACCGGCGGCGGCACATCGGCCTCGGCCATGCGCGTCACAATGGGGGTATTCACCAGCACAAGCTGGCCCGTGCGCATCACAAGGCCATCGCTGGCGCGCACCAGACGGGCGTTGATAAAGGTTGCGTCCTTATCCACATAATAGGTGCCCACAACAAGGGCGGCCCATTTTTGCCCGGTGGTTGAAACCATCTGGTTGGCGGCAAGGGCAAGGTCATCGCGCCCGCCCTGAACGTTGATGGTTCCGTTCAGCCTGTATTCACGCGTGGGAAAGCCACGCTGGTTGAATTCATAAAACAGCGATTCAGCCATCAGCCTGCCCATGGGCGAGCTTTGCGAGGTATTGTTCTGGTTCACAAAGGCCGTGGGCATGGCCACAAAGCCCTGAATGGCGTCGTTGGGCATGGTGGCAAGCATCTGCTCGGCCAGTTCGCGGCTTTTGAGCTTCAGCTCCACGGCGTCCGTATAGCCGGGCGAAAGCGCGGAAGGCCCACTTTTGGCGCAGCCGGAAAAGAGCGGCAGCAAAAGTGCGCAAAGCATAAGAAGACGCGGCATTATATGCATACAAACCCCGAGTGAAATTGCTCTGATGCAGCCCCTCGCGCCTTGATCCCGATGGATCCCTGGCGGGATAATTCCTCTTTTGCCGGGGCTATTGCCCACAGCCCGGCGGAACTGCTCTTACCATAGTCTTATCGTCACAATGGCCGTCAACTTGAGTGCTGACGGAAAAAACGTCAGCCTGCGACCTTTTTTTTAAACTTTGCAAGACACGTTCCAGATATCGCATTTGCCCCACGGTCGCTTACTCTCAGGTTGTCCAAATGGGGTTTATGCGGTTCAGAATCACGGTGCATGCGGCAAGGCTTGCCGCAAAGCCCGTAGGGCGGCCCGTGCTGCGCGCACTTGGCTTGCAGGGGGAAATAGCATAGAAGACTCGTTTACGGAGTGCCGTGGCTTTGCGCCGTGGCTCCACTTGTTTTTGTGAGGGAAGCATGCAAAAGCACACGACCCGCGCCATCCGTCTGGGCGGGCTTTCCATTGGCGGCGGTGCGCCTGTTATGGTGCAGAGCATGACCAATACCGACACACGCGATGCCGAGGCAACGCTTGCGCAGATTGCGCGGCTTGAGGCGCGCGGCTGCGAGGCCGTGCGCGTGGCTGTGCCGGACGAGGCTGCCGTTGCGGCCCTGCCCGCCATCCGCGCGGGTACACGCCTGCCGCTCATTGCGGACATACATTTTGATTACCGCCTTGCCGTGGCCTCGCTGGAGGCCGGGCTTGAAGGCCTGCGCATCAACCCCGGCAATATCGGCCCCAAGGAACACGTGGACCGCGTGGTGGATGCCGCCAAGGCCCACGGGGCGGTCATTCGCGTTGGAGTCAACTCCGGCTCGGTGGAAAAGCGCCTGCTCCAGCAGTACGGCGGCCCCTGCCCCGAGGCGCTGGTGGAAAGCGCTCTCACCCATGTGCGCATGCTTGAGGCGCGCGGTTTTTACGATACCAAAATTTCGCTCAAGTCCTCCTCTGTGCTTGATACCATTGCCTCCTACCGCAAGCTTGCCGAAGCTTGCGACTACCCCCTGCACATCGGCGTTACCGAGGCCGGGGGCCTCATGCGCGGCACGGTAAAATCTGCCGTGGGGCTTGGTATCCTGCTGCACGAGGGCATTGGCGACACCCTGCGCGTTTCGCTCACCGCCGACCCGGTGGAAGAAGTAACCGTGGCGTGGGAAATACTGCGCGCCCTTGGGCTGCGCTCGCGCGGGCCGGAAATCATCTCGTGCCCCACCTGCGGGCGCACGGAGATTGACCTGTTTTCGCTGGCCCGCGCGGTGGAAGACCGCTTAGCTACCTCCAAGGCCGACATCAAGGTGGCGGTCATGGGCTGCGTGGTCAACGGGCCGGGCGAGGCCCGCGAGGCCGATCTGGGCGTTGCGGGCGGGCGCGACAAGGGCATCATATTTCGCAAGGGCGAGGTCATCCGCTCGGTCAAAGGGCAGGAGGCCCTGCTGGCGGCTTTTATGGAAGAACTGCAACAACTGCTCAACGAAAAGGAATCACAGTAATGCGTTTCAGCAACTGCTATATTCCCACCCTCAAGGAATCTCCGGCGGATGCCGAGGTAATCAGCCACAAGCTTTTGCTGCGCGCCGGTATGGTGCGCAGGCTTACTTCGGGCATGTACACCTATCTGCCGCTGGGCCTGAAGGTGATTGAAAAAATAAGCCGCGTCGTGCGCGAAGAAATGGCCGTCGCCTACTTTGAAGAACTGCTCATGCCCATGGTGCAGCCCGCCGACCTGTGGAAAGAATCGGGCCGATGGGAGCATTACGGCAAGGAACTGCTGCGCTTCAAGGATCGCAACGAGCGCGAATACTGCCTCGGCCCCACGCACGAAGAAGTCATCACCGACCTCGTGCGCGGCGAAGTGCGCTCCTACCGTCAGCTTCCTGTGCGTCTGTACCAGATTCAGACCAAGTTCCGCGATGAAATCCGCCCCCGTTTCGGCCTTATGCGCGGGCGCGAATTTATCATGAAGGACGGCTATTCCTTTGACGCCACGGAAGAAGGCGCACAGCAGAACTACTGGGCCTGCCACGCGGCCTACAAGCGTATTTTCCAGCGCCTTGGCCTCAAGTTTCGCCCTGTGGAGGCCGACTCCGGCTCCATCGGCGGCAACTTCTCGCACGAATTCATGGTGCTGGCTGAAACGGGCGAAGACACCATCGCTTTCTGCCATCACTGCGACTACGCGGCCAACGTGGAGCGCGCCGAAGTGGCCTGGAACGGCAAACCCTGCACGGAGACCTGCGCTCCGGCAGAGAAGGTTGCCACCCCCAATGCCCACACGGTGGAAGAAGTGGCGGCCCTGCTGGGCGTGCCCGCCTCCTCCGTGGTCAAGACCATGCTCTTCAAGGTGGACGGTAAGCCCGTGGCCGTGCTGGTGCGCGGCGACCGCGAAGTGAACGACATCAAGCTCAAGAACCTGCTCAACGCGCAGGATGTGGTCATGGCCGACGCCGCCACCGTGCAGCAGATCACCAAGGCCCCTGTGGGCTTTGCCGGGCCTGTGGGGCTGGAAATTCCGGTCTACGCCGATGCCGAACTGCAAGGCGCTACAGATTATGTGGTAGGCGCCAACGCCGGCGATGCCCACCTTGTGCACGTTGACCTCAAGCGCGACGCCACGGTGACCGCCTGGGCCGATCTGCGCGCCATCACGCCAGAAGACACATGCCCCCGCTGCGGTGGCCGCATTGAGCTTACGCGCGGCATCGAAGTGGGCCACGTGTTCATGCTTGGCCGCAAATACAGCGATGCCATGCATGCCGCCTTCCTTGACGAAAACGGCAAGGAACAGATCATGATCATGGGCTGTTACGGCATCGGCGTTTCCCGCGTGGCCGCAGCCGCTATCGAGCAGAACAACGACGAGCACGGCATTGTGTTCCCGCCGCCGCTGGCTCCTTACGACTGCATCCTGCTGAACCTTGACCCGCGCAATGAAGAGGTCAACGCCAAGGTCGAGCAGATTTACGCCATGCTCAAGGATATGGGCGTGGATGTACTCATGGACGACCGTGACGAACGCCCCGGCGTCAAGTTCAAGGATGCGGATTTGTTGGGTATTCCCATGCAGCTCGTGGTGGGCGGCAAGGGTCTGGCCAAGGGCATTGTGGAATGTAAGGATCGCCGCAGCGGCGAAAAGGGCGAACTGCCCGCCGATGCAATGGCTGAAGCTTTTTCTGACTGGGCCGCCAAGGTTCGCGAGGGGTGGGCGCAGCAGCAGGCCTAGGGGCTGTACTGACGAAAAACAAGCCTTCCCCTTTGTATTGGGCGTGATGCAGAACATGACGCACGCAGTAGGGGGAGAGCTGCTGGTTTTGGTAGAAGGGGCGCTTTTAGCGCCCCTTCAGCAACAAAATCTCAACGACGTTTTCTGATATACTGCCGCACGCGGAGCACCATGCAGGAAGCCATACTGTCTGTCCGTGAACTCACGGAACAGCTGCGCAAAACCCTTGAGGGACGTTTCCCCTTTGTCTGGGTGCGGGGCGAGGTGACCAACCTGACCCGTCCCGGCTCCGGGCACGTCTATTTTACCCTCAAGGATGCCGATGCGCAGTTGCAGTGCGTGTGGTTCAGGCACATGCAGCGGCAGAACAGTCAGGGGTTTGATCCCCTGACAGGCGAGGTTTTTGACGCGCCGCGTCCTTCGCCGCTGGAGCTTTTGCGCAACGGGCTGGATGTGCTGTGCGCAGGGCGCATCACCCTGTATGCGCCGCGCGGCCAGTATCAGCTTGCCGTGGAGCTGGTGCAGCCAGCGGGCGAGGGGTTGCTTGCGCAGGCCTTTGAGGCCAGCAAGCGCAAGCTGGCAGCTCTGGGCTATTTCAGCCAAGAGCGCAAACGGCCCCTGCCGTATGATCCGCAGCGCGTGGCCCTTATCACCTCCCCAACGGGCGCGGCTATCCATGATTTTATGGAGCTTGCGGCCAGCCGGGGCAGCGGGGCGCGCATTCGTCTGTTCCCGGCTCTGGTGCAGGGGGCGGATGCTGCCCCCTCCATTGTACGGGCGCTGCACGAGGCCAATGCGCAGGGCTGGGCGCAGGCCGTTGTGCTGGTGCGCGGCGGGGGCTCGCTGGAAGATTTGTGGGCCTTTAATGAAGAAGCCGTGGCCGAGGCAGTGTTTGAGTCGCGCCTGCCGGTGCTGGCGGGCATCGGGCATGAGGTGGACGTTACCCTTGCCGACATGACGGCAGACCTGCGCGCGGCAACGCCCTCGCATGCGGCGCAACTGCTCTGGCCCGCGCGGGCCGAGCTGATGCAAAAGGTTGACGAGGCGGAGGCGGCCCTTGTGCGGGCGGCGCGGCGGCGGCTGGAAACAGCGGGACAGAGCCTCGCGCAGTTTGAAAACGCCCTGCGCTGGTTTTCGCCCATGCGGCATCAGGCCCGCCTGGCGGAGCAGCTTGACGGTCTGCACCGTTCCTTGCACAGGGCCGCGCGCCAGTGGCTCGACACCACAGAGGCCCGGCGCGACAGGCTTGAGCGCGCCCTGCAGAACGCCTTCAGCCCTTCGCGGCTGGATGTGCTGGGCAGCAGGGTAGAGGCTCTTTCCGCCAGTCTGGCTGCGGCCATGCCGCGCATGCTGGCCGCGCAGGAACAACGGTATGATGCCGCGCGGCAGCGCTTGCAGGCGGCAGGGCAGGAAATGCTTGCCCGCACCGGGCGCGAACTGGATAAATGCGAATTTGCTCTGGCAGCCGCCAACCCCCTCGCGCCCCTCAAGCGCGGCTATGCCCTTGTGCATGGCGTGGATGGCGGCCTGCTGCGCACGGTGACGGAGGCTCCTGCGGGCAGCGCCATCACGGTGCGGCTGGCGGATGGCAGCCTTGCCGCCGTGGTCAACAAGGTGCTGCCAGACGTTGCGCCAGACGCTTCGCCCGACTCTGATACAGGCGCGTTGCCGGTTGCCAAAAAACAAGGACGGAATAGCTGATGTCTGTGCTCACGCGCATGCTCGTGGTTCTGTTGGCGGGGGCTTTTATTTTTGTTCCTACAGCCGTTCTGGCTGCGCCATCCCCCACGCCAGCCCTCGCGCTTGACGCGCCTGAATCCGTAGCCAGGGGGGATGCCTTTCCCGCCCTGGCGGTGAGCGACGCGCCCGCAAAGTCCTTTACGTTCCGCTGGCTGGGCAAAACCTACGAGGCCAGGGCGGAGCAGGTGAGCGCCAATACCGCTGCGGGCGCTGCAACGCGCTGGCAGGCCGTCATGTTGCTGCCCGTGCCGCTGGAAGAAAAGGAATCCGCGCGTGATCTTGCCGTCTCCACGGGCAACGGCAAGGATGCCCCCGCAGTAGTGCGCAAGATCGCTTTTTTTGACAAAGACCGCCCGGTGCAGAAACTGAACGTTGATAAAAAATACGTTGATCCCCCGGCGGCGGAAATGGCGCGCATCAAGGCCGACAGGGAACTTGTGCGCCAGGCCCTGGCCCAGCGTCTGCCCGAACGCTTCTGGGTGCTGCCCTTTGTGCGGCCTGTGCCCGGCGATGTTTCAAGCCTGTACGGCCTCAAACGCGTGTTCAACGGGCAGCCGCGCGGGGTGCACAAGGGCCTTGATCTGCGCGGCCAGCAGGGGCAGCCTGTGCTTGCCTGCGCCGATGGTCAGGTGGGCCTTACGGGGAATTTGTACTTCTCTGGTAATGTAGTGTACATCAATCACGGCGAAGGGGTGTTCACCGCGTATCTGCACCTCTCTGAAATACTGGTGCAAAATGGCGATCGGGTGCGCAAGGGGCAGGTTATCGGGCTGGTAGGGGCCACGGGTCGCGTTACCGGGCCGCATCTGCATCTTTCGCTTCTGGTTCAGGGCGAGTCGGTTGACCCGCAGCCCTTTTTGACAACCGGGAACGCCAGGGGAAACAATCCATGAGCGCCAAGACAGACAATACTTTTGAAAAAAAGATGGCCCGGCTTCAGGAGATCGTGGCGGCGCTTGAAAGCGGCGACCTGCCCCTGGAAAAGGGCATGGCCCTGTATAAGGAAGGAGCGGCGTGCTCGCGCTATTGCCGCGAGCAGCTCGACAAAGCCCGGCACGAGCTTGAAATCTGGCAGGATGGTCAGGCTCGTCCCCTTGAGTCACGCCCTGTGGCGGCAAGCGGGCTGAACGCAGAAGAGGAGGCGGAATAGGCGATGATGAGCGTTGCTGACATGAAGGCCCTGCTGCACGCGCGGGGCAAGGATGTGGAAGCCTATCTGGCCACCTGTCTTGACGGCCGCGATGTGCCGCAGAGGCTCAAGGATTCCATGCTGTACAGCCTGCAAGCCGGGGGCAAGCGTTTGCGCCCTGTTTTGTGCCTGAGCACTGCCGCCCTGTGCGGTCTTTCGCCCCAGCGCAGCATGCCCTTTGCTGCCGCTATCGAGATGATCCACACCTATTCGCTCATCCATGACGACCTCCCCGCCATGGATAACGATGATCTGCGCCGGGGCAAGCCCTCGAACCACAAAGCTTTTGATGAAGCCACGGCCATACTGGCGGGCGATGGCCTGCTGACGGACGCATTCATGGTCATGTGCCGCACTGCGGAATCCCCTGATCGTGTGCTGGACGCCGTTGCCGAGCTTTCGTTTGCGGCGGGGTCTTCCGGCATGGTGGGCGGGCAGGAATGGGACATGATCTATACGGGCGCGTCTTCCATCACGCTTGAGCAGATGCGCGCCGTGCACGCCATGAAAACTGGGGCGCTGCTGCGGGCATCATGCGTATGCGGGGCCATTCTTGCCGGTGCGGAAACGCCCGCGCGCGAGGCCATTGCCGCCTACGGCGCTGCGCTTGGCGTGGCATTTCAGATTGCGGACGACATCCTTGATGTGGTTTCCGACACTGAAACTCTGGGCAAACCTGCGGGCAGCGACGAGGAGCAGGGCAAGAGCACCTATCCCGCCCTGCTGGGGCTTGAAAAAAGCCGGGAACTGGCGCGTGCGCAGGCTCAGGCCGCGCAGGCCGCGCTGGCCCCGTTTGACGGGCAGGAAGCGGATTTTCTGCGGGCATTGGCCGACTACACGGTAACGAGGGCGGCCTAAATGGACACCACAGAAAGCCCATTGCTGGATGCTGTGAGCAGCCCGGCGCAACTGAACAAATTTTCTGACGCGCAGCTTGCCCAACTGGCTGGCGAGGTGCGCAGCCGCATCATTGAAACCGTCTCCCGCAACGGCGGGCATCTTGCGCCCTCTCTGGGCGTGGTTGAGCTGACGCTGGCCCTGCTGGCGACCTTTAATGTGGAGCACGACAAGCTCATCTGGGACGTGGGGCATCAGGCCTACGCCTACAAATTGCTGACCGGGCGCGCCAAGAATTTTCACACCCTGCGGTCTTTTGGCGGCATTTCTGGCTTTCCGCGCATGGCAGAAAGCCCGTACGACCATTTTGGCGTGGGGCATTCTTCCACGTCCATTTCTGCGGCTCTGGGCATGGCTTTGGCCCGCGATCTTTCCTGTCTCAAGCATCACGTGCTGGCCGTTATCGGCGATGGCTCGCTGACGGCGGGCGAGGCCTTTGAGGGCCTGAACCTTGCCGGGCACATGGGGCGGCGGCTCATTGTGGTGCTCAACGACAATGAAATGTCCATTTCGCCCAATGTGGGCGCGCTTTCGCTGTTTTTGAGCCGCACGCTTTCGCAGCGCTGGGTGCGGCAAACCCGCAAGGAAGTGCTTAATTTCCTGCGCTCCATTCCGCGCATCGGCCAAAAGCTGGCCGTATACGCCATGCGCGGCGAATGGAGCTTCAAGTCGTTCTTTACGCCGGGCATGCTGTTTGAGGCGTTTCGCTTCAACTACATCGGCCCGGTGGACGGGCACGACATCACAAGCCTGCGCCGCCATCTGGAAATGGCCGCCGCCATTGAGGACGGCCCGGTGCTGCTGCACGTGCGCACCCAGAAGGGCAAGGGCTACGGCCCGGCGGAGAAAAATCCCACACTGTACCACGGCATCGGCCTGTTCACGCCCGAAACCGGGCAGCCTGTGGCTTCCACAGCCAAGCTGCCCTCGTTCACCACGGTGTTCAGCAATACGCTGACAGAGCTTGCCGAGCATAACGACAAGATCATTGCTATCACGGCGGCCATGCCCGAAGGCACAGGCACGGACAAGTTCCGCGCGCGTTTCCCCGACCGCTTTGTGGATGTGGGCATTTGCGAGCAGCACGCCGTGACCTTTGCGGCGGGCCTTGCCAGCCAGGGCTATCGGCCCGCGCTGGCCGTGTATTCCACCTTTTTGCAGCGCTCGTACGATCAGGTTGTGCACGATGTATGTCTGCAAAATCTGCCCGTTACCTTCTGCGTAGACCGCGCAGGCCTTGTGGGCGAGGATGGAGCGACCCACCACGGGGCCTTTGATATCGCCTATCTGCGGCATATTCCCAATATCTCCATGCTGGCCCCGCGCGATGAAAATTTGCTGCGTCATAGCCTGCACACGGCTTTGTGCCATCCCGGCCCGTGCGCCCTGCGGTATCCGCGCGGCAGCGCCTTTGGCGTTGCCCCTGACGGCGCGCCGCGGCTGTTGACCCCCGGCCGGGGCGAAGTGCTGCAACAGGGCGAAGGCCTTGCGGTGATAGCCGTGGGCAACCGCGCGCATCCTGCGCTGGAAGCTGCGGCCATGGTGGAGCGGCAAACAGGTGTGAAGCCCCTTGTGTTCGACCCGGTCTGGATCAAACCCTTGCCGGAAGAACAACTGGCCGAAATCGCCCAAAACTTTGACCGTATTCTTATGGTGGAAGAAGGCGTGTTGGCTGGCGGTTTTTCATCCGCAGTGCTGGAATTCTGGAATGATCGTGGCCTCATGCGCGGCCAGCGCATCAAACGCCTTGGTCTGCCCGACCATTTTGTGGAGCACGGCAGCCAGTTGCGTCTGCGCGAACTTGTGGGCCTGCGCACCAACAATATTGCCGAGGCCATGCTGGAACTTTTGGGAAAGTAATAGGGCAATAGAAGTTCTTGAAAATAAAACTGCCGGGATTTTGATGCATCAAAATCCCGGCAGTTTTGTATTGTGTGGGAGAAAAACTAATTTGCGGCAGTGCGTCCTATGCTTGCTGGATCAGAATGGAAGTATTCCGCCCTACGCGTTCTAGTCTGGCTGAATATCGTATTGCTCCAGCTTGTCCCACACTGCGCTGATAATCAGGGCCATAACAGCAGCGAGGCGGGCCTTGGCGTGATCGTCCGGCGGGGTGGCCTGACCGCGCAGGTTGGCGGCCTGCACCGCAAGGCGCTGACAGAACAGTTCCGGGCAGCGAACCTGCTGTTCCTGCGCAAGCAGGGGCATGTATTCGGCAAAGGGGCCGTCCACAAAGGCGTTGAGGGCAGCGTTGACCGCTTTTTCGTCCGCGCTGTCAAAATTATTGCTGGCTGCGGCCAGCAGATTGCCCGTCTGGCGCAGATAGGCCAAAAATACGGTATTGGGCGCGTGGTGCATGATGGCGGCCGTAACCACCGCGTGCACAAAGGCCCGCCACTCCGCGCAGAACATATCCGCACCCGGGCCTGACAGATATTCATCGGGCATCTGAGCGCCGCTGGCCATATTGATGATGTCGGCGGTCTTGCTGTTGAGCTGAAACAGAATGCAGGCCGCTTCCACACCCTGAGCCGCGCTGAGCAGTTTTTTGGACATCAGGCCTGTTCCTCTAGCGGGTTTTGCGCGCAGGCTGCCTGCGCCTCGGCATAGGCGGCGTAACCCGCAGCGCGCAGGCGGCAGGCTGGGCAGTCGCCGCATCCATAGCCCCAGGGGTAGCGCTGCCCGCGCTGGCCCATGTAGCAGGTGTGGCTTTCTTCCACAATCAGGTTCACCAGCGCATCGCCGCCAAGGCTGCGGGCCAGCATCCAGGCGTCCTTTTTGCTGCGCCACATGAGCGGCGTGTGCAGCGTAAAATTGGCGTCCATGCCGCTGTTAATGGCAACCTGCATGGCCTTGATGCTGTCGTCCCGGCAGTCGGGATAGCCGGAGTAATCGCTCTGGCAGACGCCCAGCACCATGTGGCGGATTTCCTTGGCATAGGCCCAGGCAGCGGCGTGCAGAATAAATATGAGGTTGCGCCCCGGCACAAAGGTGTTGGGCAGGCCGTTGGCGCAGTGCTCTTCTATTGGCGCGTCAGAGGTCAGAGCCGTGTCTGCAAGCTGGCGGAAAATATCGAGATTAAGCAGGGCATCCGGCCCCATGCGCTGCGCCCATTGCGGGTTGAGGGCGGCAATGCCCTCGCGCACGCGCTTGCGGCAGTCAAGCTCCACAGAGTGACGCTGCCCATAGTCAAAACCCAGCGTCAGCACCCGCTTGAAGCGGCTGAGCGCCCATGCGAGGCAAGTGGCGGAATCCTGCCCGCCGGAAAATATGACAAGAGCCTGTTGTTCAAGCAGGGGAGAAGTGGTGTTCATTTTACTTGCGGCCAGAAGTTGCAGGGACGCGCCGGGGCGTAGCCAGCCATAAAGGCATCCATGAGCGTGCCGAAAAACACGCGGTTGCGGGGCTTTATGTGCTGTACTTCAGCGCTGTCTGTGGGGAAAAAGCGCATGGATTCGCGGTTGCCCAGATAGGTCTTTTTGGCGGCAGGCAGGGTGAGCAAATGCGCCCACATGCCGCGCCGGGCGGCAATGGCTTCGTGCTGGAGCTTGCGCAGCCTTTCCTGAAAATGGGGATTGAGGTCGCTGTGCGGATACACAAAGGCCGCGCCGTTGCGAACCATGGTGTCGGACAGGGAGTGCCCGTCAGGCAGGATAACATCGGCCACCACGCGGCCGTAATGATCCTTGCCCTTGGCATCCACGGCCACCAGGCGCACATCCTTGCCCTGAGCCAATTTGGTAAGCTGGTCAAAGGCTTCGCGGGCGTAGTACTGGGGCTTATGTTTGCCCCGGTCCATTTCAGGGGCGTCAATGCCCGCAAGGCGCACTGTGCGGCGATCAGTGAGCTTTAACGTGTCGCCGTCAAAACATTTGGCGACCTTGCCCTGCGGATTGGGCAGGGGCTCGGCCGCAGGCGCAGCGCCAGCAACATTGGTCAATGCCAGCAGACACAGAAGAATCAGCGCAAAGACATGCGCTGTAGTATGATTTTTGCCGCCCGAAAAATGGGGCCAGCGGAAAAGCTGTTGCATGTGGCTCAGCATAGGTGCGGTGCTCGTCCGTTGCTGTCAGAGTGGCGGAAAGGTCAATGGGATAATGACCGTGCAAGCCCGACAGGTCAACCTGCCGGGCTTGCACAATGAATCAGTTTTCGTAGTAGGAACGCAGGGGTTGGCTGCGAACGGGGTGGCGGAGCTTGCGCAGGGCCTTTGCCTCGATCTGCCGGATGCGTTCGCGCGTGACGTTGAAGAGCTTGCCCACTTCTTCAAGGGTGTGGTCGCTCTTTTCTGCAATGCCAAAGCGCTTGCGCAGCACCTGTTCTTCGCGCGGGGTAAGGTCGGCCAGCACGGCGGCAAGCTGCTCGGACAGCTTGGTATTGATGACTTCTTCAGCCGGTGCAACGGCCTTTTTGTCTTCAATAAAGTCGCCAAGGCTCGAATCTTCTTCATCACCAATGGGCGTCTCAAGCGAGATGGGCTCCTTGGCGATCTTGAGCACTTTTTTGACCTTTTCCACCGGGTATTCCATACGCTCGGCGATTTCCTCGGGTGTGGGGTCGCGCCCCAGTTCCTGCACAAGGTAACGCGAGGTGCGGATAAGCTTGTTGATGGTTTCGATCATGTGCACGGGAATGCGGATGGTGCGGGCCTGATCCGCGATAGCGCGGGTAATGGCCTGACGGATCCACCACGTGGCATAGGTCGAAAACTTGTAACCGCGCTGGTATTCAAACTTGTCCACGGCCTTCATCAGGCCGATGTTGCCTTCCTGAATGAGGTCAAGGAACTGAAGGCCGCGGTTGGTGTATTTTTTGGCAATGGAAACAACCAGACGCAGGTTGGAGCGGATCAGCTCCTGCTTGGCGCGCATGGCGGCGGTGTTGCCGCGCTTGATGCGCCACAGCACTTCTTCAAGATCAGTGACGTTATGGCAGCACTTTTCCTGGAGGCGGCTGAGAATTTCGATCTTGCCGATGATCATTTCCTTGAATGAAAACAGCTCGTCCACGCTCAGCTTGAGGTCGCGGGCCGCATCGTTGGGGTTGACCTCGCGTTTTTCAAGGCCATCAAACATGGCCTGAATTTCCGCCTGGGTGCGCCCGGTGGAAAGGATGTAGGCCGAGAGGTCGCGCTGGCAGTTGTGCATCTGGCGCACATAGTCCTCGACCGTTTCAATGATGCGGTCGATGAGCGTTTTTTCCAGCTTGATGTCGCGCAGGCGGGTGACGATCTCATCCTTGAAGCTGATGATTTCTTTCTGCACTGCGGTAACGCGGCGGTCCATGCAGGCGCAGGCGTCCAGCTTTTTGTAAATCTTGCGCTTCTTCTTGAAAGTCTGCTTGATTTCGTCCAGCAGCAGAATAACGCGGGTGCGCTGGTTCATTTCGTCTTCGCTGGGGTCGTCTTCTTCAATGGTTTTGACCACGTCCTTCAGTTTGACGCGGTTCTGGCGCAGGTCTTCGCCCACATTGATGAGTTCTTCAACGGCCACAGGCACTTCAACCAGGGCGTAGAGCACGTCCTGCTCGCCCATCTCGATCTTTTTGGCGATGACAACTTCGCCATCGCGGTCGAGCAGGGGCACGGCGCCCATTTCGCGCAGGTACATGCGCACGGGGTCGGTGCTGCGCGAGGAATAGTCTGCAGTGTCTTCGTCTTCGGACAGATCCAGCGAACCTTCGGTAATGTCTTCGTCAGTCTCGGTGGCGGCGGCGGAAATCTTTTTCCCGTCCTTTTCCGAGTCCACAATGACGATTTCGAGCTGTTCAAAGATGCCGATGATTTCCTCAAATTGCTCCGGCGTGCTCATTTCAACAGGCAGAGCCTTGTTGACCTCTTCAAAGGTCAGAAAGCCCGCGCCCTTGCCTTTGGCAATAAGGGATTGTATCTGCTGGATATCTTTAAGATTGCTCATGCCCTTTCTCCAAGGTTTCCTTAAGTGCGCGAAGATAATCCAAATCAGCTTCAAAGTCACCTATGCCTGTATTGGCCCGCATGGCAGCGGACAGGGAGGAGGCCTGAGCTGAGGCGTAGTATTGATCTAGCGACTGTCGCAATAATTCAAGTTCTTTTTCGCCGCTGTCGCATGGCGCGGCTTCCGGGCCGCGACATTTACACCAGAAGTTTTTTTCCCGTTCATCAAGCTGATGGAACACTTCTTCCGGGCCGTGGGTTTCAATCTTGTCCCACAGCCGCCGGGCGATGTCAGACCTCAAGGCAAGGTCAGCCCCCATTTCCTGCATATCGCGCAGGCGGTGGGGATACCGCACGGCAAACATCATTATTTCGCGGTCGCGTATGTTCTGGCGCGTCCGCGAGGCGGAGACCCCCTGTGGCTGGCCGTCTTTGCGTTGCCCCCGCGCCCCGGCAATGCCCTCGCGCAGGTCGGCTTCCGAAAGCTGCAAATGAGCCGCCAGCCGTGAAATGTAGGGACTGATCAGCTCTGGAATATCCAGCTGGCGCAAAAAATTGCGCGCCCATTCCACTGTTTCGCGCGGGGCCAGGGCCTTGAGCACGTCCACGCAAAAGCGCAGACCGTCCGGGGCCTGTGCCTGCAAGGCCTCAAAAGCCTCGGGGCCAGCGCCGCGCAGCAAACTGTCTATGTCTTCACCTTCGGGCATGATCACCACGCTGCACGAAAGGCCGCGCGTGAGCAGCATTTCGCACGAGCGCAAAGCTGCCTTGCGTCCGGCGCGGTCGCCGTCAAACAGCAGGGTCATTTGCGATGCAAAGCCCGAAAGGCGTTTTATCTGTTCAGGCGTCAGGGCCGTGCCCAGCACGCCAACGGCATTGTCGTAGCCGAACTGGTGCAGGGTGAGCACGTCCATGTAGCCTTCTGTCAACATGGCGCGTCCCTTGGTCACAATGCCGCGCCGCGCCTGCGCCAGCCCGTAAAGGTGCTCGCCCTTCTTGTAGAGGGGCGTGTCGGCGCTGTTGATATACTTGGCTTCTTCCTCATCGGCGATAATGCGCCCGCCAAAGGCGATTATCTGGTTGGAAAGACTCTTGATGGGAAAAATGAGCCGCCCGCGAAACCTGTCGTAGGGCCGCCCGCTGCTTGCCTGTCCTACAAGGCCGGCTTCTGCGGCCATGCGCATGTCAAAGCCCGCACGGCGCAGGGCATCAGCCAGCGACTGCCATTCGCGTCTGGCCCAGCCAAGGCCAAAGCGCTGTACTATCTCATCGCTCAAACCGCGTTTTTCTATATACCGCCTGCATTCTTCCGCCTCGGGGCTTTGCAGGGCCGAGGCAAAATGGCCTGCCGCAAGCTCGTACATGCGCAGCATCTGCTGCCGCGCCGAGCGCTGCTTGCGTTCCTGCCCGTCCCGCTGGGGATCACGCGGGCCGCGGTCAATGGTAATGCCAGCTTCCGCCGCCAGTTGTTCAAGCGTTTCCTTAAACTCCAGCCCGTTGATGCGGCTGTAAAAATCAAAAACATCGCCCGAGGCGTGGCAGCCGAAACAGTAAAAAAGCCCCTGATCTTCGTTGACGGAAAAGGACGGCTTGGTTTCCTGATGGAATGGGCAGGGCGCTACCCAGCGCGGCCCGTTGCGCTTCAGCTCAACATAGCGGCGCACCACGTCAACGATATTCAGGCGCTCTTTAATGACGCGGATTGCGTCCTTGGACTGCATGGGTCACACGCCCGTAATTAGCGAAAGGTTACTATGGTCATGCCATCGCCGCCCCGGTCTTCCGGCGCAAGGGCAAACTGCCCCACAGCCGGAAAACTCCGCAAAAAATCATGCACCTGACGGCGCAGCGCGCCCGTACCCCTGCCGTGTACCACTTCCACCTCTGAAAATCCTGCCAGCAAGGCCTTGTCCATAAAGCGTTCCAGCTCGGCCAGCGCCACATCCGCGCGCATACCGCGCATATCAAGGCGCAGGGATGCTGCCTCGTCACTGGCGGATGTGCGGCCCACAACGCCCCTGAGGGCGCTTTTGGAGGGGCTTGGCGCTGTCTGGCCCGGCACGCGCAGGGCCTTCATTTCTGCCCAGAGGTTCACGCCGTTCATTTCCAGCCGCACACGCCCGCGCCGTTCGTCCACATCGGTGATGACGCCGCGTTTGTTGAATACGGTGTGCAGCACTTCCTGCCCGGCCGTAAAGGTTTGGGGCTGGGGCAGCACGGACGCGCCTTCCGCAGTTTCATCCTGCGCGGGAGCCAGCGAGGCCCGCAGACGCGACATTTCCTTGAGCGCCTGCTTGTGGGTGGCGCGGCCTTCCTTCCAGGCGCGCATGAGGTCGCCAGCCTGTGCGCGAACCTCGTCGTGCAGGCGGAGGCGCTCCTTCTCAAGCTTTTCGCGCAGATCCTGCGTCTGGCGGCGGGTTTTATCCTGCTCGCGCTTGAGTTCCGCCAGCTCTTCCTCCCGCTTTGCGGCCAGATCATTGAGCCTGCCAAGCAGGGCCGTTGCGTCCTGCCCGTCCTGCAAAAGGTAATGCTCCGCCCTGCGTACAATGCTTTCGGCAAGGCCGTGCTCGCGCGCCACATCCAGCGCCTGACTGGCCCCGACCTGATCGTAAGCAAGCCGGAACAAAGGCTTTTTGCTTTGGGGATCAAAGAGCATGGAGGCCGCCCGTGCGCCTTCGCGCGTGAGGGCATAGCTTTTGAGCGCGGGGAAATGCGTTGCCGACAGAACAAAGGTATGTTTGTCCAGCAATTCGTCAAGTACGGCCTGAGCAAGGGCAGCGCCCTGGGCCGGGTCGGTGCCTGCGCCAAATTCGTCAAGCAGCACAAGGCTGCTGGCGTCCAGGTGCTTCCAGGCCTTGGCGAGGTGCTCGATCTGTGCGGTGAAGGTAGAAACATTGTCCGCAAGGCTCTGCTCGTCGCCGATAAAGGCATCCAGCCTGCTGAACCAGGGCATGTGCGAACCAGCGCCCACAGGCACGGGCAGGCCGCTCAGGGTCATGGCCGCAATGAGGCCAAGCGTCTTGAGGCATACGGTTTTGCCGCCCGCATTGCCGCCGGTGATGACCAGGGCGCGCTCGCCGGGGCGCAACACGATATCCAGAGGCCGCACCTTGCTGTGGGCAGCGGCGGCGGCCTTGGAGCCGTCCTTGCCGGATTCGGCCACGCGGTTGAGCATGAGCAGGGGGTGGCGGGCATCAAGAAGCTGAATGCCCTCCGCCACAGGGGTGAGGGGCAGCGGGCGGCCGTCAAAAAGGGCGGCAAGCCTGCGCTTGGCCTGCAAAACATCAAGCTGGGCCAGCAGCTCAAGGGCTGCGCGCGCGCCGGGCAGCTCCGCCTCAAGCAGGCTGCGCAGATAGACCAGAACCTTACGTTCTTCTTCGCGTTCTTCGCGCTTCAGTTCCTGAAGGCGGTTGTTGATCTCCACCAGAAACATGGGCTCAAAGTAGCAGGTCTCGCCCGTTTGCGACCAGTCGTGGATGATGCCCTGCATGCGGCCCTTGAAGTTGGCCTTGAGGGGGAGCACGTAACGGTCGGACGAGAGGGTCATGAACTCGTCTTGCAGATAGGCCAGCATGTTGTACTGCTGGGCAAAATCCTTGACCTTGCGCATGCAGCTCTGGTGCAGGCGGCGCAGTTCGCCGCGCAGGCGGTACAACTCGGGCGAGCTTTCATCGCGCAGCAGGCCATCGTCGGAAATGCAGCGCAAGAGGGCCGCGGTGAGCTGAACTGGCAGGGGAGAGCCATCGGCCATGGCCAGCAGGTGCGGCCAGCGGGTGGCGGCCTCAGGCTGGGCAATGGATGCGTGGGCGTCTCTGGCAAGGCGCAGCACCTCGCGCAGCGCCCAAAAGGCGTCTACATCGGGCTGAAAAGTGTGGGCGCGGCTGGTGGCCGCAGCGCGCAGCATGCCGCTGACATCGGGGAAGGAGCATACGCAGAAAACCGCGCCGCCTGCGGCAGGGCGGCTGGCCCAGTCGGCGGCTTCCTCATAGATGCGTGCGGCAAGCGTTACCGCCTCTGCATCGTCAAGGGGGGCAATGGCCCTGGCGCGTTCCCGGCCAACGCCGGAAAGGCACAATTCCGAAAGGTGATCTGCAATGCGGTGAAATTCTAGGGCGTTGAGCGTGCGGGCGTGAATCATGCGTGAACTGCCTTAAAGCATTGGGTTTGCGCGCAAAAAACGGCGCTTGCCCGTGGTGCGGAAAAAACATCGTGAGCCGTTGGGCAGCATGCCCTTGCGCAGCAGCAAAGCTACCCGGCAAGCGCAGCTGTAGCTGCGGCGCTTTCGGGCTGTCGCCCAAGGGGCGAAAGTGAGCTGCTCAAGGCTTTTTGCTCCAAAACGTGGCGACTCCCGCAAGATTGCATGCCAACTCAAAACGGGACACTGAAACGGGGTTTTCCCCCAGGTGGAAATGCGCCTGAAGCTACGGCTGGAGGCGTTTTTTGACGGCTTCCGAAAGAGCCTTGCCGTCTACACGGCCTTTGTGGCCCGCCATGATGGCAGAAATGACCTTGCCCATGTCCTTGGGGGAAGTTGCGCCCACTTCGGCCACGGTGGCGTCAATAAGGGCTGCAAGTTCTTCTGCCGAGAGGGGCTTGGGCAGGTATTCCTTGAGAATGACAAGCTCCGCCGCTTCCTTGTCGGCCAGATCGGTGCGGCCTGCTGCCGTGAACTGGTCGATGGAATCCTGCCGCTGCTTGCCTTCCTTGATGATGATATCAAGCATTTCTTCGTCGGCAAGGCTGCCGCCGGGGCGCTTGAGTTCCACCAGGCGATTCTTCACCGCCGTCTTGAGAAGGCGCAGCACGGTAAGGCGCACACTGTCCTTGGCTTTGTAGGCTTTGATATAGTCAACGTCGATCTGCTCAAAAAGCGTGGTGGTGACAGTCATGGCGGTGGTGGGGTGGAGGGTGGAGAAAAGCAGAAAACGCGGGAAGCCCGAGGGGCCTCCCGCATAACTGGCCGAATGAACGGAGCGATGGCTTTGCATCGCCCGGCCTGCCGTCTGCCGGGCAATGCCCTGCAAAGCGGCGCAAGGCATTGCTGCCTAGGCCATGTTCATCTTCCTGATCTTTTTCATCAGCCGCTTCCGGGCGGCGGCCTTCTTCTTTTTACGCATAACGCTGGGCTTTTCGTAGTGCTGGCGCTTCTTCATTTCAGAAAGAACGCCCGCCTTTTCTACCTGCTTCTTAAAGCGGCGCAGTGCGATGTCGAAGTTATAGTCGTCGTCGTTAAGAAAAACTCCGGGCAAGAAAATCACCCCCTTCGGCGGTGGGGCACAGCTCTAGACCATGGCCCGCAAAATATGAACTGCTCTTTTAGCCCGCACTTTAGAAAAAGGCAAGCCTCAAGTGCGGGAAAATGAATATTTTCCGCAAAAGGTGGCAGCTTTTCAAATTGCTGATCCCAGCGGCAAGGCAAAGGGGCATCTTGCAGGGGTGCATCGGGTGCATCGCTGGCGAGGTGGTTCTTTGCCTTGCCGTTGGGCAAAAGCATTCGGCAACAGCCTTGCGGCTGCTGACGCAAATCAAAAAGCCGCTATGCCAGAGGCATAACGGCTCAAGCTTAATTCAGGGAGTCCTTAAGCATTTTGCCGGGACGGAATTTGAGAATTTTGCAGGCGGGAATGGTCAGCGTATCGCCGGTGCGCGGGTTGCGCCCCTGGCGAGCCTTGCGGGTTTCTACCGCAAAGGTGCCAAAACCCGTGAGGGTCAGTTTGGACTCTTTTACAAGAGCGTCTTCCACAGAAGCAAGAAAAGCATTGAGGGCACGCTCGGCGGCAGCCTTGGTCAGGTTTGCCTTGGCGGCGATTTTTTCAACCAGATCAGCTTTAGTCATCAGCACATCCTCCTGAAAATTCCCCGGCTTGAGTTGTTCTGCCAGCAAGCTCAGGCGGCAAATGCCGCCAAGCGTTACGTTTTAAAAGACAGTGCGTAAACTCAAAACTTTTTATGCATTATTGTCAAGCTGCTCGGCCCAAAAAGCGGCTAGAGCCTGAAAATCTTTGTTGGCAAGGGCTTCAGGCCGCAGGCTTGGGTCGATGCCAGTTTTTTCCAGCGCGGCCTCAAGCCCGGGCTGACCGCTGCGCCTGAAAACGCCGCCAAGCTGTTTGCGGCGCTGCTGAAAGCACACGCGCAAGAGCCGCGCCAGCACTTCGGGGTGGGCCGGCCTGCGCTCCGGCGGCAGGGGATCAAAAGAAAGCACTGCAGAATCCACCTTGGGCGGCGGGCTGAAAGCCCCCGGCCCCACAATAAATTCCATGCGCGGGCGGGCGTAGCTTTGCACCCAGACAGAAAGCGCGCCGTAGTGGTTGGTGTTGGGCTGGGCAGCCAGCCGCTGGCCCACCTCTTTTTGCACCATAAAGGCAGCGCGCTGCCAGCCCGTTGCGCGCGAAACAATGTCCCATATGAGGGGCGAGGCTACGTTGTAGGGTAGGTTGCCTATGATCTTCCACGGTTTTTCAGGCGTGATGCGCCGCCAGTCAAAACGCAGGGCATCGGTCAGCACCGCCTGGGTGCGGGCCTCGCCAAGGCGCTGGCGCTCAGCCGCCCAGTGGCGGTCTTTTTCAAGCAGCAAAAGGCGGGCGTGGGGCTGCTCCTCGATGGCGCGGGTGAGCGCGCCGGGGCCGGGGCCGATCTCAAGCACCATGTCTTCGGGCTTGGGCAGCAGCAGCATGGCGATGCGGCGGCAGATATCCTCGCGCTTCAAAAAGTGCTGGCCGAGGCTTTTTTTTGCGCGGGGCTGGCCGTGTGTGGATTCTTGGTGCTGCATGGTTCCTCAGGGCAGATCAAAGCGGTCAAAGGTCATTACCAGCCCGGCGCGGCCCTGTGTGGCCGAGCGCAGGGAGGTGGAAAAGCCGAACAGGCGGCGCAGGGGGGCGGCGCCGCGCAGGGTTTTGCGCCCGCCGTGGTCTTCCATATCCTCAACCTTGCCGCCGCAGGTGGTGAACAATGTGATGGACGCGCCGAGGAAGTCTTCCGGCACGGTAATTTCCACGCGCATCACAGGCTCAAGCACCACGGGAGTTGCCGCTGCCAGCGCCTCGCGCAGGGCTTGTCCGGCGGCCATACGACAGCCGGGAACCGTTGTCAGGCCTTCCTGCCTGTCCACAGCCGTGAGGGTTACGGCCACGTCTTCAATGGGGTAGCCTGTCAGATCGCCGCATTGCAGGGCATCGCGCACGCCTTCAAGGGCGGCGTCCAGGTATACCCTGGGCAGAATTTTGCGGGCTTCGGCGGCATCCTGCGGCAAAAAGTCGCCCACTTCAACCACATTGCCAGTGCCTCGGGCGCGCGGCGCAACACGCAGGGCCGCTGAGCCCTGATGGCGCTCCTTGCCCATTTCACGGTCAAAGACAGCGGCTGCCTCGGCCTCCTTGCGCACGGTTTCGCGCAGCACAACCTGCGGATTGCCCGCGCGGGGGCTGATGCCGTATTCGCGCTGCATGCGCTCCAGCAGAACGTCCAGATGCAGCTCGCCCATGCCGGAAACCATGCGGGAGCCTGTGTCGTCATCCAGCCGCGCCAGCAGGGTGGGGTCTTCTTCCGTATAGCGCGCCAGCGCTTCGTCCAGAATCTTGCCTTCGTCCGCATTGCGGGGTTCCAGCGCAAGGGTGATGACGGGCGCGTAGGCATCTATGCTTTCCAGCGCAAGCTGTCGCTCGCGGGCAGTATAGGTTTCGCCCGTATGCCCGCGCAGGCCCACCACGACCACGATTTCGCCCGCCTCGGCGCATTCCACCTGCTCCCGCCTGTCGGCATGGGGGCGGTAGATGCGGCCCAGGCGGTCATCCTTGCCGCTGGCGGTATTGCGCAGGCTTTCGCCCTCGCGGATGCGGCCCGCGTACATGCGTACAAAGGCCAGCTTGCGGCCATTTTCCATGAGCACTTTAAAAACCAGCGCCGCAGCGGGGGCATTGGGCGTTGCTTCCACAATGATTTCCCGACCATCGGCATCATGCCCCACCGGGGCGGGGACATCGGCGGGCGAGGGCAGCAGGGCGCACACGGCATCAAGCACGGGCTGCACACCCATGTTGCGCAGGGCAGAGCCGCAGAAAACAGGCGTGAGCGTGCGGGCCAGCGTGGCGCGCCGCAGGGCGGCGTTGATGTCGGCCAGGGTGAAGGTGCCTTCCAGATAGGGTTCCACAAAAGCATCGTCCGCCTCGCCAAGCTTTTCCAGCAGAATTTCGCGCCAGGGGGCGGCGATGGCGGCTTCTTCTTCCGTAAAGGGCGCGCGGTGTACGGTCTGGCCCTGATCCGCCGGGTCAAAGGTCAGGCTTTGCTCGTTCACAAGGTCAAGCACGGCGCGGAAATCTTCGCCCTGCCCAAGGGGGATGGTCACGGCAACGGCATTGGTTTGCAGGCGCTGGCGCATGGCCTCGAGCACTGCCTTAAAATCCGCGCCCAGACGGTCTATCTTGTTGATAAAGGCGATCTTGGGAACGTTGAAATCTTCCGACTGCCGCCACACGGTTTCCGACTGCGGCTCAACCCCGCCCACGGCGCAGAACACGCCCACGGCACCGTCCAGCACGCGCAGGGCGCGCTCCACCTCAATGGTAAAGTCCACATGGCCGGGCGTGTCGATGAGGTTGATGGTATTTTCGCCCCACTGGCAGGTGGTGCAGGCCGACATGATGGTGATGCCGCGCTCCTGCTCCTCCGGCATGTAGTCCATGGTGGCCGAGCCGTTGTGCACTTCGCCCATGCGGTGGATTTTGCGGCTGTAGAACAGCATGCGCTCGGAAAGCGTGGTTTTGCCCGCGTCGATATGGGCAATAATGCCTATGTTGCGGATATGCTTGATGCTGGGCATGGCTTTGCTCCCAAGGCGAGGTGTTTCTGAATGATTACGGCTTTTTCAGGCGCAGGGCAAGGCTGGCCGCCGTAGCTTCCCCATGCTGTGCGGGGAGGCTGGGCAGTCAGCGTGCAAAGAAGCTTTGGCGAAGATTCAATTAAGAACGCCCGATGGCTTTGCGCAGTGCCTGGCGTGAATTTGCGCGGGTTACAGCAGCCCGAATGCCTGCCGCTGCACGCGGAAGAAGTCGGGCGTGAGGCCGGGGTGCAGCCAGAAGCCCTCGCAGCCCGGCGTGAACGCGGGCGCGCCACTATAGGGGAATGGCCCGGTGCGGCGCTCGCGGCAATGCCCAAGGGCGGCCACGGGCGCAAGATAGGTGGCGTCAGGAGTGAGGCGCAAGGATGTGTCGAGCGCTGTTTCCAGAGCCTCGGCCTGCGCAAAGGCCAGCGCTTCAAGGTCAAAGGCTTCGGGCTTGGGCAGGCACAGGATGGGCGAACGCCGCTCCTCGTAACAGGGCAGCTCCAGCGCCCGTGCTGCTCCGGCCACGCCGTCCAGTTCGCCCCTGTGCAGCAGCACCAGCCGCCCCGGCCCTGGCTGGGTTTCTTCCAGCAGGGTGCAGAGGCTTGCGCTGTCCATAACAAAGATGTCTTCCACGCCAGCCAGCTCCAGCGTGACCAGAGCATTCCTGCTGGGTGCGCCGCCCACGCACACTGCCCCCACAAGGGGCACGCCGCCAAGCAGGGCGGGCATGCAGGCCGCCGCAAGGCGGGCCGCCGCGGCGTATGCGGGCGTAAAGGCAATGACCGCCCAGGGCGCGGGGTGCGCGATGGAACGCCGCCAGAAGCCCAGATGCGCGTTGCGCACCTCGTTGCGCTGGCTGGTGGTGGACTCGCCAAAGTGCATGTGGGCCAGAGCCAGCCCTGTTTTGACTGCGGCGCGCAGGGGAGCAGGCGTGGCCTCATAGGCCTCTGCGGCGAGGTCGTCGTCAAGCCGCGCGTCTTCGGCCCACTGGGGCCAGCTCACGGCGGAGGGGGCTTCCGCCTCCACATCCTGCCGGTTGTCTATATCAAAAATGGACATGGCGTTCGGCTCCGTGCTCAGTTTTCCTCGCCAAGATTCTGCCCAAGCCACTGGTGGATCTGTTCAAGCTGTGTTTCCACAGAGCGGGGCCCGGTACCGCCAGGGGTTTCGCGGCGGCTCACGGCTGCGGCATACTCCAGAATGGCAAAAACCGAGTCGTCAATGCGTGGTTCAAGGCTCTGGAGTTCGCCAAGAGTGAGGTCTTCAAGGCCTTTGCCAGCCTTTTCGGCCATGGCCACGGCCTGACCTGTGATGTGGTGCGCCTCGCGGAAGGGAATACCCTTGCCCACGAGGTAGTCCGCCAGCTCGGTGGCGTTGAGGAAGCCAGCCTTGCAGGCCTCGCGCATGCGGTCGGTGCGGAAGGTCAGTTCTTCCAGCATGCCCGCCATGAGGCGCAGCGATGCTTCAACAGTGCGGTCGGCGTCAAGAAAGCCTTCCTTGTCTTCCTGCATGTCGCGGTTATAGGCAAGGGGCAGACCCTTCATGACCGTGAGCAGGCCCGTGAGCGCGCCATAGACGCGCCCGGTCTTGCCGCGCATGAGTTCGGCCACGTCTGGGTTTTTCTTTTGCGGCATGATGGACGAGCCAGTGGAATAGCCGTCAGAAAGGCGCACAAAGCCAAAGGCTGGGTTGGCCCAGAGGATGATTTCTTCGCACAGGCGCGAGAGGTGCATCATGATGGTCGAGCCGTCAAAAAGGGCTTCAAGCACAAAATCGCGGTCAGAAACGGCGTCCATGGAGTTGCCGTAAATTTCTGCAAAACCCACCTCGTCCGCAACGCTCTGGGGGTCGAGAGGGTAGGTAGTTCCGGCAAGGGCGGCAGCGCCCAAGGGCGAAATGCGCACGCGCTCAAGGGTGTCTTCAAGCCGCATGGCATCGCGGCGGAACATCCAGGCATAGGCCAGCAGGTGGTGGGCAAGGCTCACGGGCTGGGCCGGTTGCAGATGGGTGCAGCCGGGCAGGATGTCCGTCTTGTGCTCCGCGGCCTTGTCGGCCAGCACAGAGCACAGCAGGGCCGCGCGCTGACGCCAGGTTTCTAGGCGGTCGGCCACAAAGAGGCGGAAGGTCAGGCCCACCTGATCGTTGCGGCTGCGGCCAGTGTGCAGTTTTTTGCCCACATCGCCCACAAGCTCGGTGAGGCGCGCTTCAATATTCATGTGCACGTCTTCCAGCTCGGGCTTCCACACAAAGTTGCCAGCTTCGATTTCTTCGCGCACACGGTCCAGACCGTTGACCAGAATCCGCGCCTCGTTCTGGCTGATGACGCCCTGACGGCCCAGCATGCGGGCATGCGCCTGTGACGCGCGGATATCCTGGGCGTAGAGCGCCCTGTCGTAGGATTGCGAATCCGTATACTGGGCCACGGCTTCCTTGGGGCCTTCGGCAAAGCGGCCGCCCCAGCTCTGGTTGGTCTTCATGGTCTGTCCGTTTTCTGTAAAAAATGAATCGGGGGAAGCCGCGTTGCTCGTGGCTAACGCCGCTTCCCCCGGAACCTGTCCCGTCAAATCTCTGCAAAACATGCGGCAATGCCGCCAAAGGCCGAGCCCGGGATGGCGCAGGCTCCGGAGAAAGCGCCCGATATTCCACAACCCCTCATGCCGCTTCACGAATAAGGCGGCATGCGGGGCGTTTCAGTCTACTTGCCGAGCTTGCTCTGCACAGCGGCGTGCAGGCGCAGGCGCAGGCTGTTGAGGCGGATAAAGCCAGCGGCATCCTTGTGATCGTAGTTGCCGCCTTCAAAGGTGGCCAGATCTTCGGAGAAGAGCGAATTGGGGGAGGTGCGGGCCAGGGGCCACACGCCGCCCTTGTAGAGTTTGGCGCGCACGGTGCCGGTGACGCATTCCTGCGACTTGTCCATAAAAGCCTGCATGGTTTCGCGCTCGGGCGAATACCAGAAGCCATTGTACACGCACTGGGAGTAGCGCACGGCCAGCATGTCGCGGATGCCGAGCAGTTCGCGATCCATGCAGATGCCTTCAAGGTCGCGATGCAGGGCAAACAGCAGGGTACCGGCGGGGTTTTCGTACACGCCGCGGCACTTCATGCCCACAAAGCGGTTTTCGACCATGTCGTCGCGGCCAATGCCGTTACGTCCGGCCATTTCGCTGAGGGTCTTGATGATGGCGGCGGGGGAGAGGCGCTGACCGTTGACGGCCACAGGGTTGCCCTGCTCGAAATCCACACTGATGATCTCGGGGGTGTCGGGCGCTTCTTCCACGGGCACGCAGCGCTGATGGCACGAGGCATCGGGCGCGCTGCCGGGATTTTCCAGCTCGCTGCCTTCAAAGCTCGTGTGCATCATGTTGGCGTCCATGCTGTAGCGCTTGGCTTCGCTGGAGATATGGATGCCGTGCTTTGCGGCAAAGGCCGTGAGGGCCGTGCGCGACATGAGATCCCATTCGCGCCAGGGGGCGATGACCTTGAGATCGGGCGCAAGGGCGCTGACGGCAAATTCAAAACGCACCTGATCGTTGCCCTTGCCGGTTGCGCCGTGGGCCACGGCGTCCGCGCCTTCCTTGCGGGCGATGTCCACAAGGGCCTTGGCGATGAGCGGGCGGGCGATGGAGGTGCCCAGCAGATAGCGGTTTTCATAGCGGGCAGCGCCGCGCATCATGGGGAATACAAAGTCCTTGGCCATTTCTTCGCGCAGATCAAGCACGTATGCCTTGGAAGCGCCAGTCTTGAGCGCTTTTTCTTCCACGCCAGTGAGGTCTTCGGGCTGGCCCAGATCGGCGGTAACGGCAATGACTTCACACTTGTAGGTCTCAATGAGCCATTTAAGGATAACGGAAGTATCAAGCCCGCCCGAATAGGCGAGGACGACTTTTTTTACATTCTGCATGTGGTGCTCCCCTTGTGGATTCAAGGGAAAAATTATTGCGCAAAAAAAACTGCGAGGCAAGGGCTTTGTGCCTCCGGCATGCCGCACGGACAGGGTAAAACCCTCTGATACTGGCCTGGCGGGCGCGCGGCGGCAGCCCTGCAAGGGTGTGTATTCATTTGGCCGAAGGAAAAACTTGACTTTTATACCAGCTGTGGAATAAAAACAATCGTTTTATGCAAATCGGCGCGCCTGTGCCGCGTCATTACCTCTGATCTCAAAATCCGCAGGAAAGTTCAATGCCCAAGCGTTCGGATTTACACAAAATTCTTGTCATCGGCGCGGGCCCCATCATCATCGGCCAGGGCTGCGAGTTTGACTACTCCGGTTCCCAGGCCGTGAAGGCCCTCAAGGAAGAAGGGTATGAGGTGGTACTGGTCAATTCCAATCCGGCTACCATCATGACCGATCCACATATGGCTGACGCCACCTATGTGGAACCCATCGAGCAGGAGACCCTTGCCGCAATCATCCGAAAAGAACGCCCCGATGCGCTCTTGCCTACGCTTGGCGGTCAGACGGCTTTGAACGCCGCTCTTGGGCTTGCCAAGAGCGGCGTTTTGGCGGAATGCGGCGTTGAGCTCATCGGCGCGCGCGCCGACGTGATTGAAAAGGCAGAAAGCCGCGAGCTTTTCCGCGAAGCCATGGAAAAGATTGGCCTCAAAATGCCCGCCAGCGGCATTGCCCGCACCATCGATGAAGCGCGCCAGCTCGGCAACGTGCTGCCCTTCCCGCTGATCATCCGCCCGGCCTTTACGCTCGGCGGCACCGGCGGCGGTGTGGCCTACAACATGGAAGACCTGGAAGCCATTGCCGCCAGCGGCCTTTCGGCCAGCCCCACCTCTGAAGTCATGATTGAACAGAGCGTGCTTGGCTGGAAAGAAATCGAAATGGAAGTGATGCGCGACACCAAGGACAACTGTGTCATCATCTGCGCCATTGAAAACTTTGATCCCATGGGTGTGCACACGGGCGACTCCATCACCGTGGCCCCGGTGCAGACCCTCTCTGATGCCGAATACCAGAACCTGCGCGACGCCTCCATTGCCATCATGCGCGAAATCGGCGTGGAAACGGGCGGCAGTAACGTGCAGTTCGGCCTCAATCCGGCCAACGGCGAGATTGTGGTTATCGAAATGAACCCCCGCGTGTCGCGCTCGTCCGCGCTGGCCTCCAAGGCCACGGGCTTCCCCATTGCCAAAATCGCCGCCAAGCTGGCCGTGGGCTACACCCTTGATGAACTGCGCAACGACATCACCCGCGAGACCGTGGCGAGCTTTGAACCCGCCATCGACTACTGCGTGGTGAAGATCCCGCGCTTCACCTTTGAAAAATTCCCCGGCGCCAAGGACGAGCTCACCACCTCCATGAAGAGCGTGGGCGAGGCCATGAGCATTGGCCGCACCTTCAAGGAAGCCTTGCAGAAGGGCCTGCGCTCCATGGAAATCGGCGCAACGGGCCTTGGCTATAGCTTCCGCTCCGAGCTGCCCGACCGCGAAACCATTCTGGAATCCTTGCACCGCCCCAACTCCAAACGCATCTTTTCGCTGCGGCAGGCCATTGTGGCTGGCATCAGCGAAGAAGAAATCTTTGCGGTTTCCGCCATTGATCCATGGTTCATCCGCCAGGTGCGCGACATTGTGGAGATGGAAAAGCGCATCAGCAACTTTGGCCTCGCCAACGACATGACCACGGCCAACGCCGCTCTTGCCGACATGCTGCGCGAAGCCAAGGAATACGGCTTCTCCGACCGCCAACTGGCGGAAATGTGGAAGATGCCCGAGGCAGACATCCGCCGCATGCGCAAGGAAATGCACGTGGAGCCCACCTATTATCTGGTGGACACCTGCGCTGCGGAATTTGAGGCCTACACCCCCTATTTCTACTCCACCTACGAGCGTGGCGAAGAAATCAAGGTGGAAGACCGCCGCAAGGTGCTCATTCTTGGCGGCGGCCCCAACCGTATCGGTCAGGGCATCGAGTTTGACTACTGCTGCTGCCACGCCTCCTTCGCCCTGCGCGATGCGGGCGTGATGGCCATCATGGCGAACTCCAACCCCGAAACCGTTTCCACAGACTATGATACCTCGGACAGGCTCTACTTTGAGCCGCTGACCTTCGAGGATGTGATGAACATCGTGGAAAAGGAAAAGCCCGAGGGCGTCATCGTGCAGTTTGGCGGCCAGACCCCGCTGAATCTTGCCGTGCCGCTCATGCGCGCTGGCGTGCCTATTCTAGGCACCAGCCCGGACGCCATTGACCGCGCCGAAGACCGCGAACGCTTCCAGGCGCTCATTGAAAAGCTTGCGCTGCTCCAGCCGCCGAACGGTACGGCCATGAGCCTTGAAGACGCGCTTGAAGTGGCCGAACGCATCACTTACCCCGTGGTTGTACGGCCCAGCTACGTGCTCGGCGGCCGCGCCATGGCTGTGGTGTATGACGCTGCAGAACTGAAGGATTACTTCCACACCCAGGTTCCGCAAAAGCCGGAACACCCCATTCTCATCGACAAGTTCCTTGAGCATGCGGTGGAAGTGGACGTGGACGCGCTTTCGGACGGCAAGGAAGTGTACGTGGCGGGCATCATGGAACACATCGAGGAAGCCGGCATCCACTCCGGCGACTCGGCCTGCGTGCTGCCCTCGTACTCGCTTTCTTACGACCACGTGGCCCGCATTGCGGTGCAGGCCGAGGCCCTTGCCCGCGAACTCAAGGTCGTGGGCCTGATGAACATCCAGTTTGCCATCAAGGGCGATGATATCTATATACTGGAAGTAAACCCGCGCGCTTCGCGTACCGCGCCCTTTGTGTCCAAGGCCACGGGCGTTCCCCTGCCGTACCTGGCAACCCAGGTCATGCTGGGCAAAACGCTTGAGGAACTGGACCCCTGGAGCATGCGCAAGGGCGGATTCACCTGCGTCAAGGAAGCTGTGCTGCCTTTCCAGCGCTTCCCCGGCGTGGACGTGATTCTCGGACCAGAAATGCACTCCACCGGCGAAGTCATGGGCATGGGCTCCAACTTCGGCGAGGCCTTCCTCAAGAGCCAGCTTGGCGCTGGTCAGGTGCTGCCGCAGGGGGGCAAGCTCTTCCTGTCGGTCAACGACCGCGACAAACCCTATCTGCCCGAAGTGGCGGATATGTTTGCCAAGCTTGGCTTCCACCTGCTGGCAACGCGCGGCACGGCTGCCGTGCTGCGTGAGCACGGGCTTGAAGTGGAAGAAGTGCTCAAGGTTTACGAAGGGCGGCCCAACATTGTGGACCTGCTCATCAATCATGAGGTGGCTCTGGTCATCAACACGGCTTCGGGCAAGCATACGGCCAGGGATTCCAAGGCCATTCGCCACGCGGCCCTGACATACAAGGTTCCTTACTGCACCACCATCGCCGCAGCGCGCGCCACGGCCACGGCCATTGGTTCGCGGCGGGCAGAGACCCATGTGGAAAGTTTGCAGGAATACTACGCGCGGGAAGCGCGGGGGTAAGTTATGAAAGCATTGCTGGTGCTGGAAGACGGATTCACGTTGGAAGGCAAATCCTTTACCGGAGACTTTGAAACCGGCGGTGAAGTGATTTTCACCACGGGCATGACTGGCTATCAGGAAGTGCTCACCGACCCCTCCTACTACGGGCAGATGGTCTGCATGACCTATCCGCTGGTGGGCAACTACGGCATTTCCGAGGCTGATATGGAATCGGCCCGCGTGCATTGCAGCGCCTTTCTGGTAAAGGAATGCTGCAAGCAGCCCTCCAACTGGCAGTCTGTCATGGCATTGCCCGCCTTTTTGCAGAAGTTCGACAGGCCTGGCATGGAAGGGCTGGATACCCGCGCCCTGACGCGCCACCTGCGCATCAACGGGGCCATGCGCGGCATGATTTCCACCAGGGAGCTGAACCCCGCTGCCCTCAAGGAAAAAGTGCTTGCCCAGCCCACCATGAAGGGCCGTAACCTTGTGCCCTTTGTGGCAGCGCAGGAACCCTACGCATGGTTTGACAACCAGCCGCAAAAGGTCGCCCTTGGCGCGGACGGCGCCTACGCATGGCGCGGCACGGGCCTGCCCCTGCTGGTGTATGATTATGGCATCAAGTGGAATATTCTGCGCCGCCTGTGCGAGGCCGGTTTTGAGCCTCTGGCCGTGCCGCCGAACTTCAGCGCCGCTCAGGCCAAGGCCAGCGGAGCCAAGGGCGTGTTCCTTTCCAACGGCCCCGGCGACCCGGCGACCCTGACTGCGGAAATTGCTCTGGTGCGCGAACTTGTTGGTTCGTTCCCTGTCACGGGCATCTGCCTTGGCCATCAGCTTATCGGTCACGCCCTTGGCGGCACCACCGACAAGCTCAAGTTCGGCCACCACGGCTGCAATCACCCGGTCAAGGATCTGACCACAGGACGAATCGAGATTTCGTCCCAGAACCACGGTTTCCATGTGGTGCTGGACGGCGTGAACGATGTGGAAGCCACGCATATCAACCTGAACGACAACACGCTTGAAGGCCTGCGCCACAAGACCCTGCCTGTCATGAGCGTGCAGTACCACCCCGAAGCGGCGGCTGGCCCCCGCGACGGGCAGTACCTCTTTGGCCGCTTCCGCCAGCTTATAGGCGAGGCCGCGGGAGCGTAGGGCGGACTGCCCTGCCCGCAAGGCATATAAAATACAAGGGCGCACAGTGCGCCACCGCGAATGAAAACCCGGCTGTCTGCTAAGACAGCCGGGTTTTTCGTACTTGATATCTCGGTGGGGTTTTGGGTAAACTGCAATACAAGCTAAGGGCCATGCCCCGATAATTCTTGCCGCTGGTGTATTCCGCCCATGCGGCTGGCTGCCGCGCAAGCGGTATTGCAGAGGGTTCTTCAACTCAAGGAGCATATCGTGAAAAAGTCGGTTTTGTGTCTGGCCTTAAGCCTTGCACTTGTTCTGGCATTCGCTCCGGTTCGCGCTGCCGAAAATACGCCCGAGGCCGAAAATTCCAAGGCGAACCCTGTGGATCAGTTTACGGGTGCCGCGTGGCAAAAAACCCCTGAAGCTGAAAAGCTCGCCTTTCTTTTCGGTGTGGAAACAGCGATCACCGTTGAGTATTTTGTAAACGGAAAAATCGCGGAAAAAGCGACCAAGGAAGGCAAGCGTCCGGTGTACACGCTTTCACCTTTTGAAAAGGGCTGGATGAAGGCCTTCAAGGGGGTGAACCGCGCAGAGGTCGCCAAGATGGTGGACGCGTGGTATACGGCAAATCCGCAGCAGCTTGACCGCCCCGTCATGAGCGTGATCTGGCGCGAAATTATTGAACCCCGCCTGAACGCCAAGTAACAGCAAAATCCGCTACGCGGTTTCTTCAGGAGAGAAAATATGAAAAACTTGTTGATAATCACGTTGCTGGCCGCCATATTTGTCAGCGGCATCGGTTGCACCAATATGAGCAAAACCCAGCAGGGTGTTGCCAGTGGCGCGGCCCTTGGCGCGCTTGGCGGCGCAGGCGTTGCCGCCATTGCCGGTGGATCCGCTGCCTGGGGCGCTCTGGCTGGCGCAGGCGTGGGCGCGCTGGCTGGCGGCATAGTCGGGCACGAGCAGAGCAAGAAAGCCTGGTAAGGGGCTGTTTGCTTAACCACATTTGCGGCCCAGCGCCGCAAGAAAATGAACTCTTCAGGCGGGCTGTATCAACGGCCCGCTTTTTCATGAACAAAGGATGATGTCATGACCCCAAGCCTTCACACGGTCTTTTTCAGCCCAACTGGCAGCAGCCGCAAAATGGCGCAAGAGACTGCCCGTGCTCTGGCGCAGGAACTGGCGCAGAATATGGCACTGGCGCGCGGCAATGACTGGAACTGGACGTTCCCTGAAGGGCGGGCTGCAGCCCACACGCTTGGGCCGGAGGATGTGCTGGTTTTTGCCTTTCCGGTCTATGCCGGGCGTATTCCCCAAGTGCTGGTGGAGCCGTTGGCAAGGCTGGCAGGGCATGGCGCACGCGCAATTCTGCTTGCCGTGTATGGGAACAGGCACTACGACGATGCCCTGCTTGAAGCGGTTGATCTGTTTGGGGCCAAAGGTTTTTCCGTTCCTGCGGCAGGGGCCTTTGTGGCAGAGCACAGCATGACGGCAAAGGTCGGGGCAGGCAGGCCTGATGCAGAAGATATGGCCGCTATCGCGGATTTTGCCCGCAGCGCAGCCAGAATCATTGCCAGCGGAGAAAGCGCAAACGTGGCAGTTCCCGGCAACCGGCCTTACAAGGCGCTGCCTCCAGCGGCGGATATTCGGCCTCAAACCCTTGATTCATGTACGCAGTGCGGCTTGTGCGCCAGCGTGTGCCCCATGCGCGTGATTGATGCCGACAATGCGGCACAAGTGGCGCAGGGCTGCTTGCGTTGTTGCGCCTGCGTAAAAATCTGCCCGGAACAGGCAAAGTATTTTGACAATCCGCAGGTGGACAAAATTGTTGCCATGCTTGAAAGCAACTGCCGCGAACGGCGTGAACCAGAGGTGTTTTTTGCCGCAGCGGGCAAAATGTAAGCAGGCCTGACCGAGCCGGGCTGGGTGATTGGCCGCCGCAAGCGGGCCATGTTGGCTCACATAAAAAGCCGGGTCAGAACGCATGTTTCTGACCCGGCTTTTTATGTATCTGCTGGCAGCAGGCCAAACTCCCGAGGGCGTTTGGCACTGCGACCAGATGAATTTCGTTGTTCTCTTGTTGGGCTGCGCCTGGATTTGTCTATTCCGGCTGCGGCGTATCCACCACTGCGTCCATGTCGACCATTTGCCCGATGGTTCCAGCGGCAAAACCACCGAAAAGCGCGTTGGCCATTTCCTGATCATAGCGCGGGTCGTTGGCCAGTTCCTTGGCAGACTGCACAACATCCTTGGCCTTTCTGAAAGGTCGGTCGCAAATCATGGCGGCAAAAGAGTCGGCCACCGCTGCGAGGCGTCCAACCCTGGTGGTCTGGTTGCCCTTGGTGTGCTGAGGGTAGCCGGAACCGTCAAGCCGCTCATGGTGTTCAAAGCAGGCGCGCAGCAGTTCGTCAAAAGACACTTCCATCTTTTGCATCAACCGAACGCCCACAATGGGATGGGGGATGATTTTTTCCCTTTCTTCCTGCTTCAGGGGGCCAGCCTTGCTGAGCAGGAAAGGGGGAACCTTGCACATGCCCACATCGTGCAACAGCATGGCAACAGCAATGCGGTCCATGTCTTTACGGCGGTATTCACCAGTGCCCTGCAACCATATCCACAGGCCCACAATCATGCTGTTGATGGAATGCCGTGCAAGATTGTTTTTGCGAAACAGACGGCGCATGAATGTGTTGATGTGGTGTTTGTCGCTCCACAGATACTCTGTAACAACCATAACATCGCGGTACAGCGGTTCAAAGAGCGCCTTGACGGGCTGCTCAAAAAAGTCGCTGCAACGCATAAGCAGGGCGCGGATGCAGATATCTGCGATTTCCGCTTCCTTGAGGTTGTTGTCCTGCAGCACAAGGTCAAGCTGCTTGACGATGTGGCGCGAGTAAATGGGGTGGTCGGAGCGGGAGACAAAAAGGTCTCCCTCGGCGCACAACTGCGCCACTTCGTCCACCTGTTCGCTGCTCAGGCGGCTCCCCTTGACGCAGTAGGGAGCGAGCACAGCGATATCTTCACGAAACCTGAACAGATCTACCGGAGGGCGGAACTTGGGAAAGCTCGACAGAATTTCGCCGCTGATCTGATAATATTCCTCGTTGATGTTCATGGGAACATCAAGAACTTTCCTTTGCTCTGCGGCCATGAGCTACTTCCAGTAAATTTTGACAAGGTTTGTGCCACGGGGCGTGGCGGAAGACCCCTTGACCTGACCGGCAGTAATAACCGCGCAGTCGTCAGGTTCAAAATCCGGGCTGTTATGGATAAAGCTCTCGGCCCGGATAAGGTGACTTGGTTCTTCCTGCGGATTTTCCACAAAAACCGGCCTCACGCCCCAGACGAAGTTGAGCGCCTTGATGGAAACCGGGTCAGGAGTAAGCGCATAGATGCTTTGCGGGGGGCGGCGGGCAGAGACCTGCCGGGCCGAACTGCCCGAAAGACTGTGCGACACTATGGCCTTGGCCGAAGCCTTGTCTGCCAGCAGACAGGCGGAGTAGGCCAGAAATTCAGGTATGCCCTTGTCGCTGTCCGGCTCTTCAAGCTTGCGGTTGATCAGCAGCAGGCGTTCGGCTTCGTCCGTGATGCGGCGCATGTAGCGCACTGTTTCAACGGGGAAGTTGCCCATGGCGGTTTCTTCCGAAAGCATCACGCAGTCCGCGCCGTCAAGCACGGCATTGGCAACGTCTGTGGTTTCCGCGCGGGTAGGGGCGGGGCTGTTGACCATGGAGAGCAGCATCTGCGTGGCAACAATAACCGGCTTGGAGGCCTTGTTGCAGGCGCTGATGATGCGCTTTTGCAGGGCGGGCAGAAGGGGCAGGGGGCATTCCACGCCAAGGTCGCCGCGCGCCACCATGACCACATCTGTCTCGTGCAGAATCTCGGCAAGGTTGTCCACGGCGCTCTGCCGTTCGAGCTTGACGACCACGGGCAGGCTTTTGCCGGCAGCGGCGATAAGCTCCTTGGCTTCGCGCACGTCGTCCGCAGTCTGCACATAGGAGATTGCCACTGCGTCCACGCCAAGTTTGAGGCCGTCCGCAAGGTCTTTTTTGTCCTTTTCCGTCAGGGCGCGCACCTTGGTGGCTTTGCCGGGCAGGGCCAGACCCTTGCGCGAGGTGACGATGCCCGAGTTGTCCGCCTTGAGCAGCACAAGGCCGTCCGCGCGGCACTCCGTAACCACGAACTGAAGCCCGCCGTCAGCCAGCACCATGCGGTCGCCGGGTTCGAGGCTTTCGAGGATCACATCGTGGTCAAAGGGCAGGTAGGGGAAATCGTCCACATGGCGGTCACTGGGGCCGAGCAGCAGCTCCATGCCCTTGGTGACGGTTATGCTGGTTTCGGGCAGCACGCCAAGGCGGATTTTGGGGCCGGAAAGATCCTGCATGATGGTGATGGGTCGCCCGATGGCGGCTTCCACCTCACGGATGCTCTGGATAATGGCAACAAAGTCCGCCGCGCCGCCATGCGAGAAATTGAGTCGAAATACACTGACTCCGGCCTCGGCCAGTTCGTGCAGTTTTTCTTTGCTGTTGGAAGCGGGACCGATAGTAGCGACAATTTTCGTTCTCATATCTGTTCCTTATGGCTGAAACCGGTGGCGCAAGGGCGCAAAAGTACAAAATTTACAGTTCCGGCTTGGTCCAAATAGTCTTGGTTTTCCCGCATATTGTCAAGGCATTCAGCGCAAAAGCGTTGAAACAGCGCCCATGCTGTCCGCCGGGTGTTTTTTTGTCTCCGGCGGCAATGGCGGGCGGTATTTTTTTGCCGTGCATCCCCTGAGGAGGGGCGTGGTAAATCGCCACTTTTTACCACCGCAATAAATGGGCGGAAGCTGGAGGGCTTATCGCTAGATAATTCGCAGATAAAGCCAATTTTGCGACATTGCTTGACACGGGGTAGGGCTTGGGGCATAAGTGGGAAAAAGTGGTAACAAGTAGTAAGAAGTGGGAAAAAGTGAAAAAACTGTTCACAAAAAGCCTTTCCCGCAGCCTAGACCCCAAGGGGCGACTCATGCTGCCGCCGGAATACCGCGAAGGACTCTGCGCGGACGGCGGCTCTGGGACGTTTTGGCTTACTGCTTTTTACGGACGCCTGGTGGCCTATCTGCCCGCCGACTGGGACATGGTTACAGAGCAACTTGGCAGTATCCCCATGCCCTCACCCAGGCTTTCGCACTTCAAAACCAAGGTTATGGGCCTTGCCCAGGAACTCGAGCCTGATGCCCAGGGCCGGGTGCGCATTCCGCAGGTGCTGATGCGCGAGGCTGGTTTGCACAAGGATGCAATGCTCGTGGGCATGCTGAACAAATTTGAAATCTGGGATCAGGAACGCTTCAATGCCCTCCAGCTTGAGGATGTGTCCGACGAGCTTTCCGGGCTTGGCATAACTCTCAGTCTATAGGCCGCACCATGACGGAAATTTTGGATAACATCGCAGAACCCGTGCGGCACGTGCCGGTGCTTCCGGCAGAAACGCTGGAGGCTCTTTCGCCCCGCGCCGGGGGCCGCTATCTGGATGGCACCCTTGGCATGGGCGGCCATGCCTCGGCAGTGCTCGGCACCGCCAGCGACATAGAACTGTGCGGCCTCGACCGGGACGAAGACGCCATGGCTCTTGCGCGTCAGCGGTTGGCCCCCTTTGGCGACCGCGCTCACATTTTTCATTGCAATTACAGCAATTTTCCCGATGCGCTGGCAGAACTGGGCTGGAACAAGGTGGACGGCGCGCTGCTGGATATCGGAGTTTCCTCGCTCCAGCTTGATGAAGCCGAACGCGGTTTCAGCTTTCACGGCGATGGCCCGCTCGATATGCGCATGGATCAGAATTCCGGTCAGCCATCGGCCTGGCACTGGGTCAACCGCGAAAGTTTTGCAAGGCTCAAGGAATGCATCGCCATGCTGGGCGAAGAACCTCAGGCAGGGCGCATTGCCCGCGTGATTGTGGAATCGCGCCAGAAGGCAAGCATAGACACCACCGCAGAGCTGGCGGCCCTGGTGGAAAAGGCCTACCCCGCAGCATGGCGGGCCAAGGCCCGGCGGCATCCGGCCACGCGCACCTTTCAGGCCTTGCGCATGGCCGTCAACGACGAGCTGGGCGAATTGCGGCGTTTTCTTGATAACATACTGGCTTATCTGCCCATCGGCGGCAGGCTCGCCATCATAACATTTCACTCGCTTGAAGACCGCATGGTCAAGCAGGCCATGCGTCACTGGGCAGAAGGCTGCCGCTGCCCGCGCCATGTGCCGGTATGCGTGTGCCATCATCAGCCCGAAGTGCGCATTCTGTACAAAAAACCCGTGACCGCCACGCCCGAAGAGCTGGCCGTCAACCCTCGCTCCAGCAGCGCCAAGCTGCGCGCTGTGGAAAAAATAGCCGAGGCGACGGGAGCATGAAGCGCAATACAACCATGAACCAGCAACATGGGGGCAGGGGATGGCTTCTGGCGTTGGTTCTGGGGCTTCTGAGCTGCATGGTCATGGGCCTTGTGCTGGTGTGGAGCAACATTGAGCGCATGGACACAACCTATTTCATCAATATTCAGCAAAATACTGTTCGCGAACGGCGCGCTCTGAGGGCCAAGCTTGAGGTTGAGCGCGAACGGCTGCTTTCTCCCTATGAACTGCGGCGCAAGGCAGATGAGTTCGGTATGCGCGAACCCAAGCCCGGCCAGATTCGACGTATGGAACTACAGTAAAAACTCCGGAACGCTCCAATGCCTGACCAGTTAATGCTCAGGCCCGGAAAAAGCCCGGCGTCATCACGGCGACGCCCAGTTTGGAAACGCCATGTTCAAACTCAGTTCTCGCAAACGCAATGTGTCCAGCGCTGGCCCTGTCCGTGCCACCAAGCCGCAGACCACCCGCAACCTTGTCTCTTCGGGCAAGGGCACGAGCTCTCCGGCCTGGATGGGCAATGTGGACTGGGGCCGCGCCCGCATCAAGATCGTTGTATGCATCTTCTGCTTGCTGTGGGTCGGGCTGTGGGGGCGCGCATGGTATCTCCAGATGATGGAGGGGCCGCGTCTTGCAGAACGCGCGCGTCGGCAGCATACGGCTACGGAGCTGGTCACCGGGCGTCGCGGCATGATCTTTGACCGCAACGGTCAGGTGCTGGCCCGCAGTGTAGAAGCCAAATCCATTTACGCCCGCCCGCAGGATATCACCGATTTTCAGGCCATGGCCAACACCCTTGGCCCCATTCTGGGCATGGAGCCTCAGAAGCTTTATGACGACCTGGCGCAGACCAAGCGCCGCTTTGTCTGGCTGAAGCGCAAGGTGGACGACTATACCGCCGAGGCCGTGCGCAAGGCCAACATTACCGGCATAGGCCTGAGCAAGGAATATGACCGCGTTTATCCCTTCAAGCACATGGCGGGGCAGCTTCTGGGCTTTGTGGGCCTTGACGACAAGGGGCTTGAGGGTATCGAGCGCTCGCTTGATTCGCGCCTTGGCTGCATTCCCACGCGCCAGATTGTGCAGCGCGACGCCATGGGCCGCCGCTTTTATCTGCACGAAGAAGGGCAGAGCGAGCCGGTGGGGCAGGATCTGACCCTCACCATCGACATGCAGATCCAGTTTTTTGTTGAAGAAGCAGTAGCACGTACCGTGCGGGAATATGATGCCCGCTGGGGCGGGGCGCTGGTGGTGGATGTGGCCTCTGGCGAAATTATGGCATGGGCGCAGTATCCTTTCTTCAATCCCAACAACTACAAGGATTTTTCGCCGCTCGTTTATCGCAACAGGCTGGCTGCCGATGCCCTGGAACCGGGTTCCACATTCAAGCCTTTTGTGATGGCTGCCGCCATTCAGGAGCGCAAGGTCACGCCCAATACCCTTATCGACTGCGAAGGCGGCAAGTGGGTGACCAAGAATTTCACCATTCGCGACACCTCGCGGCAGGGAATATTGCCCGCTGCCAAGGTGCTGCGCTATTCGTCCAACATCGGCATGGCCAAGATCGGCCTGTCCATGGGCGCTCCCACCTTCTATAAATATATGCACGCGCTGGGCTTTGGACAGCGCACCGGCGTACCTGTGTCTGAAAGCCGTGGCATCCTGCGCGCCCCGCGTGACTGGAGCGAAGTGGACATCATGTCCACCTCGTTTGGTCAGAGTATCTCGGTGACGGGCCTCCAGATGGCGCAGGGCTACCTGACCCTGCTCAACAATGGCGTGTACAAGCCCCTGCGCCTCACGCGCGAAGACGGCGTTGTGGATGAGGTGCGCCCCCGCATTTATTCTGAAACCGCCGTGCGCGAAGTCATGCACATGATGCGCGATGTTGTTGAAGAACATGACGGTACAGGCAAGCGCGCCCGCGTGGACGGCATTGACGTGGGCGGCAAGACCGGTACGGCCCAGAAGGCCGACCACAGGTCGGGCACCTACGGCAGCAAGCGTCTTGCTTCGTTCGTCGGCTTTTTCCCGGCAGACAAGCCCAAGTATTTTGTAATGGTCATGGTCGATGAACCTTCGCGCAACCAGTACGGCGGTGTCGTTGCCGCGCCCGTGTTCAAGGAAGTTGCCTCCCGCATGGTGACGTATACGGGCATGTTTAACGAAACCAAGGTGGCAGAAGCGGATACAAAGGCAGCAACTGGCGAAGGCCCGGCCACCAAAACGCGTCAGCGCGGTCTCAAGCTTGCCTCGCTGGAAGTTCCCTATGCAACCGACACCAGAAAGCTGGCCCCGCCGCAGCAGGCCGAAGGCATGCACTTGCCGGGGCATCTGGCAAAGGCCAGCAGCAAGGTGCCGGACGTGATGGGCAAATCTGTGCGCAATGCGGTTGAACTGTTTGCCCGCGCGGGCGTTGTGCCTGAACTCAAAGGATCCGGCAGCAGGGTGGTCAAGCAGACCCCTGCCCCCGGTGTGGCCTGGCCTGAAGAAGGCAAGGACATCGAATATATTCTCTGGCTTTCCGAACGGTAAGAACGGCAGGTTGCTTCCGGCTGGCGCACGCATCGCGCGCGGGGTTGCGGGTTGAATTGCGCGCGCCGCCGGGACTAAATTGGGGCATTTGCCCCGGTTATGCAGTGAGGTTGATATGGAACGGGAATTTGCAGCCCTTCTTGAACAGTGCAGACGCGGCGGTATTGAGGTGCGCGTCGATTCTCGTCAGGTCAATTCCGGCGATATCTTTGTTGCCGTGCCTGGCGTTAACGAAGACGGGGCGCGCTTTATTCCCGCCGCAGTGGCCGCAGGGGCCTCCATTGTCGTTTGCCGTCCCGGCGGAGCGGAGGAAGCCGCAGCGCTTGCTGGCGGCTGCCGCGTCGTGCATCATTCCGACCCGCGCGAGGCGCTCTGGCGTCTGGCGGAGGCCCGCTGGCGCACCAGCGAACTGCCGCTCAAGATCGTGGGCGTCACAGGCACCAACGGCAAGACCACATGCTCCTATCTGCTCGAACAGCTCTTTGCGCAGGCCGGGCACAAGCTTGGCGTCATGGGCACGGTCAGCTACCGCTGGCCCGGCCATGCGGAAGCTGCGCCCCTCACCACTCCCGATGCCCTGAGCGTGCACGCCATGCTGGCCGCCATGGCCAAGGCGGGCGTTGATGTGGCGGTGATGGAAGTGTCGTCCCACGCCATCGACCAGCAGCGCGTCTGCGGTGTGCCGTTTTCCGGCGCAGCCTTTACCAATCTGACGCAGGATCATCTGGATTATCACAAGAACATGGAGAGCTACTTCCAGGTCAAGGCCCGCCTGTTCCTGGAGCTGCCCCGGCCCGACAAGGCCATGGCTGTCAACGCCGACGACCCCTGGGGCCGCCGCCTGCTGGAATTGTGCCCCACGGCGCTTTCCTTTGGTTTGCAGAAAGGCGCGCTGAACAAGCGCCACCTCTGGGGTGAACTGCTTTCTGCCGGAACGGACGGCTGCCACATGCGTATGCATCTTGAGGGCAGCAAGTGGGAACTTCGCTCGCCCCTGGTGGGCGCGTTCAACGCCTCCAACCTGCTGGCCGTGCAGGCCGTTGCCCTTGAAATGGGCATTGAGCCTGAGGCCTTCAAATCTCTTGAAAGTTTTACGGGCGTGAGCGGGCGGCTGGAGCGTGTAGAAAATCCCCAAGGATTAAATGTATTTGTAGACTACGCCCACACGCCAGACGCGCTGGAAAACGTTTTGCAGGCCCTGCGGGGGGCTGGATTCAAACGCGTTGTTACTGTATTTGGCTGCGGCGGCAATCGCGACCGCACCAAGCGCCCCCTCATGGGCGAGGCCGTGGCCCGCTGGTCCGACGTGGCAGTGCTGACCTCCGACAACCCGCGTTTTGAAGAGCCGGAAGCCATTTTGCAGGATGTTCTGCCCGGTTTGAAATCCGCCCGCGAAGTTGTGGTTGAGGTTGATCGCCGCGCGGCTACCATCAAGGCGCTGAAAATGCTCGGCAAGGACGATGCATTGCTTATTGCAGGCAAGGGCCATGAGGATTATCAGATCATCCAGGGTGTCAAACACCACTATAGCGACCAGGAAGTAGTTAGGGAGTTTCTTCATTGCGCCTGACTTACAATGAAATAGCGGCCCGTCTGGGCCTGAGCGCCCTTGAGAGCGACATTGCGCTGACCGCCACCGTGACGGACAGCCGCGAGGCCGCGCCCGGGGCTCTCTTTGTCTGCATCCCCGGCAGCAGGGTGGATGGGCACGATTTTGTGCCTGCCGCCGTGGAGCTTGGGGCTTCTGCCGTGCTGGCCTCACGGGCGCTGCCCGGTGCAGGCGTGCCTGTGCTGGTTGTGGAAGATACGATCAAGGCCCTTGGCAGCATAGCCGCCATGTGGCGCGATAAAACAACTGCCAGAGTTGTGGGCGTTACGGGCACTGCAGGCAAGACAACACTCAAGGAAGTGCTGGCTCAGGTGCTTTCCGTACGCGGCAAAACCGCAAAAAACGCCCTGAACAACAACAATCAGATCGGCATGCCCCGCGCCATGCTCGCCACTGACGGCGATGAAGATTTCTGGGTCATGGAGGCTGGCATCAGCCATGAGGGCGACATGGAAGAACTGTCGTCCGTCATGCGCCCTGACATTGGCCTTATACTTAACGTCGGCGCCGGTCATACCGAGGGTCTTGGCAGCAAGGGCGTGGCCTGGCACAAATCGCGCCTGCTCACCAATCTTGCCCCCAAGGGCATAGGCCTTGTATGCGCCGATTATCCCGAACTTGTGCGCGAGGCCAGAGCCACCGGCGCGGAGTTGCATTTTTTTAGCGCCACAGGCAGAGCCGTGGATTACCGCGCTTCTTACGCAGGGCCAGCGCCCGCCCAGGCCGACGGCCGGGATGATGCCGCAACGGGCATTGACGCGCCGGACGACAGGCGCGGTCTGTACCACCTCTGGCTTGACGGCTCGCGTTGTGATGTAACCGCCCCCTTCAGGGGAGAGTACGGCGCGGAGAATGTTATAGCCGTTGCCGCCGCAGCCCATCTGCTGGGCCTGAGCAATGCGGAAATTGCGCAGGGTCTGGCCCAGAGCGAACTGCCCGTGCAGCGGTTCAATCAGACGCGCGTAGGCAAGTGGCTGCTTATTGACGATACCTATAATGCCAATCCGCTTTCCATGCGCCGCATGCTTGATGCCGCGGCAGAGCGCGCCGCTGGCAGGCTTTTTGTGCCTGTGCTCGGCGAAATGCTCGAGCTTGGGCCGCAGGCAGCGGCAGAGCATGAGGCCCTTGGCAAACACCTGGCTGAACTTAAACCCTCGGCAGTATTCTGGAAAGGCGGCCACGGTGAAAATATCCGCGCCGGGCTGACCTGTGGGGGCTATACAGGGCCGTGGTTCGAGGTGTATGACGCTGCGGCCTTTGCTGCTGCATGGGCCGAATTGACGCACACTGCGTTTGCCGAAAACAAAACTGGCGGCGTGGCCCTGTTCAAGGGATCACGCGGCAACAGGCTGGAATGCCTGCTCCAGACTCTCACAGAGCCGGAGGCCGTGCGGGGCTGAGGGCCAAGATTAAAAACGCCGCCTGCTGGAGCGTTGCATACTTGAAACGGGCGTTGGCGGATTATTCCGCTCAAGTCCCGGTTTCAGGGTTTAACTGCTTTAAAGAACGGGCATAACGGTCTGCACACGACCAAAAGAACGGATTACGCTGCATGTTCTATAATCTCTTTGTCCCCCTTGCGTCCGAATGGACGGTATTCAACGTTTTTCGGTACATCAGCTTCCGCTCGTTGGCCGCGCTCATCACTGCTCTTGTGCTTTCTATTCTCATTGGTCCCCGCTTTATCGGCTGGCTCCGCAGCCTCAAATGCGGCCAGTATATTCACGAAGACGTTGCCGCCCACGCCTGCAAGGCCGGCACCCCCACCATGGGCGGTCTGCTCATGCTGTTTGCGCTCAGCATCAGCCTGCTTTTGTGGTCTGACCTGACCAATCCCTACATCTGGCAGGCTTTTCTTGTTTTTGCGGGCTTCGGGGCCGTTGGCTTCTGGGACGACATAACCAAGTTGCGTCACCACAAAAACAAGGGGATTTCCGGCAGGTCCAAGATGGCGGGGCAACTGGCTGTTGCCTGCGCGGCAATGGTGCTGCTCTATATCAATCCCGATTACAGCAGCAAGCTGACCATTCCTTTTCTGAAAGAAGTTACCTTTGATTTGGGCTGGTTTTATCTGCCCTTTGGCGTGTTTGTCATGGTGGCCTCTTCCAACGCCGTCAACCTGACGGACGGCCTGGACGGTCTTGCCATCGGGCCTTCCATTGTGGCTTGCCTCGTTTTTTCCATCTTCATCTATATCACGGGCAACGCCCGTTTTGCCGGATACCTGCTGCTGCCCTACATGCCCGGCGTGGGCGAGGTCACAGTGTTCTGCGCGGCGCTTGTGGGCGCTGGCCTTGGCTTTTTGTGGTTCAACGCCTATCCGGCCCAGGTATTCATGGGCGATGTGGGTTCGCTTTCGCTCGGCGGCGTGCTGGGCTATCTGGCCCTGCTGTGCAAGCAGGAACTTGTGCTTTCCGTAGTGGGCGGCCTTTTTGTGGCCGAAACACTTTCGGTCATTCTACAGGTCGGCTACTTCCGCTGGACTGGCGGCAAACGTATTTTCCGCATGGCACCCTTGCACCATCATTTTGAGCTCAAGGGCGTGCCTGAATCCAAGATCATCATCCGGTTCTGGATAACTTCCATCCTGTTGGGCCTTGTGGCGCTTTCTGTTCTGAAGCTGCGCTGAGGAGAGGGGATATGGCACTGGAGAAAAATCGCGGCAGACGTATCGAACCCGGCGAACTGGCAGTTGTTGTGGGGGCGGGCCGTTCAGGCCTTGCCGCCGCCAGACTGCTGCGGCGCGCCGGGGCGAGGGTTCGGCTACTGGACAGCAACCTCAAGGCGCTGGCCGGAAGGGAAGTGCTTGCCGCCGAGCTTGCAGCCCTTGGCATTGACGTGCAGCTTGGCGAGCATTCCGCCGCGCAGTTTGCAGGCGCGGCCTTTGTGGTGCCCAGCCCCGGCATGCCTGTAGCCAGGCTTGAGGGGCTGGTGGACACGCAGGTTTCTGAAATTCTGGCCGAAATGGAACTGGCATGGCGCTACCTTGATGACGAGCCGGTGCTGGCCATAACCGGCACCAGCGGCAAAACCACCACGGCCTCCCTGGCTGCCGCCATGCTGCACGAGCAGGGCTATGCCGTGTTTTTGGGCGGCAACATCGGAACGCCGCTTTCGGAATACGTTCTCGGCGGCAAAAAGGCCGATGTGCTTGTGCTCGAGATTTCCAGTTTCCAGTTGCAGGCCTGCACCACATTTTGTCCGCGCGCGGGTATTCTGCTCAACATCACGCCCAACCATCTTGATTACCACAAGGACATGGCGGAATACACCGAGGCCAAGTTCCGGTTGTTCCGCTGTCAGGACGAAGGCGATCTGGCCGTGCTGGGCGAAGATCTGCAAGCGCTGGCTGACGCCCACCGCCTCAAGGCCCGCAAGGTTTTTGTAAAGGCCACTGACCGCTTTCCTGCAAGCTGCCTCATGGGCGCGCATAACCGCATTAATGAGGAAGCCGCATGGCAGGCCTGCCGCCTTTTTGGCGTGACGGAAGCAAGCGCCACCAGAGCTGTTGAACGCTTTCAGCCTTTGCCGCACCGTCTTGAGCGTGTGCGCGAACTTGGCGGCGTGCTGTACGTCAATGATTCCAAATGCACCACGGTTTCCGCCCTTCAGGTGGCGCTGGAGGCCTTTGACCGCCCAGTGCGGCTGCTCTGCGGCGGCAAGTTCAAGGGCGGCGATCTGGCCGGGCTTGCCGACCTGTTGCGCGCGAAGGTGCAGGAAGTTGTGCTTTTTGGGGCCAGCCGTGAGCATTTTGAAAAGGCCTGGCAGGGCATTGTGCCCATAAGCTGGCACGAAACAATGGAACCAGCAGTGCGTTTTGCCTCGGCAAATGCCAGGAGCGGCGATGTGGTGCTGCTTGCGCCCGCCACCTCCAGCTATGACCTGTACAAAAATTATGAACAGCGCGGTGAAGACTTCAAACAGATTGTGGGTAAGCTGTCATGAAGAACATCTTCAGCGGTAAGGAAAAAGCGCCCAAGGTAAACAGCGCCATGGCGAGGGCCACGGAAGAAGGGCCGTTCGCGCCCTTTGACTGGTGGCTTTTCACCATCATGCTGATTATCCTTTCCATTGGTCTTGTGATGGTGCTTTCGGCCAGCGGCATTGTGGCGGAGCAGGTCAACGGCGACAAATACTTTTTCTTCAAGCGTCAGGTCATCTTTGCCCTTTGCGGCGGCGTTGCCCTGTGGAGCGCAGCCCTCCTGCCAAGGCACTGGCTGTACCGCATGCAGTATCCTGCGCTGTTTCTTGCGCTGCTCCTGCTGCTGGTGACACTCTCGCCCCTTACCCCTGCCATCAACGGCGCAAAGCGCTGGATTCCGCTGGGTTTTATCTCCATTCAGCCCATGGAATTCGTCAAAATTGCGCTGGCGCTGTATCTGGCGTACTTCATGAGTTCCAAGCAGGAACTTATCAAGACGTTCAGCCGGGGCGTCATACCTCCCTTTGCCGTAACGGGGCTGTTCTGTTTTTTGCTGCTCTTGCAGCCTGACTTCGGCAGCGCCGTTGTTCTTGCAAGTATCCTGTTTTTCATGTGCGTGGCGGGCGGCACCCGCTTTGTCTATCTGTTCTTTTCAGTTGCGCTCGCCTGCGGCGGCGCTATGGCGCTGGCCATTTCTTCGCCCTATCGTCTGCGCCGTCTGCTGGCCTTTCTTGATCCTTTTCAGGATGCGCACAATACGGGCTACCAGCTTGTGCAGTCGCTGCTTGCCATTGGTTCGGGCAGCTTCTTTGGCGTAGGCGTTGGCGCAAGCAAGCAGAAGATGTTTTATCTGCCTGAAGCGCACAACGACTTTATCATGGCCGTGCTTGCCGAAGAAATGGGTTTTGTGGGCGTAAGCGTTGTGATGATTCTGTTTGCCCTGCTTTTCTGGCGCTGCTACAAAATCATCATGGGCCAGCGCAATCTGCGCGACCGTTTTACCGCATTCGGCATTACCACCATTCTTGCAATGGGCTCGGTCATGAATCTGGCCGTGGTCATGGGGGTTGCGCCGCCCAAGGGCGTGCCCATGCCCCTCATGAGTTACGGCGGCAGTAACCTTTTGGCCACCATGCTGTGCGTGGGCCTGCTTATGAATTTTTCAAGGACGGCGGACACATGGACAACATCATCCTGACGACCGGCGGCACTGGCGGGCATATCTTTCCGGCATTGGCTGTGGCAGAGGAATTGCGGCGTCGCAATCCCAATGCCAACTTGCTGTTTGTGGGTTCGCTCTACGGGCCGGAAGAACGGCTGATGCGTCAGGCGGGCATTCCCTTTGAGGGGCTGCCTGTGCGCGGCCTTTTGGGGCGCGGCTTCAAGGCTGTGGGTGCAGGCGCGCAGATGGCTCTTGCCGTGGTCAAGGCTGTGGGGATTTTGCGCCGTTTCAAGCCCGATGTTGTAGCTGGATTCGGCGGGTATGCCGCATTTGCGCCCATGCTGGCCGCACGTATTCTTGGCGTGCCCGGCGTGCTGCACGAGCAGAACGCCATAGCCGGTGCCAGCAACCGTTTTCTGGCGCGGCTTGCGCGGCGCGTGTGCATTTCACTGCCCAACACCAGCGGCTTTGATATGAAAAAATGCGTATTTACGGGCAACCCTGTGCGGGCGGCCGTAAGCGCGGTGGGGCAGGTGGATCGCCACCGGCAGACGCGCCGTCTGCTGGTCATGGGCGGTTCGCAGGGCGCGCATGCGCTCAATGCCTTTATGCTTGAAAATCTGGCGGAATTTCGCGGCGCCGGGGTGGAAATTCGCCACCAGACCGGCCTAACGGATGAGGGCAGTGTGCGCGCGGCCTATATGGCGGCAGGTTATGCCCCCGAATGTGTTTCCGCCTTTATTGACGACATGGCCGGGGCCTACGCCTGGGCCGACGTGGCCCTGTGCCGCGCCGGGGCCAGCACTGTGGCGGAGCTTTGCGCCGCAGGCCTGCCCTCGGTTCTTGTGCCTTTTCCCTATGCCATTCACGATCACCAGACCCGCAACGCCGAGGTGCTGACCCGCAGCGGCGCTGCCGTACTGGTGCCTGAAGGGCGCATGGCCGTGCAGCGTATGTCAGACATTCTGCTGCGGCTCTTGACCATGCCCGGCGAACGCGAACCCATGGCCGCAGCCGCCCTTGCCGCGGCCCGGCCTGACGCGGCAGCGCGCGTGGTCGCCGTTCTGGAACAAACAGCGTAAACAGGGCTTCAGCATCCGATATCCAAGGGCGAATTCAACCCTTCAAATTATCTAGACTTTCTTTAAAGGTAGAGCATGAACAGCAAGATTCGGCGTATTCATATGGTGGGCATTGGCGGCGCGGGTATGAGCGGCATTGCCGAGGTTCTTCTCAATCAGGGCTACGAAGTTTCCGGCTCTGACATGAGTGATTCTGCCGTTGTGCGTCATCTGCGCGACCTTGGCGCACACGTTGCCGTGGGCCATGCAGCGGAAAACGTGGGGGATGTTCAGGTCCTAGTGAAGTCCACCGCCATCAACGATGAAAATCCAGAGCTTATTGAAGCCCGCCGCCGTAATATTGCCATAATCCCCCGTGCCGAAATGCTGGCCGAGCTGATGCGTTTGCGGCAGGGCATCGCCATTGCCGGTACGCATGGCAAGACCACTACAACATCACTTACTGCATCTATCTTTGATACTGCGGAGCTTGATCCTACAGTTATTATTGGCGGCAGGCTCAACGCGTATGGCACCAACGCGCATCTTGGGCACGGCGAATATCTGATAGCCGAAGCTGACGAGTCTGACGGCTCATTTTTGTGTCTTCTGCCCATCATCAATGTTGTGACCAACGTGGATGAAGACCATCTCGATCACTACAAAACCCGACAGGGCATTGATGACGCCTTTGTGCAGTTCATGAACAACGTGCCTTTTTATGGCCTGAACATCGTCTGCGGCGACGACCCCGGCGTGCGCGCCCTGCTTGCCCGTGTGAAGCGCCCTGTGCTCACCTACGGCTTTGCGGAAGACAACGTGTTGCGCGCCGTGCCGCTTGAATGCGGCGTGCGCAACAACTTTGAGGTGTGGCGCAATGGCGTCAAGCTTGGTCAGGTCAGCCTGCCGCAGCCGGGCCGCCACAATATGCTCAACGCTCTGGCCGCCATTGGCGCGGCTATGGAAGTGGACATCAGCTTTGAAAAATGCGCCGAGGGCCTGAACGGTTTTGGCGGCGTGGGACGGCGCTTTGAATTCAAAGGCGAGAAGGGCGGTGTGACCGTGGTTGACGACTACGGTCATCACCCGGCGGAAATTGCGGCTACTCTTGCCACGGCGCGTCAGGTCTTTCCCGGTCGGCGCATTGTGGCGGCTTTTCAGCCGCACCGGTTCAGCCGCACGCAGGCCCATTTTGGCGAGTTCTGCAAGGTGTTTGACAATGTGGATCAGCTGCTGCTCACCGAAATTTACGCCGCGTCTGAAAAGCCCATTCCCGGCGTTTCGGGCCAGAGTCTCGCTCAGGGCATCCGTCAGGTCTCCATCACTCCGGTGGAATACTACCAGACCCTCAATGACCTTGCCGCAGCCCTGCCCAATGTGCTGCGCGAGGGCGATGTGCTGTTGACCCTTGGCGCTGGCAGCATCACCCGCCTTGGTCCCGCCTGGCTGGAGGGACAAGATCATGCGTGAGATGCCCGCTCCTTTTCTTGCCCCCCGCACCACGCTGAGGGTGGGGGGAACCGCCATTGCGGAAATAATACTCGAGCGGAGCGAAGACCTTTATCTATTGCCCGATAGGCTCAAGGCTCTTGGCGGCACACCATTGGTTCTGGGCGCGGGCAGCAATATTCTTGCACAGGACGGCGAATTGCCGCTGGTTCTGATCCGCCCGTTTTTTAGTGACGGCCCGGTCATTGTGGGCGAGCACGAGGGCAAGGTTCTGGTGCGTGCGGGAGCGGGCGTTCCTATGGCGCGGCTGCTGCGTTTTTGCGCTGTAAACGGGCTTTCCGGCCTTGAAGGGCTGGTGGGCATACCCGGCAGCGTGGGCGGGGCTGTTGCCATGAATGCTGGCTCGCATGGTACGGAAACATGTAAAAATATTTATAATATTCAGGTGTTTATTGATAACACCATTCAGCGTATCAACGAAGATGCACTGCAATACGGCTATCGTACTCTCAGCATTAACGGGAAAAAGAATGATTTTATCGTCTTGGAAGCCACATTTGGCTTGACCGTTGCTGAAAGGGATGGCATCTGTAATTGCATGCGTCACAACTTTTTTAAGAAAAAGTCTAAACAACCTGTGACGGCTTGGAGCGCGGGGTGCGTATTCAAAAATCCCACGCCGGAAATGTCTGCCGGGAGGCTTCTTGACGAGGCCGGTTTCAAGGGCAGGCAGCTTGGGGGAATGGCCTTTTCAACCCTGCATGCAAATTTTTTGATAAATGAAGGCAAGGGCAGCGCCACAGCGGCCTTGGCCTTGTTGCAAGAGGCCCGGCAAGCTGTGCGGCAACGGTTTGGCATTGAGCTTGAGCCGGAGGTCAGGATAGTGCCATGCCCCTTGCCCTGAAAAAAAGCGGACGTAAAGCCCGTAACTCCTACACACGAGCATCTGCCCCGGTCAAAAAAAGCGGCGGCGGATCAAAAGTACGTGCGGGCGGGGTTATCGCGGGGATTTTCAGGAGGCTCAAGGGCTTCAGCGGGCTGAAAAGCCTTGCCGCGTTGGCTGTGCTGCTGACCTGCCTGGGGCTGATTCTTGCTGGTGTGTGTTATTCATCGCTCTGGCTCTACAACAAGGCCATAACCAGCGATTTTTTCACCACCCGCCATGTTGACGTGACCGGCAATGTGCGCCTCTCGCACGACATGGTGCTGCAATACGGCGGCATACGCGAGGGCGACAACAGTCTTGCAGTCAGCATTGCCAAGGTTGAAAGAAACCTGCGCAAGACGCCCTGGGTTGAAGAAGTTTCTGTTAAGCGCCTTCTGCCGGACAGGTTTGTGATACGGCTGAAAGAACGGTTGCCTTCTTTCTGGGTGCATAAGGACGGGGTGCTGTATTACGCCAACGAGCTTGGCGAAATTATAGCGCCGGTTGAGAGCAAAAATTTTCTCTCGCTGCCCACCTTGCGTGTTGACCCGGGGGCAGAAGACGCCCTGCCGTACCTGACGCGCCTGATGAAGGGCATGCAAAGCGGTTTGCTGCCCATAGAGGCGGGGGCGGTTTCGTCCGTCAGCGTGAGTCCCGGCAAGGGCATTGAAATTTATCTTGAAGACAGGGAAATGCGGCTTTCCATCGCTACTGACGATTGGGAGGGCAATCTTTCCCGGTTAAGTCTGACCCTGGGCGATCTGGCCCGCAGACACGAACTGCGCAATGTTCGCGAGATTCGATCTGTTAACGGCAATGTTTGGGTTTTACTTAACCAGCCAGCGTAAGAAACTTGCGGCATGCGCCATAGTGGCATGCCGTTGCGACCCGGAGACAGGAGTTTTGAGGAGAATGGCATGAATAAGTCCGAGCTCATCGTTGGCCTCGACATCGGCACCACAAAGATATGCGCTGTGGTGGGCGAGCTGTCGGAGTCGGGTCTTGTAGATGTGGTGGGCATCGGCACCAGTGTTTCCACTGGTTTGCGCAAGGGCGTGGTGGTCAACATTGAACAGACCGTCCAGTCCATCCGCAAGGCCGTGGAAGATGCGGAACTTATGGCGGGCTGCGAGATCCACTCGGTATACGTGGGGATTGCGGGCAGCCACATCATGGGCATCAACAGCCACGGCGTGATTGCCGTCAAGGGCGGCGAGGTCGCGCAGCGCGATATTGAACGTGCTCTTGATGCCGCCAGGGCTGTGGCCATTCCTGCCGACCGCGAGGTCATCCATATCCTGCCTCAGGAATACATTGTTGATAACCAGCGCGGCATTGCCGACCCGCTCGGCATGGCTGGCGTACGCCTTGAAGTGAAGGTGCACATTGTTACCGGCGCAGTTTCTTCAGCCCAGAACATTGTGCGCTCGTGCCACCGCAGCCAGCTCGAAGTTGCCGATATTGCCCTTGAATCGCTGGCATCAGCCAAGGCCGTGCTGACCGAAGAAGAACGCGAAATCGGCGTTGCTCTGGTTGATCTGGGCGGCGGCACCACCGATATCGCCGTTTTTGCCAACGATGCCATCAAGCATACGGCTGTTCTTGCGCTCGGCGGGCAGAACCTTTCCAACGACATTGCCTTTGGTCTGCGTACTCCCATAGCCTCTGCCGAAAAAATCAAGCTCAAGTATGGTTGCGCCCTTGCCGACCTTGTGCGCAACGATGAATTTATTGAAGTTCCCAGTGTGGGTGGTCGCGAGCCGCGCCGGCTTTCGCGTCAGGTGCTGGCCGAAATATGCGAACCCCGCATGGAAGAAATTCTTTACCTTGTGGATCAGACCCTCGTGCGCTCCGGCTACAAGGACATGATCGGCGCAGGTGTGGTGCTCACGGGCGGCACGGCGCTGATTGAAGGCTGCCAGGAACTGGGCGAACAGATTTTCAATCTGCCCACGCGCATTGGCTACCCGCGCAACATCGGGGGCCTGAAAGACGTGGTCAACAGCCCCAAATTTTCCACGGCGGTCGGGCTGTTGCGTTACGGCGCGGAAAAGGAACTTTCCGGCCAGAAAAAATTTACCACACGTAGTGAAAGCGGCGTTTTTGACGGTGTGCTTTCGCGAATGAAAAAGTGGTTTGCGGACATTTCATAACAACCTCAAGCGGGCATTTTGAGGACAGCACAGAGGAGAGGTGTAATGGCTCAGTCTATCGTTGATGATATCGATACCTCGTTGGCCAGCAATGCCAAGATCAAAGTTATTGGCGTAGGTGGTGGCGGCGGTAATGCAGTGCAGAACATGATTGCCTCTGGCCTGCGCGGAGTGCAGTTTGTTTGCGCCAACACCGATGTGCAGGCGCTGAACAAGAACGGTGCCTCCGTTAAGGTGCAGCTTGGTGAAAAGCTTACCAAGGGCCTTGGCGCTGGCGCCAACCCCGCCATTGGCCGCGAGGCTGCGGTGGAAAGCGTTGGCAGCATTCGTGAAGCCATCGGCGATGCCGATATGGTCTTTGTTACCGCTGGCATGGGCGGCGGCACCGGCACCGGCGCTGCTCCTGTGGTTGCTCAGGCTGCCAAGGAAATGGGCGTCCTCACCGTGGGTGTTGTGACCAAGCCCTTCAGTTTTGAAGGTGCCAAGCGCAAGCGCGCGGCGGAGGCCGGGCTTGAAGAGTTCAAGCAGCATGTGGACTGCCTGATCACCATCCCCAACGACCGTCTGCTTGCCTTTGCCCCCAAGAAGGCTCCTTTCTCCGAAATGCTTCAGAAGGCCAACGATGTGCTGTACTACGCCGTCAAGGGTATTTCTGACGTCATTGTGGGCGAAGGCCTCATCAATCTCGACTTTGCAGACGTGCGCACCACCATGGCCGAAGCTGGCATGGCCCTGATGGGCACGGGCATCGCCTCTGGCGAAAACCGCGCCCGCGAGGCCGCCCAGCGCGCCATCATGAGTCCGCTGCTTGAAGATGTTTCGCTTGAGAGCGCCAAGGCGGTTCTGTACAACATCACCGCCCCCACAGATATCACTGCCGAGGAAATTGCCGAAATCGGCGACATCATCGGCGATGCCACGCCTGAAGAAGCCAACATCATCTTTGGTGTTGTGTTTGACGACAATATCGGCGACGAAATCCGCCTCACCGTTATTGCCACCGGCATTGATTCTCCTCAGGTTATTCAGCCCGTGCAGGCTCCTGCGGCCACTGTCACCAACTTCCGCAAGCCCGGCCCTGACGCCGTGGTTGCCGAACCGCGCCGCATGAATTCCCGCGCGGCCCAGCAGAGCATGATGGACGAGCAGGAACGCGCCGAGTCGCGCTTGCCGCAGTCTACCCGCCGCACCGAAGTGGAGCGCTGGTACGATGAAAACAGCAATCGTCCTCCCTATCTGCTCAAGCGTGAGGTTGTGGGCCAGCCGCGCCGCCGTGCGCATAACCCCGGCCATGAAGACTTCACCTATGATGAGGATGATTTTGAAATTCCCACCTTCATCCGCACCCAGGCCGACTAATTCCGTCGTTGCCTGAGTGCGTGGGCAGAATGCCTTTCTGCCATGAAGGCTCATGATTTTCAGGGCTTGCCTCTTCGGCCCTGAAATGCCCGCCGGGAGGCCCATTGGGGGCCTCCCAGAGTGGGGCGTAAATGTCCGCTATAGTCCGTGAGACCCAGGTTTCGCGGACTTTTTTATTGTGAGGCAATCCGTAGAAATCCGTCCATCCTTCAAAATAGACCGACTAGTACCGCATTCCAGACACATGGTTTGATATATAAGCCCCGGAACCGATGCCAAATTGCCCCCTTGCGCTGCGTGATTGGCATTGCTATGCCCATGAGCAGGGCATTTGAATGTTAATCCAAAGCGTAACTTTGCACTTGGCCGCCAGCCAGGGCAGCGCATGGAAACGCTGCGAGCATGAATCGAACCTTGAAATCCATGTCTCCGGCACAAAATTCTTTTTCATATCTGGCGAAATATTGGGCTGGTTTTTGTGCGTCAGCGGAGGTGTGCCTGTGTGCATCTGTCGTGCTTGTCATGGCTAACTGGCCTGACAGCTATGTGTTTCTTTTTGCGAGTGGCATTCCTGCCAGGGCTGGATAAGCTTTTAACCGATGGGGTTGATTCATGAATAAAAAGTGTCTGCATATCCTGTGGGTTAACGATAACCCCGTCACCGCTGAAAATATGGTCTTTATGTATGCCACAAATTCCTTGCTGAAAGGCTGGTGGGAAGAAGTACACCTGATTCTTTGGGGTGCAACAGTCAAATTGATTTGTGAAGACGTGAAGTTGCAGGGTCTTCTCAAAAAATTTCATGATGCTGGCGGGCATGTCTCCGCATGCAGAAAGTGCGCTGAAAACCTCGGTGTGTTTGAGCAGATAGAAAAGCTGGAAGGTGTTGATGAAGTTTTTTACATTGGGGAGGCGTTTACAAAAATCCTCAAGGATGATGAAAAACTTATTACCATCTAGCTCCAGCTGAATAGTTAAGCCCTTTTCATGACAAGGGTTCCACTAATCAAACTGGCAGCGCCGGTATCTGTTCTGAGCCGCTGCTGGCCTGCGGAGCGATATTTCTTGTGTTGTCCGCCGCACAGATTTTGCGGCGTCTGGATTAAACCGAGTGGTTTTAAATACAGAAGGATGTTCTTGGCGAGAGCATGACAATCAAGCGTTTTCTGACCATTTTGCGGTACATGTTTTTGCCGCAGCGTCGCAATGCTTGCCCGCACTGCGGCGGCATCCGTTGTATTGGCGCATGTCAGTTCAGCGCCCAAGAGTCAGACGCTGTGACTGGTCAAGAGAGTATAAAGCAGGAAGCTCCTGCCCCGAGCGAGGGCAAGCAAGGCTAGAACCGGTTTGTTGCTGCAAAAAAAGCCGCTGCGGTAGCAGCGGCTTTTTTACTTCAAGGAAATTTGTGGTCTACCAGCGGCGGGGCGCGGGGCGACGTTCTTCGGCCTGGTTGATGCGAAGGGTGCGGCCGCCAAAGTCAACGCCGTTCAGGGCTTCAATGGCCTTGTGGGCATCGGCTTCGTCCATTTCAACAAAACCGAAGCCACGGGGGCGGCCGGTTTCGCGATCCATGATGAGCTTGACGGAAAGGGCTTCGCCGTAGGGGGCGAACAGGGCTTCAACGCCTTCCTGGGTGGCGGAAAAAGGCAGATTGCCGACATAAATGGAAACAGCCATAACGACTCCGTTGTTGAGGTGGGTAAACTTTCCGCTTGAAGCCTTACCCACGCAAAGTCTCTGGCAAAAAGAAATACTGCACCCTATGAATAAGGGCGAACAGTACTGTTAAGCAAAAAAATCGTCAAGTATTATCTGCATTGGCTTCAAAAATGATTGCCAAACGACAAACTTTGACTAAACTGCTCCGCATTGGGTGGTATTTTTACATTCCTACGCGTGCATTATTCTGCTGTTAGCTGATTATGCACTCAATAGCGCATTAATCTAAACTGTAAAAGGCCGGTTTAACCGGCCTTTTTGACAGCAAGAATTAGATTGCCTGCGTCTTTTTCTTTGCAGGAGCTTTCTTCGCCTTGGCGGGAGCCTTGGCAGAAACTTTTTTTACTTTGGCGGGAGCCTTCGCCTTGCTGGCCTTGCTGGCTTTGTGTGCCTTGGTTCCACTTGCAACAGTTGCCGGAGCGGTGTTAGCGGCGTTGGCTTCAGTGCTGAAGAGGCAGGGAGCAGTCATCAGCGAAAGGGCCACGGCAGCCATAAGGAGCTTTTTCATTTTCGTATCCGTTTCTTCTGGTTATGCCACATCTACAACAATATGGCTGTACGTCTATGGCATGAGCGGACGGCGGACGCAATAACAAATTTGAGCCTACGGAACCGGGCATTTGCGGGCATTTTTTATGGCTCGTCCATTGTGGCGGCAAGGGGTTTGCTGCTTCTGCCCCATGTTGACAAAAATATGGGGCAAATGCTCTAAGGATAAGCTGCGCTGCGCCGCCGGATATGATAAGCATCTGCGGCTTGTTCAAGGTTCATGACCAATGGCCCGGATGGGGATGGAACCGGTATTTTACCGATCTAGCCACAGCCCGGCCACAGCACGGCCAGCATTTCAAACTGTACTTCTAACACAAAGAATCGCCATGGCTTTTTTTGCACCCCGTGATGTCAAGACTACACTCGTATGCCCGACCTGCGGCGCGCCCCTGCATATCGCCCGCACCTGCCACGAAGTCTATATGTACTGCCCGGCCTGCAAGGCCCAGTTTCCGCTTCAGGACTACATCCGTCAGGCGGATGAAGCCATGGAGCATTTTCTGGAAAACGTCTACTGCAATCGCATCTAGCGTTATCCCCATCATGCATGCCAATGGGCTGCCAGCCGTTTAATCCGTGGCTGGCGCAGCGGCCCTGGCGGTTGCGCTGCGGGCCAGTTCCCTGGCTGCCGCCATGCCGCTGGCCCAGGCCCAGTGCAGGTTGTAGCCGCCCAGCAGGCCTGTAACGTCCAGCAGCTCGCCCACCACAAACAGATTATTTTGCAGCAGGCTGCGCATGGTCTTGGGGTCTACCTCGTCGGTATTTACGCCGCCAGAGCAGGCCTCCGCTTTTTTTAGCCCCGCAGTTGCCTGCGGCGTCACCGTGTGCCGCTGCACAGTTTCCACAATCGCCACGCGGGCCGCGCGTGAAAGCTCCGCCACCTTGCGCCTCGCGGTTTCCTCCGGCAGCAGGGCGTCCACAAGCCTCTGTGGCAGGAGCCTTGCTAGCAGGGCGCGCGGGGTCTGTTTGCCAGTCTGCGGCGCATCCATAAGCGCGGCAACATCCTGCCCCGGCAAAAAATTCAGCGTGATTGCAGCGCCTTCGGCCCAATAGAGGGATGCTTTGAGGGCTGCTGGCCCGCTCAGCCCCTCATGGGTGAACAGCAGATCATCCTCCCAGCAGTGCTGCCCAAGCGTAACGCCCACAGGCAGGCTGATGCCCGTCAGGTCGAGCAGAGGGGAATCCGAATTGAGGCGTAGCGGCGCAAGAACGGCGCGTGGCGCAATAATATTGTGCCCCAGCTCTTCCGCCAGCCGATAGCCGGCACCGCCGCCGCCAGCCTGAGGCCATGCCGGGCTGCCCAGCGCCAGCACCAGAGCCTTGCCGTGCCACGAGCCGCCCTCCGTCTGCACGGAAAAACCATCCGCCAGCGCCTCTACTGCTGTTACTGTGGTGCCGCAGGCAATAACGCAGCCATGTTTGCGGCAGTCGTCTGTCAGCGCCCTGACCAGCCGATGCGCGGAAACCGTCAGAAAAAGCTGGCCGTGGGTGCGCTCCTCAAAGGGCAGATTCCACTCCTGCACAAGGCGCAGCATGTGCTCCGGCGTAAAGCCCTTGAGTGCTGGGGCGCAAAATGCATTACCCCTGCTTCCGTCACAGCGGTAGTCCTTGGGGCTGGCAGCGCGGTTGGTAAAGTTTGCCTTGCCGCCGCCGCTGACAGCCAGTTTGCGCCCCGGCACAGGGCCACGTTCCAGCAGCACAACGCTCAGGCCTTTTGACGCCGCCTCGCGGGCGCACATAAGCCCCGCAGCGCCAGCGCCCAGAATCAGCACATCGGCAACATCCGGGCCGCGTTGCCCGCTGTTTTGCACGGGCTGTACGCTCTTTCTTTTAGGGGGCTTGGATTGTACGGAATCCTTGCCTCTGGGCTTGGCTGGCGATGTGCTTTCTACAGGTGCCGCAGGCGCAGCGGGCGTGGCCTTGGGGCCGGGTGTTTGCGGGGCAAAGGCCTGACGTGCCGGATTTGACAGAATTTTGCGCGTGGCGCTATTTTGGGGAGCTTTGTTGTGCATGCGGCGAAGGTATACGAGGCTTTGGCGGCTGCCAAGCCCTTGTGTGCCAGCAAACCGCCTTTGCTGACCTGCCCCGCGCATCCGCGCAGCCATTTCTTGTTACCGGGATTATCATGCCAGTTCTTGCTTCATCCTACGTTGCGCCGTGGTTTGTGCGCAACGGCCACGCCAATACCATGTGGCCCGTGCTCTTTCGTGAAAAGCCGCAAATGTCGCCTTCTGTGCGACGGGTGCGCCTTGAAACGCCCGATGGCGACTTTCTTGATGTGGATCAGCATCCCTCGCTTGGAAAGGACAGGGCGGAGCGCCCGTTTGGGCAGGGCAGGGGCATAGCTGTTATTTCGCACGGGCTGGAGGGCAACAGCCGCCGCAAGTATGTTCTGGGCATGGCCAATGCCCTGCGGGCCGAAGGCTTTGACGTGCTGGCCTGGAACATGCGCTCCTGCTCGGGCGAGAGCAACCGCACTGCGCGCCTGTATCATATGGGCGAAATTGAAGATCTTGGAACAGTCGTGCGTTTTGCCGAGCAGTTTGACCGCCCCCTGCTGCTGGCTGGCTTCAGCATGGGGGGCAACCAGATTTGCCGTTATCTGGGCCGGGGGCCGGTTTCGCCGCTGGTGCGGGCGGCTGTGCCTGTGTCCGTGCCGTGTGATCTTTCCGCCGCTGCACCGGTAATGGACGGCCCTGCCTGTCGCATTTACATGAGTTATTTTTTGCGAACCCTGCGCAAAAAAGTGCGCGAAAAGGCCGAACGCTTTCCTTCCTATCCCTCTGTTGAAGGCGTGGAAAAAATCCACACTTTTGCAGAGTTTGACGAGCGCTTCACCGCGCCTGCCTTTGGCTTTGCATCAGCCAAAGATTATTGGGAAAAGAATACGGTTCTGCCCGACCTGCCCTGCATAAACGTGCCAACTCTGCTGCTCATGGCTGCGGACGATCCTTTTTGCGCGTCATCGTGCTATCCGTGGCAGACGGCGAAACAGAGCGCGCACCTGCATCTGGAGGTTGCCCCGTACGGCGGGCACGTGGGGTTTGTACAGCAGAAGCAGGAATACTACAGCGAGCAGCGTGCGCGCGAATTTGTGCAGCAGTTGACGGGGCGCGGCATTTTTTAAGCGTTTGGTATCGCAGCAGGCGCAACAACAGAGGGCTTGTTGCGTTGGCAGATTTGCGACGCGTCAGCTTTTTTGCCGCTCGGCCAGCCGCTTCTTGGTCAGAACCGTGGCCACGGCGTTAACCGGGTCTTCCGGCCAGGGATGCTTGGGATAGCGGCCCCGCATTTCTGCGCGCACTGCCGGATAGCCGTTGCGCCAGAAGTGGGCCAGATCGCGGGTGACCTGCAAGGGACGCCCTGCGGGCGAATTGAGGCGCAGCACCAGAGCCACGCGCCCATCGGCTATGCGCGGCGTGTCCACGCAACCGAATAATTCCTGTAACTTGGCGGCCAGCCAGGGGCCACCGTCTTCACCATACACAATGGGGCGCATGGCCCCTGACGGCACCTGCCATTCCGTGGGGGCCTGCCGTTCAAGTATCCGGTGGAGATTCCCCGGCAGCAGACGGTGCAGGGCATCGAGCAATTGCTCCGGCCCGAGCGCCGCCAGCGAATTTGCGCGCCCCTGCTTGCCTTGCCCCGCTGACCTTTCGAGCGCCTGCTGCAAGGCTGGCGCGAGCCAATCGTTGAGAGTCGCCAGCAGGGCGGCATCAGAAACATCGGGCCATGCCTCGCCGTCCAGCTCGCGCAGCAGGCTTACCCGCGCGCGCCACTGCTGTGCGGCATCATCCCACGGCAGACATTCCAGCCCCTTGTTCTGCACATGGGCGCACAGGGCCGCAGCGCACTCATCGGGCCGTGGCCGAGGCAGGGGGGCATCTTCCAGAACCAGAGATCCCAGCACTCGCTGCCGCCGGGCGCTGACCAGCCCGGCATCCGAAACTGTGAGCTTGTCTTCGTTGCAAATATCTGCGCTGAAAAGCACTGCAAGATCATCGGGCGAAAGGGCGGCGGCAAGGCGGATGCGCCCGCGCGGCGTTGCGCCGTCAACTTCTGCCACTGCCAGAAAGGGCTGCCGCGCAAGAGGGTCGTCGCTGGCTATGTGGGCGGCCCGTCCGCTGCGCAGGAGATAGGGTGTCATGGCGGCTACCCCGCCCGGAAAATTTCCATTGCCGCTACCCTGAGGCTGACCGTCTGTCTGCCGCATGGCGACCTGCTCCGGCCACGCCACAGCCAGCAGTTGCCCAAGGCTTGCGGCCTGAGCGAGAGCTGCGGAAAAAATGTTGTCCGCTTTGTTGGATTGCCCCTGTGGTACTGGCCGGGAACCTTTTCCCCCGTGCAGTTCAGGCTGGCGCATAAGCCGCTGCGCCAGACGGCGCACACGCTCGCAGGCGGCATCCACATTTTTGCCCGCTGCGCCATCGCGGCACAGCCAGTCGAGGCGGCGCAGCACATCGCATCCCGCGCCTGCGGCAGGCATGCCGCCCTTGCTTTTGCCAGCGGTAAAGGCCAGCGGGTCGCGTTCTTCCAGCAAGGCGGCAATACAGGCTGCCAATGCGGCAAGGGAGTTGTCGCGCCCCCACAGCAGCAGGCGCGCCGTGCGGGGTGCCAGAGGGAGCGCGGCCATGCTGCGGCCCAAAGCCGTTGGCCGCATCCGGGCATCCACCGCGCCCAGTGCCAGAAGGTTCTGTCTGGCGACAGCCAGATGGGCCACGGGCGGCGTGTCGAGCCATGCGAGCGAGGCCGGATCGGTCACGCCCCAGACCGCCAGTTGCAAGGCAAGTCCGGTGAGGTCGGCATCCTGAATTTCAGCGCGGATGTGCGGACGCATGCCGTTTTCCTGCTCTTTTGCCCAAAGGCGGCAACAGATGCCGGGTTCGGTGCGTCCGGCGCGTCCGGCCCGCTGGGCAGCGCCAGCCAGAGAAACGCGCTCTGTCACAAGGCGGGTGAGGCCGCTGGCCGGGTCAAAGCGCGTCAGGCGCGCAAGGCCGCTGTCCACCACGAGCCTCACGCCCTCGATGGTCAGTGATGTTTCGGCAATGGATGTGGCAAGCACCACTTTGCGTTGCCCCTGCGGGGCGGGTGCAATGGCCGCATCCTGTTCTCTGGCGCTAAGGTTGCCGTAGAGCGGGCACAGGGCCACATCAGCAGGCAGTGTGCCATCGAGCAGGCCTGCAAGATGGCGGATTTCGCCCGCGCCGGGCAAAAAAGCCAGCAGACTGCCCTTTTCTGCGTGCAGCAGATGCAAAATGGCATCAGCCATGTGCCGCCACAGCAGCGGCCCTGCCCCGGCAGCAGACAGGTGCCCACCGCCCACAATCTGCCCTGCGCGGATTTTGGGTGGCAGGTGCATCATCTGCACAGGAAAGGTTTTGCCCTCGCAAACAACAGAAGGGCAGCCTCCCATGAGGCCTGCCACGGCCTGCACATCCAGCGTGGCGGACATGACGACCAGCCGCAGGTCGGGGCGCAGCGCAGCCTGACTTTCAAGGCAGAGGGCAAGGCCGGTATCGGCAGTGAGCGAGCGCTCATGAAATTCGTCAAAAATCACACAGGCGATATCCGGCAGTTCAGGATCATCCTGCAACATGCGCGTGAGCACGCCCTCGGTGACAACCTCCACGCAGGTGCGGTTGCTGACGCGGCTTTCATCACGCATGCGGTAGCCTACAAGACCGCCCGGTTCTTCACCCAGCAGGGCCGCCATATAGCGCGCCAGCGCGCGGGCCGCCACGCGCCGTGGTTCAAGCAGCAGAATGCGGCGGCCCTCAAGCCAGGGCTGCCCCATGAGCCAGAGGGGGACGCGGCTGCTTTTGCCCGCTCCCGGCAGGGCGCTGAGCACCAGATTGCGGCCCTGGGCCAGAGAATCCAGAATTTCTGCGCGCGAAGCGTCAAGTGGGCATGGGGGCAGGCCTGGGCAACGATCAGGGGAGCCTGCGGGGGCGGCAATGCGTATCGGCGAATCGGTCATGGCTAAATGCGGCATGGCTGAGGGTAAATGCGATAGAATAGGCGCATTTTTACTGGTAATCCAATGCGTGTCAGTGTATTGACACAAGAAAGGATATGCACGCGGAGAATGCACACATGGAGTTGAATACCAGCGGCATTATCGGCCAGAGCACCAGCCTCGCCGAAGTCTTCAAGGTTCTCGGCAAGGTTGCGCCCACGGACAGCACTGTGCTTGTAACTGGTGAATCGGGAACTGGCAAGGAATTGCTGGTTCGCGCGCTTCACGCCAACAGCCGCAGGGCTGACAAGCCTTTTGTACCCATCAACTGCGGGGCCATCCCCAAAGAGCTGCTTGAAAGCGAACTTTTCGGCCACGAAAAGGGCGCCTTTACGCACGCCATCCGTTCGCGGCCAGGCCGTTTTGAAATGGCTGACGGAGGCACCATCTTTCTGGATGAAATCGGCGAGATGGAGTTGAGCCTTCAGGTCAAGATTCTGCGTGTGCTGCAAGAAAAGGAAATTGAACGCGTGGGCGGCACTGGCTGCAAAAAGGTGGACGTGCGCATTGTGGCCGCCACCAACCGCGATCTTGAGGTAGAAGTCGCCGCCGGGCGCTTCCGCGAGGATCTCTACTATCGCCTGAACGTCATTCCTTTGCATTTGCCGCCGCTACGCCAGCGCGGCAATGATGTGCTGCTGCTTGCGCGCTATTTTCTCAACCACTTCTGCACCAAAAAAGCGCGCGATCCCATGCTGCTTGATGAAACAACGCGGCGTATTCTGGCGGCCTACAACTGGCCCGGCAACGTGCGCGAGCTTGAAAACTTCATGGAGCGCCTGAGCATCCTTGTGGATGGCGATACGGTGTGCATGGATGATCTGCCGCGCAAGATTCTGGATCAGGTTGGCGATGTGTCTCTGCTGCCCCCGGTGGAGGAGGATGCCCCGGCGTGCGAACCGGAGGCGGAGCCTCTTGCCGAACCCACCGCGGATGACGGAGTGGAGCAGACGCCTGCCCCAGCGCCGCAAGTTGAAGCCGCAATACCCGTTGCAGCCAGCGGAGCTTTTGTGTGGCCCAATCTGGGCGTTTTGACTGCTCAGGGACAGAATCTGAAAGATTTTCTTGATGCTGTGGAAAGCCGCCTTATTGATGAGGCCTTGGCCAAGGCGGAGGGAGTAAAAAATCAGGCCGCCGAGCTTTTGGGCATCAAGCGGACAACGCTTATTGAAAAGCTCAAGAAACGCAGTATGTAGCGGCATAAAATTTGCATAGAATTTGCGTTGGATTTTGCGGCTCAGACGCCACGACACATCCTGCGAAGTGCAAGTGAATACACAACTTTTCGCCGCCGCGCCACGGCCTCATATTTCTGCCCGCAAGGGTGCGATTCCCCAACGCTGCTCACGTGTTGGGGCTTTGCTGCTGATTGCGGGCCTTTTGCTGCCCGCGCAGTCTTCGTACGGCATGAGCTGGAACTGGGCGCCCATTGCAGATACTGCCGCAACCACGGTTGCCGGGAAACAGTCAAAAAGTTCACAGCCCGCCGGGGAAAGACTGCGCCTTACGCTCGACAGCCCCGGTCAGGTGCACAGGCTCTTGCGCACCGGCAATACCTTGCTCCTCTATCTTGACGATCCCTCCGCAACGCTTGAACGCAGCGGCGCAGCGCCTTCTGCGGGAGCGCTGCTCGACAGCATCGGGCTTTCCAACGGCCAGTTGCGCATCACGCTTTCTCCCAAGGCCGTGAACCACGTCATGCGCCGGTCTTCTCCCTCTGAACTGGATATAGAAATTTTTGCCGCCGGACCCCAGAAAGGGGAAAATTCCTCTCGTCTGGATGCGGCGGGTGTGCCTGTGGGCAATGCCTCTGCTGATTCAGAAGGGCAGGGCGCTTCTTTTGCCGTCAACCTGCCCGCAGATGCCGCAGTGGGCTTTTTGCAAAAGGCCCAAAAACTGCTGGGCGATGTGCAGCAGGGGGCAGCTGGTCTGCTTGACGCAGGTAAGGCAAAGCTGGCGGATTTGAGCCTGAAATTTACCTCCCTTGGCTCGACCAAGACAGCGGAAGCCGCCGAGGTGCCGCAAGCCGCAGGCAGTGCGGGCAACCGTGCCGTGACGCTGGACGGCCAGAGCCTCATGAGCCGGGTGAATCCCGGCGGGCCGGAAAACTGGCCTGACAGTAAGGGGCTTTCTACATCAATTCCCAGCAATGTTCCTGTTGCGGCTCCGGCCACAGCGGCAACGTCGGCACCAGCGGTTCCGGTTGCGCCTGCAAGCCAACCCGGAACTCAGCCTGCAACCCAGCCCGTCACAAGACCAGCGGCCCAGCCTGCGCCTGCTCCGCAAAATGGCGTCCAGCGCGCAGTACCGCCCGCCGCGCAGCCGCAAGTTCAGCCCGCTCCGCAGCCTGTCCAGCAGGTTGTGCCGCAGGCCATACCACAGCCTGCACTCCAACCAGCGTCACAACCCGCCCCGCAGCCTGCGCCGCAGGTAAAAGCAGCGCCAGCCCAACAGCCCGCGCCAGCCGCAGCTTCTGCGCCTGCGCCAGTGGCCGGTCAGGCAAAGCCGAACGGCGCGGGCGGCAATGTATCCGGCAAGGTTTCGGACAATGTGGTGGGCCTGCCGCATGCCGAAGAAAAAGGCGGACACGGGGCCGCTGTTCCCAAGGAAGAACCCCGGCCCGTGGTCTATGTGGACGAACAGGGCAATCCTGTTGCCAAGCCTGCTGACCCGGAAAAAATGATGGATGAGGCGGAGCGGCTCATCAAGGAACGCAAGTTCGTTGAGGCTTTGCCGCAGTTGGAAAAACTGAAGGAAATGCCCACCATCAGCGCCGATATGCGCCTGAAAACGCTGTATTACATCAGCGATTGCGTATGGGCCAGATATGCCGATAATCCACTGGCTGGCTTTGAGCCTATTGTTTCCGCCACCAGTGAAGCCATGAATTTTGACCTGCGTTCTCCCCGCGTGCCGGAGGCCCTTCTGCGCCTTGGGCTGGTTAACGTCAACGTGGGCAATCTGGTAGATGCCGGGGGCTACATTGTGGCCATGTATCGGCGCTATCCGGATTATCCCGGCGTGGCGCAGGGTTTTACGGCCCTTGGCAAGGCGCAGCTCAAGCGGCGCATGGATGCCCAGGCGGAACAGTCCTTTGCCATTGTGCTCGACAAGTACCCTGAATCCTCCTTTTTGCAGGAGGCGTCCGTGGGCCTTGCCCAGGCTTTGAACAACCAGCGCAAGTACACCAATGCGCAGGTTATCCTCGACTTTATAAGCAAGCGCTGGCCCCGCTATTATATTGAAGACCCCACATTCCTGTTTTTGCAGGGCGCCAATGATGAGGCTCTGGACAAACCCGTTGCGGCCTTGACCCTGTACTGGCTGTATTACAACCTCGTGCCCGGGCAGAAGGGCAATGACGACCTGCTCCTTAAAATGGGCGACATGTATACCCGGCTTGGCAACAAGAGCGGGGCCGAGTTTCTGTATTCCTACCTGACGCGGCATTTTGCGGGAACCCATGCGGCAAATATGGCAAGTCTGCGGCTGGCCGAAGGCGGCATTTACGATTCGCCCATCAATTATGAGGCCATGACCCAGGTTTTTGCCAGAGCCGCCAGCGGTAATCTGCCCAAGGTTTACGCCAACCTTGCGGCGGCCTCGCGCACTGCGCCGGAGTCTGTACTCGCGCGGCTCAAGGAGGCCATGTGGCTCTATTGGAGCAAGCGTTATACAGAGGCCATGGGCAAGGCCGCAGATTTTATTGACGGCTATCCTGAAAACGCCAACGTGGCGCAGGCCCGCGATATTATCTGGCTTGCTTTTCAGAAAGAGCTTGCCAATTCCATGGCTGAAAAAAACTATGGGCGTATTCTCATTTTGTGGAATGGCTTTCCCCTGGTGCGCGAGCGCTATGGGGCGATAGATCCGCGTATGCGTTATGCCTTGGCGCAGGGATTGCTTGAACGGGGTGAGACAGAACAGGCCCTTGGCATGCTTGCGGAATTTTTGAAGTCGCCCATGGACCCCCAGTATGGGGAAGCGACCTTTACGGAGTTTTTCAACCGCTATCTTCAGGCCGGTGCCTGGGCCAAGATTCTTGATCTTGGCAAACTGGTGGCCACATGGCCTCTGAACCCCCAGTTGCGCAACCAGCTTGATTACGCCATGGCGCTCTCGGCCCAGAATCTCAATCTGAACGGGGCTGCTCTCGCCATGTGGCAAAAGCTTGCCGAGCGGCAGGATATCCCGCTCTATCAGCGGGCCTACGCCACGTACTTTCTTGCCCGCGATGCCGAACAGCGCAAGGACATTCGCAACTCCTACACGCTGAACCGCAAGGTGATTGATCTCTTTACCCAGTTGCAGAACGAACGCTCCGACAAGGCCGACCCTCAGCGCATCAAGGATGCCATACTTTCACTCATGGATATCTGCGAAGTGGGCAATCGTGTGCCGGAAGCCCTGGAATGGCTTGCGCGTTACAATGCCTTTGTGCCCAAGGAGTCGCCGGAATATCCGGGCTTGCGTTTCCGCGAGGCCCGGCTGTATCGCAAGCTGGGCGATGCCACGCGGGCGCAAGCTTTGCTTGAGGATATTGTGCGCAACTATGCCGATTCTCCTTTTGCCAAGGCAGCCACGGCGGAACTGCACACCTTTGAGGTTTCGCGCGACCTGCAAAACTACCTGCCTGGCGGGGCCGGCAGTCAGGCCGCGCCTGCTGCCAAGCCTGCCGCTCCCTAGCTTCCCCGGTTTTCATCCTTTGGGCCTGTTCGCCCTTGCCTTTCGACCAAGCCTGCCGCTGTCGTCTCAGGCGCGTCTTGCATCAGGGCGCCGGGCTCCCTCCCATATGCCGATCCGGCATGTGAGGGCGCATTGCATGCGTTCACTCCTTGGAATATAACAAGACACAGCAGCAGTTCCGCCGTGGGGTGGTATTGTCTGCCTGATGCGATTTTAATGGATAAGTGCGATGGAACGTCCCGCAAGTTTCACAAGATGATGCAGGACGTAATGTGCGCCGTCAGCCTTGGAGGGCATATGAACAGAGTGCTTCTTTGTGTTACACTCGGCCTGCTTGCCTTGATGGCCGGATGCACCGGCGCATTGCAAAGGGGAATGCAGAACACGGCCTATGTTTCCACAGCCCGCCCGGCCATCAGCATGAAGGCGGTGAACATGCCCCTGCTTACCGGTGGCGAGACAAGCGTCAGCCTTGATGGAGCAGGCGTTATCGGCGGCTTGCCACTGCATGCGTGGGTTGCTGTTTACGGCAAGGGCGACCCCCAAAGTCCCCTGGCTATTGTGGGGCTGGCTGAGGTGCCGCGCGGCTGGTACTGGGACAGCGACGGCCAGCGCCCCTTTAGCGTTGATAAAGGGGTGGAGATCTTCAACAATGACGGCTTTGCGGCCAGCACCTATATTGTGGACAGCAAAAAGGATGCGTTTTCAGCCCTTGCAGGGCTGACGGACGAAGCAAAGCCCATGCGCTGGCTGACGCGCGGTTTTGCCGCCAGATACAATTTTAATGACACCAAGGTCATACTGGAATACAGAGAACCTCTGCCTGAAAATTTTGCCGGGCAGGAAAGCCTGACAGAAAGCCAGACAGACCAGCTTCGTGCCTTTGAGCAGCGCGCCAGCGCCGCCTTTGCCGTTGCTTCGGTATCTGAACATATGACTGGAATTACAGAAGGATATGCAAAGAACATTCGCGGGCAATATCTGGATCACCGCTTCTGGGGAACTGCATCAAAGTATGACACATTTGTCTTAAAGTAGCATGTTCTTGCGGTAATCTGACATTACACCTGGATTTCGCCTGGGAGGCCGCTTGGGAAAGTTTTTTCAAGCGGCCTCCCTGTTTTTTACGTTTGTTGCGCCTGCACCGACACCAAGTAACTGCAACAAGTTAATACATTCTGGAATAATGGTTATGTAAAATTTGCAACACAATTTTATATTATAGGGTATAGTACATTGACGAAACAATAGCTGCTGTGTATGTTCTCCCCATCAGGATGGGAGGGGGACCGACTGTTCTGTCAATGAGCCGATCAGGCGGGTACGCAGCGCGTCAGATTGAGTATATTGAAGACAATAAAGGGGTAGTTATGGACGATTATCTGAAAGAGGCGCTGGAAATTACCAGAGCACAAGCTGGCGTTCGCGTTATGAGCGAAGAAGAAATAGCCGCCTTTATACAGAAAGTGGCGCAGGGCATCAAAGCAGTTGCTGAAGGCGAAACGCCTGTGGAACTGGACAGCGGCGAAATGGCCGTTGAAGCACGCAAGTCGGTCAAAGAAAAATCCGTCACCTGCCTTGAGTGTGGAAAGAGCTTTAAGATTCTTACCAAGCGTCATCTGGCCAGCCACGGCATGACCTCGGCTGAATACCGCGAAAAGTGGGGCTTCAAGAAAGACGCACCTCTGGTGTGTAAAGCCCTGCAGCGCGAACGCCGTAAAAAGATGAAAGACATGAAGCTGTGGGAAAAGCGCCGCAAGGTTCAAGCATCCCCGGTATAAAACCCGCAATAGCAGGCTTTGTCATTGGTCTGAAAGTCCGCCCCCGAGGCGGGCTTTTTTTTTAGGCCAAAAAATGGCATTGTACCTGCCTGTATGACGGCATGGCTGCCATTCAGGGCGGTTACGGCCAGCAAATGATTTTTGCTCTGCATCATTGTTCTTTTTCAGGGTTATATCATGACTGAATCACAGGCGGCTGCAACGCCCGCCGAAGCCCTCGCGCTTTTGTCCCTGCCGCAGGAACAGTTGTTTGCCAGGGCCACTGCGCTGCGCGAGGCGGCCTTTGGGCGCGGCATTGTTTTGTGCGCCATCATCAATGCAAGAAGCGGCAACTGCTCCATGGACTGCCGTTTCTGCTCCCAGAGCAGGCACAATCACACCCCTATTGAGGTTTTTCCTCTCTTGCCGGACGATGAACTGCGCGAGCGCATCCTGCACCTTGCAGCTCTGCCTGTGGCGCGCATTGGCGTTGTTACCAGCGGTTCGGCCCTGAGCGGCAGCGAATTGCAGCGCCTGCGCACTGTAATTTCCGGCCTGCCGGACGCCGTGCGCCCGCGCGTCTGCGCTTCGCTTGGCAAACTAACGGCTGAAGATTTTGCCCTTTTGTCTGGGGCCGGGCTTACCCGGTTTCACCATAATATGGAAACCTCGCAAAGCTACTACTCCAGCGTGTGCACTACGCAAACCTGGGAGCAGCGGCGCGACACTGTGCTGCGAGCCAGCGAGGCGGGCCTGAGCGTGTGTTCCGGCGGCCTGTTCGGCCTGGGTGAGAGCTGGCAAGACCGCGTGGACTTTGCCTTCAGTCTCAAAAAGATGGGTGTGAGCCATGTGCCCATGAATTTTCTGCATCCGCACCCGGAAACGCCTTTGGCAGGGCAGAAGCCCCTCACCGCTGATGAAGCGCTGACGCTCATTGCCGTGTTCCGGCACATTTTGCCCAAGGCCACCTTGCGCATCTGCGGGGGCAGGCCTCTTGTGCTGGGCAGCCGCCAGAATGAGATTTTCGCCGCCGGTGCCAATGCCCTCATGACGGGCGATTATCTTACAACCCACGGGCAGAGCATTGCGCATGATCTTGAAATGATCGCCGCGCAAGGGCTTGAGGTTCGCTGCGATGCAAACTGCTGAGGAAAAGATTGACCCACCGCTAAGGGGCCTTTTTATAGCTGGCTCCGGCACAGATGTGGGCAAGACCGTGGTGACGGCGGCCCTGCTGCGGGCCTTGCTGCTGGCCGGGATCAACGCCCAGGCTGTAAAGCCTGTGCAGACAGGTGTTGCGCCGGAGCAGGCCAATACGGCCACTCTGGCCGATGCCCGCGTGTATGCCGCCGCCGTTGAGGGCATGCCGCAAAGCGCCGCCATGCTGCCTGCAACGGCCCTGCATTGCTTCAGCCTGCCCGCATCGCCTCATCTGGCCGCAGCCCGCGAAGGCGCACACCTGAGCTGCGCAGGACTGCGAAGTGACATCATTTGCCACAGCCGCGCCAGCACCGCTGATATGCTGCTGCTCGAGGGCGCTGGCGGTTTGCGGGTGCCGCTCAACGAGCGTGAGGACATGCTCGACCTCATGGCCTCGGTGGGCCTGCCCGTGCTGCTTGTGGGCGGCAATTATCTGGGTGGGCTGAACCACATTCTGCTTTCAATGGATGCATTGCGGCATAACGGTCTGCAACTGGCCGGAGTGGTGCTTGTTCCCTCCGCCGACCCGGCAGCGGGTTGCCCCGGCGTGGATGTGGACGCCATGCTGGCCGACAATGCCGCCATGCTGCGCGAGCGGCTGGCGCAACATGGCCAGGCTGCTCCCCTTGTGGAATTGCCGCGCGTGGCGCAACTGGATGCAGAGGGCTGGCAGACTCTGGCTCAGGAGCTTGAACCGCTGGTGCGGCATCTGCAAACCCCTCTGGATGCTGCTTGCGACTGCGGAGCGGATGTTGTGCGCCGCGATCACCAGACCATCTGGCACCCCTACGCCTCGGCCATACAGCCGCCTTTGCTCAGCACTGTAGCGCGCACCAGAGCCAACCGCATTGTGCTGGCAGACGGCAGGGAACTTGTGGACGGCATGTCGTCCTGGTGGGCAGCCGTGCACGGTTACAACCATCCGCGCCTTATGGAGGCCCTGCACGCACAGGCCGGGCGCATGCCCCACGTGATGTTTGGCGGCCTGACGCACGAACCGGCGGTCAATCTGGCCGAAAGGCTGTTGCGCCTCATGCCTGCGGGGCTTGAGCGCGTGTTTTTTGCCGATTCCGGTTCGGTGGCGGTGGAGGTGGCCCTGAAAATGGCTCTGCAATACCAGCAGGGCAGGGGCCAGACCGGGCGTAGCAAGTTTCTTACGCCGCGGGGCGGTTACCATGGGGATACCTTTGGCGCCATGTCGGTGTGCGACCCGGTTACGGGCATGCACAGCCTGTTTACGGCCATGCTGCCCCAACAGATATTTATGGAGCGGCCAAGTTGCCGCTTTGACCAGCCCTTTGACCCGGCGAGCCTTGACGATGCCCGGCGTGTTTTTGCCGAGCGCGGGCACGAGATTGCGGCGGTGATTCTTGAACCAGTGGTGCAGGGCGCTGGCGGCATGTGGTTTTACCACCCCGAATACCTGCGCGGGCTTGCGCAACTGTGCCGCGAGGCTGGCGCGCTGTTGATATTTGATGAAATCGCCACGGGCTTTGGCCGCACGGGCAAGATGTTTGCTGCGGAATGGGCCGGTGTTTCACCGGATATTCTGTGTTGCGGCAAGGCGCTCACGGGCGGGGTGCTCACCCTGGCTGCCACGGCTTGCACAGCCAGTGTGGCGCAGGGCATTTGCGCCGGGGGCAATGTGTTTATGCACGGCCCCACCTTTATGGCCAATGCGCTGGCCTGCGCCGTGGCCTGCGCCAGCCTTGACCTGTTGCAAGAGGAAAACTGGCGGCAGAAGGTCGCAAACCTTGAAAGCGCCCTGCGCTCAGGGCTTGCCCCCTGTGCTGAGCTTCAGGGCGTTGCCGATGTGCGCGTACTGGGCGGCATCGGCGTTGTGGAAACGTGTGAACCCGTCAATACATCAGCATTACAGGAATATTTTGTGCGGCACGGCATCTGGGTGCGGCCGTTTAACCGCCTTGTTTACCTCATGCCGCCGTATGTTACCCCGGCTGAGGATGTGGCGCGGCTCTGCGCTGTGGTGGCAAGCGCCTTGGAATCAGGAGCGCATCTGCAAGGATAAAGGCTGCCACCCTTGTTTCAGTGGCTGCTTACCGGCATGCAGGCCTAAAGGCCACCCCGCGGGTTATTTTTCTGTGGGCGGCGGAGGAACGGGCAGTCCTTTGAATATGAGCCGTGTGGCGGCGGCGTCTGCCAGTTCGGAGACGTCCATGAGTTTTTCAAGCAGTTCAAGCAGGTAGAAGCGGTCGTTTTCGCAACCGTCCTTGAAATCGGCTTCAAGCTCGCCGCTGCGGATGTAGTTTTCCAGTTCCGTAAGATCGTTTACCGTGAGCATGGAGAATCCTTTTGCAGCGCGGAGATGCAACGCTCCGTCAGGTCGTGAACCATCTGCTCGACCTGCCGGATTTCTTCGCGGGTGATGTTGTCGTAGTGGATGCCCGCGTTGACGCACACGGCGCAGCTCAGGGCATGGGCCATGCGTTCGGCCATGCGCAGGGCGAGGGCGTCTTCCTTGTGGCCGGGCAAGCCCGCCAGATGGCTTTGGGCCTCTACCTGACCATGCGCAGGCGCGGCCAGAGCCACAGCGCCGGTATGGGTTGCGCCGCCGCCGCAAAGCACCTGCAGGTCCCGCCCCTGGCGAAAAACGCGCAGATGTATGCTCAGACGGCCCTGTTGGGCGGTGAATCGCATGGCTGCTCCTGTGCTTTGGCGGCGGGTAGGGTGCCGCGCCGTTGCGGGCTTTATGGCTGTTTGTCATGTGCCCGGTGAAATTTCCAGCCTGCCTGTTGCGGTGGGCAAATCCGCCTATGAACATGGCGGAATTGTTGTGGTATATATATGATGCGGTCTGCAGCCGCAAGGCCGCCACGATGCCTGATGCCTCGGGCTTGACGCCCCAGCGGGCGGCCCGTACCATTTTGCCAATTCTTTGTTGTATGGAGACAGCATGACTCTTGATCCCACCAAGCACCCGGACTGGCAGATAGCCCTGGATGCCGAACAGAATATGAAAACTTTTGAAGCCCTGACCGCCGAGATGGGGCTGGAACCTTCAGAAGTGCTGCCCTACGGGCGATACATGGGCAAGATTGAGCAGCAGGAAGTGCTGCAAAGGCTTGAGAACCGCCCCAACGGCAAATACGTTGACGTTACGGCCATCACGCCCACGCCCCTTGGCGAAGGCAAGTCCACCACCACCATTGGTCTGGTGCAGGGGCTTGCGCGGCGCGGTTTGCGGTCGTCCGCCGCTATCCGCCAGCCTTCGGGCGGCCCCACAATGGGCATGAAGGGTTCCGCCGCTGGCGGCGGTCTTTCGCAGTGCATCCCGCTCACGCCGTATTCTCTCAACTTTACGGGCGATATCCATGCCGTGGGCGCGGCCCACAATCTTGCCATGACGGCCCTCACATCCCGCATGCAGCACGAGCGCAACTATGACGACGCCACCCTTGAGCGGCTCTCGGGCATGCGCCGTCTGGACATTGACCCCACGCGCGTCAGCACCGGCTGGGTGATGGATTTTTGCGCCCAGGCCCTGCGCAATGTGATTATCGGCATGGAAGGCGACGGCAGGCGCAACGATGGCTTCATGATGCGCTCGCACTTTGACATTACCGTTGCTTCCGAAGTCATGTCCATTCTTTCCGTGGCGCGCGATCTGGCCGATCTGCGGCAGCGCATGGGCCGCATGGTGCTTGCCCTTGACCGCAACGGCAGGCCCGTGACCACCGCCGACCTTGAAGTGGACGGCGCCATGACCGCATGGCTGGTGGAGGCCATCAAGCCCAACCTTATCCAGACCATCGAGGGCCAGCCCGTGCTGGTGCATACTGGCCCCTTCGGCAACATCGCTCTGGGACAGAGTTCGGTTATTGCCGACAGGGTGGGTCTGAAGCTTGGCGACATCCACGTGACCGAATCCGGCTTTGCCGCAGAAATGGGCTACGAGAAATTCTGGAACCTCAAGTGCCGTTACAGCGGCCTTGCGCCTGACGCGGCGGTGATCGTGGCCACCGTGCGGGCGCTCAAGCACCACGGCGGCGCGCCGCAGCCCCGCCCCGGTCAGCCCCTGCCCGAAGAATACCTGCGGGAAGATGTGGGTCTGGTGGAGGCCGGTTGCGTCAACCTGCTGCACCATATCGGCATTGTGCGCCGCTCCGGTGTGCCCTCTGTGGTGTGCATCAACAAGTTTTATACCGACAAACCCGCCGAAATTGCCGCTATCCGCCGTATCTGCGAAAAGGCGGGGGCAAGCGTCGCTGTTTCTGAACATTGGGAAAAAGGCGGCGAAGGCGCGCTTGAACTGGCAGATGCCGTCATGGACGCCTGCAATTCGCCCAAGCGGAACTTCCGCCCGCTCTACGACTGGAAGCTGCCCATTGCCGAGCGCATTGTCTGCATCGCCCGTGAGGTTTACGGCGCAGACGGCGTGGATTTTGAACCCATGGCCGCCCAGCGCCTCAAGGCGCTTCAGGAACGCCCCGATGCGGACGAGCTTGGCGTGTGCATGGTCAAAACCCAGTATTCGCTTTCGGACGACGCCAAGCGCAAGGGCGTGCCTTCATCCTGGCGGTTGCATGTGCGCGATGTGCTGCTTTTTGGCGGCGCTGGTCTTGTGGCCCCGGTGGCGGGCGACATCAGCCTTATGCCCGGTACTGGCTCCAGGCCCTCCTTCCGCAACATAGATGTGGATGTGGCAACCGGGCGTGTAACCGGCGTGTTCTAGACGAGCAATACAATAAAAGCGTTATCCGGTCAGTTGGTTGGCCGGATAACGCTTTTATTGCCTTTCATAAGCAAAAAAAGTTTTTTCAGAAATATTTTTCCAACCTACTCTATTCATAGTTGATAGTATTACCGAATATCAGATATGCCAGTTTTTGCCGCTTGAAAAAAATCACAAAAGACATAGGGTTAGCGCTATAAAAACACCGTATTGATCCACTAGGAGGATCGCATGGAAGTAGTGCTCAGAGGCGTGCGCGGCAGCATTGCCGTGCCAGCTCCGGCCATGTCATTTTACGGTGGCAACACCTCATGCGTTGAACTGCGCTCCGACAACGGGGCGCTTATCTTTTTTGATGCTGGTACAGGCCTGCGGCAGGCTGGCGAAAATTTGCCGGAAAGCGGCACCTGCCATCTTTTTATTTCGCACGGGCACACAGACCACATCCAGGGGCTGGGGTTCTTTCCGCCCCTGCATTCCCCCCGCTGGACAACCCACATCTATATTCCCGCCTGGCTTGAGGACGTGCTGGACAATCATTTTGCCCACGGCATGTTCCCCATACCGTTCAGCGACTTTGCCGGAAACGTTGTGCGGCACAGCCTTGAACCCGGCGACGAGGTGCTTCCCGCCGATGGCGTCGCGGTTGCGGCCATAGCGGCCAACCATCCCGGGGGGGCGCTTGCCTACAGGGTTTGCGCCGACAATGCCGTTTTTGTGTACTCCGGCGATTATGAAATAACCCGCGCTCCCGAAGTGCAGCAGGCGGCCCGCGAACTGCTTGAAGGCGCGGACCTAGCTGTTGTGGACAGCATGTACAGCAAGGCCAGCTATATTGAAGGCTGGGGGCATTCCCGCTGGGAAGACTGGCGTGATCTGGGACATGCTGCCGGGGCGGGCTGCATTGTGCTTTCACACCATGCGCCGGATATGACGGATGCGCAGATAGACGCGCTACAGCGCGAGGCCTTGCACAGTTGCCAGACAAACGGGCAGCGCTTGTGCTTTGCGCGTGAGGGCATGCGGTTCAGCCTGCCCATGCCCAGGCAACAGGCCTGTGGAGAATGCGGTCTGGTTCAGTTCAGCGATTGGCTCGACAGATTTCTGGATGACCTTTCGCAGTATCAGGACGAAAATACGCTGCTCGACCGCATCCTCGCCAAATCCCGAGAGATCACGCGGGCTGATGCCGGAACCATTTTTCTTGTTGATGGGGAAGATCTGCTCTTTGCCTATACGCACAACGACAGTCTGTTTTCTGTAAACACTGCCTCAAAGTTCGCCTATTCCTCGGCGCGCCTGCCCATCAATCCTCATTCCATTGCGGGCTATGCGGCCTGCACGGGCGAAATGCTCAATATTGTGGATGTGCGCGCCTTGCCGAAGGATTTGCCGTTTTCGTTCCGCGATGATTTTGACAAGGCCACGGGATACCGTACGGAATCAATGCTCGTGGTGCCTTTTCACGACCACGCGGGGCGCATCTCGGGCGTGATGCAGCTCATCAACAGCCTTGATCCGCGCACGGGCAAACCCCGCAAGTTCACCCACGACATGGAGCGGCACATACGGGTGCTGGCCCGCGAAATCGCCAATATCCTTGAACGCAGCCATCTGGTGCGGGCAAGCATCAACAGGCTTGTGCGGCTGGCCTCTGTGCACGACCCGCTCGAAACCGGCCCCCATGCCGAGCGCGTGGGCGCCATTGCCGCAGAAATGTATCAGGTGCGGGCCAACCGCCTGTGCCTTGACCCGGACGTGACCCTGCACGTCAAAAGCCAGATACGCCTTGCCGCCATGCTGCACGACATAGGCAAGGTGGGCGTGAGCGATCTGCTGCTGAAAAAACCGGGCAAACTCTCAGATGATGAAATGGCTATCATGCGGTCGCATACGATTATTGGCGCGGGCATTCTGGAGGCAGAGGCCCAGAGTGGCGGATTCATGACCTTTGCCCGCGAGATAGCCCACCATCACCACCAGAAATGGAACGGCAAAGGCTATGCAGGTCCCAGCGACGCGGGCAGGCTGGAAGGCGAGGATATCCCCCTTGCGGCACGTATAACCGCCATTGCCGATGTGTTTGACGCGCTGGTTTCTCCGCGTTCGTACAAGGCCGCATGGCCGCACGAAAAGGCTCTTGCCCTCCTGCGCGAGGAGGCTGGCAGCCATTTTGACCCCCAGCTTGTGGAATGCCTTGAAGAAATCATGGACGTTGTCGCCAAGATTTATGAGCGCTTTCCTGATGCGGAGCCGGAACAGACAACCCGCGATACTGCTTCATGAACATTGCAGGTGCCCTGAAACGGCTGCTGCGTCAGCCGTGGCTTTTCACCGCCTTTGTGGGGCTGTGCGGCGGCCTTGCCATGCTGGCGCTGTATGTGCTGCAGCCTGTGGCGCTGCAACGTCTTGATCTGAGAATTTACGATGCGCTGCTGCCCCTGCGGCGGCAGAGCGAGCCTTCTCCGGTTCCTCTTGTTATTGATATAGACGAGGAATCCCTTGCCCGTTACGGGCAGTGGCCCTGGCCCCGGTATCTGGTGGCCGACCTTGTGGACAGGCTGGCGCAAAACGGCGCTGCTTCCATAGGGCTGGATATCATGTTTGCAGAGCCGGACAGAACCTCCCCAGCGAGCATGCGCGAGGGGCTTTATCGAGACAGGGGCGTGACGCTGGAAATTGTGGGCCTGCCTTCTTTTCTGACGGATTTTGATACCCTGCTTGCCGCCTCCGTGCGCGCCGCGCCCTTGGTGCTGGGCGCGTTTGCCCGCTATGCGGGCGAGCCGTATTCCGGCCCCTTGCCACAGCCTCCGGCCATGATAGCGCGCGGCGGCAAGGATGCCCCCCCATTTGATGCCTATTTGCAGTCAGCGGCAGGCGCTGTTTTGCCCCTGCCGGAGCTTTTTGCTGAGGCACCAGTGGGGTTTGTGAATGTATCGCCCGATGCGGATGGCCTTGTACGGCAGGTTCCGCTGCTCCTCAGGCTTGGTGATGCCGTTTACCCATCGCTGGCCTTGCAGGCCCTCATGCGCGCGCTGGGAACAGATGCCCTGCGGCTGTATACCGGGCCGGACGGGCTTTTCAGCGTGGCGGCGGGGGAGTTCAAGATTCCGGTTTCGCGCGAGGGCTATATGCTGGTTCCCTTTCAGGGGGGGCGGCATACCTATCGGTATATAAGCGCCGCCAAGGTGCTGGATGGCAGTGCAAAGCGGGCTGATATTGACGGTTGTATCGCCTTTGTGGGCACATCCGCACCCGGTCTGGCCGACATCCGCGCAACGCCCTTTGACAGGGTGATGCCGGGGGTGGAGGTGCATGCCGCAGCCATGGACGCCATGATCAGCGGCAATTTTGTGCAGTCGCCTTCCTGGGGACCGGGCGCGCAGGCGCTGATAATCGCCTTTGTGACCTGCGCGTCAACGCTTGCCTTTGGCTTTGCCGGGCCGCGCGTATATGTGCCGTCTTCGCTGGCGCTGATGGGCGCTACGGTCGTGGCTTCACGCCAGTTGTTTATGGGCGGCCTCTTTCTCTCGCCCCTCTATGGTCTGCTCACCACCCTGCTTTGCGGCGGTTTGCTGCTGAGTGTGCGCTTCTGGCAGGAGGAAAAGCAGAAAATCGTTCTGCGTCGCGCGTTTTCGCGCTATGTGTCGCCGGAGGTGGTCAAGCGGATCAGCAAACGGCAGGGCGATCTGCTGGCTGGCGAAAACCGTGAGCTTTCCATTCTGTTCACTGATATTCGGGGTTTTACGAGCCTTTCTGAATCGCTTTCGCCGCAGGATGTGGTGCAACTGCTGAACCGTTATTTTACGCCCATGACGGCCATTGTGCGCAGTCGGCAGGGAACGCTGGACAAGTTCATCGGCGATGCGCTCATGGCCTTCTGGAACGCGCCCCTTGATGTGCCGGGGCATCCCGCGCTGGCGGTGGACGCCGCACTGAGCATGCAGGAGCAGCTTGAAGCTTTGAACGGCGAAATTGAGGCGAGCTTTGGCATACGGCTTGCGATGGGCGCGGGCATTCACACCGGGCAGGCCTATGTGGGCAATATGGGGTCAGACGACCTTATCAACTACACCCTCATAGGCGACAACGTAAATCTTGCCTCGCGTCTTGAGGGCCTGTGCAAACGCTATGGCGCGCCTGTGGTGGTGAGCGGGGATACCAGGGAAGGCTGCGGGGATGCCTTTGCCTTTGTTCATCTTGATGTGCTGCGGGTCAAGGGCAAGACGAAGCCCGTCAGCATCTACTGGCCCATGAGGCCGGGTACGGATGCAATTTTTCAGGTAGCCATGCCGCAATGGAGCGCGGCGCGCGCACTGTATGAAAAGGGGGATTTTGCCAAGGCTGCGGCTGGTTTTGCCGCGCTGGCAAAAAGGTATCCAGCCGTGCGCCTGTTTGGTCTGTATCATGAGCGCTCGCTCATGCTTGCGCAGAATCCGCCTGTCCAGTGGGACGGCATCTGGACAATGGAAGGCAAGTAGAAACATCCTGTTGCTGTGGGGGAAAACATGATTCGTTCAATGCTGGGGCGCGGGGCTTTGGCCCTGTGCCTGACTTTGCTGGCCGGAGGCGTATGCACGGCCAAGGATGTGGGACAGGTTATTTCCTTCAAGGCAGGTGTTACTGCCCAAAGGGATGGACAGGCCGTGGCGCTGGACATGAAAAGCCCGGTTGGGGATCGGGATACGCTGACGACAGACGCCACGGGCCGGGCGCAGATTCTTTTTGACGACGACACTACAGTGTCGCTTGGTTCCAACACGTCTCTGAGCCTTGAAACGGTGGTCGCAGAAGGCGCGAATCCTGCCTTCAAGGTCAGGATGGGGCAGGGTATAGCCCGGTTTATCACGGGCAAGATTGTGGAGAAAAATCCTGACGGATTTTCTGTGGTTACGCCGGATGCTACCGTAGGTATTCGCGGCACCATCTTTGCTGTCCGTGTGGGTAACGGCACCACAACCGTATTCGTAACCAACACCACCAAGCAGGTTTTTGTTAACGGTGTGCTGGTGCCAACAGGTTTCAAGATTACCCTGCCGCAGGGCGCGCCTACCCCCATGACGCCAGCAGACCATAACCTGGTGTCTGGCAGCGTGGCGGCCAACAGCCCCGCCTCTGGCGCAACAGCGCAACTGGCGCCGCCTTCCACTGTTGTGGGGAATCCTGTTACGCCTACAACACTGGCGCAGACGCCCATTGTAGCGCAGGCGCTGGGTGAGGGCTTCCGGCAGACGGGCAACGCCAATGTGTCTGGCTCGCTGACCAATGAAGTGTACACAGGATCGTTCAGTTTCCTGGTTAATCTGACAAGCGGCAATGTGAGCAACGGTGTCATGCAGTCTGGCAACTCGGACACACCTATGGCAATGACGGGCGGAAGGGGAAGCATCAGCGGCTCAAGCCTGAATGTTAGCGGATTCACGGCGGATGATTATTCCGGCTCCATGAGCGGCACCGCCGCCCGCAACACATCAGGGCTGTCTGTTTCAGGCGGCTACAAAATCACTAATAACAGTGATGGCCAATTGAGGGAATCTGGTTCGTTTTCCGGTAAGCAACGATAGGTGGAGCCAGCAATGATACGTAATCCATTCCACCCGTTGCGGCTCTGCTGTAGGTTCGCGCTGGTGCCCCTGTGCATGCTTTTGCTGGTCAGTACCGCCATCGCCGCAGATGATTCACCCGCTCTGCGCACTGCGGTGGGATCCGCAAAGGCGGATGCTGCTGCTCTCATGCAACAGGGCAAATATGCTTCCGCATACGACATGTACATGCGCCTGCTGCGTGAAGCGCCGGACGATGATGAAATCAACCTTAATCTGGCGCGCAGCTCCATGCGTAGCGGGCGGTACAATCAGGCCGTAATGGCCTATGAGCGCCTCACGGAAAAGTATCCGTCGGAACCGGTGCTCTACAGCGAGCTGGCACAGGCCTACATGGCGCTTGAAGACCGTGTAAGCGCGGAGCAAGCCATGGCAACCATGCGGTCGCTGAACCCCAACATCAACAAGACTGATAATGACCGGCTGCTGGATGCGCTTGAAAAGCGCTACGATCACTGGCAGGTGCACGGCAAACTCCGCACTGGTCTGCTGTACGACTCCAACGCTACATTTGGCCCTTCAAGTACCACAATGGACATGGGGGTTTGGCGCGTAACCCTGCCGGATGCGGAAGCCAAGGGCACTTTTGGCGCGTATCTTGGGGCAAACCTCGATGTGGGCTGGAAGGCCGAGCGGGATACGCCATGGTGGATCGTAGGCGATGCTCAGGGCATGGCGCGTGGCAATGGAGATTCATCGCTTGATGATGTACACAGCCGCACTTCTGAATGGGGCAGGGCAGCGGTGGGCCTTCGCCACCTCACGCCCTCAGCCATGTTTGATCTGCGATTCAAAAGCGAAGTTTTTGATTATCAGTGGTACCAGAATGTCACGGCATCCGGCCCGGAAGCGACCTGGCTTTGGGCGGTTACGCCGTCATGGCACCTCATTACGCGCGGTACCCTGGATTCGCGGGCATACTCGCGGGACGGCGACCGCAACGGCGCGTACTGGACACTAGGCCAGTATGTGCGGCGTTTTTTTGGCGAGAGCAACCATGAAATTATGGTTGGTCTGAGTTACGTGGGCGGCAATACGCCGGAGAAGGCCGATTACTGCTACACCGGATGGGAAGCCAGCGCGCGGCTTTCGCTCAAGTTGCCCAAGGGTTTTGAGCTCGCTCCCTTTGTTTCTTTTGAAAACGACTGGTACAACGGCCCGGCAACGGCACTTGAAACATCCAACAGGCTTGACCAGAAATGGCGCACCGGCGCGGCCCTTACGTGGCATATTACCGATGCATGGTCTGTTGAAACTTCGTACCAGTATACCCACAACAATTCAGAAAGCCCGCTGTACAGATACGACCAGTCCCTTGTTTCACTGGGGGTCGCCTGGTCGTTCTAGGAACCGTCACCGTGCTGTTGCGACAAAAGAGCCATCGTGTCGTCAGTTCCAAGTAAGCTTCATGCACGACAAAAAAGGGCTTGTGGGTATATCACAAGCCCTTTTGCATAAAATCTGCGAGGGCACCAGGGACAAAAAAAGAGCCGCAGTAACTGCGGCTCTTTTAGTTTTAAAATCCTGAGGCTTGCTGCAACTCCCTAGCGGGCGCAGAGGCGCTCAGCCGGGATAATGACAAAGTTGTGGGCCTTGAGGACTTCAATGGCCTGATCCACCTTGTCAAAGCGGAAGATCATGACGGCGCTTTCAGCTTCGCGCTGCACAAATGCGTACATGTATTCCACGTTGATGCCGTTCTTGGAAACCGTCTGAAGCACGGAATCAAGGCCGCCGGGGACATCGGGAACTTCTACGGCCACAACGCTGGTGCGGCCAAGGGTAAACCCCTTTTCCTTCAAAACAACCTTGGCTTTATCATGGTCGCATACAATCATGCGCAGAATGCCGAAATCAGAAGTATCGGCCAGCGAGAGCGCGCGAATGTTAATGCCAGCCTCTGCCAGTGTATGCGTAACCTCGGCCAGACGCCCGGCCCGGTTTTCCAGAAAAACTGAAAGCTGTTCCGTTTTCATGACAAATCCTTGTGTTTCAACGGGCGGTTCTATGCCTTGTGATTGGGATCGTCAGTAGACGTGGGCTGCTTTTTATCCTTGGGGGTTATGTCAATTTCATCCGGCTCTGTAGAGGAGCGGCGAAAGTTGCGGATTGCCCGACCCAGCCCACCACCGATTTCCGGCAGTTTGTTCGACCCGAAAACAAGCAGAACCACAACAAGTAAAAGCAATAATTCAGGCATGCTTACGCCGAACATGCGGGGAGCCTCCGTTGAGAGTTGGGCAATAATGCAAATTACACCCTAAAAGATAAGCCTTGCTAAACCCAAGGTCAAGGTGAAACCTGGAGCTGACCGGGTTGACAGCTCCATCCACGCGCCGCAGAGCGGCAATTTGCCTTGGTTTGCTGCCGGGGGCTTACTTGCCCATGGCGTTCATGAAATCCTTGTTGGATTTGGTCGCGCGCATTTTGTCCAGCAAAAATTCCATACTGTCGATGGAAGACATGGGAGCAAGAATTTTGCGCAGAATCCACACGCGGTTGAGCACATCGTCGGCCAGCAGCAGGTCTTCCTTGCGGGTGCCTGTGCGGTTGATGTCGATGGCGGGGAAGACGCGTTTTTCCGAAAGGTGGCGGTCGAGGTAGATTTCCATGTTGCCGGTACCTTTGAATTCTTCAAAGATAACTTCATCCATGCGGGAACCAGTGTCGATAAGCGCCGTAGCGATGATGGTGAGGCTGCCGCCTTCTTCAATATTGCGGGCCGCGCCAAAAAAGCGTTTGGGCCGCTGCAGGGCGTTGGCGTCAAGACCACCGGAGAGCACCCGGCCAGAAGAAGGGGTAACCGCGTTATACGCGCGCCCCAGGCGGGTGATGGAGTCGAGCAGGATGACAACATCGCGCTTGCGTTCCACAAGGCGCTTGGCTTTTTCAAGCACCATCTCGCACACCTGCACGTGGCGCTGCGGCGGTTCGTCAAAGGTGGAGCTGATAACCTCGGCCTTTTTGACTGTGCGCTCCATGTCGGTAACTTCTTCCGGGCGCTCGTCAATCAACAGCACGATGAGGTAAACATCGGGGTTATTGGCATTGATGGCATTGGCCAGCGACTGCAGCAGGATGGTTTTACCCGTGCGCGGCGGGGCCACGATAAGGCCGCGCTGCCCGCAGCCAATGGGGGCCATGATGTCGATAACGCGGTTGGAAAGATTCTTCTCGCCATTTTCCATGACGAGCTGGCGGTCAGGATAGATGGGCGTGAGGTTGTCAAAAAGAACAAGGTTCTTGGCGTGTTCCGGCGGTTCAAAGCCGATCTCGGTGACCTTGAGAAGGGCAAAGTAGCGTTCGCCTTCCTTGGGAGGGCGGATCTGGCCGGAAACTATATCACCCTTGCGTAAAGAAAACCGCCTGATCTGCGAGGGCGACACGTAGATATCGTCCGGGCCGGGCATGTAGCTGCACAACGGCGACCGCAAAAAGCCAAAGCCATCGGGCAGAATTTCAAGCACGCCATCACCGTAAATGGCGCCGTTTTGTGAAGCACAGGTGGAAAGCAGAGCGAAAATGAGCTCCTGCTTGCGCATGGAACTGGCATTTTCAATTTCATACTGCTCAGCCAGCTCCATGAGTTCCTGCATGCTACGCGTCTTCAGATCCGTGAGGCTCAAGGCGCTGTCGGTCAACAGTGTGGAAGTAGCTTTCTTTTTGCGCATAACAGTCCGATATTTTGATAAGACACAGGGTAACGCTTACAATATTTGCATATTGTAGCGTGGTAGGCGGATGATATTGGGAACAAAAAAGATGTGTGAAAATGCGATTAGCCCATCTTTTCTGTAATGGCAAGGAAAAAATACGTCGCTGTTCACAAAAAATTCGGTCAGGGGGTGAGCGGGCTAGCTGGCGGTTTCTTCGGGAGCTGGCGGGGGCGCATAGATTTCAAGCAGTTCGTCGCGCACCTTGTCTTCTGGGATTTCCAGAACTTCTGACAATTCGCCGGTCACAAGGCCCATGGCCTGCTCCTGAAGCCGCCGTTCGCCAAAAGAAAGTTCCTTGCTGCGGCCAATAAGCAGCAGCTCGCGCAGCACTTCGGCCACAATAGCAAGGCTCGGGCTTTTGAGCCGCTCGGAATATTCGCGGAAGCGGCGGTTCCAGTTCTGGCCGGTATACACAACCTTGCCAGAATCATTGCGGAGCGACTCAAGAATCGCGGCGGCTTCATCCTTGGGCGTGAGTGTGCGCAGGCCCACATGCGCGGCATTGTTTACCGGAACCATCAGCGTGACGTTGTTTGCCCGGATGCGCACAATATAGAGCTCACAGACAAGCCCCCCAACGGTTTTGCTGTCTATGCGTTCTATTTGGCCCACACCTTGGGCAGGATATACAACGAGATCGTCCGGAGTGAACATGATGCCACCAAAACGCCCCAAAAGGCGCAAATAAACGAGACCTGGAGCGATAGCTGGAAGTCGCGAATTAAATGAAGTATGGAAGAGTCGGAAACCGACTCTTCAAATATCCTAGTCCAAGAATGAGCAGGAGTCCAGTTGAAAAAGTATTTTGCTCATATTTGGGGCAATGGGCATTTGACCGGGCCAACAAGGCAGTGCGCAGACACTGTTGCAGAAGGTTTACAGCATTGGCCAGATGCAAATTGATTGCAAAACCGACGGTTACAGAAAGCCATTATCAAAAGGCAGCACTGCACGGCACTGCTCAGGATGCCTTTCGCGCAGCACGAACAGCGCTGTCGAGCCCTTTATCGGCAAAGGCAAACAATGTATCGGCGGCAAGTTCCATCGAATTTTCAATGTTTTTTGCATCTTCGCCTTCAGGTCGCCCCAGCACCCAGTTTGTCACGTCACCCTTGTGCGGCGGGCGGCCAATGCCCATGCGCAGGCGGTAAAAATCTGGCGTTCCCAAGAGTTCTGTGATGGATTTCAGCCCATTGTGCCCGGCATTGCCCCCGCCAAGCTTGAAGCGAAGCTCCCCGGCGGGGATGTCCAGCTCGTCATGCACAACAACGAGATCATGCGGCTTGAGTTTGTGCCAGGCGAGCAGCGGCTGCACGCACTGGCCGCTCAGGTTCATGAATGTCTGCGGTTTTGCCGCAAGCCACAAGCCCCCAAGCTTTGGCAGGCGCAAGCGCCATAATTCGCATGAAAATTTGCCGCCGTTCTGCTGGCTCGCTTCGCCGTCTCTGGCGGCAAGTTCCACAAGATACGACACAAAATCAAAGCCGCAGTTATGACGTGTATGGTCGTATTTGGCGCCGGGATTGCCCAGGCCTACGATAACGCCTTTATAGTCCATCAGTACGCCTCCAGAGGCGATTTATATGCGCTCAAGGTGCAGGGGCAGGCCCAGCCCCGCGCAGGCAGCTGCTGCGGTTCGGGCCATAAAGCGGCACAGCGGGGGATTCATGGCAGCCAGATGCCCGCCGCCGGGCAGCCAAATCAGTTTTTTGGACGGTGCCTTGAGGCAGTCAAAGGTGGCCTGAATGATGGCTGGCGTAAACAGGGCATCATTCTGCGCGCTGAAAAAATACAGGGGGCAACGTAGCCCCTCGGGCAGGCGCGTGTTGAACAGGCTGGCCAGAAAATTCAGGGGGTATGTCAGCCGTGTTCTGCGGCGATTGCTCACAGTTCGCCTGGCTCCGGAAATGATCCGCCAGGGATCAAGATAGGCGTGCAGGGGCATGGGCAGCCACGGCAGCCAGCGCGCAAGCGTGCAGAAAATACGTTCAATGTCCGCTCTGCGGTCAGCCAGCCCGGCAAAGCGTGTCAGATAGATAGCCTCGCGCATCTGGGGCAGCACTCCGGTAATGGGAAATGCCGCCGTAAGGCCGGGGGATGCCGCAGCGTGCGCCAATGCGAGTATGCCGCCCTGGCTGTGCCCGCACACCGCAATACGGTCATAGCCTGCATCACGCAGCCATGCCTCGGCGTCCAGACAGTTTTGCCGCAGGTCGTCAAAGCTGAAGCCCGCTCTGTGGCGGTTCAGACCGTGCCCGGTAAAATGCAGTGCGGCAACGGCAAAGCCCGTTTGCTGCAAGGCGGTGATCATGGGCCGGTACTGGAGGGGCGACAGCATAGTGCCGGGATAAAACAGCATGACTCCGGCCCCATGATTGGGCCAGAGTTCGAGCCGCAGTTCCCGGTTATGGGCAGACAGCTTGTGCGTGACAAAGGCTGGTTTGTTCATGGCGCCATGCGTACATAAAATGAGGCCGGTCCCGCAAGGAACCGGCCAATACAGTCGCACAAAGGCCCGATGACCGGGCTTTGCGTCAAACAGTCTTATTCGGCGGCTTCAGCGGCTTCCTTGGCCTTGGAAATAACGCTGACGATGGCGAAGTTCTGGTCGTAAACGGCCTTGACGTTTTCGGGCAGCTGCAGGTCGCCCACGCAGATGGTGGTGTTGATGTCCATGGGGGTCACATCAACAACGATCTTTTTGGGCATGTCCAGGGGCTTGCTGCACAGGCGCACGATTTCGCGGTAGGTTTCAAGCTGGCCGCCAAGCTTCACGCCGCGCGACACACCCACGAATTCCACAGGCACGTCAACAGTGACGGGCTTGTCCAGATCCACGCCGTAGTAGTCGATGTGGCTGAATTCCTTCTTGTAGGGATGGTACTGCACGTCCCAGATGATCACAGGATGCACGGACTTCTGACCGTTGTCGTCAATCTCAAGGTTGAACACCGAGGTACGACCGGCTTCGGCAAAAATCTTTTCCAGCGGCAGGGCAGGAGCCTGCACAGAGATGTTGTCACCCTTGGCGGTGTAGAACACGCCGGGGATCAGATCCTGGGTACGCAGACGGCCACTGGCGCCTTTGCCGCTACCTTCGCGCTTCTGCACGCTCAAAGTCTTTTCAATATTCATGTCCTGCTCCTTGGCTTACCGCAGCCGAAACGTGCGGAAAAAGTTCTGTTATTATGGAACCGGCCCTTGCGGGCAGGCTTGGGTCTATACGCAATCCGCATAAAGCGGGTTACACAAACAACACGCTCACCGATGAACCGGTATGGATGTTGTGGATAGTCTTGCCCAGAAGGGCAGCCACAGAAACAACCTCCAGCTTGGGGCAGCGCTCAAGCTTGTCGCCCATGGGGATGGTGTCTGTGACAAATACCTGCGAAAGCGCCTCGGTGCTGTTGATGCGGTCAATGGCCGGGCCAGACAAAACAGCGTGGGTGGCGCAGGCCACAATCTTGGTAGCGCCGTTTTTGAGCAGCACGTCGGCACCTGCGCACAACGTACCGGCGGTGTCGATCATGTCGTCCACCACAATGGCAAGACGGCCTTTCACATCGCCGATAACATGCATGGCCTGTGCCTGATTGGGCTTGTCGCGGCGCTTGTCCACAATGGCCAGCGGCGCGTTGAGCCTTTTGGCATAGGCGCGGGCGCGTTCAACGCCGCCAGCATCGGGCGACACGATCACGATGTTGTCATCGTGCAGCCGCCGCAGCGATTCAAGCATGACCGGCACGGCAAACAGGTTGTCCACCGGGCAGTCAAAGTAACCCTGAATCTGTCCCGCGTGAAGGTCAATGGTGACCACGCGTTCCGCTCCGGCAACGCTGATAAAATCGGCCACCATTTTGGCGCTGATGGGCGCACGGGGGCTGACCTTGCGATCCTGGCGCGCATAGCCGTAGTAAGGAATAACGGCGGTAATCCTGCCTGCGCTGGCCCTCTTGAGGGCATCAAGCATAAGACAGAGCTGCACCAGATTGCGGTTGATGGTTGGGGGGCAGGTGGGCTGCACCACAAAAACGTCATCACCGCGAACATTGTCGCCTATTTCGATCCGCAACTCGCCGTCGCTGAACGTGGTGGCCAGCGTGGGCGTGAGTTGACACCCCAGATGGTTGCAGATGGCCTTGGCCAAATCCGGATTGGAAGACCCGGTGACGATCTTAAGATCGCTGTACATGAACCGCCCTGCCTTGCGCGCCAAAGAGCACTTACGGTTATACATCCTTGCTGCCGTCGCCGGAAGAAAGGCGGCGCTTTATTGCCAGGCCGCCGACAAATCGACGGAAGGCGCGGTCAGACGCCCCAGACGCGATACAGCAGTGCATGGCTGGGATGGAAGGGTTCGAACCTTCGAATGACGGAGCCAAAACCCGTTGCCTTACCACTTGGCTACATCCCAGTATTTCACAGCACGTGCGCGTATACGCGCCTGTTCTCTCCTTGCAGCATGGCGGCAGCCGCCTGCGATTCCACATGGAATTCGTGTGCGAAAAGCGCCACAATGCTTGAGCCGCTGCCACTCATGGCTACGGCTCCAGCCCCAAGGCGCAGCAAGTTCGCCTTGATTTCTGCAAGCTGTGGATGGCGAGAAAATACAACGTCCTCAAGGTCGTTGTGAATGCTCAACTCTGTCCGCACCCCGGAGAGAAAAGTTCCATTAGCCTTGCTTTCCGTCTTTGTCAAGCAATTTTGCCCAGAAACCGTGTCTGAAGCCTTGAGCGCGGCGTCATAATCGGCGTATGCCTGGGGGGTGGAAGCATGAATTTGGGAGCATACCAGAACAAGGTGTATGCCTGCAAGCGCATCATCCCTGCAAGGCTCGATAAGCTCGCCAATGCCCCGCACCCGGCAGGGTTTGTTGATGAGAAAAAACGGAGTGTCCGCGCCAACAGTGAGGGCAACCTCTGCCAGCGCCTGATCGTCAAGCGGGCTGGATACCCTGCTGTTGAGCCAGCGCAGCAGGGCCGCCGCATCGCTGCTGCCGCCGCCAAGACCTGCGCCAGCGGGAATGCCCTTGTTCAGGCGCACTTCAAGCCCGGGCAGGTCGGGCACACGCTTGGCGAGCGCGGCGTAGGCCTTGGTGAGGGTATTGTTCTCAAGGTCAATGCCGGGCGTATCACACAGCACGGTCAACCCGGCCGTGCCGGTTTCGCGTATGTGCAGGCGGTCGCAGGGGCGGGGCAGGGGCCAGAATAGAGAATCCAGCTCATGATACCCGTTTTCCCGTACGCCCGTGATGCGCAAACCAAGATTAACCTTGCACCCGGCAACAACTACGCTCATGGATTTTTCCGCTCCTGTGGCGATTGATGGCTACAGCGTTTCAACCGTAAGGTTGCCGTTGGTGTACACGCAGATTTCCGAGGCAATGCGCATGGCCTCGCGGGCAATGGCCTCCGCATCCATGTCGCTGTGCCGGGCAAGCGCCCGCGCCGCCGCAAGGGCATAGGGGCCGCCGCTGCCAATGGCTGCAACCTCGTCGTCCGGTTCAATAACGTCGCCCGTACCCGACAGCACGAGGATGTGTTCGCTGTCCGCCAGCAGGAGCATGGCTTCGAGCTTGCGCAGGTATTTGTCCTTGCGCCACTCCTTGGTCATTTCAACTGCGGCGCGAACCATGTTGCCGCGCAATTCCTTGAGCTTGGCTTCAAAAAGCTCGAACAGGGTAAAGGCATCGGCTGTGGCCCCGGCAAAACCCGCCAGAACCTTGCCGTCATACAGACGCCGCACCTTCTGCGCGCCGTGCTTCATGATCATATTCTGGCCCAGGGTCACCTGACCATCGCCAGCTATGGCCACGCGGCCATCCTTTCTTACTGCCAGTATGGTTGTGGCATGCGTATCCATCATCAGTTCTTTTCCCATATTTCCTTGCGCTCTTTGTAGGCGGCCTCAAGCTTCTGAAAATCACGCGGATTTGCAGATTTGCCCGACAAGGCCTTGGCCTGGTTAAAGTAGCGCTCGGCCTGTTTTTTGTTGTTGGAATACAGGGCGCTGTATGCCATGTGGATATAGGCCCCGGCAGTGTCGCCCGTTTTACCGAGCGAGCGGGCATAGGCCTCGTGGACTTCGGCGTCTTCCGGCACGTAGCGCAGCACGTCTTTATAATACTGCGCGGCCTGCGCCTGCCTGCCCGTTTCGTCAAGCATGCGGGCATAGAAAAAAGAGGCCATGTAGTCGCGCGGGTCAAGGCGCATGGCCTGACGCAGCAGGCCATCAGCACGGCTCATGTCGCCCTTGCGGTAGTGGAATGCGCCAGCCTCGCGCAGCACCAGAGGGTCGTTGGGCGAAGCGGCCAGGGCTTCGTCAAAGGCCTTGCTGGCCTCGTTAACCCGGTTGGTGCGGGCCAGCACAATGCCGCGCCCCATGCACGAAAGGCCGTCCTTGCCTGAAAAACGCTGCTGCGCAGCCTGCGCGTCGCCATAGCGCGCCCAGAGGAGCGTTTTGACGCGGATAAATTTGGTGTTGTCCTGCGTACGGCCCTGCACAGACTTGCCCATGCCTTCAATGCGGGCCTGAAGCCCGTTGATGCGGTCGCCGATGGCAGGGTGGGTAGAAAGATAGGTCGGCACGCTGGTGCCGCTCATCCAGCTTTTCTGGCGCAGCACCTTGAAGCCGCCCACCATGCCCTGCGGGGGATAGCCCGCAGCCACAAGGTATTGCAGGCCAATCTGGTCGGCTTCGGTTTCGTCCATGCGGCTGTAGTTAAGCATGGCCGACTGCCCGGCCCCCAGCGCGCCCACGGCCAGCGCGCCGCCGCTGGAGCCGCCAACTGCCACGCCCGCAATGGCCAGCAGCAGGGAGCCAAGAGTCACAAACTGCGCGCGTTCAAGGCGCGAGGCCACGTGGTGCTGGGTTACATGCGCCAGTTCGTGGGCAAGCACGCCCGCGAGCTCTTCTTCCTTGTCCATATTCATGATGAGGCCGGTGAACACGTACACGTAGCCGCCGGGGATGGCAAAGGCGTTGAGCGAATTGTGCAGGATGACGGCGGCCTTGAAATTGAAGGGCTGCGGTGGAATCTTTTTGACCAGACGATCCACGATCTGGTTGACGTACTGGCTTACCTCAGGATCTTCCACAATGGGCATGTTTGCGCGGATCATCACGTCAAACTTGTGGCCCATCTCCTTTTCGTCCTTGATGGTGACGCCGCCGAAAAAGAAGGCCTGGGCCGGTACGGCCACAAGCTGGGCTGACAGAAATGCCAGCAGAACAAACAGCGCCATAAAACGGCGCAGGGCAACACGATGCAACATGGCGTCCTCATGATGCCGCAGTAAAAGCGCCCGCGCCGGAGACCGACGCGGGCAGCGGCTTATTCCAGATCCCAAACCTGACCTTCAGGGGTGTCGCGTACGCTGACGCCCAGATCAAGAATTTCCTGCCGCAGCGAATCCGAGCGGGCAAAATCCTTGCTGGCGCGGGCTTCCTGACGGGCGAGCATCAGTTCTTCCACACGGGCCACGTCGATCTTGCCGCGTGTGGCGCGCTGACCGCGCAAATCAGCCAGAAAAGTCTGCGGAGCCTGCCCAAAGAGGCCAAGGCGCTTGTCCCATTCCTGCGCGCGGGCAAGAAATTCCTGCAAGAGGTCGCGTCCGGCTTCGGCAGAGCGCAGGGCCTTGTCTTCCAGAAGACGGTTCACAAGGCGCACCTGGGCAAACACCTGCCCAAGGGCCTGCGCCGTATTGATGTCGTCCTCAAGGGCGGCGTCAAAGGCCTTGGGCAGCGCGGCCCATTCTTCGGCCATTTCCTGCGGCAGGGGTGTTTTTTTCCACTTGTCGCGGGCAAGGGCCTTGCCCGCCTCGTGCAGGGCTGTATACACGCGGTGCTGGGCTTTTTCCGCTTCGTCCATGCTGTCGGCGGTAAAGTCGATGGGGCTGCGGTAATGCTTGCCCAGCAGGAAAAAGCGCAGGGTTTCAGGCAGATAGTTTTCAAGAATATCGCGGATGGTCTTGAAGTTGCCCAGGGATTTGGACATCTTTTCCGCATTTACCTGCACAAAGCCGTTATGCACCCAGTAGCGGGCCAGCGAGCAGGCGCAGGCGGCCTCGGACTGGGCGATCTCGTTCTCGTGGTGCGGGAAGATAAGATCCTGCCCGCCGCCGTGAATGTCCAGCGGCAGATAGGGCTGGCTCATGGCCGAGCATTCGATATGCCAGCCGGGGCGGCCCTTGCCCCAGGGGCTTTCCCAGAAAGGTTCGCCGGGCTTGGCGGCCTTCCACAGGGCGAAATCCAGGGGGTCTTCCTTTTCTTCGCCGGGGGCCACGCGCGCGCCAGAGAGCAGATCGTCCAGGCTGCGGCCAGAGAGTTTGCCGTAGGGCTCGTAAGCGCGCACACGAAAATACACGTCCCCTGAGGGAGTGGAGTAGGCTTTGCCCGAATCAACAAGAGTGGAGCAGATGGCCTGAATCTGCGGGATAAAGTCGGTGGCGCGGGGTTCTTCATCGGCCCGCAGCACTCCCAGACGATCCATGTCTTCATGGAAGGCGGTTATGTAAGTTTGGGCAACCTCGCGCCAGTCCCGGCCTTCCTTGTTGGCGCGGTTGATGATCTTGTCGTCCACGTCTGTAAAGTTGCGCACAAAGCGGACCTCAAGCCCTGTATGGCGCAACTGCCGCACGAGCACGTCAAAAACAAGGGCGGAACGCGCATGTCCTATATGGCAAAGATCATAGGCCGTTATGCCGCAAACATACATGTTTGCCTTGCCCGGATGAACGGGAACAAATTCTTCCTTCTTACGGCCCAGGGTATTGTAGAGCAGCATGTATATCCCTTACCCGGCCTGACCGGGAAGATTGATCATGTCGATGCGGCGCTGGTGCCTGCCGCCTTCAAAGGAAGCGCCCAGAAATGCCTCCACAATGGCCTGAGCCAGTTCCACGCCGATGATGCGCGCGCCGAGGCAAAGCACATTGGCGTTGTTGTGCTGGCGCGACAGGCGCGCCTGAAGCTCAGTGGCGCACAGGGCCGCGCGGATGCCGGAGTGGCGGTTGGCGGCAATGGAAATGCCTATGCCTGTACCGCAAATGAGAATGCCTGTTCCCTGCTCCTTTTCCACAGCGGCGCAAAGCTTGTGCGCCAGCACGGGGTAGTCGCAGCTTTCGGTGGAGTGGGTGCCGTCGTCCACCACGTTGATGCCCTTCTGGGCAAGAAACTGGACAAGGAGTTCTTTCAGCGCATAGCCAGCGTGGTCTGAGGCAATGTGAATGGTCTGCATGTATACTCCTGCAAAGGTACGCACGGTGCGCCCGGACTGGCCGGACGCACCGCTAGAGCATTTAACACTTCTGTAGTGGCGGTTAAGGCGGGTTGCCCCGATACCGGGCCGCAGCCGTCAGGCGCAGCCCGTCAGGCCCAAACTACTGCTGCTGCTTGAACTTGGCGAGCGGCAGCAGGGGTGCGTCATCAGGAAGGGTTAAGGCCATCTGCTCTTTTGTAAAGGGCTGGGAAACCTTTTCTCTTTCCTTGATAAGCACAATGGCGCGTTTGCCGTTGCTGTGAGCAAGGTTCAGACGGCGGGGCAGCGGCTTGGGATCATCCGAATACAGGATTTCCATGCTCCAGCCCTTGCCGTTGGCCTGTTCCTGCCATTCCACGGGCAGCCCCTGCTCGTTGATGATCAGGCGGCCTCCGGGCTGGCCCTGAAGGTCGTACAGGGCCTTGCCGTCGGCGGAAAAGGCGGTTTTGTCAAACTGGTTGCCAAATACCGCCGTGTACCGGCCATTGAGCAGGTCGGCCAGATGCACGAGGTTGAAGGGAACCGGTACGCCCACCTGAAGCAGGGGCTTGGTAGCGCCCTGATAGAAGTAGGCCTTGTTTTCGCTGGGGCTGTACACAAGAAAATGCTGGCCGTCTTCAAGTATCTTGGCAACCGTGGTGCCCACGCCCGCCATAACGTCCAGTCGCAACTGGCGCTGGCTGTTGCCCCAGAACAGGGCCGTGACGCGCCGCGTATCGCCCTCTGTGCCAAAGCGCAGGCTCAGTTGCAGGCGATAGGGTTCAGACTTGTCGGCAGAGCTGACAGCCGCAAACTTTTGCCAGCGCTGTTCAAGCACGGCGCGGTTTTCGGGCGAGGTTTCCAGCACGGGCTGACGGGCGCAGGCGCACAGCAGCGCCAGACAACAAAAAATAACTAGTTTTTTCATAGATGTGAAAGCCGCTGCCGCAATGCTTCCGCATTGTCGGGTTTGAGTTCCATGGCCTTTTGATAGGCGGTGCGGGCTTCGTCCTTAAGGCCAGCCCGCGCGGCGATATCGCCATAGTGCTCCCATATGGAGGCATCCGTATGCTCGTCCAGCGTAACGGCGCGGCGGATTTCCTTCAGGGCGTCATCGAGTTTTCCAGCCTTGAAATAGGCCCAGGCCAGCGAATCTACAATGTAGGACTGGTTGGGAGCCAGATCGTTGGCCCGCACAAGAAGCGTCAGGGCGCGGTCAAGGTCGCGGTCTTCCTCGGCCAGGGTGTAGCCCACGTAATTGAGGGCCTGATAATTGTCCGGATGCAGGGCCAGGAGTTTCTCCATGGTTTTGAAAGCGGCTTTTTTGTCGCCGGTTTCATCCTGAAGAGAGCCGAGCAGAAAGAACATTTCCGCATTGTTGGGCCAGCGCTTTATGGCGCTCTGGGCAACGTCCAGGGCCTGCTTCATCTGCTTTTGCCGCGCCAGCAGGCGCACCTCGACCTCCACAAGCTCGGAGGAGTCGGGATTGGCGCTTGTGGCCTTGCGCACGGCGTCAAGGGCCTCGGCATCACGGCCAGCCTCTGCCAGCAACTGGATGCGCAGCAGCACGCCCCGCACGGCAGCCTTGCTGGAAGCCGGGATTTTATCCAGCCAGGAGAAGGCCATGTCCAGATCGCGGCGCTGGTCATATGCCAGCTCGGCAAGCAGCAGGTACACATCGTGGGGCGCATCGCCCTGGGCCACTATCTGCTTGAGCAGGCTTTCCGCCTGCAAAAAGTGGCGTGAATCCATAAACATGCTGGCGACAGTCAGCTTGAAGGGCGTACTGTCCGGCCCCTGCTGCATATACTTGAGCGCCCGTTCGGGCTGGCCCATGCGCAGAGAGATATTGATGAGCCTCAGCAGAACGTCCTGCGACGAAAAATTGAGTTTGAGCAGCTTTTCGTAAACGCCGCGCGCGGCCTTGAGGTCGGGCTTCTGCTCGTAGATGAAGGCCAGTTCCGCCAGGGCCTCCACAAAATCGGGCGTATCCTTGATGGCGCGCTGCAGGTAGGCCACGGCCTCGTTGGGTCTGTCCATGCCAATGAGCGCCCGGGCGTGGTAATAATCCACCAGCGGGGTGCGCTGCTTGCCCGTAACGCTGTTGAGCAGCTTTTCGGCTTCGGGATACGGCTTGGTTTTAACCAGCAGCAGGGCCAGCTCCATGCGGGCATCCACAGATTCGGGATGCTTTTTAAGATATTCGCGCATGAGCTTGACGCCAAGCTCGGGCGAACCTTTTTCCATGAGGGCTTCGGCATAGAGCAGATTGAGCGAAATATCATCGGGCCAGACGCTCAGGGCCTGCTCCATGACCATAGCTGTATGGGGCGACTTGCGGCTGAGCAGCCACACGCCGCCTTCAAGCCAGATGTTGACGGGCATGTGCGCCTTGGCCAGCAGCGGAGAAGCGGCGGCAAGGGCGTTGTCGTCCTCATTGTTCATGGCCTGCGCAAAAACAAGAAAGGCGTAAGTGTTGAGCGCATTGGGCGAAAGCTCTGCTTCAACCGGGCGCAGCGATACGCCCTTGAGGTCGTGCTGCTGGGCCTTTGCTGTGGCAGAAGGCGCGGCAGATTCTGCAGCGGACGTGTCCGATTTTTCAGCAGTCTGGTGCCTGGCGCCGGAACAGCCGCCGCATCCCAGCAAGGAAAAGGAAGTGGCGGCAGTCAGTGCCAGGGCGCATAGCAGCGCAACGTGGTTACGTTTCATATCAGGATTGTATCCATGTGTCTGAAAAGTCTTTGATATCCACAGCCAGATGCTGCCGGATCTTTTCCAGCAACCGCGCTTCAAGCTGGCGGACTCGTTCCCGCGTGACGTTATACCGTTCGCCTATCTCGCGCAAGGTTACAGGCTCATCCGTGAGCAGGCGGTTTTGCAGAATATACAGCTCTTTTTCGTTCAGTTTGGGCAGTATGGTTTTGAGCTTGCTGCGCACAAGCCCGGCGATTTCGTCGCTGGCAAGGCTGTCTTCAATGCCGGGGCCGAGCGCGGGCAAAAAGTCCATGCGTGTTGCGCCGCCGGCATCCTCGCCCACGGGCACATTCAGCGACATATCGGTGGAGGCAAGGCGCTGATCCATTTCGTTAATCTGGTCTTCCGTAACGCCGAGGCGCTCGGAAAGCATGGCCGCATCCGGGTCAAAGCCCTGCATGATCAGCTTTTGACGCTCGCGGTTCAGATTGTAGAACAGCTTGCGCTGCACCTGGGTGGTGCCGATCTTGACCATGCGCCAGTTGTCCATGATGAACTTGAGTATGTAGGCCTTGATCCAGAACGACGCGTAGTACGAAAACTTGATGCCCTTGTCGGGGTCAAACTTGTTGACCGCACGCATGAGACCCACGTTGCCCTCCTGCACAAGGTCGAGCACGTTCTGCATCCATCTGCGCTGAAAGTCCATGGCAATGCGCACCACAAGCCGCAGATGCGATGAAACAAGCCGAAAGGCCGCGTCTGCATCGTTGTGATCGCGCACACGCAGGGCAAGCTCGTGTTCTTCATCCGGCTTGAGCAGGGGGAAGCGGCTTACTTCGCGCAGGTAAAGGTGCAGGCTGTCGCGCGGGCCAACTGCGGGCAAACGCGTTGTGGACGGCGCAGGCAGGCCCTCATGGTCGTCATCAAGAACAAGGGGGTCGAGGCCGTGATCGCTGGCGTCCAGCTCAACGTCCACATCTTCCGCGGAATCAGCAAGCGCGTCGTCATCGTTCTGATCGTCAGATACGGAATCTGCTGGAACCTCGTGCACAGCGGAGCCGTCCACATCAAGGATGCTCTGCTTGGCGGCCTTGCCTTCGGTCGAGCGGGAGCGCGCCTTGGCGGCAGCGCCACGGGTGCCACCCCCGGCAGGGGCTGCCCGCTTGCGCAAAGGGGGAGCATCCAGAATTTCCACCTCAGGCGAGGAAATTTCGGTTTCTTCCGCTTTTTGCGCGCTGCGCGGGTTTTTGGGAGCTATCGGACTATCTTTTTTCATGATATTTATGTCTGAGCATCGCTGCCTGTAACGGGCCGCAATGTTTAATGCTATAGTTTTGGTTTGTTCTTTTCAGTGTTTTTCAGTAGTAAAAGGCCTGCCGGGTTTAATGCGCGGCGCGGTTTTGCGGCCCCGGCGGCGTTCAGCCCCGGTGCGGCCCGCATGTTCCGGTTCGCAAAATCCTTACGGAATCAGCGGCCTCAAACAACGGAAGCCCCAGCATACAGGTATTGCAGGCGGAAGGCAAAGGTGCTCTTTGGCTTGCGGCGACTGTGCTGGGAACAGAGCGAGACGACGATGACATTTCGACAAGCCCTCGGCCTTGGCAGGCCTCTTTTGCTCGACGGTGCCATGGGTACCATGCTTCAGGCCTCGGGCATGCCCGCTGGCGCGACTCCCGAAGAATTTTGCATGGCAAACCCCGACACCCTGCGCGGCATTCACAAGGCCTATCTGGACGCGGGCGTTGATCTGCTGACATCGTGCACCTTTGGCGGCAATATTTACAAGCTGCCAAAAAGTCTGGACGTTTTTTCGTTCAACCGGCGCATGGTCGAAATTGCCAAGGAAGCCGCCGCACAGGCTGGCCGCCCTGTCTTTGTGGCGGGCAATGTGGGCCCCACCGGTCATTTTGCCAAGCCCCTCGGCCCGGTGGAACCGCGCGATCTTATCGCGGCCTTTGCCAATCAGATTCGCGGGCTTGTGGCGGGCGGGGCCGACCTCATATTTATTGAAACACAGTTCGACCTTGCCGAAGCCAGAGCTGCCGTGGCGGCTGCCCGGCAGGAATGCGACCTGCCCGTCATGGTTTCCATGACCTTTGAACAGGGCGTGAGCCTTACCGGCTCCACCCCCGCGATTTTTGCCGAAACCATGCAGAACATGGGCGTGGATGTGGTCGGCACCAACTGTAGCCTCGGCCCGGACCAGATGCTGCCAGTGGTGCAGGAACTGCTTGGCGTATGCGAATGCCCGGTCATGGCCGAACCCAATGCCGGTTTGCCCGAACTGCGCGGCAATGAAACCGTATTCCCTCTGGGGCCGGAAGATTTTGCGCAAAAAACCGCCCCCTTTGCCCAGCTTGGCGCGCGCATACTTGGCGGCTGCTGCGGCACCACGCCCGCTCATCTGGCGGCGCTTGCGCAGGCCCTGCGCGGCATGGACAGCGTCACGCCGCCTACGGTATCCCGCAAGGGCATCTGCCTGACCAACCGCTCCCAGATGGTGCGCATCGCTGTGGGCCAGCCCCTGACCATCATTGGCGAACGCATCAACCCCACAGGCAAAAAGGCCCTCACGCAGGAGCTTCAGGCCGGAGCCTTTGACGTTGCCATGCAACTGGCCGATGCTCAGGTAGATGCCGGGGCCACGGTGCTTGATGTTAACGTGGGCGCGCCCCTGGTGGACGAAACCCAGCTTTTGCCCGAACTGGTGCAGCGCCTTGTGGGGCGGCTGCCCCTGCCGCTCTCCATAGATTCTTCCAATGCGGATGCCATTGCCAACGCCTTGCCGTACTGCCCCGGTTCGTTTCTGGTGAATTCCATCAGCGGCGAGGCTGGGCGCATGGAAGCGCTCGGCCCCTTGTGCCGCGATTTCGGCGCGCCCTTTATTCTGCTGCCCCTGCAGGGGGCGCATCTGCCGGAAAAAGCCGCAGAGCGCATCAGCACGGTGGAGAGCCTGATCGAAAAGGCCGAGGGCATGGGTATTTCGCGGCGGCTGATGATGGTGGACATTCTGGCGCTGGCTGTATCCTCCAGCGCGGACAGCGCCCTCCAGTGCCTGGAAATGACGCGCTGGTGCGCTGCCAACGGCCTGCCCACAACGCTTGGCCTTTCAAATCTTTCTTTTGGTCTGCCCGCGCGCGAACTGCTCAATTCCACGTTTCTCTCCCTGGCGGCGGGCGCGGGGCTTACCTCGTGCATCGCCAACCCCTCTGCCCAGCGCCTGCGCGAGGCGGCAGACGCGCTCAAGGTGCTGTGCAACCACGATGCCCACGCATCCTCGTTTATAGCCTCCTATTCCGGCTGGAAACCCGGCGAAGGCACCATACAGGTGCGTCAGGGCGGCGGGGCGGCGGCCAAAACCCTTGCCGAAGCCGTGCTCAACGGCGACAAGGAAAATGTGCTGACTCTGCTTACGGCAGAGCTTGACGCGGGTGCCGACCCCTTTACCCTTGTGCAGGAAACGCTCATTCCAGCTATTACGGAAGTGGGCGCGCGCTATGAACGGCGGGAATACTTTTTGCCCCAGCTCATCCGCGCGGCAGAAACCATGCAGACCGCTTTTGCGTATCTCAAGCCTTTGCTGGAGGCCGGGCGCGGCCCGGAAACGCGCCCTGTTGTGGTGATGGCCACGGTAGAAGGCGATATCCACGACATTGGCAAAAATATTGTTTCGCTGCTGCTCGGCAACCACGGTTTTGACGTGGTGGACGCGGGCAAGGACGTTCCGGCAGAGGCCATTGTTGCTTGCGCACTCAAGCACAACGCGCGTATCATCGGCTTGTCGGCATTGATGACCACCACCATGGTTCGCATGGAAGACACCATCAAAATCGTCAGGGAGCGCGCTTTGCCCATCAAGGTTCTGGTGGGCGGGGCTGCCGTTACGCAGGCTTTTGCCGATGCCATCGGGGCAGATGCGTATTGCGCTGACGCCGTAGGTGCGGTAAAGGCCGCCAAGCAGTTTGTTTAGCCGCGCCCCGGCGCGGCCTTTGCTCCTCATTCAAAACTTCGGGTAAACTATGAAGAAACTCATCCTGGCCTTACTGCTGTGTCTGGCTTTGCCGTGCTCGGCGCTGGCGGCCTCGTCATCGGTTCCTACCCTGAATTTGGCCGGGCTGACGGATATGCTTGCCAAAAACAAGGGCAAGGTCATCATGCTCAATTTCTTCGCCACATGGTGCCCTCCGTGCCGCGTTGAAATCCCCGAGCTTGTGAACGTTCGCAAAAAGTACGCGGAAAAAGACGTGCTTATCGTGAGCATCTCCCTTGATGAAGACTCCAAGGTTGTGCCCCCCTTTGTGGAAAAGATGAAGATGACATACCCCGTCTTTGTCGCTGACCGCGATGTGGCGCGGGCGTTCAAGATTTCGCAGATTCCTCACAATGCCTTCTACAGCAAGGATGGCCAGCTCATTCTGTCTGAACCCGGCATGGCGGACGCCGAAATGGTAGAGATGGTCTTTAAAAAGTTGCTGGAACAGAAATAATGGAAAATACCCTTGTGGTGCGCAAAGCCCACATGGACGATGTAAAGTCCATGCATGGGCTTTTGCTGCAATGCGCCCAGAAAGGGCTTTTGCTGCCCCGCGCGCTGATCCATCTTTATGGGCATGTGCGCAATTTCATGGTTGCGGAGAATACTGCTGGCGAGATAGTGGGCTGCTGCGCCCTTGCCCCGGTGTGGGAAGATCTGGCCGAAATATGCTCGCTTGTGGTGCGTGAAGACGCCCGCCGCCTGGGAACGGGCCGGGAGCTTGTCAACGCCTGCCTTAGCGAATGCCGCGACCTGCATATTCAGAAAGTGTTTGCGCTTACATACCAGGAGGCGTTTTTCGCCCGCCTGGGTTTCAGGGTTGTGGACAAGAATGTTTTGCCGCAAAAAATCTGGGCCGACTGCGTGCACTGCGCCAAGTACCCCAACTGCGACGAAACAGCCGTTTATTTTGAACTGGATTCCGCTGCAAAGGACGTAGGAGAGGTGCATGTCCAAGGCTAACGACATCAAGGTAAAAGAACTGAAACCGGTATTCACGCCGGAACAGATTGCAGCCCGGATCCAGGAACTGGCCGCAGAGATCAACGCCGAGTACGGTGATGAGCCGATGGTGGCAGTGTGTGTGCTCAAGGGTGGCTTTATGTTTTTTAGTGATCTGGTTCGATTTTTGCATAACAAAAATCTGGAACTGGATTTTGTCCGTTTGTCCAGTTATGGCAAAGGGTCTTCCAGCTCCAAGCATGTGATCTTCAGCAAGGATGTTGAGATTGACATTTGCGGCAAGCATGTGCTGATTGTTGAAGATATCGTGGACAGCGGGCACAGCATGCGTTTTCTGCTCGGGCAGTTTGCGGCGCGCAAGGCGCGCAGTCTGCGCCTGGCTGCACTGGTGGACAAGGATGAACGCCGGGAAGTTGACGTTAAGGTCGATTTTGCGGGCTTCAAGCTGAACCAGGGGTTCATTGTGGGCTATGGCCTGGACTACGCCGAGCATTACCGTATGTTGCCCGGCGTGTTTGAAGTTATTCCCGAATAGGCTTTTCCCGGCTCCGGCAGCCGGTAGGTTTTGGAGTAATGGCATGGAAATAAAGTGTCCTAATTGCGGTAGCCGCTTCAATTTGCCGGATCAGCTTGCCAAGCCGGGCGTCAAGCTGCGTTGCTCGGTCTGCAAGACGGTTTTCACCTATGAGCCGGAAGTCCCCCTGGCCGAACAGGGGCCGCTGCCGGAAATGCCCATCAAAAAGAAGCTGCCACTGGTCAAACTGGCGCTGATTTTTGTGCTGGTGCTGGCCTGCGCAGGCGGCGGCTGGTATTATTACTCGCTCAAGAGCGCTGCCAAGCAGCCCAATGAGCAGGAAATTGCCAAGCAGGTTGAGCTGCTGACCATGCGCAACGTGCGGCAGTATTATGTTGATAATGAAAAGGTGGGCAAGGTTTTTGTGATAGAGGGCAGGGTGGTTAACGAATTCCCGCAGCCAAAGGAACTCATTACCATTGAAGCCGCCATCTACGACAAGGACAAGAAAGCCCTGGCTGTCAAAAAACAGCTTGGCGGCGTGCAGCTTTCACTTTTTCAGCTCCAGGTGCTGAGCGAGAAGGAAATGGAATCCTTCCTCAACAACAAGGTTGAGATTCTCACCAACAACACCAATGTGCCGCGCGGCGGCGAAGTGCCGTTTATGGTGCTGTTTTACGCGCCGCCCGAAGGCGTGGCCGAGTTTGGCGTGAGGATCGTTGACGCCAGGGATGTGTCTGAGCAGGGCGGTTCCGGTACGGGCACCCCCGCAGAGCAGCCCAAATAACTGTTCTGACGCAAAACGCCGCTTGTTTTCGAGCGGCGTTTTGTTATTGTGCCAGGCGCAGGGCCGCATAAGCGGTTTGCCCACCGCGGTGCCAATAGCTGCGGCGGGCTGTATTGCGGCCTGCAGAATGTTGGGTCAGCCGTCTGCTGCTGACCGGACAAAAGGCGAATGTGCGCGAAAGGCCGGTTTTGTTGTGGAAGCCGCCTTTCGTTTTTGGCGACAAGAGGATTGGCCGGCCGCATACCGGATTTTGTGCAACAGGGCGACTCTGGCGGGGAGTGGCCGCATAGCCAAATTGCTGCAAATGAAAAACGAAAAACCAGAATTGAAGAGAGCCTTAAAAAACAGGCATGTACAGCTCATTGCCCTGGGCGGAGCCATTGGCACCGGCTTGTTCCTTGGTTCGGCTGGCACCATCCAGATGGCTGGCCCCGCTGTTCTGATCAGCTACGCGCTTGGCGGCTTCATTGCCTTCATGATCATGCGCCAGCTTGGCGAAATGATGGCGCAGGAACCCGTTGCCGGATCTTTCAGCAACCTTGCCCACAAGTACTGGGGCGATTTTCCCGGTCTGCTTTCTGGCTGGAACTACTGGATTCTGTATGTTCTGGTGGGCATGTCCGAGCTGTCGGCTGTTGCCGTATATGTGCAATACTGGTTTCCCAGCATCCAGCCATGGCAGACCACGGCCTTTTTCTTCCTGCTGATCACCGGCGTAAACCTTTGCCATGTGAGCCTTTTTGGCGAAATGGAATTCTGGTTTGCCTCCATCAAGATTGTGGCCATTGTCTCCATGATTCTGCTGGGGTCTTTTTTGTTGTTCAGCGGCCATGCTGGCCCTGACGCGGCGGTGAGCAACCTGTGGACCCACGGCGGCTTTTTGCCGCATGGATGGGAAGGCGTGTTTACCGCACTGGCGGTTGTGGCCTTTTCGTTCGGCGGGCTGGAGCTTGTGGGCATTGCCGCTGCGGAAACCGACAATCCGCGTGTGACCATCCCCAAGGCTGTGAACCAGATCATCTACCGCATTCTTATTTTTTACATTGGCGCGCTGCTTGTGCTGCTGACCCTGCACCCCTGGAGCCAGCTTGGCGCACCCGTGGACAAGAGCCACTGGGCCCAGGCCATGGTAGCCAGCCCCTTTGTGCAGATTTTTGACCTCATCGGCATTCCTTTTGCCGCGCATGTGCTGAACTTTGTGGTGCTCACAGCGGCCCTTTCCGTCTACAATGGCTGCGTTTACTGCAACAGCCGCATGCTGTTTGGCCTGGCGCTTCAGGGCAACGCCCCCAAGGCCTTCGGTACGGTCAGCGCTCGCGGCGTGCCGGTGTACGCCCTGCTGATTTCGTCTCTAGCCACGCTGATCTGCGTCATCATCAACTACGCCATGCCCGGCAAGGCCCTTGGCCTGCTCATGTCGCTTGTTGTTGCCGCTCTGGTCATTAACTGGGCCATGATCAGCCTGACGCACCTCAAGTTCCGCGCTGCCATGGTTCGGGCTGGCGAAGTCATTCATTTCAAGTCCCTTTGGCATCCTTTCACCAACTATCTGTGCCTGCTGGTCATGGCCATGGTGCTCGCAGTGCTTGTGATCATTGGTGAAAGCCTTGCGGTAATGCTTGCCCCCATCTGGATTGCCTTTGTATGGCTGGGCTACAGGCTGAAAAAGCAGAGCAAGCATCTGCCTCCCAGCATGAGCAAATAACGCTGTAGCCGCGTTTTCAGGCTGTAAAGGCCCGCTTGGCGTGCGCGTCCCTTTGGGGATGGCATGATAAGCGGGCCTTGTTTTTTGTGGTGTGTACCTTGGGGGGCAAGGGATTCCTGCCGCTGCCAGCCAAGCAAGTTGGGCAGCGTATGGCAAGGTGTTGAAAATTTTTTTTGGCACAAGCAGAAATATGAAATCGTGGCTTGTGGCGTGCTGGGAGAAAATCCGTAATCGCGGCATTGCGGCTGTGACTGCCTGTCTGGCTTCAGGGCCGATGTGCGGTTGGTAATATTTATCCATGCAAGACTGTTAAGAAAAATTGGCAGCAGAAGGGGCAGAATCGGCCTGTGATGGGCTGGCAAAGGGCGGGAGCGGTCAAATGCGAACAAGGAAGGCCGTAAGCTGCGGTTTTCACAAGTGACGTAGCCGGAAAGCGCTTGTCTAGACTTGCCTTCGAGGAGCGGCTATTGTCTTGCAACAGGTGAACGCCATGAAAAAACATAATGCAACAACAAAAAAAGGTTCGCGGTTGAACCGCGAACCTGAATTTTCTGGTGGGCCATCAGGGACTCGAACCCCGAACCAACTGATTAAGAGTCAGCTGCTCTACCAATTGAGCTAATGACCCGCATTGCGTGAAAAGGTGTTTACGCTCATGCGGCCCTGCCTGTCAAGCAATTTGAAAAAAATCAGCTAAAAAGAGACAATGCATTGAAATATGACAAACTGGCCGTAGCTTCCGCCATGCCGCTTGCCCTGGTCTGGCGAGTGCTGTGCGCAAGCCTCGTGGTGCTGTGCGCCGCTGTTTTTATGAGTTTTGGGGCGCGGGCCGAGGATCTGCAACCAAGGCTTGAAACTGCCCGCGACGGGCAAAACCTGATTGCTGCGCTGCATATTGTTATCCCTGCGGAATTTCACGCCTACGGGCACGAACCGGGCGAGGCGGGCAGACCCACTACTGTGGCTTTTTCTGTAGCAGGGGGCCGGGCCTTGCCCGTGTATTACCCCGATGGAGCAGTCCAGCGCGATTATTACGATCCAGCGGCTACCGTGAACGTGTACGAAGGCAACGTGACCTTCTACATCCCCTTGCCGTCCGATGCCGCAGGAAAGCCCTTTGTGGCTGATTTGAGCATGCTGTTATGCTCCAGCCGCAAGTGCATGCCCGTCAATGAACAAGTGACGGGCGTGGTTGCGCGTGAATCAGCGCCCATCAGCGGCATGCCCTGGCGCATACAGTGGCAGGAATTGCAACGTCGCACGCCTGCGCCGCCGCCAGCACCCCAGGCGGAAGAGGACGGCAACGATGATGCGGCGGGGGACGCGTGGGCCAGGGAGTCCGCGCAGGCCACCACTGGTGGATGGGTCGAGGAAGGCATGGAAAAGCTGCCGCCGCCGGATGGTTTTGACGTGCGCCTTTCGCCGCGTTTTCTTGATGATTCCATGGAAATTTCCGGCCTGGGCAAGGCCCTGCTGTTTGGCATACTCGCGGGCCTGCTGCTCAACGCCATGCCCTGCGTGCTGCCAGTGCTCACCTTCAAGGTGAGCGGGCTTCTCATGGTTGGCGGGCGTGATGCCGCAGGGCTCAAGCGATTTCGGCAGCACAACCTCTGCTTTGCCGCAGGGGTCATGACGCTGTTCAGCGCACTGGCTCTTGTGCTGGGGCTTGCAGACCTTATGTGGGGGCAGCTTTATCAAAATCAGGCTGTGCTCATGGTCATGCTGCTGGTGGTCTTTTTGATGGGGCTGTCTACCCTTGGCGTGTTCAGCCTGCCGGTTATTGACCTCAAGACCGGGGCCAACAGCAAAAATCCCTGTTTGCAGGCATATTTTACGGGCCTTGTTTCGACCTTTCTGGCTACGCCGTGCAGCGGCCCGCTGCTGGGCGGCGTGCTGGGCTGGGCTTTTACCCAGCCGCTCATCATTGTTGTTGTGGTTTTTTGGGCTGTGGGTCTGGGCATGGCCCTGCCGTACATCCTGTTTTGCATCTGGCCAGATCTGGCGCGTATTTTGCCAAAACCCGGCGCCTGGATGCACGTTTTTGAGCGCATAGTGGGCTTTATGCTCATGGGCACGGCCCTTTACCTGCTTTCTGTGCTGCCTGTTGAGCGGCACATGCAGGTGCTCACCGTGCTGCTGGTGCTTTCGCTCTGCGCCTGGCTGTGGGGGCAGTATTGCGGCATAACCGCGCCGCCCCTGAGGCGCAAGATCATGGGCGTGCTGGGCGTGGGTCTGCTGGTGGCGTCTGTTTTCTGGGTACTGCGCCCAGTTGCGCCCCTGCCCCAATGGCGGCAATTCACGCCGGAGGCTTTTGAGGCCAACCTTGGCAAAAAGCCCATGCTGCTTGAATTTACCGCCAACTGGTGCCCCAACTGCAAATTTATGGAAGCCACAGTGCTGACGGACGAACGCATGCGCAAGCTTCAGGCCCGGTACGGCATGGAACTCGTACGCGTGGATCTGACCAACGCCAATGCCTATGCGGTTCGATTGCTTGACGCCCTGGGCAGCAAAAGTATTCCGCTTACAGCCATTTTCCCCGCCGGGGATGAAGCCGGGCAGCCTCTTGTGCTGCGCGATGTGTATAGCGCCCGGACACTTGAGCAGGCCCTGAGTGAAACTTATGAAAAATAATGGCCTTTTTCGTAGATTGCCCTATGGTTCTTTACTGCCCTGCCGATATTGTCTAATGTGTGACCATACAGCAGTGCTTGAAATGGAAAAGAGGTTCACGGCCCAAGGGTTGCCCCTCATGTAATTTTTCTGCACACGACTGCGGCCTACTTGCGACAAGGGAGCAGACATGGATCTGAGTCAAAAAAAACAGGAAGACGAACTTCTGCAACTGGTGACGTTCAGCATCGGTGAAGAAGAGTTCGGGGTGAACATCCTGAAAGTTCAGGAGATCATCCGCACCATGGAAATCACCAAGGTGCCCCGTGCTCCGGAATTTGTGGAAGGCGTCATCAATCTGCGCGGCAAGGTGATCCCCATCATTGACCTGCGTCGGCGTTTTGGTCTTGCCCCCAAGGGACATGACAAAAACACGCGGATTATTGTCATTGAAATCAACAACATCATTGTGGGCTTTGTTGTCGATGCCGTCTCCGAGGTGTTGCGCATACCCGCAAGCACGGTGGAACCGCCGCCGCCAGTTGTGGCCGGGGTGGACTCGGACTACATCAGCGGAGTGGGCAAGTTGCAGGATCGCCTGCTTATCATGCTTGATCTTGATAAGCTGCTTTCTAGCGACGATCTGGAGATGTTGACGTCCGTCTAGCCCGTAGCCCGGCATCTGGCGCTGCATTGCCAGCAGAGTAACGTGTGGAGAGTGCCTGCACCGATTTCTCTGACTGCGCCCGCAGAGCCCGGCATCCGTAGAGTAGCCACGTATATCATGGCTGCCTGGGTGCTGTGTCAGCAGATTATGACAACAGTGCCGAAAGGGTATTAAAAACAGGCCGGGCTATGCCCGGCCTGTTTTTAACTGTTGACCATAGCCAAACACTGCATTTGATCTTGCGGTGAACTGGGAAAAGAGGGGGAGAAGCGGTGACGCACCAGCGCCAGCCGCTGAAAGTGCGCAAGCCTTTTGTCTTGTGATGGCTGACTGATTGGCGCATTTTGCCGCCGCAGGCAACCTGCACTGCAAGGCAAACGCTGCAATGAAAAAACGGCCCCTGCAATCGCGTGCAGGAGCCGTATCAACAGAAAAAAAGAGAATTATTTACCCAGCGGCTGCTGCCGTACCCGGCGGCTCGACCGCAGAAACAGCTCTTCCACAATGACCTTTTCATAATCAGGAGCCAGGGCAAGATCTGTGTGCAAGGCATTACACAACATGCTTTCAAGCTGCTGGGTTTCTTCCCAGATTTCAAGCAGTTCGTCATCCGCCATTGTTTTGACACGTTCTGCAAAAGGCTGTTCGTCAATAAAGGGAATACATGAACCCATTGTGTTCTCCTACTGCGCGGCGCGCATGAATTCTCTAACGCATTGCTGCGCCAGCAGCGTTTGCGCCATCTGGGCGCAACCCTGTGATCCGGGGTGCAGCCCATCGCTCAGATCGTCCATATAGACGGAATTGGTTATCAAAAGCTCATGCACCTGCGCAAAAGGAATGCCGCGCTGGTCGCACAGCATTTGTTGCAGTTTGCACAGTTGTGCGATGCGGGCGTTCGCTTCCGCTGCCGCAACGGGCGGCGGGCTGATCACCAGAGTGGGGGCGGTTGCCGCCGTTTCTTCCAGCACGGGGTGCAGCAATGCTGCCATCGATGCCGGGTCTGCGGGCTGGCCGCCGCCTGGGGCAGCCATATCCACCACGCCCACGCAAAAAACAAGGTGCGGCTTCATACCGGGTATAAGCCTGTTTTCCAGCTCCTGCCGCCAGCGTGCGGCAACGTCAGCCGTGCCGTGCCGCCGCGCGCCCAGATTATAAAACGTGGCGCGCGGTATGGGGCAAAGGCCCGTTTTGTGTGCAAGCACTGCCAGCCTGCTTACCCACCCGCCCGGCATGAGACAATCGTTAACGCCTTGCGTCAGCGAATCGCCAAAAAAGAACCAGGCTGGTGTCGTATGCGGCATATGGTTACTCTGGATAGGATTGACCGTCCGCAAATATCTGCGCTGTTTTAAGCAAGCCTATGCGCTGGCGCAGAATTTCGGATGCTCCCAGGGTTTCAAGCACTGCCATGCAGAAAACCAGAGGAGACAGGTATCCGTTACTCCAGTCTGCCACAAATGTCACGGCCTCCACCTGGCTCGCTTCACTGGTCTTTGTTGACCAGTCGCGCAACATCAGTCGGATATCTGCCGTGCGCGGGCCTTTCTTGGTATCGCGCGTGAACATGCGCTCGGACATCTCGGCAAATTCGGCAAAGCAGCGGGCTGCCGCTGCGGTTTCTTCCTGAGTGGGCATGCGCAGGGTAAAGGCTTCGGCAACGGCCTGTTCTGTGCGGCGGCTTTTTTCCACAGGCTCCACCCGCAGCACGTTCATGCCGGGGGGCAGCAGGGGGGCCAGGCGCGCGGCGACTTCTTCCGGCGGCAGATTTTTGTGCAGGGTAAGGGCAAACCACTCGGCCTGGCTTTCCACGCCCACAGGCAGCGCGCGGCCAAAGGAGAGCAACGGCATGGGGTGGAAGCCCTGCGAAAATGCCAGGGGCATGGCAGCCCTGCGCAAAGCGCGGTCAAGCACAGCCTGCAATTCAAGCTGGCTCAGATATGCGCTGCCCCCGGCCTTGCTGTGCCACAGGCGGTACTGGGCCGCCTTGACGGTCAGCTCCGCAGTGATCTTGGGCGGGCGGCTGGTTTGCGGACGGCAGACAAGGCGGCCTTCCTCGTCCAGGGTAGGCGCGTGGGCCATTTGGTCGCGCTGCGGCAAAATAAGCCTGTTGCGGTGCAGGGGCTGGCCGGGTTCGTCCGAGTCCGCCGGGGCGGATGCGTGCTGCATGCGCGAAGGGGCAGCCTTGGTGTCACATGCGCCGCACTGGCGGCACGCGCCGTAGCGGCAATCATCGGTAATTTTTTCCGTCAGGGCGCGTTCGCGTTCACGCAGCAGAAATTCCTCGGAAATGCCAGCTTCAAGGTGGCTCCAGGGCAGGGCTGCGCCGGGTTCGCGCGGGCCGGTGCATTCCTGCGCGCTGATACCGCACTCTTCAAGAGCTTCAAGCCAGGGCGGCAGAGAAAAATGTTCCATCCAGCTCGTAAACACAGCGCCCTTGCGGTAGGCCTTTTCCACCACATCGGCCATACGGCGGTCTGCGCGCGACAAGACCCCTTCAAGGTGACTCATGGCGGGTTCGTGCCAGCGCAGCTTGAGGAACTTCTGCCCCTTGAACTGCGTCCGCACCAGATTGACGCGGCGCTGGATTTCATCCTGCCCGATCTGCGGCACCCACTGGAAGGGCGTGAAGGGCTTGGGCACAAAGGGTGAAAGGGCGGCTGTCACCTGTAAGCGGGGGTTGCCGCGGCCAGCGGCATCGCGAACCTTGCGGCAGATATCCGCAATGGCCGACAGGTCTTCATCCGTTTCTGTGGGCAGGCCGATCATGAAGTAGAGCTTTACAAGCCGCCAGCCGTGTTCGACCAGTTTCTGCGCGTGCAGCAGCAGGCCTTCTTCGGTAACGCCCTTGTTGATAACGTCGCGCAGGCGCTGACTGCCAGCCTCGGGGGCGAGAGTCACGCCAGTGCGGCGCAGATCGGCCATGCGTTCAATGATTTCGTCATCAATGGAGCCAACGCGAAGCGAGGGCAGGGAAAGGCTGATCTGTTCGCGGGCGCAGCGGTCAAGCACGCCGAAGCTCAGGGTCTTCAAGGCGGAAAAGTCGCCCGTGCTCAGAGAAAGGAAGGAAATTTCGTCAAAGCCCGTTTCGTTCAGGCATTTGGTCAGGAGTTCATTGATATTGTCAAGCGAGCGCTCGCGCACGGGGCGGTAAACCATGCCCGCATGGCAAAAACGGCAGCCGCGTGTGCAGCCGCGCGCGATTTCGAGCGAGAGGCGATTGTGGACAGCGCCCACAGGCACAACCTGCCGCGTGGGGTAGGCCGCATTGTTGAGGTCGGCCACAATGCGCCGGGTGGGGCGCTGGTAGTCATCGCGCAGTGGCTTGAGCGGGAAAATGGGCGCGCCTGCGGCGTCAAATTCCTGCTGAAAAAGGGACGGCACGTACACGCCGGGAATGGTGCGCGATTGCAGCAGCATTTCATCGCGCGTCCAGCCCTGATCCAGAGCTTTTTCAAGCATGCGCAGCACGTCCGGCAGGCTTTCCTCGCCGTCGCCGAGCACCATGATGTCCACAAAGGGGGTCAGCGGTTCCGCGCTCAGCAGCGCGCCGCCGCCAGCAATAACCAGGGGGCATTGGGTGAGGCTTTTCGGCCTGTCTGCAGTGCGCAGCGGGATGCCTGCCAGATCAAGCATATAGAGCACATTGGTGTAGCAGAGCTCGTGCGTGATGGAAAAGCTCAGGCAGTGCATGTTGCCCAATGGCGTGTCTGATTCCAGCGTGGCCAGCGGCGTATTGTGGGCGCGCAGAATTTCTGCGGCTTCCTTTTCAGGCGCCATGACGCGCTCTGCCCACCAGCGCGGTTCGCTGTTGACGATATTGTAAAGAATTTTTTGTCCAAGGTAGGACATGCCCACATCATAGGTATCGGGAAAGGCCAGAGCCACGCGCAGGCGTACTTCTTCGGGGTTCTTACGGCAGGCGTTGTCCTCAATGCCCGCATAGCGGCTGGGTTTGGGCAATAGGGGCAGCAGTGGGCGCATGTCTATCCTTGTGTGGGTTGGAGAAAAGGCGAAGGGTGCAAAAAGGGCGGCGTGTTGCGCCGCCCCAAGAGTGATGGCAAACCCCGTTTCTCGGGTATTGCGCCGTCAGAGTCGGCAAAGCCGCCGGGCGCAAAGGGGTTTGCTGCAAGAGTTCTTCTTGAATTACTTGATAAGGCCGCTGCCGGAACCACCAAAGGGTTCGGAGCTGAACTGCATCTTGCCGAGGCCGCCGGCCACGGTCAGATTGGTGCAGGCTTCGATGTACTTGTCCTGCAGTTCCTTGGGGGTGTTGGCATAGCGGTAGAGGAAATTTTTTCCCTCAATGCTGCCCGTAAAATCAGGTTCAAAGGGATAGCCGTAGGGCAACAGCATCATCTGCACACCCTGCTGGGTGGGGACAGTCTGAAGGGTGGCCACCTCGTTAAGGCAGTCCTTGTCGGCGTCATACTTGCCGATGATCAGTTCGCCCGTCACCAGCTTCATCAAACGGATATCATAAGCCATGCTCAACTCCTCGGTAGTCGTTGGTTTTACCTAGGCATTGGCGCAACGCATGTCAAGGTATTTTATGTTGCCAACAGTTTTGAAATGACTACAGTACGGGCATGCAGAATTTTGACGCACCCACAAATACAGACCCCGCAGCAGCGGCCAAAGTGCTGGAAACAGTGCTCGGGTATGTCTTTACAAAGCCCGCGCTGCTGGATCTTGCCCTGACGCACAGCTCGTGGGCCAATGAATGCGGCACAGGGCAAAACCATAACGAACGCCTTGAATTTTTAGGCGATGCCGTGCTTGAACTGTGCGTCTCCGCCCAGTTATATCGGCGGTTTCCTGATGCTCGCGAAGGCGAGCTGACCAAGATGCGGGCGCATCTGGTGAGCACCGTAAGCCTTGCGGAGCGGGCACGAAAGATTGGGCTTGTTGCCTTGCTGAAACTGGGAAGAGGAGAAGAAAGCCAGGGGGGACGTAATCGCGACGGCGTGTTGAGCGATGCGCTGGAGGCTGTGCTTGCCGCCGTGTATGAGGACGGCGGTTTTGCTGCCGCCCAGGGCGTGGTAGCGCGGCTTTTTGCTGACCGCTGGCCCACGGCTGCAAGCAAGACCATGCCCAAGGACTATAAAACGAGGCTTCAGGAAGCTTCGCAACAGCGCTTTGGCGAAGCGCCGCTCTACACCCGCATGGGCAGCCAGGGGCCGGAGCATGCCAAAATTTTTGAGATAGCCTTGCGGCTGCCGGATGGAACCGAATTTGCCGCCACTGGCAGCAGCTGCAAAAAGGCGGAACAAAATGCCGCCCAGCAGGCGCTTGCCGTTCTTGAGTCTACTGCAATACCAAAAAAGAACTGACAAATCCCCCAATATGCCGCCGCGAAGCATGCGGGCATAATCGGGATTGTCCCGGCCCGGGGGCACAGCCCCCGGGCCTCCCATCTTTGGTCCACCACAGCCTAGTTTATGATGGCCTAACCGCCGATAAGCTTCATGGCCATCTGCGGCAAGGAGTTGGCCTGCGACAACATGGCCACCGCAGACTGGGTGAGAATCTGGTTGCGGACAAAGGACGTCATTTCTGTCGCAACGTCCACGTCGGAAATTCGGGATTCAGCAGCCTGGAGATTTTCAGCCTGAGTGTTCAGGTTGGTAATCGTATTTTCCAGGCGGTTCTGCACCGCGCCAAGGTGCGCGCGGATTTTATCCTTGGACACAATGGCCTTCGTAATGGCCTCAAGCGACTGCTGCGCGGCCTGCTGCGTGGAAACCGTGCCGCCCGCCCGCAATGTGTTGGTGGCGGTGTCATAGGCCTGATTGCCAACGCCAAGGGCAGATGCGGTGGTGCAGCCGATGGTGATATAGTAATAGTCTTCGGCAGAATCGTTGCCGGTGCCAAAGTGAACCTTCAGCTTGCCGGAAGACGTCATGCCGCTGCCATCGTGCGAGTCAGAGGACAATGTGCCGTTCAACAGGTGGATACCGTTGAAGTCGGTGGCATTGGCGATACGGGTAATTTCCGAAGCCATTGCCTGGTACTCGGACTCGATCATCAGGCGCTGCGTGGAGTCATAGGTGCCGGTGGCTGCCTGTTCCGCCAGTTCCTTCATGCGCGTGAGCTTTTCATCGATGATGCCAAGCGCGCCGTCGGCGGTCTGGATCATGGAGATAGCGTCGTTCGCGTTGCGCGCGCCCTGATGCAGGGTGGTTATGTCGGCGCGTTGCAGTTCTCGAATTGCCAGACCCGCGGCATCATCAGCGGCGCTGTTGACGCGAAGGCCAGACGACAAGCGCTGCATGGATTTTCCCAGTGCCGAGTAATGCGCATTTAAATTTCTGGCCGTATTGTCGGCCATCATATTATGGTTAATGACCAAAGACATGGGACACCTCCTGGTGGTTACTAAGCTGTACTCGCCAAGATGCAATCCATGTGCCAATAAAAAAAGTTATTATAATTTATATAGTTACAAGATTAAAATCGTGGAGGGAAATTTTTTCCCTCCCTGAAGAGGAATTTTTGACAGTATATTAAGGCAGTCGCACAAACCACTTTGCCTGCTTCAGAGGCGATGGAGCGAATGCAGCCTGATGCTCATCGCTGCGGCACGTTATCCTTATGCGTTGGCAGCGCAGGCAGTTATCACTTGCAGGCCAACCTGATAATCCATTGTGTATATGCATCCTGTTATGGCTGCGGTGGGCTACGCAGCAAGAAGAAACCCCGGCCTGTTCCCACATGTACTGGGAGCAGGCCGGGGTTATGCCGTTAACAGCGCCCTGAGGCGGCGTATTAGTGCGGAATGATGTTGGCCAAAAAGTCCTTGGCGCGCTGGGTTGCCGGATTGTCGAAGAACTTGTCCTTGGGGGAGTCTTCGAGAATCTGGCCGCTTTCCATAAAGAGAACCCGGTTGGCGACCTTGCGGGCAAAACCCATTTCATGGGTAACGACCATCATGGTCATGCCTTCGTAGGCCAGCTCAACCATGACATCCAGCACTTCGTTAATCATTTCCGGGTCGAGTGCGGAGGTCGGTTCGTCAAAAAGCATGGCCACGGGATCCATGCACAGGGCACGGGCAATGGCAACGCGTTGCTGCTGCCCGCCGGAGAGCTGTGAAGGATACTTTTCCGTCTGCTGTTCAAGGCCGACCCGCTTGAGCAGCATGTGGGCCTTTTCCATCGATTCTTCGCGGTTGCGCTTAAGCACCTTTTCCTGAGCCAGAACAAGGTTATGGATGATGTTCAGGTGCGGAAAAAGCTCAAAATGCTGAAAAACCATGCCAACGTGGCTGCGGAGCTGGGCAAGGTTGGTTTTTTTGCTGGTCACTTCTGTGTTGTTCACAAAAATTTTGCCAGACTGCACGGGTTCAAGGCCGTTCACGGTTTTGATCAGCGTGGATTTTCCCGAACCGGAAGGCCCGCATACCACAACAACCTCGCCCTTGTGTATGCGCGTGCTACAGTGGCTCAGCACATTGAAGTCACCGTACCACTTGGATACGTTTTCCAGAATGATCATGGCTTCATCGGTGGGATTAATCATTGATTGAGTCTCTTTTTTACCATGGTTACGGTGGCTGAAACGCAGAGGCAGACCACAAAGTAGCCGGATCCTGCAATCAGTACCATATCAATTTCATAGCCTGTTGTTTTGCCAATGTTGGAAGCGGTGCGGAAAAAGTCGGCAAGGCCGATGATGTACACCAGGGCGGTATCCTGAAAAAGAATCATGCCCTGGGTCAGCAGCAGGGGCGTCATGACGCGGAATGCCTGCGGCAGGATGACATAGGTGATTGTTTGCGACTTGGTCATGCCAAGCGCAAGGGATGCCGCGTACTGGCCGCTGGAAACACTACGCATGCCCGCGCGGATAATTTCTGCATAGTAGGCCGCCTCAAATGCGGTAAAGGCCACTATGGCGGAAACAAGCCGGATGTCTGTTTGCGGCGAAAGATTGAAGAACGAACTCAAAAACTGCGGCACAATGAGGTAGAACCACAGCAGCACCATCACAAGGGGGATGGAGCGGAAGCAGTTCACATAGGCGGCGGAGAGCCAGCGCATGGGCGCGTAAACAGAAATGCGCGCCACTGCCAGCAATGTGCCTATCACCATGCCAAAGGCAATGGCGGTAATGGTGATCTTGAGCGTTACCAATGCCCCCTGCGCAAGCAGGGGCAGGCTCTGCTGGATGATGCTCCAGTCTATGCTAAACATTTTTGCCTCCTGTGCTCATGGAGGGCAAACGCATTTTGTTCTCCAGCAGTTTCATGGAACGCATAACCACAAAATTCAGGAAGGCGTAGGCAAGCGTAACCGCAATGAACGATTCATACGCGTAGCCGGAAAATTCCAGAAGGCGGTTGGCCTGCGCGGTCAGTTCGATAAGCCCCACAGTTGAAGCAACTGCGGTGTTTTTGACCATATTGAGCATTTCGGAGGTCAACGGCGGAATGATAATGCGGTAGGCATTGGGCAACAGAACGTGACGATAGGTTTGCGGCAGCGTAAGGCCAAGGGCCAGGGCTGCGTAGCGTTGCCCGCGCGAGAGGGCCTGAATGCCAGACCTGACCTGCTCACAGACGCGCGCACCGGTAAAGAAACCCAGCGCGCAGGTGGAAATGACAAAAAACTGGATGTTGGGGTTCAGTTCTGCCTTGAACCATACGCTTGCTTTGTAGGGCAGCAGGTCGGGTGCTGCAAGGTACCATATGAAAAACTGAACGATAAGAGGTATGTTGCGAAAAACGGTCACATAGGCTGCGCCAATGTTGCTCAGAATCTTGTTGGGCAGAGTGCGGAGAATACCGAAAAAAGAGCCCAGAAGAAAAGCCAGAATCCAGGCACAGACAGACAGGGCCACTGTCGTCAAAAAGCCGTCCACCAGCCAGCTAAAGTAGGTGACGTTTCCGAACGGCGCCTGCTCAAAAAAAATGCCCCAGTTCCAGTTAGCCTGCATTCGTTGGTTCCATCCCTGTGTAAAAAACGTATCTCATGGTGCAGCGGGCTTAAACGCATGCCCGGGAGCGCCCGCTTGCGCCTGAAGCTCCCGGGCATGCCTAAAATCAGTTCAGGGCCTTATCGTTGGGGGCCTTGAAGAGAGCCTTCATTTCGTCAGACATTTCAAAATTCATGTTCATGTTCTTGGGCGGAATGGGCTGCATGAACCAGCGGTTAAAGGACTTTTCGGCATTGCCGTTGCTCTGTTCCGCAGCAATCACGTCGTCAAGAAGCTTCTTGAACTGCGCGTCGCCCTTGCGCACCATGCAGCCGTAGGCTTCAAAGCTCTGCGGGGTTCCCACGATGATCCAGTCAGCGGGCTTTTTGGCCTTGGCGCGTTCGCCGGCAAGCAGGGCGTCATCCATAAAGAAGGCCACAGCGCGGCCAGATTCCACAGTGCGGAACGCATCGCCGTGGTCTTTTACGCTGATGATGTTGATGGCGAGGCCCTTCTCGTCATTCATCTTGTTCAGCAGCTTTTCAGACGTGGTGCCGGAGGTCACGGCAACGTTCTTGCCCTTCAGGCCGTCAAAGTCCTTGATGCCGGAGTCTTTGTTGACCAGCAGGCGGGTGCCGATGATAAAAAAGGTGTTGGAGAAGTCAACCTGCTGCTGACGTTCCAGGTTGTTGGTGGTCGAGCCACACTCGAAATCAAAGGTGCCGTTTTGCAGCAGGGGAATGCGGTTCTGCGAGGTGATGGGCACAAAACGCACCTGGAGGTTGGGCATGTTCAGCTGTTTTTTAACGGCTTCCACGACCTTGTTGGAATAGTCCTGTGCGTAGCCGATAACGTTCTGCTGAAGATCGTAGTAGGAAAAAGGCACGGAAGATTCACGGTGACCCACAACAATCACGCCGGTATCCTTGATTTTTTTCAAGGTCCCGGTGAGTTCCTCTGCCTGCGCCTGACCGCCCTGAACAGAGGTCAGCAGAAGCAGAGCCGCCAGAGCGGACAAAATGGATTTCTTCAGCGCCATGGTTTCCTCCTGGAATGGCATTTACGGAAGACGGCGCCCCGTTGCCAATTAGCAGCGCCGCCGAAGAAAACTACCCGGAAAATGGTGTTTGCCAAACCCATAAAAGCCAAGCCCCGCAATCAGTAACTACGGTGCTCTGGTTTTAATGGGGTGCCGTTGTGCAAGTGCACGTCCACGGCAAACAGTTTCCCTGAGTCCCTGCCAGAGTGCAGTGTCTGCGCTCATCGGGCGCGCCGATGCTGGCAGGCAAGAAAGCCGGGTGCGCTATCATGGTTCAGCGCACGCCGCTTCACGTTGCTGAGAACGGTACGCGGCAACCGGCAAAGAAAAATACATCAAACCATGCGGCGCTTGGCGGTGCATGATCCATCGCTGACTGGTGCCTTGGGGGGGAGGCGTCGCTGCGTTCTTGAGCAATTAAATGATGCGAAATGTATTCGCAAAATTTTACGTCACATGTTCAGGCGTTTACCCCTGCGGGTAAAATGCGCTCGCGCCTCACAGGCGGGCGTTTGCTCGCACAGCCTTAGGAGCGATTGCAAGGTGAAATCGCTCCTAGAGTGCAGGAACCACAACCAGTTATGTTTGCGGCAGAATACCTGCATCAAAATTTTCATTAAAATACCTCGGCATCATTATAAATATTAGCCCTGGTGTCAATATGACATCCACTTGCGTTGACCTCGCGCGTGCTGTCCTCCGAATTTTGGGCAGACGCATAACTGTAACATTTTTTTCAAGATTGGCGCTATTGGTGCTGCTTGTGTTGTCCGATAAACGATAATATGATCGTTCTGCTTGGTTTTCTGGGAGGCTGTTTTTTTCAGCCTCGGGCACAATTATCCGTTTTCCGACAAGGGTGGGTTTATGGTTTTTATTTCCCATGCGTTTGCTTTGGCCATGCTGGTTATTTTGGCGGTTGTTGGAAAAATTGACGGATTGTTGTGGCTTGCTTTGGGCGGTGCGGCTGCCTGCCTGGTGGTTGATGCAATTATGTGGCTGCGCGCCCTGGCCGAGGCAAGGCAAATGCGCGAGCTGATGGATGACGTGGCCAGCGGCGCTGGCGAATCCGGCGGCGCCAATAATCAGGAACGCCTTGCCTATTGCATTGGGCGGCTGCGTTCGGCAGAAGATAACCTGGCTGCCGAGCGGCAACGCACAGCCGGCCTTGAGGCCAGCAATGCGGCGCTTCAGGCAAAGCTGCAAGCGGCGCAGGCCGAAAATGCAGCCTTGAGTGAGAAATTTGAAAAGGGCGATGCCGTGTTGCACAAGGCGCATACTGTTTGCGCCAAACTCTCTGCCGAGGCCCAGAACCTTGCAACCCTGGTTACGGAAGTGAACCAGGGGGTTGCCGTGCAGCGCGACCGCCTGAACGAAACCGGCGGCGCTATGGACACGGTCTCTCAGGGGGCGCACGAATCATCCATGCGCGTGCGCGAGATTTCTGAGAACGCGCAAACGGCCAGCGGCAGCGCATCTGCCAGCAAGGAGCAGGTTGACGGCGCTGTTAATTCCATTGAGCAACTCAAAGATACCATTGTGCAGCTCAAGGAAGCCATGGCGGGGCTTGGAGAAAAAGCCAGCAATATCGGCAAGGTGATGGCTGTCATCAATGAAGTTGCCGACCAGACCAACCTGTTGGCCCTTAACGCAGCCATTGAGGCGGCCCGCGCTGGCGAAGCCGGGCGCGGTTTTGCCGTTGTGGCTGACGAAGTGCGCAAACTGGCAGAAAAAACCATGGGCGCCACGCGGGAAGTTGAAGACGCAGTGAAGGCCATTCAGCATGAGGCCCACCGTAATGCCGAAACAGTGGATGCCGCAGCGCGCCTCAGCCTTGAAGGCGCGAGTTCCGCCTCTGTGGCTGGCGAGCGCATGCGCGAAATTCTGGAGACCATGTCCGGCACAGCCCAGCATTTGCAGGCTGTGGCCGCCACTGCCGGGGTGCAGTCGGAAAATATTGAAGACGCCAATAAAGCCCTGGACGAAATCCGCATAGTGGCGGAGCAGACCTCTGGCAATATGAAGGTGTTCACTGCTGCGCTTCTGACATTTCAGGGCGGCATGGAAGAGCTGGACATGATTGTAAGCGCCCTGGCAAGCGGCGACTATGATCGTGCATCTTCAAACAAGTTTGTGCAGTGGACGCCTAATATGGATCTTGGTATAAATGATATAGACAGCCAGCATCGCCTGCTTGTTGACTATATTAACGATCTTCACAGCGCCATGACCAATAACAGCAGTGCGCAAGAGATGCTTGGCATTCTGCGCAAGCTCCGCGATTACACCAGTACACACTTCAGGGATGAAGAAAAACACTTTGTCCACTCCGATTACCCCTCCACCAAGGAGCATCTTCAGATTCACAGGGAATTTGAGGCCAAGGTCAATGAAGTGGAGCAGGGCATCAAGCAGGGAACAATAACCCTGAGCATGGATCTGCTTTCGTTCCTTAAAGACTGGCTTGTGCAGCACATCATGGGCATGGATGCGCAGTACGCGCCCTATGTCAAAAAAGCTGCCAGGCTTGGCACGACCCGCAAGGGGCGGGTTGCCTGATTCCACTTTCAGCAGTTTGTTAACGGCCCGTTCCGGTTCAGGAAAGCGCACTAGCCTGCGGCTTCCTGAACCGGAACGGGCTTTTATTATGCGGCAGGCGCAGGCTCTCTCCGCTCATGCCTGTGACGTTCGGATTTTGGAGAATAGCGTGGATCCTTCTTCCACCATTGCAGGACTGACAAAAATCATTCATATGCAGATGGTGGAATGATCGTTTTGCCGTGGCGGACCGGCCGCAAGTACTGCTTTGATTCGCACGTTTTTATGGCTGTGCATGCAAGTGGCCTTGCCCTTGTACAAAGCGACAATAGTCAAGTCTGGGGGAATGGATGCCCATCCAACGCGCTGCCGCAACCAACCGCGTCATCAAACTATTGTGCAGCGGGCTTGTCTGGCTTTTTTTGCAGGCCTTGCCCGGCATGGCCTGCGCTTTTGATACCGCGGTGTCGCATCTCGGTGATGTGGCCCTCACACCCACCGAGATGGTCTACCTGCGTGAGCACAAAAAAGTTACCCTGTGCGTTGACCCTGATTGGGTTCCTTATGAGCAGATAGACGCATCGGGCAAACACGTGGGCATTGCAGCCGATCTTCTGGCGCTGGTTGCGGACAGAACAGGCCTTGAGTTTGAGCTGGTGCGCACCGCCGACTGGAATGAAAGCCTGGCTTTTTCCAAAAGCGGGCAGTGCAAGGTGCTGAGTTTTCTCAACCAGACCACTGAGCGTAGTGAATGGCTTATCTTTACCTCGCCCCTGTTCAGTGACCCCAACGTGTTCATAACGCGCGAAGAACATCATTATATCTCTGACCCGGCAGCACTTGAGCACGAATCCATCGTCTTTCCTGAAGGCACGGCAATGGAAGGTTTGATCAGGGAGCGGTATCCCAATCTTGAGATCAAGCTTGTGCGGTCAGAAGATGAAGCCATGAAAATGGTTTCAAGCCGCCGCAGCTCCATGACCATGCGTTCCCTGATGGTGGCCGCCTACACATACGCACAAACGGGCTGTTCAATCTGAAAATTGCCGGGCAATTGCCCATGTACATGAATCACCTGCGCATTGGCGTACGCAAGAGTGATGTCACCCTGCGCAATATTCTGGACAAGGGCGTGATGTCCATAACACCGCAGGAACGGGGAAGGGTGGTCAATCAGCACATTTCCATCAATGTGCAGTCAGCCATCAACCCCATGTGGTTTCTTTTTGGCGGCGGGATTGGCGCTGTCATTGCCTTGCTCTGGGGCTACTGGACGTACCGGCTGCGGCGGCTGAATGCTGAGCTGCTGCATATTTCCAATACCGACAAGCTTACAGGCCTTGCCAACAGGCAAAAACTTTCTGGCGATATGGCCGAGGCCATGCTGCGATCGCACCAGCGGGAACTTCCTCTTTCCGTGCTGTTGCTGGATGTGGACAACTTCAAAAATGTCAACGATACCTTCGGGCATCTTGCTGGCGACGGCGTGTTGCAGGCCCTGAGCGCCCTGGCTGTAGATGTTCTGCGCCAGCAGGATATTGCCGGGCGTTGGGGTGGGGAGGAGTTTCTTGTGCTTTTGCCAGAAGCCGATGCCGATAAAGCCGGGGAAATTGCAGAAAAACTTCGCCGCCGGATTGAAGAGTTCAGCTTTGCAGACGGGCTGCGTTGCACCGTGAGCATCGGCCTTGCAGAGATGCGCCCTCATGATACTCAGGACAGCCTGATCCACAGAGCAGATACGGCGCTTTACCATGCAAAAAGAATGGGGAAAAACAGAGTCTCTGTGGGCTGATTTTTTGTGTGTTTGAGGTTTTAAAATGCGTAATTATGTGATATCAGTTTATAATATCGGGTCATGAACTTGCTTGGAACAAAGATTTGGAGTAGATTTATTGCTATAGGTTTTTAGTTTCCATATTTCCGTAACAGCCGTGTGCAGTTCATTTTTTGTTTAAACGCCGCATGGTCTCCTTCGCCTCCACTGGCTTCCATCTGTTCCGTTTTTTGGGAGTTGACGCATTCTGCCGCTGTGGGGTTCATATGACTGATTCCCAGCCAAACCTTCGTTCAGAGTCTGAACGCAGCAAGTCATCCCGGCTGCATTCCCACAAGCAGCTATGGGTCATTGCCACAATCAATTTGCTTGTTCTGGGCATTATTATTTTTGCGCTGGTGGGCAGCAGGCAGCAGGAACTCGACAAGGCCGCCAACACGCTGGAAAGCGTTTCCCGATCCATTGACGATGTTCTTTCCTGGCGTTTTGAGAAGATCAATCTTGCCCTGCTGGGCGCGGTTGATGAAGCGCAACAGCAGGCACTGCGCGGCGATGTTTCCTGGGAATGCTTTGAAGCCTATGGCAAAAACCTTGATGAACGCCTGCCGGACACCCTTGGCTTTTTGCTGACAAATACGCAGGGACGAGTGGTATACGCTTCTCCCCGCGCACTTTCTGGTGAGATGTCCATCACCAACACCGACCACTTTGTTCAGTTGCGCAATAATCCCTCCTCTGGGCTTGTTATTTCCCACCCTTTTTACAGCCAGTTGTGGACGCGCCCCATCATTGTGCTTTCCATGCGCTATTTGTTGCCCGATGGTTCGTTTGGCGGCGTTGTGGCCTGCGCTGTCTCCATAGATATGTTTTCGGACATCATGGCTTCAGCCGTCATTGTGGGTTCAAGCGCCGTGGCCACCCTGTGGGATAAAAAGCTGGGCCTTGTCACGCAGTATCCGCGCGGGCGTTTCTGGCTTGACGCAAAACCATCGCCCCCGTTGCGAAAACTCATTGAACACGACGCCGCTCCAAGCATCTACCAGCACAGGCGTGCAGATTTTGGCGATAAAAAAAGGATCGCGTTTTATCGCAAGCTTAGCCAATGGCCCCTGTATCTTTCTATTGGCCTGTATGAGCAGGCCGTTCTCGCCAAATGGCGTCAGGACATTTTTTCACTGGTTTTTTTATGGGTAGTTTGCGTGTTTATCTCATTCTGGAGCGGTATTAGCTACACCCGCCAGCTCAAGGCACTTGAATTGGGCGAAAAGCGCTACAAAGGCCTTTTTGACAATATGCAGGCAGGCATGGCCTTGTGCGAGCCGGTCTTTGCGCCAGATGGGAAAATTTGCGATTTCAGGCTGGTTGAGATCAACCAGGCCTACTGCGACGTATTCAAGGCGGAGCGGGAAGACGTTATCGGCAAAACACTGCTGGAAAGAATCAGCCCCAAAACCAGCGAAACAGCCCGCTGGGTGAATCCGCTCATAGTGACTGCGGAAACCGGCGACCCGTCTCATTTTGAATTTTACCTTGCCGGCAACAACCTGTGGGCGGATATTGTTGCCTATCGCTCAGAAGTTGGAATCATAGCATTTTTATGCACTGACATAAGTGAAAGAAAATTCGCTCAGGCGCGGGCAAACCGTATTTCACAAATGTACGCTGCGCTCAGCAGATGCAATCAGGCCATTGTGCGCTGTTCTGGCAGAAATGATCTTTTTGCTGAGGTTTGTCGGGCTGCTGTTGAAGCTGGCGGCATGAAGGGAGCCTGGATCGGCCTTGTTGAAAAGCAGACAGGCAACGTGCAGCCCGTTGCATCATTTGGCCTGAGCAATACCGATCTGCAAAAGCTCGACATATCTGTTTGGGCGTCTGACCCCAAAGGGTCCGGCCCAACTGGCTGTGCAATCCGAAACAACGAATCTGTCTGGTCAGACGACACCACAACTGACCCCAGGCTTGCGCCCTGGTGGCAGCTTGTGCGCAAAACGGGTTTTCTTTCTGTTGGGGCGCTCCCCTTGCGCCAACGGGGAGAAGTTGTTGGAAATTTGACGCTCTACGCCGATGATGCCGGAACCTTTGATGCAGAGGTGCGCGAGCTCTTGGGGGAAATGGCCCTGAACGTCAGTTTTGCGCTGGATAATTTTACCTGGGAAGAAGAGCGCCGCCGCAACGAAGCCCGCATCAATGAGCTGGCCTACTATGATCAACTGACCGGCCTTGCCAACCGTCCCCTGCTTACTGACCGCATCCGGCAGGCAGTTGCGGTGGGCATGCGCACGGACAAGTTCAGCGCGCTGCTGTTTATTGACCTTGACCGGTTCAAGACGATCAACGACACGCTTGGTCACGCGCACGGCGACAATCTGCTCAAGCAGGTTGGGCAGCGCCTGCTTGCCATTGTTCCGGCAGATGACACGGTGGCGCGCTTTGGCGGTGACGAGTTTGTCTTGTTGTTGCACGGGCTGTCGGGCAACAGCGAGGAAGCTGCGGAGGCCGTGGCGCTTATCTGCCGCAAGATTCTCAATGCCGTTCGCGAGCCAATTCTTGTGGAGGGCATCACCTGCAACTGTACAGCCAGTATTGGCGTTGCCCTGTTCGGCAAGCAGAGCATCACTCCAGATGAACTGCTCAAGCAGGCGGATCTTGCCATGTATCAGGCTAAAGACGCCGGAAGAAATACCGTGCGGTTTTTTGATCCGGCCATGCAGCAAACCGTCATGGAGCGCATAGAGCTTGAGCGGGATCTTGAGGAAGCCATTCGCCTTGAGCAGTTTGTGCTGTATTATCAGCCGCTGATTGACCTGGATGACAACGTGTTTGGCGCTGAAGCGCTGATTCGCTGGCAGCACCCCAAGCGCGGTATTGTATCGCCTGCCGACTTTATTCCCCTTGCAGAAGAAAACGGCATGATTGCCCGCATAGGTGCATGGGTGGTGCGGCAGGCGTGCAGCCAGCTTGGACGCTGGGCTGTGATGCCCGAGTTTTCAAATCTGACAATCGCCATCAACGTAAGCGCACGCCAGTTCCGCGAAAGTGATTTTGTACGGGATGTTACGGCAGCGGTGCGGCAAACGGGCATTGACCCAAGCCTGCTGAAGCTGGAGCTGACCGAAAGCCAGCTGGCTGTGAACATGCAGGAAATCATATCGTCCATGGTCGAGCTGAGCAATCTGGGCATCCGGTTTTCGCTGGATGACTTTGGCACCGGCTATTCGTCCATGGCGTATCTCAAGCTGCTCCCGCTGGATCAGCTCAAGATTGACCGTTCATTCATTCGCGACCTGCTCACTGACCCCAACGATGCCGCCATCGCCAGCATCATCATCGCGCTTTCGCAAAGCCTTGGTTTAACCACCGTGGCCGAGGGCGTGGAAACACGCGAGCAGAAAAGGGCTCTGCTGAACATGGGCTGCACGTTGTTTCAGGGGTATCTGTTCAGCGTGCCGCTGGCGGTGAAGGACTTTGAGCGGTATCTGGCGCGCAGAAACGCAGCGGCAGCCGCAGAAGGGCATGGTAATCGGGCCGAGCAACCCGAGAGCGCTGAACAGACCGAAAGCGCCGAACAGGTAGCGGAGGGCGAGGGCAGGGGAGCCGCCTGAGCGGGGAGAAAAAACTTCAGGCGGGGCAATATTCAGGCCTGTTGCACGCATTGCCATGCCTGAAAAGAATTTTGTGCTTCAAAAAATAACAAGGGCGGGGTAAACCCCGCCCTTGAACGTCATATCCGCAAAATAGCCGTAAAAATCTGGCTACTGGTTGATGCCGTCCAGTTGCAGCCATTTGCCGAGGTGGCTTTCAATATGCTGGCAGATTGCCGCCTGTTCTTCCTTGCCTTGTCCGGCAATGGTGAGGGGGCTTGCAAAGGTGTAGCGTATGGTCAGGCCGGGTTTGACCGGGCCAAGTTCCTTGATTTTTTTGCCCTGTCCCCAGGCGTCGGTTTTGAGGGCCAGCGGCACAATGGGCACTCCAGCCTTTTTAGCCAGCTTGACGCCAATGGAATTGAACTGCTGCGGATTAAACTCGCGCGAGCGGGTGTGCTGCGGAAACACAATGATGGAAATACCCTTTTTCAGGCGCTCCAGCCCGCCGTTCAGTACGGCTGCGAGGTCTTCACGCGGATTGGTGCGCCCAACCACGATGGGGTCGCGCGAGCACATCACCGGGCCAAAAAGCGGCATGGTGGTGAGGCTTTTTTTGACCACAAAGGTCACCTGGCGGCGGGGCCGGATCATGGCCGGGAGCATGAATGTTTCCAGCGTGCTCATGTGGTTGGCCACAAACAGGCAGGGGCCGTCCACAGCTTCAATGGCGTCCATGCCTTCAATCTCGATGGGGCAGCCTATGCGCTCCACAAGGTCTGCCACCCACGCGCTGGCATATACCCAGGCGGCATCGTCGCACTGCCCCTTGGACGCTCTGGAGCACAGCCAGCGCACCGGGCCGAGAAACAGGCGGCTGTAAAAGCTGAGCGAGGGCATCATACGGCTGAAAAAGCCCGCACTGGCAGGCTGACTGCTGTATGTGTCACCCGTGAGAAACTTGGCTTCAAATGCGCCGTCAACAAAGGGGTTCATGCCTATTCGTCCGTTTTTTTGATTTTATGCAGTTTGCGCCACCACTGGCTGAGGCGCGGTTCTTCGCCGTTGTCGCGCGGCTGGTAGAACCTGCGGCCTTCCAGTTCCGTCGGCAGGTATGACTGCTCGATCCACGATTCCGGGTAGTTGTGGGGGTACTTGTATTCCTTGCCGTAGCCCCATTCCTTGTGCAACTGGGTAGAAGGATTGCGCAGATGCAGCGGCACCGGGCGCGTCCCGTTGAGTTTGACCTCGCGGGCGGCGTTGAGATAGGCCGCGTATGAAGCGTTGCTCTTTTTTGCAAGAGCCAGATAGGTGACGGTTTCCGCCAGCGGAATAAAGCCTTCCGGCATGCCCACAAATTCCACGGCCTGCTGACAGGCCACGGCCAGCCCCAGAGCGTCCGGGTCGGCAAGCCCCACATCCTCGGAGGCGGAGAGTATCAGGCGGCGGCACACAAAGCGCGGGTCTTCGCCACCTTCAAGCAAACAGGCCAGATAGTACAGGGCCGCATCCACATCGCTGCCGCGAATGGACTTGATGAGCGCCGAGGCCAGTTCGTAGTGGTTGTCGCCGTCCTTGTCGTGGCGGATGAGCACCTCGGGCAGCGCCGCCTTGATATGCTCCAGATCGCGCCTATCTTCCGGCAGGGCGCCCACATATTCCACAAGATTCAGCAGGGTGCGGGCATCGCCGTGCGAAACCCCGGCCAACAGGTCGGCCACATCATCGGTCATTTCAAGCTGCATGTCTTTTGCGCCGCGCCGGGCAAGCTCCATAAGCTCAGGGCGGCCCAGGGGCCGCAGCCGCAGCACGTGCAGGCGCGAAAGCAACTGCCGCGTGACGCTGAACGAGGGATTTTCCGTGGTTGTGGCAAGCAGGGTCAGGTCGCCCGATTCCACCAGCGGCAAAAAAAAGTCCTGCTGCGCCTTGGAAAAGCGGTGCAGTTCGTCCAGCACAAGAATTTCCACACCTGTGAGCGAGCGCCGTAGGTGCTGCAAGCCAGCTTCGGGCGCGCTCAAGCGCAGATAGGGCTTGCCGGATGATTTGGCCAGCAGCAGGGCAAGGGTTGATTTGCCGCAGCCGGGCGGGCCGAAAAACAGCAGGCTGGGCAAACGCCCGGACTTCATAAGTGAGCGCAGGCGGTCGCCAAGATGGGTCTGACCAAGAAAAAGCGCCAGATCATCGGGCCGCATGCGCTCCGGCAGCGGCTTGCTTACGGTCACTTTCCGCTCCCTTGGGCGGCATCGGGCTTGCCGTAAAGCTGCGAACCCCACCAGTGCAGGCCAAGGCAGAGCGTTGCGGCTGTCTCACAGCGCAATACGCGCGCGCCAAGGCTCACGGCGGTAAAGTGGGCGGCTTTCAGGGCTGCCAGTTCCCGTTGCGAAAAGCCGCCTTCTGGGCCGATCACATAGACGGTCAGGCCGGGCTGACCCGCCATTTCCGGGGTGAGCATGTGCACACCGTCCTGGAGTTCCCAGGGCAGAATGCGGTGGTCGGCAGCGTGCGAAAGATGAATGAGCTGGTCCACGCCGCCCGAGAGGGCGCGCACTTCGGGCAGCCAGGGGTTGCCGCTCTGCTTTGCCCCGGCAATCATCTGCCCAAGGCAGGCTTCTTCTGCGGCGGCAGAAAGTTTGCCCTGGCTGTGGTCGCCCTGCCACAGCCATACGCCATGCGCGCCAAGCTCCACGGCCTTTTCCATAAAAAAGCCGCGCCGCACGGCCTTGCTGTAGGCCAGCGCCACAATGGCCCGCGAATGCGGAGCAGGGGTGACAGTTTCAGAAACGCGCTGGAGCTGCACGTTTTTTTTGCCTACCTTGCACACCACAAATATGCCCGAGCGGCCCCGGCCATCGAGAAGCCCCACTTCGGTGCCGGATTCCGCGCGCAGAACCTGCCCCAGATGCCGGGCTTCCTGCCCTTCAAGAAGAGGTGTATCGCCCCAGTGTTCAGGGGCCAGATAAAAAAACGGTACGCTCATGCCACCACGTTTTCCTTGCCGCTGCGCGCCTTGCGCACAGCCTTGAACCCGTCCTGCAATGAAACAAGACGTCTGTAATTTTTACGGATTTCCTGACCAGCCGGGGTAAGGGTGTCTTCCGGCGGTTCAACGTATTTGCGTTGCAGATAGCTGTCGCGCAGGATTCTTTCCACACAGTCTATCACGGCGTCAACCAGGCCGGGGAAGAAACTGACGATCTCAAACTTCAGCTCGTTGAGCAGGTTCAGGGCCTCGCGGAACATCTGTTGGTAGGTGATGCGCGCGCCCTTGAAAGTGCGCTGGCACAGGTCTTCCAGTATGCGCACGCGCCGGGCCTGCTGGATGTAGCTGAACCGGGTGCAGACTTCCTGATACAGTTCGCGCAGGTTTTCAAAGGCCTCGTCATTGTCTGGCGAAAAGAGGTAGTTGGTCAACACCTTGCTTACATTGGAGAAAAATTCATCACTGTAGCTGATCATGCGGCGCTGATGCTTGGTCAGCCAGCTATAGAGGAATTTGAGCCGCTTTTCGTGCGTGCCCGTGTTTTCCACCACCTCGGTGCGCTTGTAGATGATGCGCCCCGTGTATTCGCCGCGCACAATGTCGTTGAGGCGCAGGAACATGTTGGAGGTGTCCTTGATGATGTTAAGCCCTGTGAGCGCTTCGCCCGTAATGGGGTGCAGCACCTCCTGCGCCACCACGGAGAGGGCGCGGTCCTGCCGCACGTTGCTGGCGTCAAAGGTGTGCTGGCGGTATTTGATGCGCAGAATGACCACCCGGCGCGGCTTGTCCAGAAAAAATCCATCGCGGTCAATGGCGCTCAGCGCTTCGTCCTGATCGGCGTCCACAGCCACAAGGGCCACTTTTTCCAGCAGGGGGTAGCGCGTGTTTTCGCCATTGGCCATGTAGGTGGTAATGGTTCTGTCCGTCTGCCCCAGCACGCGCAGCAAAAAACGCTCGCCCATCTTGTGCAGCTTGCGGGCAAAAAGCGCGCTCGAGGTGCGGCGCTCTGAAACTATGGGGAAGCCGTAAAGCTCCATGAGGTACTGGTACACAAACATGCGGTTGCGTTCGTAAATATCGCTGTCACCATACACGAACTTGCCTATGCGGATGCCAAAACGCTTCAGTTCGCTGTCGATATCCGAAGGAAAGGAAGCGAATATCCCGGCCAGATGAAACTGCTTGTCCGCGCCCCAGGCCAGCACGTGCGCCCTGTCCATGCTGAGCAGGTAGGGCATGAGGGCAGGATAGGTTTCAAGCACAACCGTGTCTGTCGAGCGGAACTGCTGGCGAAAAATATCCTGATGCACACGCGGCAGCCGCGAGGCCAGGGTTTGCAGGTTCTGCACCATGACCTGATTTTCCAGCGGGCAGCATGCGCCGTCGCCTTCGGTAATTACGGGGTGCAGGCGGTCGAACTGAAAAATTTCTGAAAAATAGTCGAGCTGGCGGGCAAAGGCCACCATGGCAAAGCCGGGCAGCTCTTTGTATTCAAACATGTCGTTGTCAAACGAGGGCAAAAGCTCGCGCGCTTCCACAAGGGGGTAGTTCTTGTTTTCCTGATAGGGTTTGACAAGACACAGGCGGATATGCACGGCGTCGAGCATTTTCTTGAGCTGCGGCAAATCGCTTACGGCAATCGAAGAGGACAACTGGGTAGCGTCCTGCCAGGGCAGACCGTCCTTGCTGAATACCTCTTGCCATTTAATCATCCGCACATCCCTTATAGAAATTTGTTATTTACTACCTGCTTTTCAGAATATTTTCCAGTGGGAATGATGCAGGTTCCCCGAAAAACGGCATCAACCGGGGCTGCCAAGCCCGATATCAGGGGTGCAGGCGCTGCCGGCAAAGGCCTCAGCACCGGAACAATGAGCACGAGCAGCGCAAAAGAAGTTGCGGCGGCGCAGGCCCTTTGCTACAAGAAATGCGTTACCCGAGAGCCGTCACGCCTGTGGGCGGCATCACCTCAACCCCATGTGCCCATGACCGCCAACTCTGTTGAAAAGCATATTCTGAGCATCGTTTGCAGCGTTTTTGACGCTTATTCCGTAGTCCTTTTTCTGCCTGATGAAGAAGGCGAAGCGCACCACCTTGCGGCTGCCTTCAGCCTGGGTGAAAGGATAGCGTCCAACGCATCGGTGCTGCCCGGCAAGGGCCTTGTCGGCTGGATTGTTCGTAACCGGCAACCTCTGCTTGTGCCGAATTTTGACCAGCGCCAGAGCAACCTTGGCTACTACACCGGTGGCGAAGAGGCCAATATCAAGGCCTTTATGGGCTGCCCCGTGCCCACTGGCGGCGCACTCTGCGTTGACAGCAAGCGGCAGTACTCTTTTTCAGACAAAGACCACAAGATCCTGCAAATGTTTGCAGAACTGATCTCGCGCCAGCAGGGTTCCACGGGGCGGCAGGAGCTTGCCGGGGATATTCCGCGTTATTTTGCGGAATTGTCCGTTATTCAGGATCTGCGCTTTCGCTACAAGCGCTGGCCCCAGTTTTTGCAAAACTACCTGCGCATCATGGTTGAAGCTACGGGTTTTGACTACTGCGCCTTTGCCTCGGTGGACGAACCGGGCGAAACATATTGCGTTGAAAGCGAATCAGCCCGCCTGCTGCTGACCGGCGAAGAACCGCTTATCCTGCCCATGGGCAGCGGCATAACAGGCTGGGTTTTCCGCAACGATCAGCCGGTGATCGCTGAAGGCGTTGAGGGCGCGCCCGCCACTGTGCTGTTTGGCAAACTACCGGATATGCCCGATTTTCAGGCTGCCATCTGCATGCCGGTTATGGTCAACAAGAGCACGCGCGGCGTACTTTGCCTTGCGCACACCAATCCCCGCCAGATAGACGAATCCCTGCGCAGTTTTGTGCGTCAGTCTGTGGATCATCTGGCCCTGTTCCTGGAAAATCTGTATCTCAAAATGCGGCTCAGAACCATGTTGCCCCGAGCACGGGTGCACAACGACGGCCCCCAGGCCTATGACCCCGACACTGCGCCCATTCCGCCAACAAAAGAATACTAAACATGATGTTACGGCGTTTCTTCAGATTCTTGTCAAAAGACATTGCCATGGATCTTGGCACTGCCAACACCCTGCTTTACACCAGGGCGGATGGCATTGTGATCAATGAACCATCGGTGGTGGCCATAGACACGCACAAGAATTCTGTTCTCGCCGTAGGCGCTTCAGCCAAGGAATATCTGGGCCGCACTCCCCAGCGCATCAAGGCCGTGCGCCCCATGAAGGACGGCGTCATCGCCGACTTCGACATCACCCGCGAAATGATCTCCTACTTTGTGCGCAAGGCCATTACCGGGCTGCGGCTGGTCAAGCCCTCCATGGTCATCTGCATCCCAACGGGCATCACCCAGGTGGAAAAACGCGCGGTCATCGATTCGGCCATTCTGGCAGGTGCTGCCGACGTGGCTATGGTCGAGGAGCCAATGGCCGCGGCAATTGGCGCAGACCTGCCCATTCACGAGCCTCTGGGCAATCTGGTGCTTGACATTGGCGGCGGCACAAGCGAGGTGGCTGTTATCACCATGGCGGGCATTGCCAATGCGCAGTCTGTGCGCGTGGCGGGCGATGCCATGAATATGGCCGTGCAACGCTATATGCGCGATGTTTTCCGCATGGAAGTTGGCGACAATACTGCGGAAAACGTGAAGAAAATTCTTGGTTCCGCCATGCCCATTCCCAATGCGCCGGTGCTTGAAGTTTCGGGCAAGGATCTGGTGCGCGGTGCGCCACGTGTGGTCAAGGTTACGGAAGGCCATGTGCGCGAAGCCCTGCGCGAGCCTGTGCTGGCGATCCTTGGCGCAGTGATGCGCGCGCTGGAAAAAACGCCGCCTGAACTGGCAGCGGATATTTACCGCAACGGTATGCTCATGGCGGGCGGCGGTTCGCTGCTCAAGGGGCTGGATCAGTTTATCGCCAGAGAAACGCGCCTCAAGGTTTTTGTGGACAAAGACCCACTGACCACCGTGCTGCGCGGCACGGCCCGCGCCATGCTTGACCGTCAACTCTACCACTCGGTCTTCATTAACTAGCTGCGCCCCGCACCTCTTGCCGGGAGGTTGCGAAATCCATCTGTCAAAACAATATCTGCTGCGGGGCGACCAGCCCTGCGGCGTCTGTGCGTGGCATACACAGCCTTGCGCACAAAGGGATAGCCATGTTTGCATCACAGGATATTTTGCAGGGATGTCTGGAAATTGTGCGCCAGAGCGGCGACATCGTGCGTGAACACTGGGCAAAGCCCAGCAATGTGCGGCACAAGGGGCGCATTGATCTGGTCACGCAGACCGACCTGGCTGTGGAAGCCTTTTTGAAGGAAAAACTGGCAAACCTTGTGCCCGGCGCCGCCTTTATGGCAGAGGAAAGCAGCGAGAGCGAGAAGGAACCGGACGGCCTGTGCTGGATCATCGACCCTGTGGACGGCACTACCAATTTTGTGCACCGCATCCCGCAGGTTGCTACCTCGGTAGCGCTCTGGAACAAGGATCATGTGGAGCTTGGCGTGGTCAACATTCCCATGATGAACGAATGCTTCAGCGCGCAGCGCGGGCAGGGCGCGTACCTCAACGGCGCGCCCATAAGCGTGAGCAAGGCGGAAACCCTTGGAGATGCGCTGGTGGCCACGGGCTTTCCCTATGACTTTAGCGGGCGACTCGACAGAATACTGGAACGCCTTTCCCTTGTGCTGCCCAAAAGCCAGGGCCTGCGGCGCATAGGCGCGGCGGCGGTGGATATGGCCTATGTGGCCTGCGGCAGGCTGGATATGTTTTATGAAGAAGGCCTGAAGCCCTGGGATTTTGCCGCTGGCCTGCTGCTGGTGGAAGAAGCCGGGGGCAGGGTGACCAATTTGCGCGGCGAGGCCCTGCATTTTGGCGATGTGCTCATGGCCTCCAACGGGCTGGTGCATCAGGAGGCTGTTGATCTGCTTGGCCCCACGGCCGTATAAGAACACAGCGTGGCACGGCCTGAGCAGAGCGTTCACGAAGTGTGCGCAGGCCCAGCGAGTTACGCTCCTGCCGGGCAGGTTTTTCAACTGGCAGGCTTTTTACGGGTAAATTGAGGGCGTGTGAAGCAGCTCAGCGCGGGCGCACAAGGCCAGCCTGCACCGCCTGCCGCAAAAAGGGCGAAAGCAGTTCGCCAAAGTGTACGCCTATGCCCCGCAGTTCGTCATAATCGACCAGCATGTGCTGATCCGGGTCACGCACGGCGGTGGCAGCCAGCGAGGCGGGCATGCGGCCTTCATACAGCGCCACAAAGGCGTTGAAATTGTCCGGCCCCGGCGGGGAAACGCCGAGCGCCAAAATGCGCCCCTCGTGGTTCCAGTCGTTTCTAAACAGCTCCTGCGCCTTGTGCTCGCTTGATTGCCCGGCGGGCAGCCGCCCGAAGGACGAAAATCCCCAGCCAAGGCCAGGGCGGTGCGTCAGCAGGGCGCGGCCAAGGCGGTCGCGCACAAGCAGGCCCACTGCCCGGTGGCGCAGGTTCTGCCTCAGTATGTCCTCGCCGCGCATGATGCACAGTGGTACATTGTTGTGATCCACAACCTCCTGCAAGTCAGGAGAGTTGCCTAATGAAGGATAAAGGCTGATTTTCATGAATGCTTCCACAGTGCGGGACGAACGCCTTCAGATGCTTGGGCCGCAGCATGCCGCCGCTATGTACGAGATTGAGCGCCAGTGTTTTCCTCTGCCCTGGTCAGAAGAGCAGTGCGCTGCCGCCTTTGGGCAAAAGGCTTTTTCGGCACTGGGAATGTTTCGGCATGAGGCGCTGATTGGCTATATATCAGTATATCACACGCTGGATGAACTGGAAATACTCAATCTTGCAGTTTTGCCGGATGAGCGCCGCAGAGGCCACGGACGGCGTATATTGGGCGTGGTCTTGCGCCTTGCGCGTAAAATGGCTATAAACAAAATCTTGCTTGAAGTCAGAGTGGGCAACAGGCCCGCTATTTGTCTGTATGAGAGTTGCGGCTTCAAGCGAGAGGGCGTGCGCAAAAAGTATTATACCGATACTGGCGAAGACGCGCTCATTTATCTTTGTTCCATCTGATCCTTGAGGACGCCATGCAAAAAATATTTGCCGCCAACTGGAAGATGTATAAAACCCGCGCACAGGCTGCCCAAAGCGCAAGCGATCTGGCCAAAGGCCTCGGGCATATGCCTGCGGGGCAGGATGTGGTTGTTTTTGCGCCCTTTACGTCCATAAGCTGCGTGGCGGACGCCTTTAAAGGCGTGGCGGCGCTTTCGGCGGGCGGGCAGAACTGCTATCCCGCAGAAGAAGGGGCTTTTACTGGCGAAACTTCGCCCGCCATGCTGCTTGATGCTGGCGCAAGCTGGGTGCTGACCGGGCATTCCGAGCGGCGGCACATCATGGGCGAGGACGATGCCCTGGTGGCCCGCAAAACAATTTTTGCCCTTGAGCACGGCCTCAAGGTGCTGTTCTGCATTGGCGAAACCCTTGACGAGCGCGAAGCTGGCAAGCTGAACGCCGTGCTTGAGCGCCAGCTTGCCGCTGTTTTTTCGGCCATGCCCGAGGGCCTTCGCGGCGCTGCTCTTGTGGGCAAGCTTGCCATTGGCTACGAGCCTGTGTGGGCCATTGGCACAGGCAAGGTTGCCGGGCCGGAAGAAGTGCTCGATGCCCACGCGGTCACACGGGCCTTGCTGAAAAAACTTGTGGGTGAAACCGCAGACAAGCTGCCCATCCTTTATGGCGGCAGCGTTAAGCCAAACAATGCCGCAGGGCTTATGGCCCTTGACAATGTGGATGGCCTTCTGGTAGGTGGAGCGTCTTTAGAAGCGCAAAGCTTCTTACAAATTATCGGGGCCTAACCCCACTTCGGGCGCGCCATCGGGCAGTGGCCGGACGGCGAGGAGGAATTCGTGCAGACTCTCATTCTTACGCTGCATATCATTGTGTGCGTGTTGCTGGTTATTCTTGTGCTGCTTCAGGCGGGCAAGGAAGGCATGGGCGTGATTTTTGGCGGTGGCAACAGCTCTGTGTTCGGCAGCGGCGGCGCAGGCGGCATTCTTGCCAAACTGACTGCCCTGATGGCCGTGATTTTTGTTATCACGTCGCTCAGCTACACCCTCGTGACAAGCTCGCGTCCTTCCAATCAGTCTACGATTCTTGACGTGAAGATTGAAGAGCCTGCTGCTCCCAGGCCCGCCGCCCCGGCTGTTACGCCCGGAGCGGAAGCGACCCCGGCTCCTGTGGTTCCCGCTGCTCCTGCCGAGCAGAAGGCCCCGGCGCCTGCGGCTCAATAAGCGCAGCACCTGTTTTACTGCTAAAGCCGCGGCCTGTGCTGCGGCTTTTTTTATTCGCATACCTTATGAGTGGAGCCGTTATGTCTGACGCAGACGCCTTTGGGGCAAATCCGTTCCGCGCGCTCAACGCAAAAAAATTTCCCGAAAAGCAAAAAAACGGCAGCAATGAGCGCAAACCTACGCACCACGGGCAAGGCAAGGGCAAACGCGTGATAGCGTCTGCTGGCACTACGCTGGTTGCTGAAGTTTCGGATGAAGACTGCGATCTGTTTTTGAACGCCGTGAGCAGCGTGACCCCTGCCAAAAACAACCACAAATCTGCAAATCCGGGTTTTTCGCTGGAAGAACGAGGTGCCTTGACCAGCATGGCCGATGCCCTGGCCGAAGAGTGCGGCAAGGGTAAAAAAAATAGGGCCAAGGGCACAACGCCGGAGGCTGGCAAACCCGTGGGGGCATCTCCGGGAGCGGCCCAGACGCCGAGCGCCCATGCGTCACCTGGCACGGCGTCATCTGGCAAGGCGGCTCCTGCCAGCGCCGCATCTGGCCCCGTTCAGCATGAGGACGATGACGAAGCTGCGGCCTTTCTTGCCGCCATGGGCACGGTAAGCCCCCTCACTGGCGGCGGGCGTGATGTTGCCCCGGCTCCTGCCCCGGCAACGCCACCGCCTCACGGCGAGCTGAGCCTTCAGGATTTCATGGATGGCAAGCTGGAGTTTGCGCTGACGTTCTCTGACGAATACCTCGAGGGCCATGTGGTTGGCCTTGATCAGATGATTTTGAACAAGCTCCGCGCTGGCGGCCTCAGCCCGGAGGCCCATCTTGACCTGCACGGCCTCAATGCGATGCAGGCATTTGAAGCTCTGCGCGGTTTTTTTAAGGGAAGCTGGTACAAGGGCCTGCGCACGGTGCTGGTGGTGCCGGGCCGTGGGCGCAATTCGCCTGACGGCATGGGCGTTCTGCGCGAAAAGCTGCAAAGCTGGCTGACGCAGGATCCCTTCAAGCGGGTGGTGCTGGCCTTCTGCACAGCCCAGCCGCACGATGGAGGCCCGGGCAGCGTCTATGTGCTGCTGCGCAAGTATCGCAAAAAAGGCCGTATTTACTGGGAAAGAATGCCTGCGGATTCTGACCTGTACTAGGGCAGGTCATGGGAAGTTTTATTTTTGTGGTAGAAACGGGCTTGCAGATTTAATGCAAAAAAAATGGCCGGGATGTTCCCGGCCATTGTGCTTTTTGTGGGGTCAGGTGAATGTCCCTTGCCGCCGATATCAGCCTGCCTTGCGTGGATTGGCGGACAGCCTGTCCAGCAGGCAGTCGTAATAGGGATCATCCTGCTCAATCTGCATGGGCCGCTGAAAGCGCATTTTGGCCCGCGTGACCATAAAGCGCACCCTTTGCATCTGGCGCACTCGTTCCTGCTCGTCCTCGCACTGCTCCAGCAGATCAACAAGCCTGTTCAGTTCCTTGCGCTCCTCAAGCTCCGGCGGCAGGCAGCCAGCATTGCGCAGTATCTTGTAGGCCATGCGCATATCTTCCGGCACATGGCTCAGGTCTTCAATTTCAAGAGGTTTGCCAGCGCCGGGCAGATTGTCAAAGGCCCCCTGCGACAGGGCTTCCTCAATGCGGCGTTCCGCCACAAGCTGGATGACAGACCAGGGATTGGCGTCACTCATGGGCATCCTCGTCCGGCGGCAAGGCGTCTGTTTGCGGGGCAGATTCCGGGCTGTCGCTCCACAGTTTTTTCCATTCCATAAGCAGGCGCAGGGCGTCCAGCGGGCTGAGTTCGTCAGGATTAAGCTCGCGCAGCAGCAGAACAAGCGGGTGTTCCGTGCGCGGCGGCGCAGCGGCAATTTCCGGCAGTTCCGGCTCTTTTTTTGCTGGCTCCGGCAGACTCAGGCCCGGCAGAGACACCGCAGAAACCACGGTTTTTCTGGCGTTGTCGCGCCCACGCTCAAGCCCCTGCAAAATGGCTCTGGCCCGCTGCACCACGGGGCCGGGCACACCCGCAAGGCGGGCCACCTCCACGCCGTAGCTGCGGTCCGAAGGGCCGGGAACCAGCTTGTGCAGAAAGAGAATGTCGTTGTTGTATTCGCGGATGGCGATGTTCATGGTGAACACGCCCGCAATGCGGCCTTCCAGCGCGGTCAGTTCGTGGTAGTGGGTGGCAAAGAGGGTGCGCAGGTCGCCGCCAGCCCGCTTTGCGAGGTCTTCCACCACGGCCCAGGCCAGGGCAACGCCGTCATAGGTGCTGGTGCCCCGGCCAATTTCGTCCAGAATCACAAGGCTGCGGCGGGTGGCCTGACGCAGAATGCGGGCCGTTTCCATCATTTCCACCATAAAGGTGCTCTGGCCCTGGGCGAGGTTGTCTGATGCGCCCACGCGCGAAAACAGTCGGTCTACCAGCCCAAGGCGGGCGGCGCTGGCAGGAACCATGGAACCCATCTGCGCCAGCAGGCTGATGATGGCAACTTGCCGCAGCACGGTGGATTTACCCGCCATGTTGGGGCCTGTGAGCAGGCACAGGCGGCGACCGGCATCAAGGCGAAAGTCGTTGGGCACAAAGTTGGCGCGGCCAAGCATGGCTTCAACCACAGGATGCCGCCCTTCGCGGATGTCCAGATTGGCCTCCGCGTCAAGCTCCGGCCTGCACCAGTTGTTGGTGCGGCCCACCTGCGCAAGGCTCTGCCAGTAATCGAGCTGGGCAACCATATCCGCCGCGTGGATGATGCGTTCGCGCTGGGCGGCCATGTGGGTGCGCAAATCCTGAAACAGCGAGTATTCCAGCGTCTTGCGCTTGTCTGCGGCAGAGAGAAGCTCTTCTTCAAGCTCTTTCAGCTCCACAGTGGTGAAGCGCTCGGCATTGGCAAGGCTCTGGCGGCGGATAAAATGGAAGGGCGCAGGGCCGCTGTGGGCCGCGCGCGTAAGCTCGTAATAATAGCCGAACACACGGTTAAAGCCCAGCTTGAGCTTGCTGATGCCCGTTTTTTCCTGTTCCTCGGCCAGCATGTTTTGGAGCTTCTGCTCGCCGTGTTCCGCCAGATCAAGCAGGCGGTCAAGTTCCGCATTATAGCCGGTTTTGAACAGGCCGCCCTCGGTAATGACCGCAGGGGGGCTGTCCACGAGGGCGCTTTGCAGCAGGGCCGCGCAGTCTTGCATGTTGTCCCACGACTTGACCACATCGGCAACGCTCTTGGGCATCTGACCCGCAGGAGCGGAAGTTGTGTCAGAGTTCGCTCCGGAAGGCGTTCCAGCCGCTTGCAGGGCGGCATACACATCCGGCAGGGCCGCAAGGCTGTTGCGCAGGGCAATAAAATCACGCGGCGCGCCCTGATTCAGGCTGATGCGCGTGGAGAGGCGCTCCAGATCGTAGACATTTTTCAAAGCCTCGCGCAGTGCGGCGCGGCGGGCATCGTCCGCATGAAAAAAGGCCACCGCGTCCTGAACGCGGGTGATGGGGCCAAGCTCGCGCCAGGGGTGGCGGAGCATGTCTTCAAGCAGCCTGCCGCCCATGGGAGTCATGGTGTCGTCCAGTACATGGCGCAGGGTGCCCTTGCCCTTGCGGCCATTGAGGCGGCAGAAAATTTCAAGGTTGCGCTCGGTCACATCGTCAATGAGCAGACGGCGGCCAAGATCAAGGGGGGCAAAGGGCATGAGGTGGTCGGGGTTGCGCATCTGCGTCTGGCTCAGATAAACCAGCAGCGCGCCGCAAGCCCGCATGAGTTCCGGCTTGCCTTCCAGCCCAAGAGCACCTGCCTCGCGTACCCCCTGAGCGGCTATAACGCGCTCTGTGGCGCGTTTAAGGTCAAACTGGGGCGCAGGCATGCGCACAAGCCTTATGCCTTCCAGAATGCACCGTTGGGGCGGCTCGACCCCTTCCGGCACCAGCAGCTCGCGCGGGGCGAGTTTTTGCGCCCACTGCCACAGTTCGGCCTCGCGCTTGAACTCAACGCCTGACCACTGACCGGTGGAAATATCTGCCCAGGCAAGGCCGCCAGCCCCCCCCGAGGCGGAAGGGCACAGCGCACCCAAAAAGTTATGGCTCTTGCTGGCGAGGTTGGCGTCTTCCAGCACTGTGCCTGGCGTGATAACGCGCGTAACAGCCCTTTTGACCAGCCCCTTGGCGGCCTTTGGGTCTTCTGTCTGGTCGCAGATGGCAACGTGGTAGCCCTTGTCGATGAGCTGGGCCACGTAGCCCTCCACCGCATGCCACGGCACGCCGCACATGGGGATGGGGTTTTCTGCGTCCCTGCTGCGGCTGGTGAGGGCAATCTGAAGTTCACGGGCCGCGACCTTGGCGTCTTCAAGAAACAGTTCATAAAAGTCGCCCATACGGTAGAACAGCAGGGCATCGGGGTGTTCGGCCTTGATGCCCATGTACTGTTCAAACATGGGAGTCAGTTTTACGGGGGCTTCTGACATAATAATTCTTGGTGTGATGGTGACGGTTGCGGCTTACCGCAGCCATAAAAAAATTATGGCGCTGCCCAGACCCTCAGCCGAACAGCGCCACAAAGCGGATTGAGAAAAGTCTAGTGCTGCTTGTCAGGATCCGGAACCAGTGATTCTTCGGCGGCAACAGCAGTTGCGGCAGCGGGGGCCACAGGAGCGGGCTGGGCTTCGGCCTTGCCGTTCTTGCTCAAGAACTGCGCACGAGCTGTGTCTGCGCCAAGCTTTTTCTTGGTCTTTTCCAGTTCGCGCTCAAGGCTGCTGATCTGCCATTTTTGCTTCATCAGGCGGGCGGTCAGATTGACCTTGTCCCACACCAGAAAGCCCAGAGTCATCAAGGCGCCACAGGCGAAGGCCGCGATGACCAGAAAATAAAAGGGCAGGGCGATGGAAGACATGGCGGGAATAAAGAACAGGTTGAGCGTGAGCACCATGCTCTGGGAGAGCGCACCCTGGTTCTGAAAAAAGAACACAAGGGCGAGGAAAAAGAGAATGGCGAGCAAAAATACTTTGATATACCGCATAGACATACTCCTCAGGCTAAATAAAGCTATCTCAAAAAAACTTCACGGGCTTTTTGAGAATGCCGCATCGCCCAAGAGGGCACAGCATCGCGCTCTCCAGCCGGTCTTTGTCGCCCCCTGCGAAAAAGACAATCCCCGCCACAAGGTCATGCAGCCCTTACGAGCCGCAACCTTCCTGCCCGGGCGTGGAAGCGGCGCGGTCTTGCTTGCCATTGGCCGCGCCATTCGTGAAATACGGTTTCAGTGCCGCATAGGTGCGGCTCAAGTGTTCGGGCATGGTGCGCACTTCGTCAAACACTGCCATGAATGAAGAGTCGCCCGTCCAGCGCGGCACCAAGTGAAAGTGCAGATGTTCGCGAATGCCCGCGCCCGCTGCCTGCCCCTGGTTCAGGCCGATATTGATGCCTTCACAGTTAAAGTGCTGCTTTAAGATTACCGTGCACTGCTGTAAAAGATCCATGATTTCATGGGTTTCTTCCGGCTTGAGGTCAGCCAGCAGCATAACGTGCCGGTATGGGCACACCATGATGTGCCCGTTATTATACGGGAACTTGTTCATGATGACAAAGGCCATACGGCCTCTGTGCAGTACCAGGCGCTGCTCGTCATCCGCCGTATGCTCGGGGAGGCAGAACACGCAGGAGTCTGGCTTGGGGCCAAGAATGTACTCAATGCGCCATGGAGCCCATAGTTGTTTCATAGTTGGTTTGTATACACCTCTTATAAACGCTGGGCAAGTGAAGAATTCCTACTGGTTTGTTCTTCATTCCCATTGCCTGATTTTGCGCCAATACTGCACACGAGGCTGCGCGCCAGGTCCATCTGTTGCTCTGGCGTTGCAGCAGTGCCGTCAAGCTTGGCAGCAAGCACGGCGTCCAGAATGCGCCCAAAGGCGGGGCCGGGTTCCAGCCCCATGATGCGCAGGTCTTCGCCGCTCACATCCGTTTTTTCTTTGCGCCACTGGGTAATGTAGCGCGAAAGGTTTTTTTGCAGGGCGGCGTCGCTTGTGTCTGCCATAAGGTAGAGCAGGCATTCGAGCGAGAGGGGGCGTAGCAGGGCGCACAGGGCGCTGATGCTCTCCTTGCCTGCCTCATGGTCTTTTTGCCACGGTTCCAGCTTGCCGCGCACCACGCGCATGTGCTCGCGCTGGCGCAGAATGTCGGCCCGCCGGGGTTCGGGCAGGCCCATGCGCTGATAGTGATTTGCCGTATCGGCATAGCTCATGTTGTGGTTGAGGGCCAGAAAGAAGGCCAGCCAGGGTTGGGCTGCCTCTTCAAAATACAGCAGTCTGTACCACGTGAGTGTTTCCTGAAGCCGCAGCAGCAGGTTTTTGCGCGTGGGATTAAGCGACAGCAGGGGAGAAACCGCCTCCAGCACGCCAAGCTGGTCGAGCCGCGCAATGCAGGCTGAAGGGTCGTCCTCATCGCAGATATGCTGAAATTCGTGGAACAGCCGAAAGCCCGAGAGCTTGTCCATGAGCTTGAGTTTGAGGGCGTTCTTGATGAGTTTTTCCGTACCTGCCCCGATATGGAAGTTATAGCGCTGCTCAAAGCGCACAGCCCTGAGGCAGCGGGTGGGGTCTTCCACAAAGCTCAGGGTGTGCAGCACCCTGATGACGCGCTCCTTGATGTCGCGTTGCCCGCCGAAAAAATCCACCAACTGGCCGAACGGCTCGCAATCAAGCCGCACAGCCAGCGCGTTGATGGAAAAATCGCGGCGGAACAGATCCATCTTGATGGACGAAAGTTCAACCGTGGGCAGGGCCGCTGGGTATTCATAGTATTCAAGGCGCGCCGTGGCTACGTCGATGCGGGCTTCTGCCCCTGCGGCATCGGTGTAAATGACCACCGAGGTGAGGAACTTCTGGTGCTCGCGCACCCGCCCGTTGAGTTCTTTTGCCAGCGCCCGCGCAAGCGCTATGCCATTGCCCTCCACCACCAGATCAATATCCTGGTTGGGGCGCTGGAGCAGAAGGTCGCGCACAAAGCCGCCCACGGCGTAGACCGGCAGCCCAAGTTCCCTGCCCAGCCTGCCCGCAAGATGCAGCATGTTGCGGCTGGCAAGAGGCAGTCTGTCCTGTATGAGCTTGCCGAGGTTGCGCTCCTTGCCGCCGGTGGAGCGAGGTTCCGGCATATGGCCCGGCTCCTGCGCAAAAACATTGATAAGGTCGGTGCGCGTGACCACGCCGATAACCTTGTCGTCTTCCACAATGGGCACAAGGCGCTGGCGGCCTCCCACGATGGTCGTGGTCAGATCCTTGAGCGTTGCATCCGGCGGCAGTGTGGTGATTCTGCGGCTCATGTAGTCTTCAACCGTGGATGCGCCAAGACCGTGGGCGCTGGCCCGCGAGGCCGTGAGGGCATCCAGCAGGCCGATGCACTGGCGGGTATCGGGCATGAAGACCGGCACGGCCTTGAGCCCGAAGTGGAGCATGAGTTCATCCGCCTCATGAATGGTGGCGGTGGCCTCAATGCCCACTGCTGGCGAAGACATATACTCGCGCGCGGTTTTATCGGGATAAGCCTGGGCGTAGAGGTGGCGCAAAATTACATCGCGTACCTCGTGCACTGTCATGGAGCGCACCGAGGCCGAAGCCGCGTAGGCATGCCCGCCGCCGCCAAGGGCCGCGCAGATGTCGCCAACGTTGATGGCCTCGTTGCGGCTGCGGGCCACCACCTGAATACGGTCGTCCATAAGCCCGATGGCAAACAGCACCGGGAATTTTTCCATTTCCATAAGGCGGTGGGCCAGATAGGCGAAATCACCCAGATAATGCTCCATGGCGGCTTCTGAAAGCGTTACCTGAACATTGTTGATGTTGTACGTCTGGGTGGATTCCAGCAGGCTGTTCAGGGCCTGAATGTGCAGGCTCGTGAGCTCGTGGGCTGCCAGAGCGTCGATGCGGTTCACATCCATGCCCTGCCCGAGCAGCCATGCCGCCGCCATAAAATCGGCCTGCGTGGTTGAAGAGTAGGTGAAAGAGCCGGTATCGCCATAAATGCCAAGACCCAGCAGGGTGGCATCGTCCGCGCTGAGGCTGAGGCCCCGCTGCGAAATGGCCTGCACAATGAGGCTTGTGACAGAGCCGATGTGCGCCATGTGCGTGTGCGGGCTTGTGATGTCGTCCGTGGAATCCGGGTGGTGATCCCACAGTTCCACGGTTACGTCATCACGGTCGAGCAGTTGGGCCACATGGCTTATGCGGCCACGCTGACGGGTATCCACAACCACAAGGCGGGTTATGGAATCCCACGGAATTGCAGGAGTTTCCACAATGCCCAGCGCCGCCGTATCCAGCCCGGCAATGAGTTTTTGCAGGCCGCGTTCCTGCGTGCCGGGAAAGAGCAGCACATGCGGGGAGTAAAGAAATCGGGCCGCCAGCATGGCTGCAAAGGCGTCAAAATCTGCACTTGCGTGGCAGGTGATGAGCGTTGTTCCGGCTGGATGCTGCAACGTAGTGGCCACAGAAGCGGACGCCGCCTGTGGGGTCGTTTCCGGCGCGGGGATCACTGGCGGCTCCGGGGGTGGAATTGATGGTGTATGCCGCGCAGGCGTTCGGCCTGCACATGGGTATAAATTTCTGTGGCGCTTATGTCGGCATGGCCAAGCAGCATCTGCACGGCGCGCAGGTCAGCGCCGCCCTCGAGCAGGTGCGTGGCAAAGGAATGCCTGAACGTATGTGGCGAAATGGCGCGGCGGATGCCAGCCTCAAGCGCATATTTTTTAACCATTTTCCACACGTACTGGCGCGTCAGGGCGCGGCCCGATCGGTTGACGAAAAGCTGGTTGCCTGTGGGCGCAAAAAGAGGCCTGCATGCGCTGATATAGTCTGCCAGCATTTGCTGCATCAGGTCGTGCAGGGGCACCAGCCTTTCCTTGGAGCCCTTGCCAAAAACGCGCACAAGGCCACGTTGCAGGTCAAGATCCGGCACGCACATGGTGCACAGCTCAGAAACGCGCAAGCCTGCCGCGTACAGAAGCTCAAGCATGCAGCGGTCGCGCCTGCCGCTTTTGTCGCGCAGGTCTGGCTGGGCAAGCAGGGATTCCACTTCGTCTCTGGTCAGCACCTCCGGCAGGTGCTGGGGCAACTTGGGGTTTTCCAGCAATTCAGCGGGGTTTTTACGCAGTCTGCCTTCATCAACGGCAAAGGCGAAAAAAGCCCGCAGGGCGGAAAGTCGCCGTGCAAGGGTGCGCCCCGTGTTCTGCCGCGCGCGCAGCCAGGCAAGATACAGAAAAATCTCCTGCTCATCGGGGTCGGGCAGGGATTCTTCCGCCGCGCCCTGGGCCAGCTCCTGCCGATACAGAAAAAAACTCTCAATATCCTGCCCGTAGGCTTCAACCGTATTGGGCGAAAGGCCGCGCTGGGCCAGCAAAAAATCCCGCCACAGGGGTAAAAGGGTTGCCAGGGCAGGGGCTTTGGTGCGTGGATGTGCCATGCGCCCATGCTAGCCGCCTTACCGCAACGGAGCAAGCCTTTTGCAATCAAAACCGCCCGGATGCGTTGCATGCGGTGGGCTTTATCCTTTCCGCGAAAAAAGATATGCTGCAAACCTTGCTAAAAAGCGGGCTGAACCTATCTGAAGGAAACCTGATGGCAGATCAAACAAAGCTGCGGGCCTACGTGAGCCTTGGCTCCAACTGCGACAACGCGGCAGAAAAACTTGCAGCAGCGCTGGACGCCCTTGCGGAACTGCCGGAAATGGGCATCGGCGCAGTATCCCCCGTCTACCGGACAGAACCGCAGGAATACACGGAGCAACCCTGGTTTCTTAACCAGGTTGTTGAACTTTTTCCCGGTGATAGCTGGCGGCCTTGCAGCCTTGTGGACGCCCTGCTGGACATAGAAGCCAGGCTTGGGCGGGTGCGCAGTCCTGACCCCGTACTGCGTTTTGGGCCGCGTGTGATTGATGTTGACCTGCTGCTTTTTGGGCAGGAGCGGAGCACCGATCCTCATTGCCTTGTGCCGCATCCACGGCTGACGGTGCGGGCTTTCGTCATGCGGCCATTGCTTGATATTGCGCCCCTGATCGTTGTAGACGGCCTGCCCGTAAGGGATTGGTTGGCGCGTACAGTATGCCGCGTGGAAGGGGACAGAATTTTTCAGTGACTGGTGCCGCCCTCTGTGATACTGTTTCCAACGGCTTTAATATGCCTGAAAGGGCTGCACTCCAGCCTTACGCGACCCGTGCCACGGGATTAAGGAGCATAACAAATGGTAAAGTGGCTTATTCTGATTTTGGCGGGCTACGCCCTATATCGCCTTTTTGCCAATGATCTGAACAAGAAGAAAAAGGAAAACAAGCAGGAAAGCGCTGCTGAAATGGAGCGTAAGGTTGCCGCTGGCGAAATGGTCAAAGACCCCGAATGCGGCGCGTATGTGGCCGTTGATGGCTCTATTTCCGTGCGTGACGGTGAAAAAGTTCACCGTTTCTGTAGCTACGAATGCCGCGACAAGTTCCTGCAACGCCTTGAAGAAGGCGGCCGGGAACTGCCCCCCCGCGAAGAGTAGTCTTTTTCAGCGTATCTGGAGCAGGCCATTTTGTTCCCTTATGCTTCAGATAGTTTGCTGGGCATGATGTGATTTTGTGCAGGTAGCATAAAACCGCCCGCCGGGATAATTCCAGCGGGCGGTTTTTTTTGCGGCCTATTGCTGCCAGTAAGCTCTGTCGCTTCCCATTGTGCCCGTATAGGTGTGCCGGGCATGCCGGGCGGCTTCTTCCCTTTCCTTTTCCTTCTCTCTGGCGATAGCCATGAAAAGCCGTATGCGGTTGAGCTGATTGGCTTCACTGCTGCCGGGGTCGTAATCCAGCGCCATTATGTTGGCCTCCGAGCGCTGACGGCGCACGGCCTTGAACGCGCCGCGCCCCACCACGTGGTTCGGCAGGCAGCCAAAGGGTTGCAGGCAGAGTATGTTGTTTGTGCCGTGTTCGAGAAACTCCAGCATTTCTGCGGGCAGCAGCCAGCCCTCGCCAGCGCTGTTGCCAAGGGACATGACGCTTTCGCCTAGCCTGGCCAGATCGTCAATATGCGCCACAGGCATGACGTGGGCGCTCAGGGGCGAGGTGTTGAGCGCGCCGCGCATGTAGCGGCGCACACCTTCAATGCGGCGCATCACAAGGGCATTGCCCAGCGCAGCCCATGCGCTGCCGCCCTGATACCGCCAGTCGTACACGGCATCCCGCAGGCAGTAGAGCATGAAGTTGGCAAAGTCCGGCAAGAGCGGTTCGCCGCCTTCCTGTCTGATCTGTTCGACAATGTGATTGTTGGCGTCTGCATGGTAGGTCAGCAGAATTTCGCCCACAACAGCCACCCGCGGCTTGGGGGCCAGAGCCGTGCGGATGGAGGCAAAATCCTGCACCAGGCGGGGCAGCAGTTGCCGCAGAGCGGTTTCATCGCCTTTGCGCACTACCGGGATCAGGGTTTGCAGCCAGTGCTGCACCCTGTCTTCGGTTTGCCCTGCATGGCATTCGTAGGTGCCCGTAAACAGCGAAAGCCTTTGCAGCATGTCGCCGGCAAGCATGCCAAGCAGCATGCGCCAGAGCAGGGCGCGGTCTGGCCGCAGGCCGGGCTGGCTCTCTGACCCCGAGGCATTGAGCGTGAGCACGGGTACCGGGTCGTAGCCGTATTCCATAAGCGCCTTGCGCAGCAGGGCCGGATAGTTGCTGGCCCGGCAGGGGCCGCAGGTCTGCGAAAGCAGCAGTGCCGTGCGGCGTGGATCAAGCCCGCCATCGCGCAGAGCCTGCAATAGCTGACCGATAGCCACGATGGCCGGGTAGCAGGCATCGTTGTTTACATAGGCCTGCCCCAGACTCACGGCTTCTGTGCTCACCGTGGGCAGCAACTGGACGGTGTGCCCGCTGCCCGCGATGGCCTGGGTCATGAGCGGAAAATGCAGCGGGGCCATTTGCGGCACAAGAATGGTATGCGTGGCCGCATCACGTTTGCTGAACACCGGCGGCGCGTGGGAAACGGCGGTTGCGGTGCTGTTTCCAGCCTTGTTGCGGCTCACTGCCAGCAGCGAGCGGATACGAATACGTGCAGAGGCCAGGGCATTGCCCTCGTCCATCTTGATGAGGGTATACAGCTTGCCGTGGGCGCGCATGAGTTCGCGCATCTGGTCGGCGGTGATGGCGTCTATGCCGCAGCCAAAGGAAGTCAGTTGCACGAGTTCCACCCGCGCGTTGCCATGGTCTGCCTCGCAGGCCCACAATCCCGCCCGGTAGAGGCGGGCGGCGTATGTCCATTGATTGCGCGCCCTCAGGGGAAAGGACATGCGGTGCCCTGTCCAGTTGCGGGGCATGGCGTCCTCGCTAATGACCGCAGCCCCCAGCGAGGCGATGAAGTCGGGCAGGCCGTGGTGCACCTGCGGGTCAGCATGGTAGGGACGGCCAGCCAGAACCACCAGAACTCCCTTGTTGCGCAGGGTTTCGGCATAGATGTGTTCCGCCTCGGCGCGCAGCTCTCTCAGGTAGTACGCCTGCTCGTGCCGCGCCGCCCGCACTGCGGAGCGTACCTCGCCCCTTGGCAGGTTGAATTCGCGGCAGAGGTTGCGCACCAGCGATGCCGTGTGCGTGAGGTTTACAAAGGGCGAGTGCATGACGGCCCCGGCATCCTTGAGTTCCGGCAGATTCTCGCGCACCACCTGCGGGTAGCCGCAGGCCACCGGGCAGGAGAAGGAATCGCACATCTCGGCAAATTCCTGCGCCTCGCGCGGTATGCAGGGGAAGAAAATGCTCTTGATGCCGCTTTCAAGCAGGGCCAGCACATGGCCGTGCGCCAGCTTGGCCGGGTAGCATACGCTCTGGGAGGGCACGGACGACAGGCCAGCCGCAAACAGGGCGCGGCTGGTCGGCGGCGACACTTCAACCCGGAAGCCCAGCGAGGTAAAGAGTGTGAACCAGAAGGGATAGTGCGCGTAGACGTTTAGAACTCTGGGGATACCCAACCTGCCGCGCGGCGCGGATTCAAGGGGCAGCGGTTCGTAGCGGAACAGGCGCTGGTTTTTCCAGGCCACAAGGTTGGGAGCCGTGACGGTTGCGCCACGGTGCGCCTCGCTGAACCTGTCACACCTGTTGCCCGCGATGTGACGCGAACCGTGGGAAAAGCGCGTTTCTGTGAGCAGGCAGTTGTTGCCGCAGTCGCGGCAGCGAAAGCTGCGCGTACGCATGGCCAAACCACGGATAAGCGGGGCAGTGATGGAAGAGCGCACACTGACGCATTCCGCCTTTTCCAGAGATTCAAGGGCCGCCCCGTATGCGCCCATAAGGCCGGAAGCCGCAGGGCGGTGCACATGCCGCCCAAGAGTGCGCTCCATGGCGCAGAGCAGGGCGTCATTGAGGAAGGAGCCGCCCTGCACAACCACATGCTCGCCCAGTTCTGCCACATTCTTGATGCGCAGCACCTTGTCCAGCGCATTGCGCACAACAGAATAGCAAAGTCCCGCCGCAATGTCGGCAATCTGCAAGCCGTCTTTCTGGGCCTGCGTGACGCGCGAATTCATAAAAACCGTGCAACGCGAGCCAAGATCGGCCGGATGCGCGGCGTACAGGGAAATATCCACAAATTCCTGCATGCTCAGGCCAAGGCCCCGGGCAAAGCTCTCAAGAAAAGCCCCGCAGCCAGCGGAACATGCCTCGTTGAGGCTCACGTCGCTGATAACGCCGTTATCCACCTTGAGGCATTTCATGTCCTGGCCGCCTATGTCTATGACATAGCTGACCTCCGGCACAAGGCGCGTGGCCGCCTTGAAGTGGGCCAGGGTTTCCACCAGCACGGTATCCACGCCAAGGGCGGATTCCGCCAGATGCGCGCCGTAGCCCGTAGCCCCGGATGCGGCAAGCCATGCCCCGTCAGGGATACGCTCAAGCATGTCTGCCAGAGGGGGGAGCAGGGTCTGCAACGGATTGCCCCCGTTGGAGGCGTAGCAGGAATCAAGGATGCGCTGTTCGCTGTCTACCAGCACGGCCTTGACCGTGGTTGAGCCCAGATCCAGCCCAAGGAACAGTGGCCCCCGGGCCTGCCGGATATCTGCGGAGGGCAGCACGTTGGCTGTTGCGTGGCGCTGGCAGAAGCGCGCGTATTCTGCGCTGTCGGCAAACATGGCGGGAAGAACCTTTTCCATGGCAACCTTGCCCGTGTGCGTAAGGCCGCTGGCGCGGCGGGCAAGATCGGCCAGATGGAGCGGTTCTGCGGTATCTTCAGTTTCTTCAAGCGACACGGCGCAACGCGCAGCGCCAATGGCTGCTGTGCACTGGGCATGCGGCAGGTGCGCGATGTGCGCCTCCGCAAGATCAAGATTTTTGATGAACAGATTTTTGAGTTCGGGCAGAAAGTGCAACGGCCCGCCCAAAAAGGCTACCTTGCCGGTAATGGGTCTGCCGCAGGCCAGCCCGCCGATGGTTTGCTCCACCACCGCCTGAAAAATGGAGGCCGCGATATCTTCACGCGGGACGCCGCCGTTGAGCAGTGGCACAATATCCGTTTTGGCGAACACGCCGCAGCGTGAGGCGATGGGGTAGAGCGTGGAATGCCTTGCCGCCAGATCATTGAGGCCGCCCGCATCCGTGCTGAGCAGACGGGCCATCTGGTCGATGAAGGCCCCGGTGCCGCCCGCGCACGATTCGTTCATGCGCAGTTCCACATCCTGCCCCAGATAGAGCAGCTTGGCGTCTTCGCCGCCCAGTTCCACAGCCACGGAAGTATCCGGCGCAGTATAGGAAATGGCGCGGGCTGTTGCCAGCAGTTCCTGAACAAAGGGGATGGAGAGCTGATTGCTGAGATCAAGAGCGCCGGAGCCGGTCATGGCGCAGCGCACGGTGGCTGAGGGGTAGAGCCGGGAGACTTCGGCAAGCAGGGCTGACATGGTGGCGCGAACTGCCGTGCCGTGACGGCTGTAGCGGGTTTCGGCAACAGAGCCGTCGCCGTTCAGCAGCGCCAGTTTTACTGTGGTGGAGCCAATATCAAGGCCGAGATAAAAGAGTGGTGGAGACACGTACAAGTCCTCACATGAAACAGGTTTATGTGATTTGGGCCTGATGTCTTCATAACGCTGAAGCAGAAATTATTTACTTTCTTTCATGAATTCACGCTACACTTGAACGTGAAAAGAATTCAAGCCCCTTTTTATAAAAAAATTGCGGCCTGCTGATTTTAAACCATCCACTCTTGGAATGGTTTAAAATCAGCAGGCCGCAATTTTATCAGCGGGAGTAAAAAGGGATATTGAAACGCTAAATTATATTTTGCTGCACAACTACTGTTGCGTCATGGAGGCATCAATTCGCCCAGTGACGTTGTCCTTGATCCACTTGGGGTCAAGCCACTCAAGGGGGGTCACTTCCACGCCGCCCACCAGAATGCCAAAGTGCAGGTGATCGCCAAAGGCAAGGCCTGTGCTGCCGGTATGGCCAATAAGCTGGCCTCTCTGAACCACATCGCCCACTTTTACAACCTGATCGTTGAGGTGGGAGTAAATGGACATGAGGCCAAGGCCATGGTCAATGACAATGAGGTTGCCGTAGATGCCAAGGTTGCCGCAGAAGACCACTCGGCCGCTGTTGGCGGCGGGCACCTCGGCATTGCGCACCGAGGCAAGGTCAAATCCCAGATGATAGGATTCGCCCACGGGCTTGCCCTGATAGTTGAAGAAACGGTGGTCGCCAAATCCGGCGCGCGGGGCAGAGCGTGGCAAACGCTCAAAAACGCCGCTCCACAGCATGGCCGCGGCAGTGTCCCGTCCAATTTCGCGCAAAGCCTGCACATTGGCGGCGCGCACCTGATTGTTGATATACAGGTAGCACTCCAGCGGGTTTGCTGCATCGGGGGCCAGATCGCGCAGCTTGCTTTCAACCGCCATCAGGAAGTTGTCCGTCACTTCAATGCTGTCGCTTTTGAACGTTCTTTCAAAAGACATGACCGTGAGATGGCTCTTGGTGACGTTGCCCGCAAGGTCTGTGGCCGTGATCTCAACGCTGTTCTTGTAGTCTCTGGCGGTCATTGTGTACGGGAAAGGGAAAAAGCAGAGGTAGCTGCCGTCTTTTTGCATGTAGCCGGGCACAAAGTAGCCCGCCACCAGAACGCCGCTGCTGCTCACATCTTCATCAATGGTGTAACGCACTACAGCGGTGCCGCCCCTGCGAACGTTGGGGGGCAGGGTTTTGACAGAAATGCGCGGGGGCTGCGTATCGAGGCGCATGGGCAGTTGAACCGTGCGGGTGTTGCCTTGGCCGAATCCGGCAAGCGAGCCGTCCGTAGCGCGGATTTCAAGCTCAAAAGCACCTTCGCGCAGGTTGGCGTCCTTCATGGGGACTTCCACCTCGCGTTCAGGAATGTACTGGTCAAAGTGCTTGCTGTAGATCACGTTGAGGACGTTGTTCTTGCGCACGCCCACAGAAATGGAACGGATGCCCGAAGGATCCTTCATGCGTACTTTGAGCACGCTGGCAGGCGAGACCCTGCCTGTATTTGGCGTGACGTCAACAGTAGGGCCGTCAAGATCTTTAAAAAAAGTGTAGCCGCCCAAAACCAGAATGGCGACCACTATAATACCTAGTACCGATGAAAACAAACTTCTTTTACGCATTGCCGACTCCTCATTCTCGCTTCCCGAAGGGTTGCATAAAGAATGGCAAGTTTCAAGGGAAAGTCTGGAACTTGTCTTGATATCTCTGCAAGCCCCCCCGTTGGCGCATTGACTTGGCAGGAAAAATCTGTTTTCACTTCCGCAGTATGCAGTACAGCAAATATTCTGCGGCTGGGGGCACGCCCCGCGAGCCTTCTCCGTCCGTGGACCCAAAACGTCTGCGGCGCAGGATGGTGCGCGAGCAGCTTGAAGCGCGCGGAATCAGCGATCCGGCGGTGCTGGGGGCCATGTTTGCTGTGCCGCGCCATCTTTTTGTGCAGGAGGCGCTGCGCGCCCAGGCCTATGAAGACACGCCCTTGCCCATCGGCTACGGGCAGACCATTTCCCAGCCCTATATTGTTGCCCTGATGACCCAGCTGCTTGAAGTGCAGCGTGGGATGCGCGTGCTTGAGGTCGGCACCGGCTCCGGCTATCAGGCAGCAGTGCTTGCCACCATGGGCTGCACGGTCTTTACCGTTGAGCGCATGCGCGAGCTGTATCAGATTACTTCAGGCCTCTTGCGGCAACTGGGACTTAGGGGTATCCACATGCAGCGGCGTGACGGCACGCTTGGCATGCCCGAAGCCGCGCCATTTGACCGCATCATCGTTACTGCCGGCGGGCCGGAAGTGCCGCGCCCCCTTGTTGATCAGCTTGACGAGGGCGGCATCATGCTTATCCCTGTAGGGTCAAAGCCCCGCACGCAGCGCCTTGTGCGCGTGTGCAAAGAACAGGGGCGCGTCAGCTCCGAAGACCTGGGGCCGGTAGTTTTTGTAGATCTGGTGGGCGATCACGGCTGGTAGATACGCCGCCGTAACCGTCCGCCACAATTGAAGGAGATGTCATGGGATCCTGTTCATCCTGTTCTTCTGCGTCCTCTTGCTCCAGTGCAAAGAGCAATGGCGGCAACGGAGAGTGCAATGACCCTATGGCCAAGCAGGACCGCGTAATCGCTGACCGCTTGGGCCATATACGCCACAAAATATTTGTCATGAGCGGCAAGGGCGGCGTGGGCAAAAGCTCCGTGACCGTCAACACCGCAGCGGCTCTGGCGCGGCGCGGGTTCAAAGTCGGCATTCTTGATGTGGACATGCATGGCCCGAGTGTACCCAATCTGCTCGGCCTTACCAGCACGGTTGAGATTGACGAAGCCACCCAGCTCATGATTCCTGCGGCCTATGACGAGAACCTCTCCGTCATTTCAATGGATACGTTCCTGCAAGACAAGGATCAGGCCATTCTGTGGCGCGGTCCCAAAAAAACTTCGGCTATCCGGCAGTTTATTGCGGACGTGAAGTGGGGCGACCTGGACTTTCTGCTCATTGACTCCCCTCCAGGAACGGGAGATGAGCACATGACCGTCATGCAGTCCATTCCCGATGCCCTGTGCGTGGTTGTGACCACTCCGCAGGAAATTTCGCTGGCAGATGTGCGCAAGGCCATCAACTTTTTGCAGTACACCAACTCCAACGTGCTTGGCGTGGTGGAAAACATGAGCGGCCTTGTGTGCCCGCACTGCCATCAGGAAATTGACCTGTTCAAGAAGGGCGGCGGCGAAGATCTGGCCAAGCGCTACGGGCTCAAGTTCCTCGGCGCGGTCCCGCTGGATCCCACAACCGTGGTTGCGGCTGACAAAGGCATTCCTGTGGTGTACCTTGATGCGGAAAGCGCAGCCAAGGAAGCCTTTCTTAGCCTGGCAGATTCTATTGCCACTGCCGCTGACGGCAGCCTGGAAGCCCTTGCCAGCTCGCGCAGCTAGTTGCGCCCCTGCGGGCTTGACCCGATAGAATGCAGGCTTCCCTGGCGGCTGGTGCACGGTCGCCGGGGGAGCTTTTTTCTCCTTTTCTCCCGTGTTCTTTTGTGGTAACGCTTTAAAAAATTCGCACGGAGCGCCTGAGAGGAAGAATGCTTAATCTTGCTAATAAAATTACACTGTTACGCATTTTAATGACCCCTCTGGTTGTTTTGCTGCTCTATTTTGAAGGCCCGATGACCTGCATTTTGGCTACTCTGGCCTTTATTTTTGCCTCCCTTACCGACTGGGCTGACGGTTATATTGCCCGCCGCTCCAATATGGTTACCAGCATGGGCAAGTTTTTGGACCCGCTGGCCGACAAAGTACTGATCTGCTCGGTGCTGATCATGTTTGTGAAGCTGGACTGGGCGCCCGCCTGGGTGGTTATCATTATTGTATGCCGCGAGCTTGTGGTCACAGGCCTGCGCGCCATTGCCATTGACGAGGGCATCGTGCTTGCCGCCGACAAGTTCGGCAAGGCCAAGACCGTGCTCCAGATTTTTGCCATTGTGCCCCTTGCCCTGCATTATCCTTTATGGGGTATGGATCTGCGGTTGCTTGGCCTTGTGCTGCTCTATATAGCGCTGGTGCTGGCCGTTGTTTCAGGGGCCAACTATTGCTATGATTTTTACCGCAATACGCGTAAACAGGCAGGCTAACGGGAACAACGCATGAGTACGTTGCAGATCCGCCTGAAAAACTGCATCCAGACCATTCTGGAGCTGGAGCCCGACATGCGCGCCGGGGTCTGGGGCCGTCACTTTGATCAGGAACTGAACACCCTCAAGGATTATCTGCATCAGGTAGACCAGATGAACCTTGCGGAAGAAGACGTTACGCGGCTTGAAAAAGCCACGGCCACCTTTTTGGCCGAACTGCGTCTTTCAGCGGGTAACGGTTCTCAACCTCAACGGCTGCTGCAATAATGTTTTGGCGTACCTTCATTCTGGTTGTGCTGGGCCTGGTCAATGTGGTGTTTTTTGCCCGCATGGTCTGGGGGCCCACTGGCCTTATTGAATACCGTGAACTCAAGCACCAGTACGCCGAACTTGAAAAGCAGATTGCAGGCCTTGATGCGGAAAACCTCTCTCTGAGCCGTGAAATTCGCCTTTTGCAGTCCGACAGCCAGTATATGGAAAAAGTCATTCGTCAGCGCCTCCACTATATTCGCGATAATGAGGTGCTCTATCTTTTTGGCGATATGGCGAAAACGGGGCGGGAGCAGAAACCATGACGGAAAAAATTGAATGGTATAAAGAAGTCCTGGAGCTTGAGCCCAATTCCAAGGTCTTTTTTCCTCTGGCACGTCTGCTTTCCGAAGCTGGTCGTACGGATGAAGCCGTTGAAATTCTGGAGCAGGGGCTTGCCCGGCACGAGGAATTTCTTGAAGCCAGGCTTTTTCTCATAGAGCTGCTGCACACCGCCAATCGGCTCGAAGCCTGCGAAAAGCAGGTGGGCAGGCTGACAAAAATGTTTTCTACCTATGCAGGCTTTTGGCAGGCATGGGCCGCCTGCATCAATGCTGCTGGCGATGCGCCTGATACTGCTGCCGTGCTGCGTTTTCTGGCCCTCAATTTTTCAAAGGGTCCGGTATCATTGCACGAAGTCATCAACCAGGGGCTGGCCTCCCTGTCTGGAGCTGGAGCCGCTGCTGGCGCTGAGGCCAGTTCGCAGGCGCGTTCCGAGGCCGCTAGCCCTGCTGCTGGCCCGTCCGTACATGAGGCGACATTTGCAGCAGCTTCAACGCCTGCACGCCCGGCGGTGACTGGGGACGCAGCGCCCGTGGCAGAAGCGGCTGAGCAACTCGTTGCCGCTCCCGTCCTGGCAACCTCCACGCATGACGCGGATGCCCAGCTTGATGCTGATGTTCACATTGATGACGTTGACGCTCACGAACCCATTGATTTTGATCCTGATCTTGCCATGGCGGACGATGAGGCGCTGCCAGCAGAATTGGAAGACGGCACTCCTTCCATGCTGGCTCGCGGAGCAGATGCGTATGCCGCATATGCTGCCCCGGTCACGCAGTCCGAAGCAGTTGTTGTAGACGATGCAGATGAAGGGGAGGAGCGTTTTTCGCTGCGTACCCGCTCTATGGCCGAAGTGCTGGCAGAACAGGGTGACATCAAGGGCGCACTTGATATTTACCATGAGCTTGCTGCCGCAGCGGTACATCCGGAAGAAAGCGCTGATTTGCGTCAGCGCATTACTACGTTGACTGCGCGACTGGGCAACGCCCAGACGGTAGATCCTGTCCAACCCGCTGCAACGGCAGAACATGCCAGCGGCAAGGACAAGCTGATAAGCATGCTTGAAGCTTTGGCTGAACGTGTCGAAGCCAGGGCGCACAGTTAATGAGGGAGAACACTGTGTTGAAATCATATGTGCGTTATTTCTTTTTGCTGGCATTTGCTGCATCTCTTGTAACGGGTTGCAGTTCATACCAGCCCACCAAGAACGTCTGGAAATCCACAAAGTCGTTGTGGAACACCTATGTGAGCCCCCCGGCCACCGTGGATTTTGAAGAAAAGGGCAATCTTTCGCCCCAGGCGCTTTCCCTCACGCACAGCATGATGGGTATTGACGTAGAGCTGACCCGTCTTGAGCGGACCATGCTCAATGCCGATAAACCGCCGACGCGCGAGTGGCTTTCTTCCTTCCTTACCTCCTTTCCCTGGGTCAGTGGTTTTGCCGGGGTGAAGTACGACGGCACCATTTTGGGTCAGGAACCTGCCAATCCCATGAAGCCGCTGGATTTCATTCCGCTGCTTTATGAAGACAAAAAACAGAGCACGCGCGCCCTGCGCGCCGATGTGCAGAATTCGTCCTTTGGGCCTGAAGTTCTGCTTGCTTCTCCGCTCTATGACGGAACGGAATTCCTCGGTGTTGTTGTTGCCAACTTCGACATGCGTTCGCTCATGCAATACTCCCAGACGCCGCAGGACGTGGTCATTCTTTCGCCCCAGGCTTTGCTCTGGCCCGGAAAGTATGATTTCGCCTCGACCCCGCTTGCTGGCGTGAACTGGGACGAAGTGACCGCCAAGAGCACTTCCGGCACCTGCACCAACGTGAACGGCACCTTCTATTATAACGTGCGCTTCCTGGGTAATGTGCCTCTGATCTTTGCCGTGGCCGAGTCGGGCAATTTCCCGCAGGGCAATGGCAGTGTGGAGCAGGGGCTCGCGTTCTTCCCCAAGGATCGCCCCAAACTTACCCCGCCGCCTCACGAAGTGCGCAAGAATAAAAACCGCTTTGAGGAAGGCCTGAACGTGGACGTTACGCCTGAACAGGCCACCGCCACTGCTGATCAGCCTTCTGCCAAGCCCGCTGGCGGGGCGGACATTCAGCCCGGCAGCAAGGACAGCATGCTGCTCAAGCGTAAAAATGCCGAACGCCGCAAGGTGCAGGAACGTCAGCTTGCAGGTGAAAATGCCTCTGTTGACCGCGCACCCCGCGCGTCTGCACCCAAGAGCAAGGAAAAGCCGCCTGTCGGCCTTGGCATAGCGCCTGATGAAGATGCCGCAACCTTGCCTGGCGGTCGTCCCAGCCCCTTTGGCCCCAAGGACGGCGATGACGCTGCAAAGCCTGCCGACACCGGTAGCGTAGGCAGCGGCAAGACCGACGCCCCGGCTGCGGCGCCAGCTGCTGCCCCGGCAACAGCCAAGCCTGATTCCGCAGCCCCAGCTGGCGAAGAGCCAGCGGCACTGCCGGGTGGGCGGCCAAGCCCCTTCGGGCCACGGAACTGACGCATTCTGGATTAAACTTGCGCCGCCCCGAGGCGGCGCAAGTATTTTGGAAGATGTGCAACCTGAAAAGTCCGCATGCTGGCAAGCAGTATTGCCATGCAATTTTGTTGCGGCGGAAGATTCGTAAAGTTTTTTTGCTAACTTGGCGTTTTTTCCTTTTCAGGTGTAAAGGCTCAATTGTTCCTCTCAATTTTCTGGATGTTGTAAGGAGCCCCCAATGGCTGACATCACGGTTACGGAACACCTGCTGCTGCATCAAAAGCGTAGCCCCCAGGCAACGGGCCAGTTTACTGGTCTTCTGTACGACCTGATCCTTTCGGGAAAAAGCATTTCCCGTCGTATCGCCAAGGCTGGCCTGCTTGATATTCTCGGCGGCACGGGCGAAGTGAATGTGCAGGGTGAAGATGTGCAGAAGATGGATTCCATCGCCAACCGCATCCTGCTGTATCGCATGGAGCGTTGCGGCGCTCTCTGCGCAATGGGGTCGGAAGAAGAAGCTGAACTTGTACGCGTGAGCAAGGATTTTCCGCGCGGAGACTATATTCTTATATTTGATCCTCTTGACGGCTCGACAAATATTGATGTGAACATCAATGTCGGCACCATATTTTCCATTCTGCGCAGGCCCGAAGGCCATGCCGGCGAGGTTACGCTGGATGAAGTGCTGCAACCCGGCATCAAGCAGGTAGCCGCTGGGTATATTCTGTATGGCCCTTCCACCATGCTGGTTCTCAGCACAGGGCAGGGCGTGCACGGTTTTACTCTTGATCCTGGTGTGGGCGAATTTTTGCTGTCTCACCCTGATATGCGCATTCCCGAGCAGGGCCATATTTATTCGGTCAACGAAGGCAACTGGAAGAAATGGGATGCGCCAGCCCGTGATGCCGTCAACTGGTTCCACGGTTGCGAAACTTCGGACGGCAAGCCCTATTCTTCGCGTTATGTTGGCGCGCTGGTGGCTGACTTTCACCGCACGCTCATCAACGGCGGTATCTACATGTACCCGCCCGATGCCAACAAGCCCAATGGCAAGTTGCGTCTGATGTGCGAGGCCAACCCTCTGGCTTTTCTTGCAGAACAGGCTGGCGGCAAGGCGAGCGACGGGCATGGCCGCATACTTGAGAGGGTGCCGGACAAGCTCCATGCGCGCACCCCCCTGTACATCGGCTCGAAGCTGGATGTTGAGGCTGTGGAAAAAATCTACGCCCGTCACGCGGGCAGATAGTTTTTGCGGCAGCCCCCGCGTGTTTGCGGCGGCTGCCTTGTTGTACCGGCCTCTGACCGTAAATGGCGAACCGCATGTTGTGTTTGGGAATTGAAAGTTCTTGCGACGAAACCGCATTGGCGCTGGTTGAAGACGGGCGTCTTGTGGATGCCGTGCTTGCAAGCCAAGCCGATGTGCATGCCCTGTTTGGCGGTGTGGTGCCGGAACTGGCATCGCGCGAGCATTACCGCTTTGTGGGCGCGCTGTTTGACGAACTGATGCGGCGCAGCGGCAAGACCAATTCTGATATTGATCTTGTGGCAGCGGCGCGTGGCCCAGGGTTGCTTGGCAGTCTGCTGGTGGGCGTTGCCTTTGCCAAAGGCTTGGCTCTTGGTCTTGGCAAACCCTTTCTTGGGGTTAACCATCTGCATGCGCACCTTCTGGCAGTAGGGCTGGAGCAGGAATTGCATTTTCCGGCCCTTGGTCTGCTGGTGTCGGGCGGGCATACGCACATCTACAGGCTTGAATCGCCCTGGGATTGCCGCCTCCTTGGGCGCACCCTTGATGACGCTGCTGGTGAAGCGTTTGACAAGGTTGGCAAATTTCTGGGTCTGGCTTATCCTGGCGGCAAGCTTATGGATGCTCTGGCCAGGGCAGGGCACGCCACTCCAGCCATGTTTCCCCGGCCTTATCTTGATAATGACAATCTGGATTTCAGCTTCAGCGGCCTCAAAACAGCCGCCACCGGGCTTGCCGCGCATCAGTTGGCGGGGCAGGAATGGCCTCGTCCGCTTACAGACATTGCCCATGCGCCGCAAGCGCTCAAGGATTATTGCGCTTCATTCAACCTGGCTGTTGTGGATACCTTGTGCGCCAAGATGGCTCGGGCGCTTGACCGCAACCCCGGTGTTACAACACTGCTGATGGCGGGTGGGGTTGCCTGCAATTCACTGCTGCGTGAACGAATTGAACAGCTCATGCAAGGCAGGGGAGGCCAGGCTTATATTCCCGGCCCCCTGTTGTGTACCGATAATGCTGCAATGATTGCCCATGCTGGCTGGCTCTTGGGCGCAAGGGGTTTCAGCCATGATCTGCGTATGGAGACCATACCCCGCGGCAAAATCATACCCGATGACATGTTGTGCAGCTTGTGCTGAAAGTGTCAAGAGACCCTGCAAAACAAGAGATTGTCTTGACAGAGAGCACATTGGTATCTACTCTTAGTCAATACAGAAGCATACACTTTAAATGCGCTTCTGTTCGCGTCACAGGCCAATAGTGGCCGTGGAGCGATACAAAGCAACGTAAGGAGATAGTTATGGCTGAACAGGTCACTGACGCCACCTTTGAAAGCGTTGTGCTCAAGTCCGATCTTCCGGTTCTGCTCGATTTTTGGGCTCCCTGGTGCGGTCCTTGCCGCGCTGTTGGCCCCATCATTGACGAACTGGCCACTGAGTATGACGGCAAGGTGCGTGTCGTAAAAATGAACGTGGACGAAAATCCGGCCACGCCCACCAAGTTTGGCATCCGCGCTATCCCGACTCTTGTCCTTTTCAAAAAGGGTGAAACGGTAGAGCAGATCACAGGTGCTGTGACCAAGGCTGCCCTGAAAGACCTTATCGATACAAAGGCTCTGGCATGAAAGAATATGATGCCGTAGTCATAGGCAGCGGCCCCGCTGGCATTACGGCAGCAATGTATCTGGCCCGCTCCGGTTGCTCGGTGCTTATGCCCGAGCAACTGGCAGCGGGGGGTCAGATTCTGCAAACTGAGGCCATGGAAAACTATCCCGGTTTTCCCAAGGGCATCAAGGGTTACGAGCTGGCGGATCTTTTTGAAGCGCACCTGACCGGCCTTGATGTTGACCGGAAAGCTGCCTCTGTTGAATCCGTAACCGGTTCGGCTGGGCGTTTTGCTGTGCGCGCTGGCGGCGTGGATTACATCGGCAAGACGGTCATTGTCTGTTCCGGAGCGCACCACAAGCCGCTTGGGCTTGAGGGCGAAGATCGGCTGCGCGGCCATGGCGTTTCCTATTGCGCCATCTGCGACGGCAATTTCTTTCGCAATCAGACCGTGGCGGTTGTAGGCGGTGGTAATTCGGCGTTGGAAGAGTCGCTTTATCTTGCAAAGATTGTGGGAAAGCTCTATCTTATCCATCGCCGCGATGAATTCCGCGGGCACAAGATTTATCAGGATAAGCTTGACGCCTATGGCGACAAGATCGAGATCCTGCGCAGCAGCGTTGTGAGCCGTTTGCACGGTGAAAACGAGCTGACAGGTCTGACGGTTAAGGAACTGAAGACCGGAGAGGAACGCCATTTGCCCGTAGACGGGCTTTTCGTCTACGTGGGATATGAACCCTCCACCGGCTTTTTGCCCGCAGAGGTCGTACGTGACGCACAAGGTTTCATTATCACCGATACGGAAATGCGTACCAGCATTCCGGGCGTTTTTGCCGCCGGTGATATTCGCTCCAAACTTTGTCGTCAGGTAATCACTGCCGCCGGTGACGGCGCAACTGCCGCGCAGGCGGCGTTTGTATTTTTGGAACAGCTCCATGCATAAAAAACTGCTTCGCTCCATTTTGCTTGTCATAAGCATGTTTGCGGTTTCCGGTTGCGGCATCATTGATATGATCTATCTGCCGCCGGCGGAAGACACCGCCCAGGAGGTTTTTGAAGCCGCCAACGACGCCATGAGTGAGAAAAACTACGTGCGCGCCGTGGAGCTGTACAACAAACTTCGCGATACGTATCCCTTCAGCCCGTACACGGTTGATGCGGAACTGTCGCTTGCAGATGCCTACTTCCTTGACGAGGAATATGAGCTTGCTGCCGAAACCTACAAGGATTTCGAGTCGCTGCATCCTCGCCACGAAGCTATTCCCTATGTTCTGTACCAGACAGGCATGTCGCTCATGAAGCAGTTCCGCTCCATCGACAGGGCCACCACAGAACTCAAGGAAGCTTACGACTACTTTGACCGCTTGCGCCAGACCTTCCCCGACTCTCCCTATTCCAAGAGCGCGGAAGAACACATGCGCACGTGCCGTCAGCTCATGGCAGAACACGAACTGTATATTGCCGACGTGTTCTGGCACATGAAAAAGTACGGCCCGGCCTGGCATCGTTATGAATACATTATGAAAAACTTCAAGGATGTGCCTGAAGTTGCCGATCATGCCAAGGAAAAGAGCCTCGCTGCTTATCACAATTACCGTGAAGCGCAGTCGCAGGAAGTTCGCGAAAAGCGTGAAGGCAGCTGGAAGCGGTGGTTTACTTGGCTGTAACAATCCGTAACTGTTATTCCTGAAGGTTGTCAGATTAATACAAACCGGCTGTTTTGCAAAAAACAGCCGGTTTGTGACACATAACCCCCTGCACTTTTCTGACTACGCTTGCAATCAGCGCCTTTCGCGCGCCAACCTCTCAAATTCCGTATATTAATCCTTCTGTAGGAACCGTACTATGAACGTTATGGATAACGGCGCCAGCGAAAAAAGTCGCGCAGCCATGTTGTCGCTGCTCGCGGCATTGGGGCTTACCAGCATCAAGCTTGCGGTCGGCTTGTATACCAACAGCCTTGGCATATTGTCTGAAGCCTTGCACAGCGGGCTTGATCTGCTGGCGGCAGCGCTCACCCTTGCTGCGGTGAGAATTTCAGCCAAGCCTGCTGATTCTCGGCATCCTTACGGGCATGGCAAGGCCGAAAACCTCTCGGCTCTTGCACAGACGGTGCTTTTGTTCGCTACCTGCGCGTGGGTTGTTTATGAGGGCGTTCAGCGCCTCGCTTCAGGCTCAAGTCCTGTTGTGCCTTCGCTCTGGGGTGTTGGCGTCATGGCTATTTCCATGGCTGTTGACATCAACCGGGTACGCGTTTTGCGGCGGGTGGCCAAAAATTTCAACAGTCAGGCTCTAGAGGCTGATGCCCTGCATTTTTCCACAGATATTCTTTCTTCTGCCGTGGTGCTTGTGGGCGTGCTGGCTGTATGGCTTGCGCAGGCCCTGCAACTGCCTGCGCCCATAAGCCGCGTGCTTTCGCAGGCAGATACGGTGGCGGCCCTGCTAGTGGCTGCGATTATTTTTCGGGCGAGCATGCATATGGCCTCGGATGCCGTGAATATGCTGATGGATTCTGCTTCATCACAGGCGAGCGAAGCCATTGTGGTAGCCGTGCGAAAGATCGCGGGCATTTCCGAGGTCAGGCGGGTGCGTGTGCGCACCAGTGGACCCCAGAGTTTTGTGGATTTGACTGTGGGCGTAGCGCCGGGCTTGAAGGTCAGCGATGGGCACCGCTTCGCGCATGAGGCTGAGGAAGCCGTTGCAGGCGTTCTGCCCGGTGCGGACGTGACCGTGCACGTTGAACCCCGCAAATCGTGCCGCATTGATGAAAACAACCCCTTTGCCCTGGTGCAGGTTGCCGCATCTGAGCATGGCCTTGCGGTTCATGACGTGCATATCTTGAGCGCTGACAGCACCTGCCATATTGAGCTGCACGTTGAGCTGCCGGGACAGATGCCCTTTGACCGGGCGTACGCGCGGGTCAAGGCTTTTGAGGACACGCTGCGGGAGGCCTTGCCGGGTGTTGAAATTGTCAGCCACATGGAACCCAAGGCCCCAAGCGCTGCGCTGGAGCCGGGCGCTTCGGTTTCTGTGCCTTTTTCAGAGATGGCCTGGCGTGAAATCAAGGCCGCGGTGGAAAATGAGCCTCTGGCGGCCATGCCGCACAAGTTTTCTACCTATGTGCTGCCGGAGCAGGGGGTCTGCATTTCATTCCACTGTAATGTGAGTGTGGGGCTGTCTGTGGAAGAGGCGCACAACGTCTGCACGCGCCTTGAAAAGCGCATTCGTGCCGCTGTGCCTCAACTGGGGCGTCTGAGCATCCACATGGAACCGGCGGTTGTGTCAAATACCCCAGCGGCATAACAGCCTTAGCGTACTTGGCGGCATGCGGATTTAAAACTCGCTGCGCACAGTCCGTTTGAGTGCAGCTGGGTCCGGTATTAGCCCTGATTACGGCGCTGTTGTGATCAGCGCCGTAATCCTTTTGCTTTTGGGGAGATTCCGCTCTGTACGCGGGCTTTGAAAAAAGCGGAGCCGACAGATATTCCTGCTGTGACCAATTCTGGCTTTAAGCCTGCTCCTGCGGCTCCTGCTCAGGAGTAGTGCCGCTCTGTGACTCAGCTTCCGCGTCAGCGGCATTGAGCGTGTCGGGAGTAACGCGCTGGGGAACCGCTGTTTCAACGAGCGCGCGCCAGAGGTTATCAATGCCGTAACGGTTGCTGGAAGACGTGACGATGGGGCGGGTGCCGAGCAGCTCCTGCCATTCATTCTGGCGGTTAGCGCGCTCACGCTGGCTGCACTTGTCTGCCTTGGTCAGCACGGGCACAATATTCAGGCCGTTGGTACGGGCAAAGGAAGCCAGATTTTTGTCGAGCTTCTGGGGTTCAAGGCGGCTGTCGAGCAGCAGGGCCAAGGCCTTGAGGCTTGCGCATTCCACAAGGTACCGTTCAAGCAGGCGCGCCCATTTTTCGCGTTCTGTATGGCTTGCGCGGGCATAGCCGTAGCCCGGCAGGTCAACGAGATAAAAGTCATGGGGTGTCACGCGGTAATAATTCACCGAGCGGGTTTTGCCGGGGGTGGAGCTGACTTTTGCCAGTTTTTTGCGGCCAGCCAGCGCGTTGATAAGCGACGATTTACCCACATTGGAGCGCCCCGCAAGGGCTATCTGCGCCTCGGGCAGTGATATGAGCTGCTCAAGAGTATAGGCTGTAGTTTCAAGAGTAAGAACGGGATTCATAGTAAACCTCATGTGATACTTTAACTTTGTGTCTTGACAAGCAAGCATCTTTCAGCAAATATTTTCAATTCAGGGCTGACATTTTCAGCCAACTTCCGTATTAAGGTAGCCGCTCTTGCCGCAGTTGGCAAATGATCGGCCTTACGCCCGTTTGCGCCATTTTGCGGCGACATGTTAGGAGGACAAATGTATTCTACCACAGACTTTCGCAAGGGTCTGAAGATCGAAGTCGAAGGCACCCCTTACGAAATCGTTGATTTTCAGCATTTCAAGCCCGGCAAGGGTGGCGCTATGGTTCGTACCAAGCTGCGCAACATCCTTACTGGCCGCATGCAGGATATAACCTTCCGCTCCGGCGAAAAGGTCAACAAGCCCGATCTGGAAACCCGCGACATGCAGTTTCTGTATCGTCAGGACGACGACCTTATCTTCATGGATATGACCACCTACGAACAGCTCCAGATGCACATCACCACCACTGATGGCAAGGAAGGCTTTCTCAAGGACGGTCAGGAATGCCGCGTGCTGCTGTACAAGGGCAGCCCCCTTGATATCGACATCCCGCTGAGCCTCGTGCTTGCGGTTGTTGAAACCGAGCCCGGCGCCAAGGGTGACACTGTCAGCAACGTCACCAAGGCTGCCAAGCTTGAAACCGGTATTTCGGTTCAGGTGCCCATTTTTGTCAACGAAGGCGATCGCATCAAGGTTGACACGCGCACCAAGGAATACCTGGGCCGGGAATGATGACCGGTTCGGGAGGGTAGCCCTACGGACGCCCATAAATTCAGCCGCGAGCTTCTTGGCCTTTTTCTTATCTTCTGGGCGCTGTTGCTTTTGCTCAGCCTGCTCAGTTTTGACGCCAACGATCCCAGCCTTAACCATGTGGTCAGCGGTGTTGTCAAGGTAAAGAACAAGGCTGGTCTTTTCGGCGCGTACACTGCGGGTTTTCTTAACGATGTGTTTGGCGTGGCCGCCTATCTCTGCCCACTGGTTTTCGGTGCGCTGGGGGCGGCCTACGTTTCTCCTTCGTACAGTCTGCACTGGTCGCGCTGGCTTGGCTTCTTTTTGCTCACCGTCTGCCTGCTTGTCATAGGCTCCGCCTCGGATATCACCCTTGGCGACATGTGGGGCGGCGGCATGGTGGGCAATGCCCTGCACCTCAATGCCAGCCGATATCTGAGCCCGGGCGGTTCTGCCCTGGTGTGGATATTTGTGGCGCTTGTGGGCATGCAGCTTGCGGGCAATATCTCATGGTTCAATGTGGCGGCGCGTGTGCTGCACTGGGCGCAGGCGCGGCTTGCCGCCCGTGCTGGCAACGCAACCGGGCCTGTTGTTGCAGAAAGCCAACCGGAAAGCGAAGACGGCAAGCGGCGTTGGTCGCTGCTTGATCTGCGCCTGCCGTCCATGGAATTCTGGAAGCGCTGGCGCGACCGCCTTGGCAATATTCAGCCCACGGCTGACTCGCTGCCAGATGTTTTTGAAGAACAAAAGACCAAAGCGGCCCGACCGCAGGCAAATGAGCCAGCGGCACCCCGCCCGGCAGCACAAGTGGATGCTGATGATCCCTTTGCCGTGGCGGTAGACATCAACGGCATGCCCATTTCTCCCGCTGTTTCTGCTGGCGCGGCCTATGCTGACGAGAGGGGGGGCACTGCCCCGGCCCATGATCCTGCGCATGATGCGGCCCATGATTTGGCTCAGGATGACACGGTGCATGCTGCTTCGCCTGCCGCTTCTGCCCCGAATGCTGGCGGCAAGGCTGCAAGTGCTGCCGCCACTGCTGCCGAAGCCCCCAAAAAGCAGGGCGGTCTGACCGGGCTGCTTTCTGGCATGACAGGCCGCAAGGCCGCTATTCCGCTGCCGGGGCTTGAACTGTTGGCCCCGCCTGTCAAAGTGCCGGGCAACAACAATAAGGAAGACCGCGAGGCACGTGGCAAGGCCCTTATTGCCTGCCTCAAGGATTTTGACATCCAGAGCGAGCTTGTGCATGTCACGCCTGGGCCTGTGGTCACCATGTATGAGGTGCGCCCGGCCCCCGGCATCCGTGTGAGCCGCATCGCCAACCTCAGCGATGACCTGGCGCTGGCCCTCAAGGCCGTTGCCGTGCGCATCCAGGCACCCATTCCCGGTACGGACACGGTGGGTATTGAAATACCCAACGACAACCGCGAAACCGTGAACTTCAGGGAACTTGCCGCTTCTGAGCCTTTCCGCAAGGGTTGTGGCCCTCTGACCATGATTCTTGGCAAGGACATTTCGGGCAAGCCCATCATGGCCGATCTCACGCGTATGCCGCATCTGCTTGTGGCTGGCGCTACGGGCGCGGGCAAGAGCGTCTGCCTTAACGGCATTCTTATCAGCCTGTTGTACCGCACCCAGCCCAAGGATATGCAGTTGCTGCTGGTTGACCCCAAGCGCATTGAAATGGCCGTGTATGCGGATGAACCGCATCTGGTGCATCCTGTGGTCACGGAAATGAATGAGGCCAAGAACGCCCTTGACTGGGCCGTGCACGAGATGGATCGCCGTTACGAAGCAATGGCGCGCCTTGGCGTGCGCAATGTGGCCGGATTCAATCAGAAGCTGGCCGCCTGCAAGAATGATCTGCCCCCGGATTTTGCCGACCTTGAACCTCTGCCTTATCTTGTCATTGTTATTGACGAACTGGCAGACCTCATGATGACCGCTGCCCGCGAGGTGGAAACCAGCATTGTGCGCCTTGCGCAGCTGGCCCGCGCCGCCGGTATTCACATGATCCTTGCCACCCAGCGCCCCAGTGTGGACGTGGTGACAGGGCTTATCAAGGCGAACTTTCCGTGCCGCATATCCTTTCAGGTTACGTCCAAGCACGATTCGCGCACCATCCTTGACCAGGTGGGTGCGGAGCATCTGCTTGGTCGTGGCGACATGCTCTTCAAGCCCAGCGGGGGGCGCTTGCAGCGTCTGCACGGCCCCTTCCTCAGCGATGAAGAAGTGCAGGGCGTAGTGGCCTACTGGAAGCGGCAGCTCAGCCCCTCCTACAAGGTGGACTTTGCCCAGTGGGGGCTGGACTCTGTGAGCGGCGGCGGTAGCGGCGGTGGCGGCGATGCCGCGCAGGATCCCCTGTACGGCGAGGTGCAGGCCTTTGTGAGCGAGCAGGGGCGCGCATCCATATCGCTGGTGCAGCGCCGCTTCAAGATCGGTTTTAACCGCGCCGCGCGTCTGGTTGAACAGCTCGAGCACGACGGTATCATCGGCCCGGCAGACGGCAGCAAGCCGCGCGCTGTGGTCAAATAAATCAAACAGCACAACTGGCGGCTTTAGCCGTGGAGGTGTTATGCGCATAAATGGCATGCTGGCCCTGGCAGCCGGGCTTGTTCTTCTTGTGGCTTCTGCCGCGCAGGCTGCGGATATAGCGGCGACCATCCAGGCGCGGTATGAAAAGCTGCGCACGTTTTCCGCCACGTTTGAGCAAACGCTGACCCACAAGGAAAGCGGCTCGGTGGAGAAACGGCAGGGCAACCTGCTGTTCCAGAAGCCCCTGCTCATCCGCTGGCAGACAGATAAACCCCATGAAGAAACCCTTGTGGTCACGCATAAGGAAATTTGGGATTATCTTGCGGATGAAGAAATTGCCTACCGCTACCCTCTGGAACTTGTGCGCGATTCGCGCACCATCATTCAGGTCATCACCGGGCAAGCCGCGCTGACCAAGGATTTTGACGTCAAGGAAGCCGGGCAGGAAAACGGCCTCGCCAAGCTGCACCTTTACCCCAAGGAACCAGCCCCGCAGATGGTTGAGGCGCTTCTGTGGGTCGAGCCTTCCACCGGCTATATCCGCAGGGCCAGCATCATTGACTTTTACGGCAATTCCAACGACGTGCACTTTACGCAGTTCAAGCCCGACACCTCGTTGAAGGAATCTGACTTCACCTTTACCGCGCCCAAGGGCGTTGAGGTTGAAGACCGCATTGACCGCAAGGTGCAGGAAAAGGAACTCTTTAAATAAGCTGATTACGACTCAACAAAAAGGCCGTGGAGTTCGAAACTCCACGGCCTTTTGCTGTATTTATGGGAAGGCTACACGCACAAGCGCCGGAAAACGCCCGGCGCGTCTTCGTCTACTATGGGAAAAGAATCCTGCAGCTCGTCCGGCACACTGACAGGTTTGCCGCTGGTCATATCAATGAAGACCCACTGGGTTTCCGCCTCGGCAAGGAGGGCTTTTTCCTTTGCATTCCAGAAGGCATAGCGGCGCAGGCTGCGGCGCGAAGCGTAGGATGCAATCCATGTGGCGGCTGTAATCACATCACCCAGAAAGGCCGGGCGCTTGTAAGTGATGGTGTGCTGGCGCACCACCCAGCCCTGGCCAATGCTGTCGTACCTCTCCATAGGCCAGCCGCAAACGGCGGAATGCGCAACAGCCACATCCTGCATCCAGGCCACATAGCGCAGGTTGCTGACGCGGTGCTGCATGTCGATATCATCCTGCCCAACCGTGATCTGCTGCGTATATATGTTGATCCGGGCCATATGTCCTCCGCATTTGTGATGGCGCAGACCATACCCCTTGCAGGTAAAAAATAAAAGACACGCGGGCTTGCGTTAATTTTGCCCGCGTGTCTTCTGGTTGATAAGAACAGGTTGCTACAGATTTGTCAGGGCACGTTTTGCCTTGCAGTCAGGCAAGCCTTTTGTTGCATGCTCGCTGCCCCTCGACCTGCTGTTTTTTGGGTGCCCTACACGCAACCCTGAACAAGACTGTCGAGCACCGCTGCGGAAAGGTGGCGCGGCTGCGCCCGCAACTGAGGGTCAATGCCCCATTGCCGCAGTACATCCAGCGCCATGCTTTGGGCTGCTTCAAAACTTTCGCTGACCGGAGTGGACAGAGGAGCTGCCAGCGTCATGGCCGCCGGTTGCACGCCAATGAGGGCGCAGTGCTCCGGGGCTGTGCCGCGCAGGGCGGCAAGGCCCATCACTTCCGAAAAGCTGTTCTGGTGCGGGCCGATCTTTTGCGCTGTCAGGTATGCCGGCACGTTGTCGCGCAGCACCAGCTCGCCCGGTTCCAGCCCAAAATCAACCGCATCCAGCACCAGCAGTTTGTCGGCCCGTTCCACAAAGGTCAGCAAGGTCTGCCCCTGGGTGCCGCCGTCCACAACTTCCACGTTTTCAGGAAAATCCCAATGGGCGTAAAGCCGTTGCGCCAAAAGTACGCCAACGCCTTCATCGCCGTACAGAATATTGCCAAGACCAAGAATGACGATCTGTTCCATGAGATTTCCGTGCACCTTTGCGGCAGTAGTGCCGCCTTTGGCGGCGCAACCACGCTGGCGTGTTTTGTTATATCTGTTTGGCGGCCCGGATGGGCCGCCTCACGCTACTCTCAGGCTACCTCAGGTTATGGCTTGCGGCGTTCGCGGAATCCGCTAAACATGGATGAAACCAGGGTGGTCTTGCCCATGATTTCTTCGCGTATGACCATGTACAGGTGCACGGTCACAAAGGTAATGAGCAGCAGCATGCCCAATCGGTGCAAGCTGCGGGTCATTTGCCCGTTGCCGCCAAACCAGTTGTTTATCCAGTCCTGCACAAAGGTGAAGAAGTGGATAAACGGCACGTGGCTGTCCTGCGCGTACATGCCAAGGCCCGTAAGCATGATGACAAGCATGAAGATCATGCCCGTGCCCATGCCCAGCTGCGCCAGCGGATTATGCCCCACATGCGCGGCGCATTCCTTGTTCAGGAACAGGTACCAGCGCACGTCCTGCCACAGGTCGTTCCACCAGTCCTTGCTCCACACCGGCACTATGATAAGCTCGCGCGAATAGCGGTTGCCCCACACAAGGCCGTATATGTAACGCAGCACTGTTGAAATGATCAGCACAAAGCCCGCAATAAAGTGGGCCATACGGGTGTAGCCCATGTAAAAGGTTTCGTACGGCTCACCAGTGACGGAAAGCCAGGGTTTGCCGATAATGTAGCCAGTGACAATAAGCACAATGACACAGGCAACCATAACCCAATGCCAGATGCGAATGGGCAGTTGATAAACGTATATGCTCTTGCCCATAGGCAGTTGCGGCAGCAGATGTTGTTCGCTCATGACGTTCTCCCGGCGGAAGGCTTGTATTCCGCGTCTCGGATTGCCCGAACGCTAGAAGCAGTTGTCTGTCCGCACCGATATGAGCTCTGATCCGTCCGGCCCGATGATGTGCGTGGAGCAGGCCAGGCAGGGGTCAAAGCTGTGCAGGGTGCGCAGGATTTCAAGGGGCTGGTTGGGAACCGCCATCTTGGTACCCATGAGCGAGGCCTCGTAGGCGCTGAGCTGTCCATCGGGGCTGCGGGGCGCACCGTTCCAGGTGGTGGGAACAACGCACTGGTAGTTCTCGATCTTCCTGTCCTTGATGGTGACCCAGTGCCCGAGAGCGCCGCGCGGAGCTTCCGTAAAGCCAACGCCGCGCAGGGTGCCGGTGGGCCAGCTTTCAGGCTTCCACAGCTTGGTGTTGGCTGTTGCGCGGTTGCCGTTTTTGAGGTTGGCCACAAGCTTGTCGTAGAAGTAGCGCATTTTGTCGGCAGACCATGCCAGTTCCAGCGAGCGGGCCGCAATGCGGCCAAGGGTGGATTGCAGCACAGAAACCGGCGCCTTGGCCTGACCAAGGAATTCATCAATGAGGCCCTTGATCTCGGTGTCCTTCCTGGCATAGCCCACCAGCAGGCGCGCCAGGGGGCCCACTTCCATCTGATGCCCACGCCAGAGCGGAGTTTTGATCCACGAATACCTGTCGCGCTCGTCCACCTGCTTGAGGTCAGTGGGCGTGCCCTTGATATTGGGGCCGGGGGCGTAGTTGGGTTCGGTCATGCCGTCAAAGGGGTGCAGACCGGTTTTGCCGCCGGGGTACGGCTTGTACCAGGAGTGGGACACGCTTTCTTGAATTTCGTCAGGATTGCGCAGGTCAACGGGCAGCACTTCGTTGAAGTTGCCGTTGATGATGGCCCCAGGGGGCAGCAGCAGGCTTTTTTCAGAGTAGTCATTGGCGATGTCGGGGATAGCGCCGTAAGCAAGCACGGAAAGCTTGGAAAGCCCGCCGCCTATGTTCAGCCAGTCTTTATAGAAGGCCGCCAGCGCAAGGGTGTCGGGTATGACAACCTGTTGGGCAAAATCACGGCAACGCTCAATAAGTTGCAACACCAGTTCCAGACGTTCCTGATTGATAACGTCGGCAGCGCCGTGCGCGTCGAGGTTCAACGAGCAGGGCACGCCGCCCACCAGCCAGTTGGGGTGCGGATTTTTGCCGCCAAAGATGGTGTGGATCTGCACCATGTCTTTCTGGAAATCCAGGGCTTCCAGATAATGGGCCACCACCAGCAGGTTGGCTTCGGGCGGCAGCTTGTAGGCAGGGTGCCCCCAGTAGCCGTTGGTGAAAATGCCCAGTTGGCCCGATTCAATCACGCGGTTGAGGCGATCCTTGATGGATTTGAAGTAGCCCGGCGAGGAATTGGGCCAGGGGGTGAGCTTGTGCGAAAGCTCCGACGTTGCCTTGGGATCAGCCTTGGCGGCAGACACAACGTCCACCCAGTCAAGGCCCGCAAGATGGTACAGATGCACCAGATGGTCATGGTACATGAGGCACAGGTGCATGATATTGCGGATAATATTGGCGTTGTCAGGAATTTCTATACCAAGCGCATCCTCCACCGCATGCACGGAGGAAAGGGCATGCGTACCCGTGCAAACGCCGCAGATGCGTTCAACAAAGGCCCAGGCGTCGCGCGGGTCGCGGCCTTTGAGGATGATTTCAATACCTCTGAAAATGGTGCCGCACGAAACCGCATTGGTGATGACGTTGCTGTCGTCAAGGTTCACCTCGCAACGCAGGTGCCCTTCAATACGGGTAACGGGGTCTACAACCACGCGGCGGCCCGAGTCCTTAACGGCATAACCCTGAGATGTAGTGTATTCGTATGCCATGGGGTATTTCCTCAGTTTTTGGAGTCGGTGTCGGAGGAGTTCTTGGTGTTCTTGCTACCTGCGTGGCGCACCATACTGGCAACGCCGTGCACGGCAACACCCGCAGCCACGCCCGCCACAGCGGCAACGCCCACGGTTTCAGCCGTTGCGTTGGTGCCGAGATGCGGAATGGTGGTGATGCGGTCATAAAACGAGCCCTGATCCCAGAAGTTCTGTTCCGAGCAGCCTATGCAGCCATGCCCGGACTGAATGGGAAAGGAGACACCGTTGTTCCAGCGTGTGGAAGGGCAGGCGTTGTAGGTGGTGGGGCCTTTGCAGCCCATCTTGTACAGGCACAGGCCAGCGCGCGCGCCCGCATCGTCCCACGATTCCACATATTCACCCGCGTCAAAATGGGCCCTGCGGTAGCAGTGGTCGTGCACGCGCTTGCCGTAAAACATTTCCGGCCTGCCCTGCGAATCGAGGGTGGGAAGGCGGTCGTAAGTGATAATGTAGGTCAGGATTGAACTCATGACCTCAGGGATGGCCGGGCAGCCGGGAACCTTGATCTGCGGTTTGTTGGGAAAGAGTTTGTGCAGCGGGGTAGCGCCCGTGGGGTTGGGGTGAGCCGCCTGCACGCAGCCCCATGAGGCGCAGGTTCCCCAGGCCACAAGGGCCTTGGCATGCTCCACGCCTTCCTTGAGCTTTTCGTAGAAGGGCTTGCCAGCATCAATGCAGTACATGCCCTGACCGTTGAGTGGCACGTTGCCTTCAACAGCAAGAATATACTGGCCCCTGTACTTCTTGATGGCCTCTTCATAGGCGGCATTGGCCTGATCGCCAGCGGCGGCCATGATGGTGTCCTGATAGTCCATTGTGATCATCGAGAGCACAATATCTGTCGCCAGCGGATGGGCTGTGCGCAAAAAAGATTCAGTGCAGCAGGAACAGGAAAGACCGTTAATCCAGAGCACGGGGACACGCGGTTTGGTTGACAATGCCTGTGCGATTGCCAGATCCGCTCCGGGGCCAAGGCCCATGGCAACGGCTGTGAGCGCACAGAATTTCATGAAATCTCGACGGCTGACACCACGATTACGCAAGGCTTGTTCAGTAGTTTCGAGATGAGCCATAAGTACCTCGAGAAGAACATGGTTGCAGGGTGGTTGATGGATAAACGACACAGTTAATAGATATCAGTACTCCTTGCGCCTGTATACTGTTGAAAGTACAAGATTTCAAATGTACCCTGGCTGACCTCCTTACATCAAAACAGATTTCTTGATGCCGGTACTTTTTAAATCCGCCATAACGCCGACCAGAATGTCGGTCTGCGTGCGCAGTTCGTTGAGAACTGAGGTCGCCTGATCCATGGCGTTTGCGGTGTTAAGGGCAAGCTGATTGATATCTTCAAGGCTGCTGTGGATGGTTTCGCTGGAGGCGGACTGTTCTTCGGAAGCTGTGGCGATGGATTGGGCCTGAATGGTAGAGGCGTTTGCCAGTTGCACAAGAGCCTGCAATGCTTCGCCAGACTGCCGGGCCAGAACCGTGACCTGCTCAATGGTTGCAGCGGACTGCTCCACGTGCGAGATATGTTTGCGTGTTCCGCCCTGAACCGCATGGATGGCTTCTCCCACCTCCTTGGTCGCTGTCATGGTTTTTTCGGCCAGCTTGCGCACTTCGTCCGCAACCACGGCAAAACCCCGGCCTGCATCGCCTGCGCGCGCAGCCTCAATGGCAGCATTGAGCGCCAAAAGGTTGGTCTGGTCGGCAATATCACTGATGACATCCAGGACTTGCCCAATGCCCTCGGCCTGCTGACCGAGCAGGCCCATATCGACCTTCATCTTGTTGGACTGCTCTTGCACCTGAGCGATTGCAGAGATGACATTTTCAACAACTGTGGAGCCTTCGCTTGCCTTGGTGTGTGAATTATCTGCCGTTTGGGCGGCATCCGCAGCATTTTTTGCAACTTCAATGACAGTGGTGCTCATTTCCTGCATGGCGCTGGTTGTGGTATCAAGCCTGTTGGACTGGCTGGTTGCGCCTTGCGTAGAAATGCGCACCTGTTCCTCAAGGTTGTTGAGGGCGAGATTAAGCGATTCCACAACGCCGTGAATTTTGTCTACAGCCGTTGCAAGGGTGCTGGCTCTTGTAGTTGCTTCTTTTTCTGCCTGCTCGGCTGTTATTCTGCACTGTTCCGCCAGGTTGCCGCGTTCATCAGCAAGGGCATGCTGTTGTTGGGCCGTCTGAATCTGTTCTTTCAGGCGGGTGACCATTTCGCGCAGCACATCGGCAAGGCCGCCGATCTCGTCATTCTGTTTGACTGTCAGAACCGAATCAAAATCCCCGTGCGTGATGCCTTGGGCGTAGCGCAGGGTGCTGCGCACTGGCCTTCCAATAGTGATGCAGATTCTCCAACCCAGCAGAATGGTGAAAAAGGCCACCAGAAGCGCGGCAGAAACAGCGATCAAGAGGCTCCTCTGGGCCAGACGCACTTCTTCGCGAGCGTTTCCAAGCAATTGATCTCCCCAAGCTTTTTCCACTTCCATCAGCTTGTCGATGCGGCGCGTGGACGCTGCAAACCATTGCTGCGGATCAGCCTCCAGGCTGGATTTTTCAAGGTTGGCGTAGGCAGTATCGCGGAATCGCGTCACTTCTTCATCAACAGATTGCATTTTGCTTTGCAGCAGGTTTAGCGCTGCCTTGCCGCCCAGTTCCGCAAACGAACTCAGATAGGTGTTTTGTGAGCTGACCCTGTAGAGCCAGTCGCGGTAGAGCTGTTTGCTGAAGGTTCCGGCAGAAAAGGCGGCGTTGAGCGTGGCACGCTCCTGCCCGGCAATCTCCTTGCCGTGCAAAAGCTGAATGATTGATGTGAAGGCAAGGTCGGCGCGGGCGTTCAGTTCAGAAATCGCAGCGATCAGTTCATTGATACTGATATTGTACGCTGCAATGGCCTGAAGGGCATCAATGCGGGCGTCCCTGGCAGCGCTTCTGGTTGTAGAAAGGTCTGTAAAGTTTTGGGTGGATGCAGCAAATATTCTGGCAAGAGAGTCATTTTCCAGACTATCCGCGCCAGCAAGTACAGCAGTAAAGTTTTTATAGGCTGAATTGGATTTATCTGTCTGTTCCGCCAGTTCAGAAGAAAACCTTTTGCCCTTGCTGCCCAGGAATCCAGCCGTGTAACCACGCTCTTTTTGCAGCTCGTGGATAAGTTCACCAGCAGAGAGGCTGACAACCAGCGAGCGTTCTATGGCTTTAAGGTGGTCTATCGTCTTCCAGCGTTGAATGTTTTCCGCAGAAACAACGAAGAGAAAAGTCGCCATGGGCAATACGAGCAGAAGACTGAGTTTTCGGGCAATCTTGAGATCGGCAAGCATGGTGGCTTCCTCCTTAAAACGGTTGTCTTACTCAATTTGCGGGTGATGCGCTTGCGTTCTATGGCATCTATATAGCAAGCTAATAATTGCATGTAATAACTGTATTGCGATATTTCCAAAGGATTTAACGTTTGTAGTAGCATAATTAAAGCAAAAGACAATAACGTTGTTGAGAGAGTATCAATCAAGTTGCTGTTAGTATTAAATAATTTAATATAAATTGAATATATTATTATATTTTAAATAGTTATAGTTTTCTATTTCGCATTTGGTTAGTCAGTTAGTGATAGTAGATAGCTGGGTAATAATAAGTAAGATATAGTGTTTATCGCTATCAATTTATTTTTAATACATTAACACTCTTATTTTTAAGTATAAAAAAATATAATTTTCGAATAGCCCGAGCTGGTTTGGATTGGGAGGTATGGCGCAAGGGGTGGTAGTGGCATATTTATTTTTTTTGTACTACTACTCTTCGTGTTATGATTTAGAAGTTCGTGTTCACAATTTGGGCCAGAATTGCAGTCAAATTTTATATCTTCCTGACCTGTACTGTCCCGGAGGTTCCCGTGTTGCCGTTTGATTACCCGCCGCCTCGGCGCAGCAAACGTTTGTTTGTCCGCTGGTTGGGGTATTCCGCCATTCTGCACGCTGTGCTCGCGGCATGCCTGCTTGCAGGGGCCTACGCCTTGCCCCGGTATCTTCCGGTTCAGTCTGGCGGGGCAGTGATGGTCAGTCTGGCAGGTGTGGGGAGTTCATTGGCAGGAGAGGTGGGGCTGCAGGCACAGGCTGCGGGCGGCATGACTGAGGATGTCTCAGTTACGCCGCCAATGACAGAAACAGCAGCAAAAGCCGAGCAAACGGTGGCTGAGGCGGCTGTTCCTGTAAAAAAGCATTCTGTCAAGCCGAAGCAGGCAGAAAGGCCCGCTGGCAACCACAAGGCGCAGCCCTCGCAATACAGGCAGGAGCAATCGGCCCAGCCAAAGCCCCAGCAGGTAACCACAGCCTCGGGGCAGTCTGCCCAAACCGGCCTGCCAGTTCAATCTGGCGGTGATGGCGGTCAAGGCTCTGCCAGCAGCGGCTCTGGCCCTTTGGAGCAGGCCACGGGCGCTGTGCAGGGGGATGGTTCCCCCCACCCGCAGGTTATGCCCTGGAATGCTCAGGGCGGGCCACGATTTTTACGGCAGGCTCCATTGCGGTACCCCCGCGCTGCCCAACGCCGTAACCTTGAAGGAAAGGCGGTTGTGGAAGCCTATCTTGATATGCAGGGCAAGCTGCTCCGCGCCCGCGTGTTGCAGGCTGATCATGAAGATTTTGCCGATGCGGCGCTGGCCTGTGTGCAGTCGTCATCGTTCAAGCCTGCCCAGCGGGAGGGTAAAGCTATCCCCTGTGTGGTGCGTATTCCCATGCTCTTTGTGCTCAAGGGGCTTTAGTGATCAGGCCTGATTGCTCTCTCGACAGGAGATGTCTGTTCGCTCCGGCATGTCTTCTTGGGCGAAAAGATCATGGCTGCAACAAGTATGGCGGAAGAAACCAGCACAATAACGGCCCCCGGCGGCACAGCCCAATGGAATGAAAGCCACAGGCCCGCAACGGAAGCCACCGCGCCGAACAGGGCGGCCAGCAGAAACATGCGGCTCAGGCGATAGGTGATCTGCAATGCCGTGGCTGCTGGTGTAACAATAAGCGCATAGATCAATAAGCCGCCGATGGCCTTGAGGGCACAAGCCACCACCAGCCCCATCAAAATGAGGCAGGCATAGTAGATGCCCTTGACGGGAATCCCCGCAGCTACCGCCGCATGCCTTTGCCCCATGATTGCCTCGATCTCCTTGAAAAACAGAAAAACAAAGCCAAACAGAAGCAAGGCCGTTGCGGCCATGAGTTGCAGGTCAAAGCGTGTTACCGTGAGCAGGCTCCCCCATATGAGGCTGAGGCCTTCTGTCCGTGCGCCGGGCATGAGGCCCAAAGCCAGCATGGCCAGGCTCATCACCACCGCAAAGACAACACCCATGGCGGTATCAAGGCTGAATCCGGGTTTTTCAGCAAGCGGCCCCACAGCAGAGGCAGCCCCAAGGCTGGCTGCAAGCCCACCAGCCAGCGGCGGCGCGCCAAGCCATAGGGCAAGCAGCGCCCCGGCAAAGGCGGCGTGCGAAACGCACATCCCCACCAGACTCATGCGCCACAACACCACAAAGACGCCCATTGCCCCGCAGACAGAACCGCCAAGCAAGGCCATAAGCAAGGCCCTTTGCAAAAAAGCGTACTGAAAAAAGTCATCCATATTTCACCCGCAGTAATTTGTCGTACCGGGCCGCCCTGATTAAAACAAGGCCGCCATGCGCTCGCCGCTGTGCGCTACCTGAATGGGCACATCGTACAGTCTGCTCAAGAGCTCAGCATTGACGGCATCCTGCACGTCGCCCTGCCAGAGCATGCCGCCAGCCCGCAGCATGGCAACCTTTTGAGCCAGCGCAAACACAGCGTTGAGGTCATGCGTAACCATGACGACAGTGAGGTTGAATGCTTCACGCAGTGTGGCAACAGCATTGCAGATATCCCGCTGCGCGCGCCAGTCAAGCGCGGCTGTGGGTTCGTCAAGCAGCAGCAGTTCCGGCTCCTGCGCCAGGGCGCGGGCAAGCGCCACCCGCTGCCTTTCGCCTCCAGAAAGATGCCCGATAGGCCGCTGGGCCAGGTGCGCAAGGCCAACGACTTCAAGTGATTGCATGGCAAGATTTTTTTCTTTCTTTCCCGGCCAGCGAAAAAGTCCCAGCCGCCCATAGGTGCCGCTGAGCACGGAGGCGAAGACAGAAAGCGGCATTTTGGGATCAAGGTCGGTAGCCTGAAAAACATGCGCCACCTGACGGCGTACCTCGCCCAGCATGTCTGGGCTTACACTTTTACCTTTGAAATACACGGTGCCGCCATTGTGTGGCGTAAGCCCGTTAAAAAGGCCCATCAGAGTGGACTTGCCTGCGCCGTTAGGGCCGATGAGCGTCCAGAAATCACCCTTTTCGATGCGCAGGTTTATGCCGTTCAGGATGCATCGCTTGCCGTAGTGAACGCTGACGTTGCGCAGTTCGGCCAGGCACGGGGTCACGGCTTTGCCTTTATGGTTTGCAATTGCGCCACGTTACGGCGCAACAGGCTGAAATAGTCCGGCGCGTCGTTGCTGGAGCCGGGAAAATTGGAAAGCACCACATGCGTCACCCCAAGCTCCAGCGCCAGCGGTAGCCCCGCGTCCGGCCCGCTCTGATAATTATCCACCACACCCGCCACTGGGCTGTCTTTGACTGCGCTCAAAATTTCAGCCAGCCCGCGCGCATTAACGTCTTCAGCCCTGCCAAAGGAGCGGATCACGTCAAAGCCCGCCCATTTTACAAATTCTGCCTGCATGTATGCTGCGATAACAGGCAATCCCTGCGTGGCAGCAAGCGCCGAGCGGCATTCTGCAGCAATGGCGTCAATCTTTTGCAGCCGTTGCAGCATCCTCCGCCTGATAACCGGCGCAAGCTCAGGGGCCGCGCCTTCAAGCGCCGCCGCAATTTCCCGCACAGCCTGCTTTTGTATATCGGGTATGAGCCAGCTGCCACGCGGGCTTACTTCAACAATAGCAAGCAGAGGGTTGCCCACAGCCTGGAGCATGGCATCGACCTGCTGCAGATGGCGCTGAAACGGGTGGACGAGCAGCAGCTTTGCCTTGGCGGCAAAAACATAATCCCCGGTGCTGGCATTCTCATGACCAGGGCAACTTGAACCCTGGATCAGGGTGAGCGTTTCGCTTTTACCTTCTGTCAGGTCGGCAACAATATCCGAAATAAGCGAAGTTCCGGCCACAACGCGCAGCGGTTCCGCCGCAGTTGCGGAAAGGGGAATGAGAACCAGGGCAAGCCACAGAAGGGCGGAAAATTTTTTCATGGCGTATCCCAGCTATTTTATAGCGCAAAAGTGGAAGTGGTCTGGCCCTTCACTGGCCTCAATGTTCGTAAAGCCAGCCTCGGAAAAGATGATGCGCATGCCCGTGGGGCAGGGCAGATGATCGCCCTCAACGGCATGGTGGCTGTCATGAAGCTGATTGAGTTTTTCACGGCCATCTATGTGCAGCACATAGGCCCGGCCAGCGGGGCGCAGAACGCGATAAAACTCGCGAGCCGCGGCTTTTTTGTCCGCCACGTGCGGAAAGGCGGAAAAACAGATAACCATGTCCACGCTGGCGTCCGGCAGGGGCATGCATTCTGCCGCCGCCTGATATGTATGCACATGAGGAAAGCGCGCGGAAAGACATTTGAGCATTGCTGCGGAAGGGTCGAGCGCCAGGAATGCCGCATCGGTCTGGGCATGTTTTTGCAAAAAAGGCTGCAGCACACCTTCGCCGCAGCCCACATCCAGAATAACACGGGCATGCGCCAGGGGCAGCCCCTGAACCAAGTGGTCAACCTGCCTGAGTTTTTCCGGCGGATAGTTGCGGGCTTCCCATCCGGTGGCGTGCGCGTTGAAAAATTCTTCTCTTTCAGCGTGTTGTGCAGAGTTTTTGCTCATGCTGCCTCCTGAAAAAGCGCCGCCCTGCACGCAAGGCGGCGCAATACTGGTTAGAACTTGAGGTCAAAACCAACCATGACGCTTGTGCCGGGCATGTTGTAAAGCCCCCGGTTGTTGCCGGAAAGCTCCATACTGTAAGCATAGGGCGTATTGAAGATGTTGTTTACCGCCACAAAAACCTTGCCTTCTTCAATGTGCATGTCATCGTAACTGAAAGTATAGTCCAGCCTTGCGTTAAACACGTTGATGTCGGGCAGGCGATTTCTTTCATTCAGCGTGGTCACGTTGCTGGAAGGCGCTTTGGGGCTTGTCGTCCGCATCCAGTTGGCTGCGTAAACATCCTTGAGGTACTGGTAATCGCCGCTGAGCTGGAAGTTATCAAAGAACTTCCACTTGAAGCCGGTTTGCAGGGCAAAGGCAGGCGTGTAGGGCATTTTGCTTGTAGTTTCGCCGTCGTCGCCCTTGGCCCATGTTTTCAGCCAGGTTGCGCCCACAAAGAGCTCAAGGTTGTCTGTGGGCGTGACGCTGCCAGCAAGTTCAAGCCCGTCAATTTTGTATTCAGACGCGGACGAAGTGAAAAAGTCGCTGGTGGGGTTGGCGTTCCCGTACATATAGGCGCGCAGTCTGTCGCGGCCGTCATCGTGAAAGACAGTGGCGCTTGCCGTGAACAGCCCCGGCTGGGTGTGGCTGAGCGACATTTCATAGTGGTCCACCACTTCAGGGCGAATATCCTTGGTGTCCAGGCCGGAAGGCAATGATGTTTTGTTGGTCAGCAGGCCCTGGAGGATAACAGGGCTTGGATAGTTGACGCCCCGCGCGTAGTTGAGGCCAAGATTGGTGTTGTTGTAGCCAAGCACAAGGCCAGCCTGCGGAGCGGTTTTGTCTTCAAAGAGGTTGCTTGTGTACAGGCGCAGACCAGCGGAAGGCGTAACGTGAAAGCTTTCCTTGCTGCCAAACATCTGGCTGACGGCAGCGTAGGGCGAAAACATCCTGTGCTGCGGAAATTCCCACGATGTTGTGGAATCTGTGGAATACGTCCGCTGGTCGTTGCGCAGGTCGCTGATATCAAGATCAAAGCCGTTGACTATCTCGCTGCCTTCCCAGATGGAATAGGTTTCGCGGCCTCGCAATCCGTACAGATTGTTGGTTTGCACCGATGTGGTTGTGTTGGAATTTTCGCCGCGCAGATAAAACAGCGTGTCGTTGTAATAGCCTTTGAGGTAACCATTGGCGTTGTTGTACTTGTTGATGAGGCTCAACGTGGCAAGGCTTGTCTGTGTATCGTAGCGGTCTGTGGTGCGGGTATTGGTAATGGGATTGTTGGGAACCTGAGTCTGTGCATCCACCCGGTTGGCCATCATGCGCAACGACCAGTTGTCAGACAGGCCTATGCCCATGTTGCCGTAGTAGCTCGCCTGGTAGGCCGCTGTGTGATCCTTGTGCCCCAGCGTGCTGACAAGGCTTTGCGCGGCATAAATATCCACATTGTCTTTTTTTGCGCCCATGCCAACGTTTTCGGCCACAGTGCCAAAGCTGCCTCCCTCTGCGCCAATGCGCAGCTCATAACCTTCCTTGGTCATGTATTTGGGAATAAAGTTCAGCATGGCATAACCGGTGCCAAAGCGCGACGGCTGGGGGTATTTGTAAATTTCCATACCGCCGAGGGCGTAGACCGGGATGCCGTCGGCCAGGGCCTGCCCGTACAGCACGCCGCTGCGCGGCACGTCATCAAAAAAGATATTGATGTCAGGGCTTGGATGGCTTGCGCCGCGCCCGCGCACATAAAGGCTCGCGCTGGTTTGCCCGCCGATGATGTTCTTTTTCTGATACATGACGCCCGGCACGTTGCGCAGGGCGTCATAAAAATCAAGAGAGTTCTGTAGGCGGATCTGCTCTTCAGTCACCACGTTGTACTGGGTGCCAAACCGCGTCTGCACTGGAACAGTTGGAGCCTGATCGGCCACGCCGAAAGTGGTTACGGCGGGCAGGTCATACGCTGTAAGGCTGCCCTGCGTGAGGTCTGCCTTTGAGGCAGGGGCCTCCTGCCCTCCTGTTTCGGGTGGAGTCTCTGCCGCCCAGCCCGGCTGAACGCAAAGACAGTGGCCTGCAAGCACGGCAGCCGCCACAATTGCTGAAACCTTGTTCATTACACGTCTTCCTCCTTCTTATACCTGTCGCGCGGGGTGCGCGTGGGCTTTTCGCAGGGGATTGCTGCACAACCTTTTGAGTGTGTTATGTAATATAAAAAAGTGTTACCGTGCGGGCGACGAATACAGCAAGAGGGCGCAAGGATGCCGCCCAGCTTGTTGATTTATGTTATTTTTTTAAAAAATGTAACACAAACTATAGTTTGTCTGCGATACAGTCAAGCTGGTGATACCATGAATATCTGCAAGAATGCCCGTGTGGTATGCTGGCAAAAGAGGGGGGATTGTACCCGGCAGGGAAGCTGCTAGATCAGCCTCCCCGCCGGACTCGGGGGAATTTGCTTGGCGCGTGGCGTTTAGAATTTGTAGATAAAGCTCATGTTGACGTTCCAGGCGTCCTGGGTGGTGACGCCGCCCATACGCGCGCCGCTTGTGGTGGTGTACCCGCCCCAGACATCCTTGGACTGGTCAAGCCACAGGGCAATGTAGTTGGCTTCCACCACAATCTTGAAGTTGTCGTACATCTGGTAGGTGGAGGTGACGCCAAATTCCGCAGCGTAGTCGCGCGAGGTCAGGTACAGGCCGTAGTAGTTGGCCGTGTTGAAATCGCCCATGCTGCCGGGGGTTACATCGGGGCGGAACAGGGTTTGCCCGTCCACATCTTTCTGCCCCTTGATGTACTTGGCCATGGTGGGGCTGTTGGTGCCGCCAAGCAGGTTGGCGTGGAAGGTGTGCTTGAGCTTGTCCAGAAAGCTCACGTCTTTCACGCGCGCGCCCACGCCCCAGGTTCCCACAAAGGTGGAGCCAAGCAGGGTATCGCGCCCAAGGGTGAGGGTGCCGAGCGTGCCGAAACTGTCCAGCCCGTTGGTGCTTTCGTTGTTGGCTTCAATGGTGGGCATGCGCTCGGAGCCGTTTTTCACGTTGCCGTCGTCGCCGCTCGTATACCAGCCGTAGATACCGGGAACACCCCAATCCATACTGTATTCTGCCAGCAGGGAGCCGTACCAGCCCTTGCGGTTCAGGGTTTCAACGCCAGTGTCCGACTGCCCGTAGTTGAAGCTCCACGCCAGCCGGAAGGGATTCCAGGCCACGGCTTCGCCTGTCAGGCCTGCCCAGAAAATGGTGGAGTAGGCATTGGCGATCTGCCGCCCGACCTTGCCGTCATTGAGGGCATACGTAGCAGGGGCTACGCCCAGCGCGCCCGCGCCATCGTTGTTTTTGCCGTAAAAATCATTGTTCTTGCGAAAGGTATTGCTGCCAAACGCGCCCACAAGGCCCCAGGGGGTGATGTTGACGCCTTCAAAACGCAGGGGAGCGGTAAGGCCGAAAAGATCAAAGTTGTCCAGATAGCTCTGCGGGGAATTTCCGGTTCCGGCCCAGTTGTCGTTGTAGGCGCGCGCCCAGAATCCTGTGAGCGAGAGGTTTTCGTTTACCGGCACGGAAACCGTTATGCCTGCGGTGTCGGCGTCAAAGGCCTGCGAGGCTTCGGTCACGTAGTCTGGCAAAAAGATGCGCTGTATGCCCATGCGGATCTTTACGTCGGTTTGCGGCATGGTCCAGTCAAGGTAGCTGTGCTTGATCTTGATGACGTTGTTGCCGTCTGCCCCCAGAGCCGCGCCGGACTTGTTGCTGGCCTGCCCCCAGTACTGGCGGCCAATCTCAAAATACACGGTGCCGGAAAGCGCTTCTGATGCCACGGCGTCAAGCTGAAGGCGCACACGCGACTTGGCCTCGAACTGGTCTTCATTATAACGGCCCCAACCCGTGGTGCGGTTGCCCTGCGTCCCATTGGTGGAGCGCCCCCGTTCCATAAAATTGCCGCCGCCGCCATATTCAAAATTCATTATCCAGACGCCCTTGGTCTTGAAGTCCACAGCCTGCGCAGTGGCGGCAAGGCCAGGCAGCAAGGCTGCGGCAGCCAGAAGCGATAAAACTTTTTTCCGCATCGTTCCCCCGATAGTGACGTAAGAATTCATATGGACACGTTTTGTCAGTTCGTGCTACTGAATTTGCTTGCAACGGCGATGTTATCTTTGCAGAAAAAGTGCTACTACTGTCAACCCCTAAATCTGCCTCGCCGCATGGAGCGCGATATGCGAAAAATCGGTTTTGTACTGGCGGCCCTGATCTGCTGCCTGAACATATCCGCCTGCCAGAATGATGAAAAATCCACTGCCCAGGCGCAGCGTACCGAAATGGTCTACGCCAGCACCAAGGACATCCGCATCATCAATCCCCATCTCTACTCCGGGGAAATGGCCGCCCAGAATATGGTGTTTGAACCGCTGGTGGTGAATACCCCCGAGGGAGTGAAGCCCTGTCTTGCCGAAAGCTGGGAAATTTCGTCCGATGGACGCGTGTACACATTCCATTTGCGCAAGGGCGTGGCCTTCACAGACGGCGCACCCTTTGACGCCGCCGCCGTCAAGCTGAACATGGACGCCATTGTTGCCAACAAGCCGCGCCACGCATGGCTTGATATGGTTAACGAAATCGAGCGCAACGAAGTTGTGGACACGCACACCTACAGGCTTGTGCTCAAGCATCCATATTATCCCACCCTGGTGGAGCTGGGGCTTGTGCGGCCCTTCCGCATGATTTCGCCCAACTGCTTTATCAACGGTCAGACCAAGGACGGTGTTTCCGGCTATGTGGGCACTGGCCCCTGGGTGCTGACCGAACACAAGGACAAGCAGTACGCGCTGTTTACGGCCAACAAGAACTACTGGGGCGCGCAACCCAGACTGCAGGCCGTGCGCTGGCGCGTCATGCCTGACCACCAGACCATCATGCTCGCCCTGCAAAAGGGAGAAATTGATCTGGTTTTTGGCGCAGACGGCGACATGCTGAACATGGACGCCTTTAACGCGCTGCAAAAAGAAGGCAAGTACGCCACCCTTATCAGCAAGCCCATCGCCTCGCGCGCTATCCTGCTCAACGCGCACCAACCCGTGACCAAAGACCGCGCCGTGCGTATGGCCCTGCAATACGCGGTCAACAAGCAGGCCATTGTGGACGGTGTGCTGAACGGCACGGAAAGTGTGGCCGACACGCTTATTTCGTCCACTGTGCCCTATTGCGACCTTGGCCTGCCCGCGCGCGGCTATGATCCGGCCAAAGCCGCAACCATGCTTGCGGCCGCTGGATGGAAGCTTGGCCCCGATGGTCTGCGCGCCAAGGACGGGCAAAAGGCCATAGTGCGCCTGTATTACAATTCGCAGAACGCGCAGGAGCGCACCCTTGCCGAATACGTGCAGAGCGATCTGAAAAAGGTCGGCATAGAAATGAAGATCATCGGCGAGGAAAAGCAGGCATTTCTTGACCGTCAGCGCACTGGCGATTTTGAGCTGCAGTACTCGCTTTCGTGGGGAACCCCCTACGACCCGCAGTCCTACCTTTCATCCTGGCGCATCCCCGCGCACGGCGATTATCAGGCGCAGGTGGGCATGGAACGCAAGGAATGGCTGGATAAAACCATCACCCAGCTCATGATCGAGCCGAATGAAGCCACCCGCAAGGCCATGTACAAGGAAATTCTGACCTACGTGCATGACGAGGGCGTATATATTCCCATTTCGTACTCGCGCACCAAGGCAGTGCATTCCAAAGCCTTGCAGGGCGTAGGATTTGGCGTGTCGCAGTACGAAGTCCCTTTTGAAAAAATGTATTTCGAGAACACATCCGCCCGCTAGCAAGCAGGCACAGTTCAGGGGCGCGGCTTTGCACAGCGTGAGGCCGCGCCCCATGCTCCACATATATGAAAGCATACATTCTACGCCGCCTTTTGCTGACAATCCCGCTTTTGCTGGGGATTTCCTTTGTTTCATTCGTCATCATCCAGCTCAGCCCCAGCGATCCGGCCGAGGTGGCCGTCCGCGTCAATGAAATAGTGCCCACGGATGAAGTGCTGGCGCTCACGCGTGAGCAGCTTGGTCTCAACAAGCCTTTTCTGACGCGCTATGCGGACTGGATGTGCGCTGTTGCTCAGGGAGATCTGGGCAGGCGCTATGTGGACAACAAGCCTGTTGCGCAGGAACTGGCCCGGGCGCTGCCCCCCACCTTGTGGCTGGCGCTGACGGCAACCCTGTTCATGGCGGTGTGCAGCGTGGCTATGGCTTTTGCGTGCGCCATGTACGAGGGACGCACCGTGGATTACCTGCTGCGCGGTTTTATTTTTCTTGGCACGGCCACGCCCGGTTTCTGGGCCGGGCTGCTGCTCATGTGGCTCTTTTCCGTCAAGCTCAACTGGTTGCCAACCAGCGGCATGCAGGGCGCAAGCTCGGTCATTCTGCCCGCAGTGACGCTCTCCTTGTCCTACATTTCCACCTATGCGCGGCTTTTGCGCAACAGCATGGTGCAGAACAAGCAGAAGAATTCCGTGCTCTATGCGCGGGCGAGGGGCCTCACGCGGGGCATGATCTGGCGGCATATCTTTCGCAATTCCCTGCAATCCACCCTGACCGGGCTTGGCATGTCGTTGCCAAAGCTCATGGCCGGGACCTTTGTGGTAGAAACCATCTTTGCCTGGCCCGGCCTCGGCTGGCTGTGCGTTACCGCCATTTTTAACCGCGATTTCCCCGTCATTCAGGCCTATGTGCTGCTGATGGCCGTGATGTTTGTGGGCTGCAACCTGCTGGTGGACATATTGTGCGCGGCCATTGATCCGCGCCTGCGGGCAAGGGGGCAGGCATGAGGGTATGGCTGCGGCTGCGCAACGACCCTGTGGGCATGGTCTGCCTGTGTTTTCTGCTTGCCGTGGCGGCGCTTGCCCTGTGCGCGCCCCTGGCGGCTCCGTGGGATCCCACGGCCATTGATGTGAGAAACAAATTTGCGGCATGGTCGCTGGCGCATCCCCTTGGCACGGACCAGCTCGGCAGGGACGTGCTGTCCCGGCTCATCTGGGGCGGGCGCGCCACCCTGGGCTTTTCGCTGCTCACCATGGGCATAACCCTTGTTATTGGCAGCGGATTGGGCATTGTGGCCGGTTTCTGTCGCGGCAAGGTTGACGAAACCATCATGCGCTTTTGCGACGTGATGATGTCCTTTCCCAGCGAGGTGCTCATCCTGGCCATTGTGGGCATGCTTGGGCCGGGGCTTGGCAATGTGGTCATTGCCAGCGTGATCGCCAAGTGGCCCTGGTACACGCGCATGGTTCGCTCTGTGGTCATGCAGTATACGGACGTCAACTATGTGCGCTTTGCCCGCGTGGCGGGCTGCGGCATGTTGCACATCTTCCGCAGGCACCTGCTGCCCGGCGCGCTGGGCGAAATCATTGTGCTGGCAACGCTCGATACCGGGGCGGTGATCCTGTCGGTTTCAGCTTTGTCCTTTCTGGGCCTCGGCGTGCAGCCGCCCACGGCGGAGTGGGGAGCCATGCTCAGCGACGCCAAGGACATCATGTCCATGTACCCGCAGCAGATGCTGCCCGCAGGGCTGACAATCCTGCTGGTTGTGGCGGCCTTCAACTTTTTGGGCGACAGCCTGCGCGATGCCCTTGACCCCGCCCATACCACCCTGCAGGGGGTGAGCCTGTGAGCGCGTTCAATACAGGTTGCCAAAAGCAGGAGCAGTCCTGCGCCGCCGCGCCCCATGTGCCCCATGTACTTGATGTGCGCAATCTGCGCGTGGTGCAGCGCGCAAACGGGCAGGAGCTTGTGCACGGCGTGGACTTTACGCTTGCCGCCGGGGCCTGCCTTGGCATTGTGGGCGAAAGCGGCAGCGGCAAAACCCTGACCTGCCGCAGCATCATGGGCCTGTTGCCGCCTACGCTTGCGGGCGAGGGCACGGCTGTTTTTAACGGTATTGATCTTGTGCATGCCCCGGCGGAGCAGATGCGCCAGCTCCGGGGCAGCAAGATTGCCATGGTGCTGCAACAGCCCATGACAGCCTTTGACCCCCTGTACACCATGGGGGCGCAGTTTAGGGAAACCCTGACTGCGCATGGGGCGTACACCGCCGGGCAGGCAGAGGATCTGGCCGTAACCATGTTCGGACGTGTGCGCCTTGACGCACCGCAGGAAGTTTTGCGCAGCTACCCGCACGAGCTTTCGGGCGGCATGCTGCAACGCTGCATGATTGCTCTGGCATTGGCCCTTGAGCCGCAGGTCATCGTTGCCGACGAACCCACCACGGCACTGGATGCGGAAACGCAGTTTGAGGTCGTGCAACGGTTTCTGGAACTGCGGGCACAGTGCAATACCGCCATGATCTTTGTTTCGCACGATCTGGGCGTGGTGCAGCGTCTGGCAGATGCCGTGCTTGTGATGAAGGATGGCAGCTGCGTGGAATACGGCCCTGCGGAAACCGTGTTTAACGCGCCGCAGCACGAATATACGCAGTATCTCATCCGCACGAGGCTTGCGCTGACGCGGGGTTTTGAAGCCATGCTGGAGCGCGCCCATGCTTGAGGTAAGAAATATCTGCAAAAGCTATGGCAAGGGCGGATTGTGGAATCCCCAGCCCAAATCTGTTCTGCATGACGTGAGTTTTCACATACCAGTGGGCGCGACCGTGGGGCTGGTGGGCGAGAGCGGCAGCGGCAAAAGCACGCTGAGCCGCATTGTTCTCGGGCTGGAGCGCCCAAGCAGCGGCACGGTATTGCTAGAAGGGCAGAGTGTGGGCCAGTGGCTGCGGCGCAATCCTGGCCGCATGAGCGTGGTTTTTCAGGATTACACAACCTCGGTCAATCCGGCCTACACCATCCGCGGCATCATCCGTGAGCCTTTGCTGGCCTGCGGCAGAGGTGCTGGGTCGGACAGGGCAGTGCTTGCGCTCATGGACCGCGTGGGCCTTGCCGCAAACCTTGCAGACCGCTTGCCCCACGAGGTCAGCGGCGGCCAGTTGCAGCGGGTGTGCATTGCCCGCGCCATCGCCACGGATCCCCGCTTTGTGGTTTTTGACGAGGCCATAAGCTCACTGGACGTTTCGGTGCAGACCCGCATTCTTGACCTGCTGAGCGAGCTCAAGGGAAATATGACCTATTTTTTCATAGCGCACGACCTCCAGGCCGTGACCTATCTGTGCGATGATATTCTTTTTATGCATCAGGGCCGCATTGTGGAACAGGCCGCAGGCACAGGGCTGGCTGGCGTTTCGCACCCCTATGCGCAAAAACTGGTGAGTTCGGCGATTCTGTTTCGTTCGGCCTGGAATGGATAAGCCGCATCAAGACGTTAAAAGTAAAGGAGCAGTTATGAACCGCTACGCCGCAGATACAGCCTGCGTCACCTCGGATGCCCTGCCCGTCCCCGGCCCGACGCTCACGGGCCGCATAGAAAACTACTGGTCGCGCCGGGCCGAAAGCTATGGCGAAATACGGCGTCATGAGCTTGCCTGTGAGAAAAAATCCCTGTGGCTGGCGGAAATCATGCCCCATCTGCCAGAGGCAAGGCCATTGCGCATCCTTGATGTGGGTACAGGGGCCGGATTTTTCGCCATACTGCTGGCAGAGCAGGGACATTGCGTCTGCGGCGTGGACATGACCCAGGCCATGCTGGACGAAGGCGCGGCCCTTGCCCGGCAAGCCGGGTGCGATGTGGCCTTTCAGCGCATGGACGCCTGTTGCCTTGAGTTTGAATCCGCAAGTTTTGACGCTGTGATTTCGCGCAACCTCACCTGGACGCTTCAGGATGCCGCTGCCGCGTACCGGGAGTGGAACCGCGTGCTGCGGCCCGGCGGGGTGCTCTTGAATTTTGACGCTGACTACGGCTCGGTTTCTTTTCTGGATCTGGCGGATCAGCATGTGGGCATAAATGACGACATGATGCGTGAATGCGAAAACATTCGCCGCCAGTTGCCGCTCAGTTCCGAATCCCGCCCGGTATGGGACGTGCAGACCCTGCGCAACTCCGGTTTTTCAGACTGCTGGTGCGACCACGGCCTGAGCGCGCGCATCTACGCCCACCGCGATGAAACCTACAATCCTGTGCCCATGTTTGCCCTGCGGGCGATCAAGTAGCAGCCAGCCGGCGGGCTTTGTTTGAAGCTGCGGCGGAGGGAAATGCCCGTTGCAGGGAGGGGTGACTGATGAGCAGTGGCAAGGCACACTCCGTCAACTCCGGCGTGCAGCCGGGCGTTGCACAGCCTAGTGCGCAGTTCATACAGGCAGGAATCGGACGCACTGGGCGCAGTGGATGTCCCACTGTCGGCATACTGGGGCGTACATACGGCCCGTGCGCTGGCAAATTTCCCACTTTCGGGCCGGGCCGTCAGGCCCGAGCTTGTGCGAACAATGGCTCTCGTCAAGCTGGCCTGCTGCCGCGCCAACGCGGAGCTTAGCTATCTGCCGCAGCCCGAGGCGCAGGCCATTGCCGATGCCTGCCGCGAGGTTGCCCAGGGGGGTCTGGCTCATGCCTTTGTGGTGGATGCCCTGCAAGGCGGCGCGGGAACGTCCACCAACATGAATATGAACGAGGTACTCGCCAACCGGGCCGAAGAACTGCTTGGGGGCAGCCTTGGCTCTTACGCCCGCATAGACCCCCTGCGTCATGTGAACCTTCACCAGTCCACCAACGATGTGTACCCAACTGCGGTGAGGGTTGCCGCCCTGTTTCTGCTCAAGGATCTGGAACAGGCCATTGCCGCCCTGCAATCTGCCTTTCAGGAAAAGGAACTGGCCTTTCGCCATATTCTCAAGGTGGGCCGCACCCAGTTGCAGGATGCCGTGCCCGTAACTCTTGGCATGGAGTGTTCTGCCTGGGCGGAGTGCCTCTCGCGCGACCGCTGGCGCGTGTTCAAGTGCGCGGAGCGGCTGCGCGTGGTCAACCTTGGCGGCACGGCGGTGGGTACGGGCATAACCGCCCCCCGCAAATACATTTTTCTGGTGATCGAAAAGCTGCGCGAGGTCACGGGGCTGGGCCTCTCGCGGGCAGAAAATCTGATGGACGCCACGCAGAATGTTGATCCACTGGTTGAAGTTTCCGGCATTCTTAAAGCTCATGCAGTAAATTTATTTAAAATTTGCGCAGATTTGCGCTTGCTTTCATCTGGCCCTTCGGCGGGGATAGGCGAGCTTAAACTGCCAGCAAGGCAGGCTGGGTCAAGCATCATGCCGGGCAAGGTCAACCCCGTAATCTGCGAGGCCGCATCACAGGCCGCCCTGCGGGTCATGGCCGATGACAGCGCCGTGACCCAGGCCGCATTTCTGGGCCAACTGGAGCTCAACGCATTCATGCCGCTTCTGGCGGATTGCCTGCTTGGCAGCATGCATCTGCTGGCGCAGGCCAATACCATGCTGGCCGAAAATTGCGTGCTGGGCCTTGAGGCTGACGAAGCCGCCTGCGCCCGGCATCTTGGCAGGTCATTTGCCACGGTTACAGCACTTGTGCCGGTGCTTGGCTATGCGCTTGCGGGCGAAATAGCCGCCCAGGCGCACAAAACAGGGCAGAGCGTGCGCGCCGTGGTGCTGGAAAGAGGCCTGATGAAGGCGGAGGATGTGGACAACCTGCTCAGTGCAGAGGCCGCAACCGCGCTTGGACACAGGTAGGGGGACAGGCGGGTAATTTACGCAACCGGAGCTTCTGGCATGAATGAAACACCCAAAAGTCTGCGCCTGCACATAGGCATCTATGGTCGGCGCAATGTTGGCAAGTCTTCCCTGCTCAACGCACTGGCGGGGCAGCAGGTTTCCATTGTTTCCGACACGCCCGGCACAACCACCGACCCGGTGGAAAAAACGCTGGAACTGGCTCCCCTAGGGCCTGTGGTATTTATTGACACTGCGGGCATTGACGATGTGGGCGCGCTGGGCGAGCTGCGCAAGGAGCGCACGCTCAAGGCCCTTGAGCGCACGGATGTTGCCCTGCTGGCCGTAGAGCCGGGGCAGTGGGGCGAGTATGAAGTTTTTTTTGTAGGCCAGTTGCGTGAGCGCAAAATTCCTTTTGGTGTGGTTTTTGGCAAGTGCGATCTGGCGGCCCCTTCTGCCGGGCAGCTTGGCGGGCTGGATAAGGAAGGTATCCGCTGGATGAGCGTATCCGCCATGACAGGCAGGGGCATGGGGCAGGTGCGTGAAGCTCTGGCAGCCCTTGCGCCGGAACACTGGTTTGCAGAGCCGCGCCTGCTGGGCGACCTGCTGCCAGCGGGCGAGTTGGCGGTGCTGGTGGTTCCCATCGACCTTGGCGCACCCAAGGGGCGGCTCATACTGCCGCAGGTGCAGGCCATACGCGATATTCTCGACAGCGACGCCTCCTGCATGGTGGTGAAAGAGCGGGAACTGGCCTCTGCGCTGGCCCGGCTGAACAAAAAACCCGCTCTCGTGGTCTGCGATTCGCAGATTGTGCTCAAGGCTGTGGCAGACACGCCGCCAGATATCCCGCTGACCACATTTTCCATTCTTATGGCCCGATTCAAAGGCGATCTGGCGGCTTTTGCAAGGGGCGCGGCTGCCATAGACCAGTTGCAGCCCGGCGATGCCGTGCTGGTGTCCGAGGCCTGCGGGCATCATCCTTCTGCGGATGACATCGGGCGGGTCAAGATACCGCGCTGGCTCAGGCAATACGCCGGGGGCGACATCCGCGTAGATAATCTGGCGGGGCGGGATTTCCCCGACGATCTCAGCCCCTACAGGCTCATAATCCACTGCGGAGCCTGCACCTTCAATCGGCAGAGCATGCTTGCGCGTTTGGGGCGCGCCCATGAGCAGGGGATTCCCATGACCAACTACGGGCTGGCTATCTCGCATGTGCAGGGCGTGCTGCGCAGGGTTCTTGAGCCTTTTCCCGCTGCCCTGACGGCTTTTGACGCCGTTTCACAGGCCTGAGCGGGCAGTGCGTCTGAAATCCTGTTGTGGGCAAAGCAAGCTAACTATCTTGATTAACAAATGTTAAATTTCAGGTGGAGCAAGATGATTCCTTTTTGCTAAATAAAATGTTGTTACGTAATTGACAAAAGTGTTACTAGGGAGCAATCTGCTCAAAACACTGTGCGCACATGCCGTGCTGTCATGACTATAGCGGCAACGCTTGCGTGGGCGAACACGGCCGGGTGGAATCTTTTTGTGGGTGTTTTTTGCTTGCTTGGTGTTACTTTTTTAAATTTTGTAACACATTTTCTTAGAACATTGGACATATCGGGCTGCACACGTGCTGGTTTGGCTGGCAGTGGCGGTTTTCATGGCACAGGATTGGATGGTAAAGCATGCGCCGCGAAGAAATACTTGATCTCCTGTTTGCACAGCCCTTTGAGGCGGTGTGCGAACGTGCCGCCCGTGTGCTGGAAGAAGAAAAAGGCGCGCACGTGCATGTTCGCGGCCTCATAGAATTTTCAAATTCGTGCAGGCGCAACTGCCGCTACTGCGGTTTGCGCTGCCAGAACGGCAATCTGCGGCGGTACACGCTTGCCAAGGCGGAGATCATGGCAGCCGCCACGCGCGCCGTTGCCTTGGGTGCAGACACCATTGTGCTGCAATCGGGTGAATACGCCATTGATCCCATGTGGCTGGCCGATGTGATTGACTGCCTGCGCGGCGGGCTCAACGTGCCCGTGACCCTGAGCGTGGGCGAGCATCAGCGCGCCGCATATGCCTTGTGGAAAGAAGCCGGCGCAGTGCGTTTTCTGCTCAAGCACGAAACCGCCGATCCATTGCTCTACGAGGCCCTGCACCCTGGGCATGTGCTGGCGGAGCGCATTGCCAGCCTGCGTGTTTTGCAGCGGCTTGGCTACGAAATCGGCTCCGGTTTTATGGTGGGCCTGCCCGGTCAGAGCCTGAACACGCTGGCGGACGACATTATTCTGGCCCGAAGGCTTGGGGTTTCCATGTGCGGGGCCGGGCCGTTCATTCCGCAGCACGACACGCCGCTTGGCGCGTATCCTGCGGGCAGCGCGCAGCTCGCCCTGCGTGTGATGGCCGTCATGCGCATTGTCATGCCCTGGGCCAACATTCCCGCCACTACGGCCCTGGCAACGGTGGACGCGCAAGGCGGGCAACGCAACGGCCTGCTGGCGGGCGGAAATGTGCTCATGCCCTCGTTTACGCCGTCAGCTTACGGCAGTCAGTACTGCATTTACGACAACAAGAATCGTGTGGACATGCTTGGCGCGCGCAAGGCCATTGAAGGGGCGGGGCGCAGCCACACCCTTGCTCGCTGGCAGGAGCCAGCGGCACAGGATGTTGTTTCTGGCCTTTTGCCCTGTGCAACTTCTGGCGCGCCTCACGCATCGGCCTAGGCCCGAATTTACTTGCAGAATCAATAGGCGGACGCAAACGCGCCGCTGTGAACAAATCAACCTGTTACCCGCCAGGAGGCTGTAATGCCGCGCATTGAAATGGAACACATCGCGTACGAGCTCAATGTGCCCCCCCAGGGTGCGGACGGCGACAAGATGTTTTTTGTGCAGATTGATCCCGAAAAATGCATCGGCTGCGATTCCTGCCAGGAATACTGCCCCAGCGGCGCCATTTATGGCGAAACCGGCCTCACGCACAAGATTGCCCACCCCGAACCATGTATCAATTGCGCCCAGTGCCTGACCCATTGCCCGGAAATGGCCATCTATGAGGTGCAGACCTGGGTGCCGGAGCTGCAAAAGAAATTGCAGGATAAAAGCGTCAAATGCATTGCCATGCCTGCGCCTTCTGTGCGCTACGCTCTGGGCGAAGCCTTTGGCCTCGCCCCCGGCAGCGTGACCACGGGCAAAATGCTGGCAGCCCTCAAGCAGCTTGGATTCTCCAACTGCTGGGATACGGAATTTGCCGCCGACGTGACCATCTGGGAAGAAGCCTCGGAATTTGTGGAGCGCCTCGGCGCAAAGCGCGATCTGCCGCAATTCACCTCCTGCTGTCCCGGCTGGCAAAAGTATGCGGAAACCTTCTATCCCGACCTGTTGCCGCATTTTTCATCCTGTAAATCGCCTGTGGCCATGAATGGCCGCCTTGCCAAAACCTATGGCGCAGAAAAGGCCAAATACGACCCCAAGAGCCTGTATACCGTTTCCATCATGCCCTGCGTAGCCAAAAAGTACGAAGGTCTGCGCCAGGAATATGCACAGAATGACCTGCGCGACATCGACGCCACCCTGACCACGCGCGAACTGGCCTACATGATCCGTCAGGCGGGCATAGACTTTAACAAGCTGCCCGACGGCCAGCGCGACAGCCTCATGGGCGAATCCACCGGCGGCGCGACCATATTCGGCGTGTCCGGCGGTGTTATGGAAGCGGCCTTGCGTTACGCCTATCAGGCCGTAACCGGCAAGCGGCCGGAATCGTGGGATTTCAAGCAGGTGCGCGGCCTCAAAGGCCTGAAGGAATATACGGTAACCGTCAACGGTATTGAACTGCATCTGGCGGTTGTGCATGGCGCAAAACGCTTTGCCCAGGTGTGCGATGAAGTGCGGGCGGGCAAATCGCCGTATCATTTCATTGAATTTATGGCCTGCCCCGGCGGGTGCGTGTGCGGCGGCGGGCAGCCCATCATGCCCAATATGCTGCAAAGCGCGGAACGCAAGGCCACAAGCCTGTTTGCCGGATTGAAGCAGCGTCTTGCCAACACCCAGCCCAAAGCCTAGAGGAGGCCGCCCATGTCTATCATTGCCACTACCAGACGCGGATTTCTGAAAGGCGCGTGTATTCTTTCCGGCGGGTTGCTGCTTGGGGTTCGCATGGCCAACAAGGCCTATGCCGCCGCCAAGGATTTCAAGGATTACATGAGCGACCGCTCTGCCGCCGTGTACAGTGCCGATTCGGCCTTTCCCAAGCGCGCCAGCCAGGACAATACGCAGGTAAAAGCGCTTTACGATTCCTGGCTCGGCAAACCCCTGAGCCATAAGTCAGAAGAAAACCTCCACACCAAGTGGTTTGATAAATCAAAAGGCCTCAAGGCTCTTACGGCTTCAGGCGAATACCCCAACCCTCGCCACAAGGAGTTTGAGGGTACCGCTTATCCGTACGAATAAAGCCCTGGCCTTTTCCACCTGAGGGACCCCAAGACCCCTCGGGCCAGACCCACGGCCGACACGGTTTGCCCCCCGTGTCGGCCAGTTTGAATGCTGGGCTGCCCCTGGCCATTTATTCAGGCAATCAGGTAGCCCGCACACAGCGCACACAGGCTGTTCACATACGTAGTGCACAGCCCTATAAATAATTATTTGATTTCGGTGAGATATCCAGTGGCGGGCCCTGCCGCCAGCAAAAACGTCAAGTTTGCAGCCTGTATTTTCTCTTTTTGCGAAAAAGCAATTCCCACGGGATGTTTTTTCACAGTCTGCCTGTCGAGTTCTCTATGCCAATATGGCTGGTCACCCGCCCGCACCGCCTGAGAATATGGGTCTTGCCGGAGGTTTTTTTATGTACAATCCCCAGTCGTTGCGCGCAGATGAATTTATTGACCACAGTGAAGTGCTCGATACCTTGAGCTATGCAACCGAGCACGCGCGCGATGCAGAACTTATTGACGCCATCATTGCCAAGGCTGCGCAAAAAAAAGGCCTGACCCACCGCGAGGCCTCGGTGCTGCTTGCCTGCGAGCTGCCGGAGAAAGTGGAACAGGTGTACAGGCTTGCCAATCAGATCAAGCACGACTTTTACGGCAACCGCATTGTCATGTTTGCGCCGCTGTATCTCTCAAACCACTGCATCAACAGTTGCGTGTATTGCCCGTATCATTCGCAGAATAAAAACATCGCCCGCAAAAAACTCAGTCAGGAAGAAGTAGCCCGCGAGGTCATTGCCTTGCAGGACATGGGGCACAAGCGTCTTGCGCTTGAGGCGGGCGAACACCCCACCATGAACCCCATTGAGTATATACTTGAGTGCATCAAGACCATTTACAGCATCAAGCACAAGAACGGGGCCATCCGCCGGGTAAATGTGAACATAGCGGCGACCACGGTGGAAGAATACGCAATGCTCAAGGATGCTGGCATCGGCACGTACATTCTGTTTCAGGAAACCTACCACAAGCAGAGTTACGAAAAGCTGCACCCGGCAGGGCCCAAGCACGACTACGCCTGGCACACTGAGGCCATGGACCGTGCCATGCAGGGCGGCATTGACGATGTGGGCCTGGGGGTTCTTTTTGGCCTTGAGGGCTACCGCTACGAATTTGCGGCCTTGCTCATGCACGCAGAGCACCTTGAAGCCGTGCAGGGCGTTGGCCCGCACACCATCAGCGTGCCGCGCATTCGCCGCGCCGACGACATCAACCCCGATGTGTTCGACAACGGCATCAGCGACGATACGTTTGCCCGCATCTGCGCCTGTATCCGCGTGTCTGTGCCGTACACTGGCATGATTGTTTCCACGCGCGAGAGCAAGGCCGTGCGTGAAAAGGTTTTGCCGCTGGGCATTTCGCAGATCAGCGGTGGTTCACGCACCAGCGTTGGCGGGTACTATGAGCCGGAGCCGGAAGAAGACAACTCCGCGCAGTTTGATGTGAGCGATCGCCGCACGCTGGACGAGGTGGTGCGCTGGCTCATGGAGCAGGGGCATGTGCCGAGTTTTTGCACGGCCTGTTACCGCGAGGGCCGCACCGGCGACCGCTTTATGAGCCTGTGCAAGAGCCAGCAGATTTTGAACTGCTGTCACCCCAATGCTCTGCTGACCCTCAAGGAATATTTGCAGGACTACGCCTCGCCGCAAACCCGGCAGATGGGCCTTGCCATGATAGAGCAGGAACTGAAAAAAATTCCCAGCGACAAGGTTCGCAACAAGGCTGTGGAATACCTTGCCGCCATTGAAAGCGGTCAGCGGGACTTTCGATTTTGAGATAAGTTTTTCTGAAGGTTTTGCAGGAGGCTAAACGGACTTCGGCGCATTGGAGTTACCCTAATGCGCCTTTTTTTGTATGTAGCCTCGATTGGGCTGGGGGATATTTTTTATTTGCACTGGAGCCTTGGTTTCTCAGTTGCCCGCAGTCGCAAGCCACTGCCCCTACAGAGTTCATTTTTTGCTGCGGCAACGCCCTGACCGCCATTTAGCCCTGTGCGACAAGCGGCAATTTTTATGAATTTTCGTGCTATTTTTATTAAAAAAATAGCACGAAATAGAAATAGTAAATAACTTCAGCATGTTTAGAAACGCTGTTCGAACTAATTACCGCCAGCAATGAAAATAAAATTGTTTTTTTCGCTTTTTGTGATTGTACGCAATTCCAAATAAATGATTAATACACTAATATGATTGAATAAAAAATTCCTTTAATTGTACATTTTTGAACAGAAGCATGTATTTTTTTTAACAATTATTGACACAAAGTTTATGGGGGAGTAGTATTTAACTTAATTTATAAATTCACAAACGACTGTTAATTTAATTGTTTGTGGATTGATCAAGTATATCTTTTCGTAAATTTTATTCCTATTACAAGGAAAAATTTATGTCTAGCAGCGAACTTGTTGACATTGTCTACATAATGGCGTTCTGCCTTGGCGGCATGAGCTTTGCTCTGGGGCCATTTGTAATTGTTTTTTTTCTTGCCCCCCGCCTTACGCGCAACACTGTGGGCAAAACCCGCCAGATTGTTGAGTGCGGCATTGACCCCATTGGCGATGCGTGGATCAAATTCGGCGCGGTATATTACATGTACTCGCTGCTGTTCCTCGCCTTTGCGGTTGATATTCTCTTTCTCTTCCCTGTTGCGGTTATCTACAACAAGGCTTCTCCCATCAGTGATTTCCTGACGTTCGCGGAAGTTTTTCTGTTCGTGGGCATTTTGTCCCTTGTCATTCTGTACGCGTGGAAAAAGGGAGTGTTCCAGTGGCAACGGAAAATATATTCGGATCGGTAGTCCACTTTTCGCGGCTGGATTCGCTGCTGGACATGTGCCGGGCCAATTCGCTCTGGCCCATGACATTCGGCCTTGCCTGCTGCGCCATTGAAATGATGGCGACCGGCGCGTCCCGCTTTGATCTGGCGCGCTTTGGGGCCGAGGTGTTCAGACCGTCGCCCCGGCAGAGCGATGTGATGATCGTTTCCGGCACCATCAACAAGAAGATGGCCCCGGCTGTGCAGATTCTTTACGACCAGATGCCCGAGCCAAAGTGGGTCATCGCCATGGGCAATTGCGCCATTTCCGGCGGGCCTTTTGTGTACGAAGGGCAGTACGGCGTGGTGGAGGGCGTGGGCAAGCTTTTTCCTGTGGATGTGTTCATTCCCGGTTGTCCGCCAAGGCCGGAAGCCCTGATTGAAGGCATCTTGAAGCTGGAAGAAAAGCTCACAGGCACCCGGCGCTGGCCCGTGGTGACGCCCCCGGGGCTTCCCGGCCCTGCGGCGGCGCAGGCGGCCAGAATGCAGGAGGAGGCGCAAGCGCCCCCGGCACCTGCCGGGGATGCTGCGGGTGATGGTGGCGCGTCCGTTGGCACCGTCGGCAATGACAAGGTGGGCAAGGAAGCAGGAGGGCATACGTCATGAACGCAGAAACCCTTGGCGCACAGTTGGCGGCCCAGCCCGGAGCCAGTGTTCGCGCTGCAGATCATGCCTCTGTGGGCTATGATCTTGATGTGGCGCTGCCGGAAAGCTCCCTGCTTGCCGCCGTGGGCATCATGGACGGAGCGGGGTACTTTCTTGAAGGAATGACCGGGGTTGACTGGCTTGGCGAATGCGAAGCCCTGCGCAAGGAGGCCGAAGCCAAGGCCAAAAAGGCCGCCGAAGCCGCCGCTGTCAGTGCAGCGGACGCCCCGGATACCAGCCAGGCCGCCCCACCTGAAACCCCAGTGCAGGAATCCATACCGCAGGAAGACGAGCTTGAAGTAGTATACGACTTCAACCTCTATTCCGCCCGCCACAGGGTATGCTTGCGGGTGCGCACGCCGCGCTCCAACCCGCAGATCCACACCATCGCCGAAATTTATCCCATAGCCCACTGGCACGAGCGCGAGATTCACGAGTTCTTTGGCATCGTCTTTATCGGGCACCCCTACCTCATCCCCCTGTTGTTGCCCGAAGACGCGGAATACCACCCCTTGCTCAAGGACTATAGCGCATGAACTATCTTGCCCAAAGTCCCACAGACGAGCGGTTTGTTCTGAACCTTGGCCCGCAGCATCCGGCTACGCACGGCGTTTTGCGCGTCAAGATGGTCATGGACGGCGAGTATATAGTGGAGGCCGAGCCTGTGCTTGGCTACATCCACCGCATGCACGAAAAAATGGCCGAAAACCGCACCTGGGCGCAGTTTATGCCCAATACGGGCCGCATGGATTACCTGCATGCCCTGGCCTACAACCACGGTTATGCCTGCCTGGTCGAGCGCGCCGCTTCCATTGAAGTGCCGGAACGCGCCGAATTCATCCGCGTCATCACCAATGAGCTGAACCGGGTTTCAAGCCATCTGCTCTGGTTTGGAGCTTTTGTGCTTGATCTTGGCGGGTTCTCGCCGCTTTTGTACGCTTTTGACGATCGCGAGCAGATTCTGGATCTGCTGGAATCCGTTACCGGGTCGCGGCTCACATACTGCTACTTCCGCTTTGGCGGCGTGTACAACGATGTTGACGATGACTTTGTAACAGGCACGCGGGCCTTTATCGCGCGTATGCGCAAGCGCCTGCCCATGTACCATTCCCTCGTTTCCAAAAACCTCATTATCCAGCAGCGCCTTGTGGATGTGGGTTTTGTACCTGCCGAGATGTGCCGCAAATACGGTGCAACCGGGCCTGTGGCGCGCGGTGCGGGCATTGCTTACGACGTGCGCAAGCACGAGCCATACGGCGTTTATGACCGTTTTACTTTTGACGTGCCCGTGTACTCCGAGGGTGATTCCATGGCCCGCTACAAGGTGCGCATGGACGAGATTGAGCAGAGTCTGCGCATTCTTGAGCAGGCCCTCGACTATCTGCCCAAAGGCCCGGTTATGGCGGCCAAGGTTCCCAAAACCATCAAACCGCCCAAGGGCGACTATTACCACGCTGTGGAAACGGCGCGCGGTCTTCTGGGTATCCGCGCCGTCAGCGATGGCAGCGGTACCCCCTGGCGGCTCAAGTGGCGCACCCCCTGTTTTTCAAACCTGCTTGTTTTTGGCGAGGCGGGCAGGGGAATGCTGCTGCCCGATGCACTGGCGCTGCTCGGCAGCCTTGACCTGGTGATTCCGGATATTGACCGCTAAGGAACACAGCTATGACGTTTTATTCCGAAATGCTGCGTCTTCTGGGGTATCTTGTAGGATTCCTTGTCTTTGTGGCGCTTAACGCGGCCTATCTGGTGTGGGTTGAGCGCAAGGTGGCAGGGCATATACAGCGGCGCATAGGGCCCAAGGAAGTTGGCCCCTATGGCCTGTTGCAGCCCTTGGCGGACGGTTTCAAGCTCATGACCAAACAGGTGTTCATTCCCAAGGATGCAGACGGCGTGCTGTTCTGCCTTGGGCCTGTGCTGGTCATGACCCCGGCCTTCATGAGTTTTGTGACTATTCCCTACACCGAAGGCCTTGTGGCGCGTAACCTTGATCTGGGGCTGTTGGCCATCTACGCCTTTGCCTCGGTAAACGTGCTGGGCCTCCTGCTCGGGGCGTGGGGTTCGCGCAACAAGTACGCGGTTATCTCCGCCGCGCGCGTGGTTTCGCAAAACGTGGCCTACGAAATCCCCATGCTGCTTGTTGTAGTGAGCCTTGTGATGGTCACGGGCACTCTCAACCTCAGCGAAACCGTTGCCACGCAATCGGGCGGGTTCTGGCACTGGAACGTGCTGCGCCTTTCTGCAAGCCCGCTCATGCCGGTTTCGTTCATCATTTTTTTCATCTGTATGCTGGCGGAGACAAACCGCGCCCCCTTTGACATGGCCGAGGCGGAAAGCGAACTGATCGCAGGCGCTTTTACGGAATATTCGGGCATGGGGTTTGGCGTGTACTTTATGGGCGAGTACGCCAACGTGGTGGTTGGCGCCAGTCTGCTGACCCTGCTGTTTCTTGGCGGGTGGGATTGCCCGCTGGGGCTTTGGCCGGGGGCGCACTGGTTTGCCATCAAACTCTACGCGGTCATTTTTACCGTAATCTGGGTGCGCTGGACATTTCCGCGCACAACCTTCTACGGCCTGCTGAACCTCTCATGGAAGGTGCTTATCCCCATTGCGCTCGTCAACCTCATCATTACCAGCGCGTTGCTCAAGGTGCTGTAACATGAACGCATACTTTAAAAATATCTTTTCAGGCGGGTGGAGCCTCTTTGTGGGCATGGGCATAACGCTGCGCTATTTTTTCAAGCCGGTGGTTACATCATCCTACCCGCGTGAGGTGCTGCCCATAACACCGCGCTACAGGGGCCATATCGACCTTGTATACGACCCGGAAACCGGCACGGACAGGTGCATTGTGTGCGGATCGTGCCAGAAGGCCTGCCCCTCGGGCTGCATAGAGCTTGCGGGCGAAAAACTGGATGGGGCCAAGAAGAAGACCCTCACGAGCTACAAACTGAATTTTACCAAGTGCAGCCTGTGCGGTATGTGCGTGGAATCGTGCCCCACAGACGCGCTGACGTTTTCTCATGACTACAATCTGGCCGGGTTTGACGAGGCGGAGTATCACTTTGACCTTGTACGGCGGCTCAAGGAGCGTCCCTGATGTCCAGTCATGAAACTATGCAAACGCTGGCTGAGGGCATTTTCTGGTTCTTTGTGCTGGTGACGTTTAGCGGCGCGGTGCTGGCTGTTTCGGCGCGCACGCTCATACGCCGCGTGGCCGGGCTTGCCCTGTGCTTCACTGGCGTGGCGGGGCTTTATTACTACCTTTCCAGCCCCTTTGTGGCCTTTATGCAGATGCTTGTGTATGTGGGCGCGCTGTGCGTCACCATTACATTCGCCATCATGCTGGCTGAAACGTCGGACGCAAACCGCGCCCCGCGTCGCAACAGGCTGAGTCTTTTTCTGGGCGCTGCGGCCAGTTGCGCCATCACGGCGGCGCTTGTGGTGCAATCCATCGTGGCTCCCTGGCCGGAGACGCCGCCGTCGCAGATAGAAGGAACCATCGAGCGCATCGGACAGGCCTTGCTGAGCACGTATTCCATGAGCTTTGAACTTATTTCCGTGGTTCTGGTGGTAGCCATGGTGGGGGCGCTCGCACTGGCCCGCCACGGGAGGGACAAGTGATGCACTACGCAAGCTTGAGTCAGTCTCTTGAAACCTATCTGGTCATCGGCGCGGCACTGTTCGGCCTGGGGCTGTTCGGCATGGCCATGCGCCGCACGTTCATAGGCATGCTCATTGCGTCCGAGCTTATCCTCTGCGGGGCTTCGGTCAACTTTATGGCCTTTGGCCGGTTCTGCGCGCCAGACACGGCAACCGGGCAGATCGCAGCCCTGTTTGTCATGGCCATCGCAGCGGCGGAAGCGGTCATTGTGCTTTCCATCATCATTGCGGTGTATCGGCTGTACAGATCTGTTGAAACGGACGCTCCGTCAGACCTCAAAGGTTAAGGGGAACAGCATATGGATATTGTTGAATCCGTCAGACCCCTGGCCGCCATACTTACAGCGTTGATCGGCGCATGCCTGATAATGCTGACGGGCCGTCGGCCCAACGTGCGCGAGACCGTTTCTTTTGTAACGGCGGTGGTCATGTTCTGCATCATCGCCTCCATGATCGGCGATGTTGCGCCTGCGCCCCTGGGGCTTGGCCACACGCTGCACCTCACGCTTTTCCCCATCCTGCCGGGGCTTTCGGTGAGCTTTCGGGCGGATGCTTTTTCCATGGTATTTGCGCTGGTTGGCTCGTTTTTGTGGATTATCACCGTTTTTTACGCGGCAGGGTACATGCGCGGCCTCAACGAGCATGCCCAGACGCGCTTCAGCGCCTGCTTTGCCCTGACGCTTTTTGGGGCAATGGGCGTGGCCTTTGCCGACAACCTGTTTACGCTCTACCTGTTCTATGAAGTGGTCAGCGTGTGCACCTATCCTCTTGTGGCCCACCATCAGGATGCCGAGGGCTATGACGGCGCGCGCAAGTATATTGTGTACCTGACCACCACGGCAAAAGGGCTGGTGCTGCCAGCCATGATCGTCATCTACGTGCTGACGGGCAATCTGGACTTTGCCCACAACAGCCACACGGGCATCTTGTCCGCCGGGGCCAGCGATGCGCTGGCAACCGTGCTGTACGTTTGCTGCATCCTGGGTTTTGCCAAGAACGGCATCATGCCGTTCCACCACTGGCTGCCGGGCGCAATGGTTGCTCCCACGCCTGTTTCGGCCCTGCTGCATGCGGTGGCGGTGGTCAAGGTGGGCGTGTTTTGCACCACGCGCGTCATGCTCTTTGTGTTTGGCACTGATTTGATGAAAAGCCTGAACCTTGGCGTGCCCACGGCCTACTTTGTTTCGTTCACCATTCTTGCGGCCTCCATCATTGCCCTGACCAAGGACAACCTCAAGGCGCGGCTGGCATATTCAACCGTGAGCCAGCTCTCCTACATCGTGCTTGGCGTGGCGCTCCTGACCGTAGACGGCATACAGGGAGGCATAGTGCACATCGCCAACCACGCATTCTCAAAGATAACGCTCTTTTTCTGCGCAGGCGCGATCTATGTGGCAACGCACAAAAAGTGCATTTCTGAGATGAGCGGCCTTGGGCGCTCCATGCCCTTTACCTTTGCGGCCTTTGCCGTGGCCTCGCTTTCCATGATCGGCGCGCCGCCTGTGGCAGGATTTGTGACCAAGTGGAAGCTGCTGGTGGGCGCAATGGAAATGCCCGCGCATTCCATGGGCATATTGCTGGTGCTGCTGGCAAGTACGCTCCTGAATGTGGCCTACTTTGCGCCTGTGACCTACAAGGCATTTTTCGGCAAAAGGCCGGAAGGCGAAGAAACGGGCATTCGTGAAGCACCGCTGAGCATGGTTGTGCCCATTCTCATAGCGGCTGGCGTTTCCGTGTTCATCGGCATTTACCCCGATGCCATCATGTCCTTCGTGAAGGTGGTGACAGGATGATAGTGAACATCATCGAATTTTTCCGCGCCCGGCTCAAGGCTACCATCCGCGTGTGCCTGGTGGTGCTGGCCGCGCTGGTGGTGTGGGACGCCCTGTTTGTTTCAAAAGAGCATGTGCACACCTTTGTGGAGCGCATACCCGGATTCTGGGCCGCGTTCGGCTTTGTCGCCTGCGTTGTGATTATCATCGTTTCCAAGTGGTTCGGCCATTTGGGCATTATGACCCGCGAGGATTATTACGATGACTGAGCCATGGATTCACCCCTCCGCAGTTCTGTTGCTGGGCGCGGTAATTTTGCCGCTGCTGCCCAAGGCCCTGCGCCGGATATGTATCGTGCTTGTGCCGGTGCTGGCCTTTTGCGCCGTGCTGCTCATGCAGGGGCACAATGGAGTATACGGCGTGCTGCCTTTCATGAAATGGCAACTCATATTCGGCAAGGTCGATGCGTTGAGCATGGTCTTTGCCTACATCATGACCCTCATGTGCGTGATCGGCTCGGTCTATGGCCTGCATGTGGAAGAAGCCGCGCAGCACTCCGCCGCCTGGACATATGTGGCAGGATCACTGGGCGTCATCTTTTGCGGGGACTACCTGACGCTCTTTCTCTTTTGGGAGCTGATGGCCTTTTCCTCCGTATTTCTGGTGTGGTTCAGGCGGCGCAAGGAGTCGCTGGCCTCCGGCTACCGATATCTGCTGGTGCACACCGCGGGTGGTTTGCTGCTGCTGGCAGGGCTTGTGCTGCGCTACCGGGCCACGGGCGATCTGACCTTCGGCCCCATCGGCGTGGCTGATCCGCAGCTCTACACCTACCTGATCATGGCCGGGTTTATCCTCAACGCGGCAGTGCCGCCCTTGCATGCGTGGCTGCCCGATGCCTACGGCGAAGCCACGGTGACAGGCGCGGTATTCATGTGCGCTTTTACCACCAAAACCGCCGTATATGTGCTGGCGCGCAGCTTTGCGGGCATGGAAATTCTGGTGCCGCTTGGCGTGTGCATGGCCCTGTACGGTGTTGTGTACGCCGTGCTTGAAAACGACGCCCGCCGCCTGCTGGCCTACCACATTATCAGTCAGGTGGGCTACATGGTGGCAGCTGTGGGCATAGGCACGCCGCTGGCCATCAACGGGGCCTGCGCCCACGCCTTTGCCCACATTCTCTACAAGGGGCTGCTGTTCATGGGCTGCGGCTCTGTGCTGCACATGACGGGCGTGAGCAAGTTCACCCAGTTGGGCGGCCTGTACAAAAAGATGCCCAAAACCTTTGTATTCACTCTGGTGGGCGGGCTTTCCATTTCGGCCTTTCCCCTGTTCAGCGGTTTTGTGACCAAGGCCATGATCGTTGCCGCCGGATTTGAGGCGCACAACTACTGGGCGGGCTTTCTGCTCACCCTGGCTTCTGCGGGTACCTTCCTGCACACGGGTCTGAAGGTTCCTTACTTCATCTGGTTTGGCAAAAACAACTGCTCCAAGGAAACATGGGAACGCGCGGGCGATCCGCCGCTCAACATGCAGGCGGCCATGGCGGTGGCGGCGTTTTTGTGCATCTTCATCGGCTGCCACACGCCGTACCTGTACGACATGCTTCCCTTCCCCGAAGTGGCGGCGCAGTACCACCCCTACAGCGCCGCGCATATTTCTGAAACCTTGCAGATACTGCTGTTTACGGCCCTGGGATTCTTTTTGCTGCTCAAAAAGCTCACGCCGGAGCCCACCATCAGTCTGGATCTGGACTGGTTTTACCGCATGGGCGGCAGGCTGTTTTACTGGTTTGCGCGCAAGCCCGTGCAGTCTGCGGACAATGCCGTGGGCGAGGCCTGGAACCGGCAGGGTATAGTGCCGCTCATGCGCACGGCGCGCTTCTGGTCATGGTTTGACTGGCACGGCATTGATACTGTGGTTGACGGCACGGCCCGCAGCGTGCGCTCTCTTGGCGGAATGCTGCGGCACGTGCAGAGCGGCAGCCTGCAAATAAACATTATTTCCATGGCCGCAGTGGTGGCCCTGGTGCTCACGCTGCTGGCTCTTGTTTGAGCCGGGGTGAAAGGAGATCGCCACAATGGATTTTCTGAGCATGAACACCTTGGGGTATCCCATCCTCAGCATTCTTGTTTTTCTGCCGCTGGCAGGGGCTGTCATTGTGCCCCTGCTGCCGGGGGAGAACAGCGTGCGGGTGTGGACGCTGCTGGTCACTCTGGCAAACGCCGTCATTTCACTGCCGCTGTTTACGCGGTTCAACCCCACATCCGCCCTGTACCAGTTTGCGGAGCACCACCCGTGGATTGCCAGCTTTAACGTCAACTACACCCTTGGCGTGGACGGCATTTCTCTGCTGCTGGTGATGATGACAACGCTCATCATGCCGCTGTGCGTGCTGGGATCGTGGAAGTACATCCAGACCCGCGTAAAGGAATTCATGATCTGCCTGCTGGTGATGGAAACATCCATGCTCGGCGTGTTCATGGCGCTGGATCTGGTACTGTTCTATGTGCTGTGGGAAGCCATGCTTATTCCCATGTATCTGCTCATCGCCGTGTGGGGCGGGCCGCGCAAGAGCTACGCCTCCATCAAGTTTTTTCTGTACACCCTGGCGGGTTCGGTATTTCTGCTGGTGGCCATTGTGGCCCTGTACATCAATCAGGGGACGTTCAGTATTCCCGCGCTCATGGGGCAGCAATATTCCGAGCGTTTCCAGCTTTTGGTATTTCTGGCCTTTTTCATTGCTTTTGCCATCAAGGTCCCCATGTTTCCCTTCCACACCTGGCTGCCAGCGGCCCATGTGGAAGCCCCGACAGCAGGCTCGGTGATTCTGGCCTCTGTGCTGCTCAAGATGGGTACATACGGATTTTTGCGCTTTTGCCTGCCCATTACGCCCGGCGCGGCTATCGGCCTGCTGCCCGCCCTGCAGTGGCTCTCGGTGGCAGGAATCATCTACGGCGGTCTGACCGCCCTTGCGCAGCAGGACATGAAGAAGCTCATTGCCTACTCAAGCGTGGGGCATATGGGTTTTGTGACACTGGGCATCTTTGCCCTGAACCAGCGGGGGCTTGAGGGCGCGCTGCTCCAGATGATCAATCACGGCGTCACCACAGGGGCTTTGTTTCTCTGCGTGGGCATGGTGTACGAGCGTTCGCACAGCCGCGAGCTTTCGGACGCGGCCGGGCTTGGCAAGTTCATGCCCATCTATGTGACGTATCTGACGTTTTTCTCGCTGTCGTCGCTGGCCTTTCCTGGCACAAACAGTTTTGTGGGCGAGTTTCTTATCCTTGCCGGGGCATTTTTCAACAACAAGATCGTTGCGGTTTGCGCCATCCCCGGTGCCATACTGGCGGCGGCCTACATGCTGCGCATGTTGCAGCGGGTGATCTGGGGCGGCATCAACAACCCCGACCAGTCGCGCATGTACGATCTTGGCTGGCGCGAGGCCGTGACCCTGGCCCCGCTGCTGGTGTTTGTTTTCTGGATTGGGCTGGCCCCGGAACCGTTTTTGCGCGTCATGAGGCCCAGCCTTGACCATCTGCTGGCGCAGACCGGCTACCATGCCACGAGCGCACTGGCCCTTGCTGAACTTATTGCGCGTTGATGAACCCCAAGCACAGACATAAGGCCTACGCATGAACGCACATCTTTTTGCACCGGAACTGGTTCTTCTTGCAGGGTGTCTGCTGGCATTTTGCATGACTCTGACGGAAGCCCGGACGCAAACCCTGCGCCTGCTGGTTCTTTGCGTTGGGGCAGCCTTTGCCGCTACCTCCGTTCTTTGCCTTTTTGCCAAGGGAACCCTGTTTTACGGAGCCTACAGGGTAGACCTGTTTTCGCAGCTGGTAAAATGCGTGATGTCCATCGGTTTTACCCTGATGCTGCTTTTTGGGGCGGACACCAAGGGTATTTCCGTGCGCATGCGCCCGGAATATTATTTCTTTCTGCTCACAAGCCTGCTGGGCCTGACCCTGCTTTCAAGCAGTGTGGAGCTGATCACCCTGTTCATCGCCCTTGAACTGTCTTCGTATTCGCTCTACCTGCTGGTGCCCATGCGTACCCCCTCGGACAGCATGCGCGCGCCCATGGAGGCGGCCATCAAGTATCTGCTCTTTGGCGTGACGGCCTCAGGCATCATGCTCTTTGGCATGAGCTGGATTTTTGGCATCGCGGGCAGCACCTATCTTGACCAGATATTGCCAGCCATGAGGACAGCCGGATCACATGCCGCCCCTCTGGTTGGGCTGCTGATGCTCTTTTGCGGCATGTTCTTCAAGCTGGCGGTGTTTCCCTTCCACTTCTGGGCGCCGGACGTGTACCAGGGCGCATCCAACGACACCACGGCCTTTATCGCCTCCATACCCAAGATTGTGGCCGTGGCCGTGCTGGCGCGGTTCTGCGCCATGGCATATCCCGGCGAGGGGCACGTGGCGCTGCTGCTGACCGGGCTTTCCATAGCGTCCATGTGCTACGGCAACCTCACGGCGCTGGTGCAGACTGACGTCAAGCGCATGCTTGGCTTTTCGGGCATAGCGCATGCCGGGTACATCCTCATGGGTATGGCGACCCTGCAAGGCTGGGGCATTGCCACGGCGCTCTATTATGCCACCGGCTATCTGTTTATGATGCTGGCGGCATTTCTGGTGCTGTGCGTGGTTTCGCCCGATGGGCGGAACCTGAGCATCAAGGATCTGAACGGCCTTTCGCGGCGCTCGCCTCTGCTGGCCTTTGTACTTGGCGTGAGCATGTTCGCGCTGGCGGGCATTCCGCCCTTTGTAGGTTTTATGGGCAAGTTCATGCTGCTGACGGGCGCGTGGCGGGCTGGGCATACGGCCCTGGTTATCATTGCCGCCATCAACACAGCAATCGGCATCTACTATTATTTGCAGGTGGTGCGCGCCGTGTATACCGAGGCCGCGCTACATGATGCGGAACCCATTGTGCCTCACGCAGGCGCGCGTATGGCGGGCATATGCCTTGTGGGGCTGGTTCTGGCCCTTGGCATTGCGCCGGAAAGCATGCTCCAGCTGGCCAGGGAAGCGGTGCAAGCCGCATGGTAGGCTGACAGACAAGCACGCAACAGTGCAGAAAAGCAAAGTCAGTGCTGACCACAACGGTCGCACTGACTTTTGTTTTTTGCTGCCCTACAAGGAAACGTGCCTGATTTTCGCGGCATTGTCGCGTTGCACCGTGCGGTGGTAGCGAACAGCCGGATACCCAAAAAGCATTGCATAAAAAGGTGTTTCAGGATCCAGACCGAGAATGGGACGCAATTCTGGAGCTGCATCAACTGCAAATTTCAAGAATCCGCACCATGTTGTACCCAATCCGCTGCATTGGGCGAGCAATTCAAAATATGCCAGAGCCAGAGAAATATCTTGCAGGGGTGTACTTGCGGTCTCTGCCGCAGAGACAACAAGCAAGTGCGGCGCACCCCTAAATATTTCATCTACTCCCTGTTGCCGATAGGCTGCCACAGCCGCTGATAAAAAATCTGGCATCAACTCATTGCATTCTATTTTGTTCTCAATTGATTCAATCACCCTGATGCGTAGTTTTTGCATTACGTTGTGATCATCCACCACAGCAAAACTCAAGGTGCGATCATTACAGCCTGTTGGTGTATTTGCCAGCGTGGCGAGAAGATCATCAATCATTCCGGTTGGCACATTTTCCATACTGTACTGGCGAACACTGCGCCGTCCCCGCAACAGCGTGTGCATCTGGCTGGCAGATGGTATTTTTTCTGCGCTCAGTTCTATGCTGTTCTCTGCCTTGAGGCCGAAAATACTTACTGCCCCTGTAGGGCATACGGCCAGGCAATGCTGACATTCAAGGCAGTTTGCTTCCAGTATGGGCGAAACCCACGGCAAACCGTCGGAGATGGAAATTATATGGCGAGGACAGTCGGTTATGCATGCATTGCACTGGACGCACTTTTGTGGATCAACTGTAAAATGTATCTGCTTCATGATTATGCCCTTTGCTGCAGCTATGCTGGCAGGATGTTGATACTTTGTATCAATCCGTGTTTGACAATGAATTCATAAGAAAATTTTTGCGGGCTCCCTGGAAAATTGCCTTTTGTCAACGTTATGACTTTTGTGCTCTCAGCAGTAGAAATTGCATCAATAACAGTTGTGCAAAGATCAAATTTTTCCTTTGAATCTGCAACAAAGGCCTTGATGGCATTTATTCCGCTGATTTCATTGTTTTCGCCCGGGTCAAAGAGCACAGCCTCGCTTGCAAGGCAACTGTCCAGTTTTTCAGTTTCGGCAGTGTTCATTGTTTCCATAAATATTTCCACAGCCTCTGGCATGTTGGTGCTCATGGCAACCTCCATTATTTTGTTGAAATTTATGTCTAGCAGAGTAAACATGACAACATTATGTCATGTTTTTGAGCGCCTGATGGAGGCCAGAGTGAAAATTGACCGCCTTTTGTCCATTGTGATGATTTTGCTGGCAAAGAAAAAAGTAAGCGCCTCAGAACTTGCCCAGACGTTTGAAGTATCTGTGCGAACCATCTATCGCGATGTTGATACAATAAATCAGGCGGGTTTGCCCGTGGTCACGTACCCTGGTGCAAAAGGGGGAATTGGCATTCTTGAAAGTTACAAGGCGGAAAAGCGTTTCTTCACGTCGCAGGATGTGACCATGATCCTGATGGGGCTGGGCAGTATTCGCACGTCTTATTCAAGTGCCGAGGTGGCAGGAGCAATTGCAAAAATCAAAGGGCTTGTTCCTGAGGCAGAGCGCAAGGCAATTGAATTGCAGGCAGGGCAGGTATCAATTGATTTGACTCCCTGGAGCAACAATCATGCTGGTATGGCAGCGCTCGTGAAAATTCAGCAGGCCTTGAAGGATAATAGGCTGTTGGAGTTTGATTATAATGACCGTAAAGGCCAGCGGAGCGCCCGCCGTGTAGAACCATACAAACTGATTCTTAAAAGAAGGAGCTGGTATCTTGGGGGATATTGCCTGATGCGTGAGGGCATGCGCCTTTTTAAAGTTTCACGTATGGCTGAAACAAAACTGTGCAAGGAATCGTTCTCTCCGCGCACTGTTGCTACAGAAGATTTTATTGTTCGAAATTTTGACGATGCAGAATGCATGGATGGAATAATACGGATATCTGCAAGGGCCAGAGAGACAATTGTGGAACTGTTTGGAGATGCGGCGCTTGAGCAGGAGAATGAAAATACGTGGCTGGCCCGTATTCCATTAACTGACAATGATCAGGGGCACAGTTTTGTTGCCAGCCTTGGCTGCGATGCAGAAGTGCTCGCCCCTGAATGCATCAGGGAAAGCATGAAAGAATATTTCAGAAAAGCCATGAGCGTCTATTGTTAATGTAAGCCTTTACCAGCCCGCTCATTTTTATTCCAATGCTGTGTTATGGCGTTGCTGTATCCGGCAGCAGGGCGAGGGCGTAGCAGTTGCGCAGATCGGCAAGGTTACGCTGCGGCACCCCTGTGCTCAGGAGCAGACTTTCCCAGTTCTGGCGGATTGTCCCCCTGATTTCTTCAACAATCATCTGTGCTTCATCGGGGGCAAGGCCAAAGTGCCGTGCCGCGGCCAGCACGTTGCTCATGGCGGAGCTGCGGCCATCCGGCCCCACGCTCAGGTGCAAGGCCCGTGGGGCCTCGTCCATCACAGGCTGCGGCACCACGTCATACGCCGGAGAGAGCCGCCAGCCGGATCGGCCATTCTGATCAGCCAGATGCAGAAAACCATGATTGCGCAAATGGTCGTCGGAGTTGTTGCACAGGGCATTGAAGACCATGCGCTGGTACAGCTCGCGGATATCGCTGCGCGTGGCCTCGGCGCTGTAAAAATCCCGCCGCATGGCTGTGACGATGTCGGCGTAGGCAGCATGCGCTTCCGGCCCTGCGGCGCCAATGAGGGTCATGGCCGAAACAAAGGGCAGGCGGTGCAGGGCGCCGCTGCGAATCTGGCGGTCAAAACGCTCAACCAGAAGGATATCGCGGTTGCCCAGAACCGTAATCCGATCCGTTTCCGGCACATTGATGCCGCACTTTGCCGCGAGGAGCATATTGGCATGCTCTATGCGGCAAGTGGGCCAAGCTTCACGCTCCTTGCTGAATTTTGCAACCCAGAATTTGCCGTCCTGCTCAAACGAGGCCTTGGGCCTTGCGCCGCCAATGGAAGAACCGCGCACAAAAAAGCGTCTGTACTGCGGGTTGAGATCGTCCGCCTGCTCCACGTTGTCCGTAGCCAGCAGCATGCCCTGGAGGTCAAGTTCTGCGCCGGGGAGGCTCTGCGCCCAGGGCGGCACATCGGTAAATGGGGCGGCATCGGGCGCGCTGCTGAAACCGAGCGCGCCGATTCTGTCTGGCCCGGCATAGAGCATGTAGTCAAATTCGCCAAGGTGGGAGCCTGCGGCTTCGGCGGCTATATCAAGAACGTGACGGCCCCAGTCGTCAGGGCAGGCATCGCGCAGCCCGTTAAAGAGCGCGCCGCCCAGCGGGCCTTCGTAGGTGTGTTCCCGTTGCAGGGGCAGCGCAACAGGGTCAACGGCAACCGCGTCAGGCCGCTCCAGATAGCGGTTGGAATATTCAAAGAAGCACTGGCTGAACCGGCCATCCTGAACATAGCGCAGGCGTCCGGCAACAACAAAGCTGCCTTCAAGGTGCATATGCACATACGCCACGCGGGTTGTCATGAGATGGCTCCCTTAAAAGTCGTAGGAAATTTTGTCCTTGCCGTCCGTTTTTCCTTCAAGCCGCCTGCGTTCGTGGGCAAGGCCGATCATGTCCGTTTCCATGGCGGCCACGTTGTCCAGGTCGTCTTCAAGCCCGAGGGTGAGCAGGGCAGTCACAAGGGTGCCAAGGCTTGTTCCCGGTGTGCCGCTCTCCAGCCTTTGCAGGGAGCCAACAGAAACCATCATGAGCTTGGCCATTTCGTGCAGGGTCAGACCCCGGCGCTTTCGCGCCAGTTTGATTCTGCGGCCCAGATCCTCAAGTTTTGCCAGAACCTTGGGCGGCAGGGCGGCTGTGGAAGCTGACGATTTACTCATAAACGATACTTTATTGGCATTTTTTGTTAATATATAGATAAATAAAAAATGGTCAAGGAGGAAATGCCAGGTCGATCAAACAGGTCACAGCCAATTGCTGAAGTTCTGGGCCAGGCCTTGAACGGCATCTATGAATTTTCCCACATGATAGCCGTCGCACACTGCGTGATGCACTTGAATGGAAAGCGGCATGTGTGTCTTTCCGTTTTGTTCCAGATAGCGTCCAATTGTAAAAATGGGAGGGAGGTATGTTCCCTCGCCGTAAACATTCAGATTGAAGCCGGTGAAGCTCTGCCAGGGAAAGGATGAAACCGTGAACAAATTTTCAGGCATGTTGTTTTGAGGAAAAAGCGTATCAGAGTTGCCGTATTTTTCCATGTCGTGAATGCAGTTGTCATAAAATTTGCTGAAATTACTATCAAATAGCGTGAATATACTGCTGAAAGTTTCAGTTTTTTTGTTTAAAATCGTGTAACTTGGGCTTGTTGATTCCCAGTAGCCAAGTTCGCCATGAGTATTTATAGCCATTCTGAATTCTTGAAATTTATTAACTGCGCGTGAAAGTATGTATATTTGTGCAGGGTATGCCTTAATTCCACGAAGATTCAATTCTTTTACAAGTGAATCAATTTCTATATTTACTGTGATGCTGTAAGTGCAGCGAACAGTATGGACGTAATGCTGATAATAAGATTTTCTTTTCCAGATGTTCAAATCGATTACATTAAATAACATGAAAAATAGTCCTTTTGCTATTGCTTGCTCGTCACGAAAGTACGTAATCCCTGAGTCGTTTTGTAGTTCACAGTCCGCCGCCTCCACCCCCGCCAGATCCGCTGCCCGAGCCGCCACCGCCGGAGCTGAAACCGCTGGCGGATGAAGATTCGGCAGACGCGGAGGAGGCGCTTACAGCGCTGCCAAAACCATTGGAAAAGTCGCTCCAGCCGTCATGCCCGTGCACAAGGGCGACATCAACGCCGGAGTCTTCCAGCGCTGCCGCCTGGAGCTGCTCGGCAAACCTGTTGCACCACGTTTTTTCCAGCCCCAGCACCAGTGCATAGGGCAGCAGACGGCGAAAAACCTCGGGCGTGTTTTCGGGTTTTTCATCCTGCGCGCTAACCTGCTCCATGCGTGGCAGTTCCGCCGTGCGCATGTATATGGCAAGGCCTTCAATTTCGTCCAGTACAGCGCGGGCTGCGGGGCTTGGAGCCTTGATGACGGCTGTGAACACAATGGATGTGATAATCATGAGCAGAAGAAGCAGCCACCCAAGATCGTAAAAATAAAACTGAAGACCAACCGCAGCTATCCCGGCCAGTGGCAAAGCCATAAGCCCCAGAGTTGCCAGCAGGGATTTTGCCTGCTGCCGCACCAGCAGCAGGGGGAGCGCCAGTGCTGCGCAAAAAGCCATGCAAACTGCGAGCAACAGAAGAATCAGCGGCAGTTGCGAGCTATCCGGGGTAAGCACCGAAGGGTCAACTTCCCAAAAGCTCGCCGCAAAAGCCAGCGGCAGCACCAAAAACCAGCCAAGCACTGCAACCCAGGTGTTCAGCTGCCATGCACCCTTAAAGTTTTGCTTAAGGTTTGCCCTGGCAGCGTTGAAAATACTGCGGACATCTTCATTTTTGGGGCGCAGCAAGAGTTTTTCACCCTTGCCAGTACTGTGCACAAGCTCGCGGTACACGGTCTGTTCTTCTGCGGTAAGCCCCTCTGTGCGTCCGTTTGATGCGGCGGGCAGCTCCAGCGCATAGGTTTTGGCGTCCGCCTTGCTTATGCGGCACAGCCCCTTGAACGCCAGAGCCAGAAACGTGGCGGCAAGCCCCCGGCCAGAGATGCGGGCCGACTTGTATAAGAACTCCACCGCCAGCGGCGAAAGCACTTGCGGCGTGGCCTCAGCAGCAGATTTTTTGCTCCACTGAACGGCTTTGGGTGGGTAATAGCGGGGGAATATGGCACCCTTGGGCGGGTCAATGCCAAGGCGTTGCCAAAGCAGAAAATAGTAAAGAAAAACAGCGCAAAAAGCCAGACACTGCGCGGGCAGCAAGGGATTATCATACAGGACTTCAAAGAGCAGGCCCCGCTCCCTGATGACACGCTCCTCTTCCTGCCGGGCCAGCTCCAGGGCTTCGTCCTCCCTTTGTTGCTGCAATGCAAGCGGAAGCACAGGGTCGGCAATGCTCTGCCTGTCAAAGGCCACAGCCACCGTAAGCTGCGTGTCAGGCTCAAGGGTGCTGGCAAGGGTAAAGGATGCTTCGTTGGTTTGCGGTCTGCCAATGGTGATGTGGTCGGAATTTCTGGAGCCAGGTAGCCCGGCCCACGCGGCGGTTTGCTCCACGGCTACGCCCTTGGGCAGTATAACGCGGCATGAAGCGTCAAGGATAGGGAAGCCCCACACGCCAGTGGCGTTCCAGTTGAGTTCCCCATTGGATTCATAAAAACGCAGATGCAGGGAAGTGTCGTATTCAAGCACAAAGCGGTGCTGCCCCGTGGAGAGCGGCTCCTTGCCGCGCATGAGCACCCGTATGTAGTCGCCCCTGACTTCGGTTTCGACCGGGTTAAGGGGCACGCCGTCAAGGCTTGCGGATGTAACGGCGAAAGGAACCGTGCCGCTGTAGTTCGCCGGGCCGGAATAGAGCAGAGGGAGTTCGCGATATATGCCTTTTTTAATCTGATTGCCTTCCGCCTGCACAACAATTGCTTCGCGCACATGCATACTGCCGTCCTGATGGATTGTGACGGTAGAGGCAAAGCTCTCTATGCGTTCCTGCGCGTAGGCAGCAAGGCACATGGCATGGATGCAGAGCAGCAGGGCGCATACGGTCAGTGCAATGCGGCGTGTAAACCAACTGCTGGCATTGGGCGTGTGCATGGTTTCATCCTTGCGCAAGCTGCTTGTGGTGGGATGTCTGGGCTCAGGCGGTGGTTAAAAAAGTATGTCAGGCAGGCTCAGGGCAGCAAGCCCCACAGAGCCGAGCAGGCCCATGAAGGCCAGAGCCATCCGCGCGAAATTGCCGCGTATATAGCACCGCCGCGCATACCACAGCCAGATGAGCCCTGCGGCAAGGTTGCAGCCAAGCAATGTGTCTGACCGCCGCGCCATTATAAGCACGCCTGAGACCCAAAGCTGCAAGGCCGCCATCAGGGCAGCAGCCATGAAGTACAGGGCATGCCGCCACAAGCGGCGGCCCAGCCCGTCTTGCCTGTTATTGTGCACCAACATTAGGAACTGCCCGTTCTGCTGATGAATCAAGTTCAAAATACGCCACAGGGGCAAAGTGGAAAAATCCGGCAACCAGATTGCCGGGGAACTGGCGAACGCGGTCGTTCTGTTCCCTTGCTGCACCGTTGTAATAGCGGCGGGCCATCTGGATTTCGTCCTCCAGCGTGGCGAGGCTTTGCTGCAACTGGCGATAGTTTTCGCTGGCCTTAAGCTCCGGGTAGGCCTCCGCAATGGCAAAAAGCTTGCCCAGCGCGCCGGAAAGCAGATTCTCCGCTTTGGCCTGGGCCGCAACATCGCCCTGCACGGAGAGGCTGCGGGCACGCGCCGCGCTCACCTCTTCAAACAGGCTCTTTTCGTGGCTGGCATACTGCCTGACGGCGCTGACCAGATTGGGCACCAGATCGTGCCGCCGCTTGAGCTGCACATCAATGCTGCTCCAGGCTTCGTCCACCATGTTTTTGCCGCGCACCAGGGCATTGTAAAGGGCTACAATGACCGCGAACACAACCACAGCGCCCCCTATGGCGATCAAGATGCCGGTGCTCATACGAACTCCTTGGATTTGTTGGGAACATGCGCAGGCTTATGCATCAGCGTGATGCGAGCGGACTCGGTTAGCGTTGCAAAAATCCAGTTAATGTTGCCATAAAAACTGGCATATATGTGATATTCGGTCAATGCCTCAGTGCCGCCAGCCATAAGAGGCGGTCTTCTGGATAAGCCCCAGCCCGGCCCTCTCGTGCTGCCTCCTTTTCTCGCCCTCAAGCCAAAACATCCAAAGACATTTATGCACAGGTGCGTTACGAAGGTAAGGAAGTGGAAAGGGAAAATCAGGCCGAAATCACCAATAAAATTCCGGGGGATTGCGACATGGGCTTTTTGAGGGTTTCCAAAGTGTGCGCGCATGATAGCTCTGCTTGTGTCGGTCGGGGAATGCCCCTGAGTGCTATTCCTTTTTCATTGCTGCGGGCTGGCGCGAGGCCAGCGCTTGTGCTGCTGTGCCTGCTGTTGTGCCCCGGACTTTCGGCTTTTGCGGCTCCCCGCACGGTGGGGGATTGGGTGGTCGAGGTGCCAGCAGGCTGGAAAACGCAGGAGGAGGGGAATCAGGTACTGCTCAGCTCTCCCAAAGAAGACTGCTACGTGACGATGCTTGAAAAGGATTGCTTCAACGGCGATCTGGATCTGCTTGCAAAAGCTTCCGCCAGCATAACTGGCGGCAACGACCTGCGCACTCTGGGTGAAGGTAAGGGGGTTGTTTTTGCCGACAAGATTGCGCGATACTGGGTTGGCCTTGCGGACGACAAGTATATGGAAGTCTCTGTTGGACATGCCTGCCGAGGTGTGGGGCCCATTGTAAAAAGCCTGAAAATTTTTCCTAAGGCCAAGAATGCAGCGCCCCTGAACAAACTGCTGGCAGTTGCGCAAGGCCCGGAAAATACCAGGTGGCTTGTGACCGGCGACCGTCCGGACGATGCCAGGCCTGTGGAACCCGCAGACCCTACTGGCGACAGGCCTGATTTTGCGGCCCTGGCAGACCTTGCTGCCCCCGCCCCAGCTCCGCAGGGAAAAACCATCCCTGAAGGCTGGCGCACAACGCACACCGGACAGTGGACAATCTATGACAAACCGGACGAAAAGGTGTGGTACGCTGTGGGATTGTATCCACTCAAAAAGGTGGAAAACGGGAAGTGGGGCACGGATCTTATTGATCTTGCCCGCAGGCTGAAGGGCATCAACATCACTACCGGTGAAGGCACCGTTGATTTTTATACTCGAGAAGGCGGCATCGGCACAGTGCTGACCAATGACGCCAACACGGTTGTTGAACTGTATTACCCCGAAGACGATGCCAACCTGGCGGAACTGCGCGAAGCGCTGCATTGATGCCGGGGTATTGCGCGCCATCTGACCAACGGATTTCGTCAAACCGCACTACAAGGAGTCTCGCATGTACTTGCTGAAGCAATGGGTTGCTGGCGTGGCGGCCCTGCTGGTTTTTCTGCCGTCAACGGGGGTTGCGGCCGGGATAGTGCTGAAAAACAGCATGAACTCTGATATCAAGGCCGTTTTTTGCGTGGGCAACAATGGGGATAAAAAGCCTGTTGTTGAGGGCTTGGCAAAAAAATCATCCAAGACGGTAAGTCCGGCTAGGTTTCCTGAGCATGATTGCACGCGCATTGGCGTGACCATGCAAAACGGCATGGGCTGGCAGTATTATCACGAGCCGGAACCCGGTTCAGCCAGGGAAATCGAGTTTGCAATGGATGCCGCAGGCCGTAACGAAAAGCGCAAGTATCCCTCCATGCTCATAACCATGCCAGATGGTGAGGCTTATGTGGCCCCGGCGGGTGTGCCCATGTTTATGCTGGTGCAGTTGATGCGCAAGGGAATGGACGTGGCCCGCTGGAAGGAATTTGCCCTGCCCGGCTATGATGGGCTTAAAGAACCCGGCGCTTATGCCGTGTGCTTTGCCGACCAGTCGTGGAGCCTCGCGGGCAAGGGCCTGCAATTTGACGGCAAGGGCGGCGGGCTGGAAACGGTTGCCCTGTCTGCGCCATTTGCCAATACAACCATTGGGGCCATATTTGAAGAACTGAAAAAAAAACGGTTGGCTGCCTCTGGTTCTGGATGCCGGAGGCCAGACAAGCGTATTTGGCGCGCAGGGTGCGGCCCTCGCCCCCAAGGGAAAAGCCGTGGACTGCCCCCAAACCGCTGACGGCATGTGGGAGGCCTTTGAAACCATGTTTGTGAGCGGTACGGAAAATGCGGATAAGCCCGTGCGCGTTGTGCTTGGCAGCGAAGGGCTGCAGTTTGCCATGAACCTTGATCTGGATGCCGCACTGGCGCAGATAAGCCTTACAAGAGTGCCAGCAGGGAAGTAGGCAGTATTGAAGTTTAAGGAGATGAGTGAAAGCGTGGCTTATATGTTTGCTAAGGACGTATAAGCCACGTTGAATTTTTCAAGATGGCAGGGTGCCCCAAACTGCGCTCAACTCAGGGCCAGATTTGTTTTCTGTTGCCTCGCAGAATCTGGGCTTTATGCTTGCCAGCCATGCAGCTCACCTTGTTTGTTGAATTATTTTCTTCAACAAGCAGTGCGGTGCTACAAAATCAACATAGCAAACTAGTCTGCTTTTTTCTGTTCACCCTTGTAGCCGTCATTATAGCCCTGCTGAACAGCATCAACCTTTCTTTCAATTTTTGCAGAGGCTTTGCCAGCAGTTCTGCCAACCCAACTGCATCCGCTGGAAAAGAAAAAAAGCGCAATCAAGGCTGTTGCAAGAATCCGCATGATAAATTCCATCCTAAATTGAGAGTTGTCCTAAAAGAGTCTCTTGTATATTGTGCGGCTGTCCAATCTGGTGCCTTTTTAATAAATAAAGGCATGCAAACATGCAAGCAGGGGAGCAAATGCAAACTTCGCCCATAGCTCTGGTAACGGGCGCAAGCAAGGGAATTGGCAAGGCCATTGCCCTTGGCTTGGCCGCCGATGGTTTTGATATCTGGCTGAACTACCGCAACGACCACGATGCCGCAGAAGCCGTGCGCGATGCCATTGAGGCTCTAGGCCGTCAATGTGTTTTGCTGCCCTTTGACGTGGCGGACAAAGATGCGGTGGAAGCCGCCCTTGATCCACTGCTGGCGGAGGAAACGCCCTTTGCCCTGATCAACAACGCAGGCTTTGCCCGCGATACCGTCTTTGGCCTTATGTCCGAAGAGCAGTGGGATTCTGTCATCGGCGTGCATCTCAACGGGTTTTTTCATGTTTCGCGCAAGGTTGTGCCACGTATGCAGCGGGCGCGCACCGGGCGTGTTGTAAATATTGTTTCCACCTCGGGTCAGGCAGGTATGGCGGGGCAGGTGAACTACTCCGCAGCCAAGGCTGGTCTTATTGGAGCAACACGCGCCCTTGCACGCGAGCTTGGGCGGCGCAACGTGCTTGTTAATGCCGTGGCCCCTGGCTTTATCAGCACAGAGATGACGGCCGGGCTGCCAGTGGATGAATATATGAAAAGCGTGCCCCTTGGCAGACCGGGTTTGCCGGAAGAAGTGGCGGGCTGCGTGCGATTTTTGTGTTCCAACCTATCGTCCTACGTTACCGGGCAGGTACTGTCCGTTAACGGCGGACTGTACATGTGAGGCCCGATGCGGCGAGTTGTCATAACTGGCGTGGGGCTTGTATCCGTTCTGGGCGTTAGCCGCGAGCAGATCGCCAACGCGTTGTATAATGGGATTTCGGGCATAGTTGCCGACCCGCAGCGGCTGGAGCATGGCTTTCACAGCCCGCTTACAGGGCATATAGACGGTTTTGATTGCGCCCGCCATCTTAACAGAAAGCAGCGCAAAAGCATGCCGGATTTTGCCATTCAGGCGCATGCGGCAACACTGGATGCCCTGGATCAGGGCGGGCTGGCACCCGAAGACCTGCGCTCAGAGCGGTGCGGCCTTGTTTTTGGCAATGATTCCACAGTGCAGTCTGTAGTTGACCAGCAGGCGGCCTTGCTGGAAGCTGGCTGCACTTCCGGCATGGGCAGCGGCCATGTTTTTCGCTGCATGAATTCCACCATCACCATGAATCTCAACGTATTGCTTGGCAATACCGGCCCAAGCTGGACGGTAAGCGCCGCCTGCGCCAGCGGGGCATATGCCATCGGCCAGGCGGCAGACCAGATTCGCCTAGGGCGGCTCGACCGCGTCGTCTGCGGCGCTGCGCAAGAAGTGAACTGGCCGTCTGTATGCTCCTTTGACGGTCTGGGGGCTTTTTCTGCGCGCACGCCTGCGGAGGCGGCGTCCCGCCCCTTTGACAAGGGCAGGGACGGGCTGGTGCCAAGCGGCGGCGCTGCGGCCCTGCTACTGGAAGATTACGATATTGCCCGCAGCCGCAACGCCTGCATTCTGGCAGAAGTACTCGGCTTTGGTTGCAGCGCGGACGGCGAAACCCTTTCCGTTCCCAGCCGCACAGGGCTTGCGCGCGCCATGCGTATGGCTCTGGCGGAAGGCGGGCTGAGCGCTGCTGATGTGGATATTGTCAACGCGCATGCCACATCCACCCCTCAGGGGGATGCGGCGGAGGCAGCCAATCTGCGGGCCGTTTTCGGCGCTGACTGCCCCGATGTCATGGCGCTGAAAAGCCTCACCGGGCATGAATTGTGGATGTCTGGCGCATCGCAGGTGGCCTATGCCGTCATTATGGCGCAGGCGGGCTTTACGGCTGCTACCATAAATTATGAAGAGCCGGACGAAGATACCGCTGGTATTCCCGTACTTGTCCGCAGGCTGGAGCAACCCCCGCGAGTCGTGCTGAATAACGCTGCGGGCTTTGGCGGCAGCAACGCCAGTATCGCCTTGAGGCTCGGCTGATGCGCTGCGTGGTCGCAGGCAGCGGCATTACCGGCCTGACTGTCGCCTTGTTGCTGGCGCGGCAGGGCCACGATGTTGCCGTGCTGGAGGCTGGCCCGCGCGTTGCCCCGTTGCTGCGTGGTTTTTGGCGCGAAGGCCTGTATTTTGATACGGGCTTTCACTGCGGCGGCGGTCTGCATGCCGGGGGCGTTTTGCGCCGCTGGCTGCGGGCGTTGGGTGTAGAAAAGCATTTGCGGCAGATCACGACCGGCCGCACGGAGGTCTTCCACTTCGCCGATGGGCAGGTGTTTCAGCTTCCGGCAGGGCAAGCGGCGGTAACAGAAGCTGTTGAGCGGCAATTTCCCGGCGCAGGGCCAGCCATGAAGGCTTTTCTGCACCATATGGATACGGAACTGGGCCACTCCCCCTACCTGAATCCCGCTGTGCGAGCAGAGCCGTCTTTTGCGCTCCACAGCGCGGGCAGCGTGGCCCAGTATGCTGAATCTGCGGGCTTTCCTCCGCACTTGCGGGCCATGCTCGGCACCCGGTGCCTTTTGTACGGCGTGCGGCCCGAAGAATCCTCACTTGAAGAATATTCCCTTGTGGCCGGGCCGTATTTTCAGTCCAGCGGCTCGTGGCAGGGTGGTGGGCTGGCTCTGGTTGAGGCGCTTCTGGGATGCCTCGGCGAGCTTGGGGTCACTGTGCGTTGCAACGCTGCCGTTGCGGATATAGAGGCGGACAAGGCGCAAGGCGTGCGTGGCGTGGTATTAGGTGACGGTTCCCGCCTTGTCTGCGAGCGCTGCTTCTTTACCGGGCATCCCTCGCAGCTTGAGGGGCTGATCCCCAAGGGCCTCATGCGTCCGGCCTACCTGCACCGCATAAATGAGCTGCCGGAAACACGTTCCGCCATGTTGCTGTTTGCAGAAACACGCGACTGCCTGAATGAAAATGAAAGCATCTATCTGCTGCCGGAGCCTTCAGCGGAAGAACTGTTCCAGGGTGTGGAAAGCGCGCACCCCAGCATATACCTTTTTTGCGACAGACCGCAGCCGGATGGCAGAAAGGCTGTGATGGCCGTGGCGCTCATGGATGACAAGGATTTGCCCAACGGCGATCCGCATCCGCGCCCCCAAAGCTATGTGGCGTGGAAGCGTGAGTCTGCTGCCCGATTGCAGGCCTACATTGAAAAACGTCTGCCGGAGCTTGCAGGGCGCTGGCGCATCCTGGATGCGGCAAGCCCGCTGACAATGAGGCGCTGGATTCACGGCGCTACTGGCAGCCTTTATGGTGTGAAGCACCACCTTGGCGCTATGCCCATGCTGCCTGTCACACGCCTGCCGGGGCTGTTCCTGGCCGGGCAGAACATCCTGCTGCCCGGTGTGCTGGGCGGCATGGTCAGCGCTGCCCTGGCCGTGGGATTTTCCTTCGGTCATGATAACGCTCTCAAGGAGTTCAGGGAATGCGCGGAAAGCGAGTAGTCGTTACGGGCATGGGCGCGGTTTCGCCATTTGGCGAAGGCGTGGCAGCCATGTACGAAGGTGTGCGCGATAACCGTTGCGCGCTGACCACCTTGCCGGAATACAAGCTTGAGGGTTTGTCGTGCCGTGTGGCCGGGCTGGTGCCGCCATTGCAGGAAAAGCGTATTCCACGGGAATTGCGGCGTTCCATGTCGCCCATGTCTATTTTTTCCTGCCTCGCTGCCTGGGAGGCTTTGACAAGCGCCGGGCTGAGTACCCGGCCCGAACAGCGCATGGGCGTAGCTGTTGGCTCAACGGTTGGCAGCCCCACCATGCTGCACGAGTTTTTTGAGATGTTTCTGCGCGAGCACAGCGTGGAGAGCATGCGCAGCACCGTATTTTTCAAGGTCATGAGCCACACGGTTGCCGCCAATGTGGCCCTGGCCTGCGGGTGCGCAGGCCGCACGCTTGCACCTGCTGCCGCCTGCGCCTCTGGCCTCATGAGCCTGTGCCTCGGGTACGAGGCTATCGCGGCAGGGCGGGAAGAAATGATGCTCTGCGGTGGCGCGGATGAATTCCACCTGTTGACCTCCGCCACCTTTGACCGCCTTGGCGCTGCATCCCACATAGAAGACCCGGATTGCGCCTCTCGCCCCTTTGATGCGGAGCGCACAGGCATTGTTTGCGGCGAGGGTGCGGGCATCCTGCTGCTGGAGAGTCTGGAAAGTGCTCAGGCCCGCAATGCGCCCATTCTGGCGGAAATACGCGGCGCGGCCATATCTTCATCGCCCGGCAGCATCGCCCAGCCCGACGCGGCTGCCATTGCCGGCTGCATGCGCAGAACGTTGGACGATGCAGGCGTACAACCGCAGGATGTTGCCTATGTTAACGCCCACGCCACCGCTACCGAATTCGGTGATATTGCAGAAGGGCAGGCCATTGAAGCCGTTTTTGGCTCATCAGTGCCAGTGAGCAGTTTCAAGGGGCACCTTGGGCACACAATGGCGGCCAGCGGCGCGCTGGAAAGCATTTTGTGTATAGAAATGTTGCAGTCCTCCACCTATTTTCCAACGCGCGGCTTGCGCAATCCCGATGCCCGATGCGGAAATCTGAATCATATGTGCGAACATCTGCATAAACCAAGCGGTTTGGTATTGAAAAACAGTTTTGCGCTTGGCGGTTGCAATTGCACTATCATATTTGATAGGTTGAGTGAAAATTCAATCAATGTTGGGAAAGAATGAACGATAATAAAATTAGAGAGACGATTGACGCGGCCTTGAGTGAAGAATTTGAATTGTCCCCGGATCAGCTTGTTCCTACAGCGCATATCAAGGAAGACCTCGGGCTTGATAGCCTTGATATCGTAGATATGGTCATAGTGCTGGAAAAGGCCTTCAACTTCAAATTGCAAAACAAAGAGTCCCTGGTAAAAATTCAGACACTAGGGGACATTTATGCATTCATCGAGGCCTTGCGCGATGAAGGAACCGTCAAGGCGGAACAGTAATATTGTGTCAAACATTGCCATAAGTGCAATCTTTGTTTGCTGGACAATTATTATTTTGCCTTTAACTCTGTGCATTGCCGCGTTGCACACGGTTTTCCCCGGTGTCATGTGCGTGGTTAATCGGCGGTACATCTGGCTTTATGGCCGCTCTACGCTGTTTTTTTTGCGGCCCTGGCTGCCGGTGCGTATTCGCAACGCACATATGGCAGTGGAGTATCCTGGGTCGGTTGTTGTGTGCAACCATCAGTCTTTTTTGGATATATACCTGCTTGCGGCGCAGGATCAGGCCAATGTGTGCCTGATAACCAAAAGCTGGCCCTTCCGCTTGCTTTTTTTCTTTGCGCCCACCATGCGCAGCGCGGAATATATTGATGCGGAGAGTCTGTCCGCAGAACAGGTCGAGGCTTTGTGTCTTGAACGTCTGCGTGATGGGGTTACTCTGGTGATTTTCCCCGAGGGCAGCCGTACCCGCACTGGTGCTCTGGGCAAGTTTCGGGCTGGTGCTTTCCACGTTGCTGTAAAGGCCGGTCGCCCCGTGCTCCCCTTGCTGATTCACAACAGCTTCCAGGTGTTTCCTCCTGGCGCCAAGGGCTTTCATCCTGCTACCATCCATATGGAGTTTCTTGATCCGGTATGGCCGCAAGCCTTTGCCGGAGAACTTTTACCGCATCGCGCCATGATGCGGCATGTCAGAAACCTTTATGTAAAACATCTAACGTGTGCGACAGGAGAGTAACTGTAATGAAAAAATATCTTTTGCTTACGGTGCTGGTGATGACTCTTGCGGCCATTGGCTGCCGTTTTGGCCAGCCTGTGGGCACCTTTGCCTATGACTTCCCCTCGGCCGAAGCCAGCAAGAATATTTCTGAAAAAAAGATGCACGATGCCATCGTCAAAGCCTGCGCTGATACCGGCTGGCGCGTTTCTGAACCTTCCTCCAACACGATTGAAGCCACAATCATGGTGCGCAACAAGCACACTGTGGTGGTCTCCATCCCCTATACGGCCTCGCATTACAGCATCAACTACAAGGCCAGCACCAATATGGAATACAAGGCCAAGAGCGACGGCAGCGCTGTTATCCACCCCAATTACAACAAGTGGGTAGGCATTCTTGACCAGAACATCCGCCGGAATGTGGCGAGCAGTGAATACTGATTCGCAGCAGTCTCTTACGGCCATTGTGCCGCACCGTGCCCCCATGCTTCTTCTGAGCGGACTTGAAAGCTTTAGCTCGGAAGAAGCGCGGGCAACGGCGGCAGTGCGGGATGGTAATCCCTTTCTGCGGCCTGACGGCAAGCTTGAGCGCGTGGCCTATGCGGAGATTATGGCCCAGTGTTTTGCCGCCGGGGCCGGGGCCAGCCTGCTTGCAGCCGGTGGCGTCTGCGCGGGCTGGGGCTACCTTGCCGCCTTGCGCGATGTAACTGTGCATGCCGATGCGCATGTGGGGCAGTGCCTGGAGGTTCTAGTGCGCGTCTCAGCCAGACTTGGCGAAATTGCGGTTGTTGACGGCGAGGTGCATGCAGAGGGACAGCTGCTGGCCACCGGGCAGTTCAAGATATTTATGCCGGAGGAAACGGCCTGATGCGTTCATCTGCGGGCATGCTGCTTTTGGCTGGGTTTATTATGGCTTTTACCGCGCTGCCTACCTCTGCGGTTGCGCAGGGGCAGCCGTTTGCAAGCGCCGAGGCTCTGCTGGATGCTGCCGCAAAGCAAAGTGCTGGCATTGCCAGCCTGAGCGCTGATTTTGTGCAGGAAAAATCCATGACCGTTTTGGCCCGCCCCATGACCTCGCAAGGCTATTTTTGCCTGCGCCGGGGCGTCCAAGCGTCCAGTGTTCAGGAGCGCGCAACCAGCAAGGATGCCAATGGTTTTCAACCAGCCGACAGCCTGCTTTGGGCGTATACCCGTCCTCTTGCCTCTGGCTTTGTCTACAAAAATGGGAAGGGCGCATTGTGGGAAGGATCGCCGGAAGCAACGCGCCCTGCCAATGAACGGGAATCCAGTGTTATTACAGCCATTATCCGCAATATTCTGGACTGGATCAGCATAGACCCGGCGGCTCTGCGCGCCACCTACAGGCTTGAGCGCCCGCAGGCCGACAAACCCATGCTGCAACTGTATCCCCTCCGGCAGTCTTTTTTTGCAAAGCTTGAAGTAACCTTTGCCGAGGACCTCAAGAGTGTACGCCAGTTGACCTTTACGGAACGTAATGGCGACACGGTGCGCATTATCTTTAAGCAAACACGGGTCAACGAGGCCTTGCCAGCACCCTGCGCCGTGCTTGAGGCAGCGGGGAGCGATGGTCAGTAGGCCTATGGGCAAGCCTTTCATTGTCAGGCTCCATTGCTGGTTACGCTCACACAAGATTCTGGGATTCAGCCTGGTTCTCTTGTGCTGGGCGGTTTTTGCCTTGTTGGCCGCCCGGATGCAGCCAGATTCCAGCAGTATGGCCTTTTTCCCTGACGATGCGCCGCAAGTGCGCCGCATGGCCAAAGCTCTGGATGTTTCCCCGGCTTCTGGCCTGCTGTTTATTGATCTTTCCACAGAGCGTCATGGCGGAAAGTATGCGCTTGCAGGCGCTGCCGATGCCATCGTGGGCGATCTGCCGCCGGATATGGCCGAAAGGGTGGGGGCCGTGGGCACGCCCGATGCCCAGGCGCTCATGGCCCTGCTGCCGTATTTTATGGATGATGCCACGTTGGCCCAACTGCAACAGGCAACAGATGCCTCGCAGATTGATGCCGCCGTGCGCTCGGCTCACAACAATCTGAACAGCCTTCTTGCCGCTGGCCCGGCGCAGGACTGGCTGCGGGCCGACCCACTGAGCTTGCGCCGATTTGTGCTTTCACGCCTGCCAGCAGAGCATGCCGGGGCCATGCCTGACCCTGTGCTGGGTTATCCTGTGAGCGCGGACGGCAAACATCTGTTGCTGGTGCTGCGACCAGCCCATTCCCTGCACGATGTCAGCGCCGCCGCTCGGTTGATGGACACCATCCATGCCGCCATGCAGAAACACCTCGCGCCGGACATGCAGGGCCTTGTGGTGGGCGGGCACAGGCACAGCGCCGTCAACGCGCAGGTTATCCAGCGCGATGTGACCAATATCGTCTTTTTTTCCATGCTGGGGTTTGTGCTGGTGTACGCCTTGCTCGTGCGCTCGCGCGGCGCGCTGTGGCTTATGCTGGTGCCTGCGTTTGCCGCCAGCTTCGCCCTGGGCGGCATGACCCTGCTCACGCCAGCACTCTCCGGGCTGGCCCTGGGTTTTGGAGCGTCCGTACTTGGCGTGGCGGAAGACTACGCCGTGCATATGCATTTTGCCCTGCGCAGCGGCGACTCAACAGAGAACGTGCTGGAACATATTACGCCGCCTTTGTTTCAGGGGTATCTGGTCAATGCTTCCGGCTTTGCCGTATTGCTGCTTTCAGGCATTCCGGCTGTGCGCCAGTTGGCCCTGTTTGCCCTGCTGACATTGAGCGTAGGCTTTGCGCTGGCCGTTGTTGTGCTCCCCATATGCCCCTGGTTCAATACGCCGCCCCTGCCTGTGCGTAAGGAAAATGCAGCGCCGCGTCAGCCTGTGCCTCTGCGTGTCTTTGCGAGTGTTTTTGGATTGTTGCTGCTGTGCTACGCCTTGTTTTCCATTGTGCGCGTGGATGTTTCGCCCCGCACAATGGGGGCGGATATGGCGCAATTGCAGCAAGACGGCGAGAAGCTCAAGGACATCTGGGGATCGCGCGACAGTAACATCCTCGTGGTTGAAGGCCCGACAACGGACGCGGCCCTTGCCAATGGCCGTGCTGTAGTGCAGGCCCTGCGCGTTCTGGAACCTGAAAACAAGATCGGCACCCTTACCGATGTGTGGCCTTCGCCAGAGCAGGCGCAGGCCAACGTGCAACGGTGGGGAGCCTTTGCAAAGGCGGAAGGGCCGCGTGTTCAGGCGCTTTTGTCCTCTGTCGCGCAGCGTTACGGATTCACCGCTGAAGCCTTTGCCCCCTTTGCGCAGTTGCTTGAACGCCCGGTGGCGCAATTTGATCCGTCAGTGCTGCGCGCCGCAGGCCTGGGTGAAATGGTAGATGTCTTTTTGCATGCGCCGCAAGCTGATGACCACACGGCTAGGCTTTTGCTCTTTACCGGCAAAAAGGCGGATGTGAGCCGTCTGGAGCCTGCCCTCGCCGCGCAGACAATGGCGCTGGCCCCGGGTGAGCTTGAAACAACGCTGTTGCAGCAGCTTGGTATGGAAAAACGGCTTGTGCCCCTGGCCTGGATGGCCTGTCTGGCGCTTCTGTTTTTATACTTTCGCGATGCGCGGCGAACCTTGCTTGCATCTTTGCCACCGTTGTGTTCCGTTGCATGTATACTTGCGTGGATGTCCATTACCAGCCACCCGCTAACATTGGCGGGCATGGCGGCAATGCCGCTGGTGCTGGGCCTTGCGGCAGACCACGGCATTGTGGTCACGCATGATCTTGTCAGCGGGGTGAAGATGGGCGTGGAGCGGGCAGTTGTTGTGTCTTCGCTCACCACGTTCACGGGCATGGGGCTGTTGGCCCTTGCGCAACATCCAGCCCTTAAAGCTATGGGTGAAGTTATTTTCTGGGGATTGATTGTGGAGGTTCCTGTGGCCTTGTGGCTTTTGCCCAGACTCTGCCGGACGCAAGGAAAACAGGCATGAAGGCCCTGCGCTACATAGGCTTGCTGCTGATTGTGGGTTTGCTTGCAGCTTGCGGCGCGCAAAAGCGTACGGTGCAGTTGCCGCCGATTCAGGCAAGCCAGCAGAGCGGTTCGCTGGTGGCGCAGTTTGGCGCGCGGCTGACCCTTGCCGGGCAAAGCGCGCCTGTGCAGGGCGAAGTGCAAATGACTGAATCCGGCGGGAGTCTGGCGCTTATTCTGCCACATGGCAGAACTCTGGGCGTCTGCACGTACAGCCCGGATGTTGCGCCAGACAGTGAGCCAAAGGGTGCAACAGGTGCGCAGTCTGTAAAAATGCAATGCACCCCGGCGGAAGGTATGGGCAGGGAGGCCGCCATCCTGCTTGTTCGCGCTGGTGTGGCCGTATACAGAATATTGCCTGCTCTCGGTCAGGATACGGCGCTGACGAACCTTGAGGGCAAAGGCTGGAAGGCTCGGTTTAATCCATCAGCGGATGGATTGAATGGCGTGTACAGTGAGCAGGACGGAATGACCATGGATATGTACTTTGTGGAGATTTCGCATTTATGAGCGTGATGCGTCGTGCCGTCTTGCATGCGGCCAGCCAGTTGGAACATCTGCCCGAGCAGGGCGCGTGGCGGCAGAGCTTTTGTTTTGCGGCGGACAGTGCGGTGTTTGCCGGGCATTTCCCGGGGCATCCAGTGTTGCCCGCTGTGGTTCAGGTGCTCATGGCTCAGGTTGCACTTGAAGCAATAGGGCAATCCGTTGATCTGGCATGTGTGCCGCAGGCCAAATTTCTTGCGCCGCTTGGGCCGGATGTGGATATTTTGCTGACCCTGAGCAAGGGGCGGCGTGAGGGGCGCTGGGAATGCACCCTGCACAGCGGCGAAACGCTGGCAGCCCGCATACAGGTGGAGGTGGCAGCGCTATGAGCCTGCACCGCGCTTCACGCCCCCGCCGCCGTAGCGCGCCGGAGGTGCCTTCTCTCTGCGTCAGCGTCCAGCGCACGGTGCGCTTTGAAGAGGTGGATGCCGTGCGCTTTATGTGGCACGGCCGCTATGCCAGCTGGCTTGAGGATGGCCGGGAGGCCATGGGCCGTGCCTATGGCATCAGCTATCTGGATTTTCGTGATAATGGCGTTGTGGTGCCGCTCAAGCTCTTTCATCTGGATTTTCACCATCCGCTGCTCTACGGCCAGACATACACCATCCACGCCGAGCTGTTCTGGAATGAGGCCGCAGTGCTGGATTTTGAATACCGCATTGAAGACGCGGAAGGCATTGTGACCACCACCGCCAGCACAACCCAGCTCATGCTTGATCTGAACGGCAACCTTCTCATGGAGCCGCCAGCCTTTTACCGCGAATTCTGCGCACAGTGGTGTCAGGGCAAGGTCGCATGCCGCCAGTAATCGCCGTGGTCATTCCGGTGTACAACCACCGTGAAAGCCTGCGCGATGTGGTGCAGCGGGCCCTGAACCAGTGCCGCACGGTCATTGTGGTGGACGACGGCTCCACAGACGGCAGTGCTGACAGTCTGGAGGGCCTGCCCATCACGCTTGTGCGCCTGCCCCGCAATGGCGGCAAGGGTGCGGCCCTGTTGTCTGGCGCGGCAGAGGCCGCCCGGCTTGGCGCAACGCACATGATAACGCTGGATGCCGATGGGCAGCACTACCCGGAGGATATCCCCCTTTTTTTGCAGGCCATTGCGCAGCACCCCGGCGCAATTATTGTGGGCTGCCGCGATTTCAACGTGCCGCACGTGCCGGGCTCATCCCGTTTTGGCAGGGCGTTTTCCGCCTTCTGGATGCGCGTGCAGACAGGGGAGCGGGTGCGCGACATGCAGAGCGGCTTCCGCGCCTATCCCTTGCGCGTGCTGGATTGCCTGAAATTCACGGAGCCGGGCTACGCCTTTGAGATTGAAGTGCTGGTGCGCGCCGCATGGGCCGGATTTGACGTGCGCGAAATTGACATTCGGGTGTATTATCCGCCGAGGGAAGAGCGCATTTCTCACTTCAAGGCGCTCAAGGACAATGTGCGCATTTCTCTGCTGAACACGCGGCTGACCATTCGCGCTCTTGTGCCTGTGCCCTTTCGCCAACACAGCGTAGACGGACAGGGCAGCATATCCTTGCTGCGCCCTATGGATTCCCTGCGCCGCCTGCTTGCGGACAGGGCCACGCCGTGGCAGCTGGGGCGCTCGGCGGCGGTTGCCATAGCTGTTTCCACACTGCCCTTGCCGGGTTTGCAGAGCATTCTGCTGTTGTTGTGCATCGGCTGGTTGCGGCTCAACAGGCTTTGCGCGCTGGCAATGATCCCGCTCACGTGGCCCCCATTTGTGCCGGGCCTTGGGGTTTTGCTTGGTTACAGGCTGCGCAAAGGTAGCTGGCTGACGGAATTTTCTGTGCAGACCCTCGGCTATGAAGCTCCCCAGCGCATACTCGACTGGTTTGCGGGCGCGCTTGTTCTTGCCCCTTTGCTTGGTCTGCTGGCAGGGGCCATAGTGGGTGCGCTGGCCTACCTTGCGGCGCGCGGCATGGTGTCCATTCCGCAAGGGGGCGGCAAAGGGAGCGGCCTTGCAGACTAAACGCCCCATAACAGCCGTACTTGGCTCCCGGCTTCAGTACGGTTTTTTTGAGGTTCTGGTGCGCTGCCGGATGCTCTTTGCAGCGCGAGTGGTGCTGGCCTTTGTTGTGTTGTATTATGCCATGCTGCCTCATGTGCGTCAGCGTTGTGCGGCCTATATTGGCCGCCGTTTCCCCCGCGCTGGGGCCTTGGGCAGGTTTGTGCATGCCTACCGCCTGTATCTGAATTTCGGGCAGGTATTGCTGGACAGGATGATTGCCGGAGTGACCGGGCGATTTCCTTTCTGCGAAACGGACCAGCAGGTGCGGCAGCGATTTGCCGAGGCAGGGGCCAACCCGCATGGCTGCATTGTGCTGACAGCCCACATTGGCGCTTGGCAGGTGGGCATTGCGGGGCTTGAGCAGTTTGACCGCCCGGTGAACGTGGTGCAGTTGCACAATCCCGAGGATCAGGGCAAACACTACTTCCAGCACGGCAGGGGCAGGCCGTTCAAGATCATTGATTCGGCGGACCCTGTGGGTTCCATGGTCGAGGCCGCCGCAGCGCTACGGCGCGGCGAAGTTGTCTGCCTGATGGGCGACCGGATGCACGGTACGCGTCAGGCGGGGCAGGGCGTTGATGTAGCCTTCATGGGGGGGAGCATCCGCATTCCTGCCAGCGCCTATGCGCTTACCTCCATCACGGGGGCGGAACTGCTCATGCTCTTCACCGTGCGCGAAAAAGGCATCACCAGAGTTTTTATGGCTGAGCGGCTGGCGGTTCCCGCTGGTTTGCCGCGCCGCGATGTTTCTGTTTTTCAGCCGTATGCGCAACAGTTTGCCGCAGCTCTGGAGACTGTTGTGGAACGGCACCCGTACCAGTTCTTTAATTTTTACGATATGTGGTCGCAATGATGACAAAAAACGAAATGGAATCCGCCCTGAAAGCGGCGATTATTGATGGTCTGCGCCTCGAAGACGTTACCGTGGAAGACATTGATTCCTCGGCCCCGCTATTTGGAGATTCCGGCCTGATGCTGGATTCGCTGGACGCGGTGGAGCTTGTGGTCGTGGTTGAAAAGCATTTTGGCGTAGCCATTGCTGATGCCGAGGAAGCCCGCAAGGCCTTTACCTCAGTGAGCGGCCTTGCAGACTTTATCTGCGCCCGTAAAGCGCAGGCGTGAGAAAAGCAATGCAGCACGGTTCAGGCGTTGTTGTAACAGGCATGGCCTGCCTGTGCGCGGCTGGCGATAGCCCGGCTGCGGTTCTGGATGGCCTGCAAAGCGGGCGGGGCGGGCTTGTTGCGGCTAGCGTGCTGGACAGCCGGGCCTTGCCATATCCGTTTTTCGGGCTTGCTGAAAAGCACTTTCCCGGCGGGCGCAAGCATTCCGCGCAGGATACCCTCACGCTCGCAAGGGCCGTGTGCCATAGCGCGCTGGCCGAAGCCGCACTGCCTCAACATCTGTTGCTTGAGGCGGGCATTGTGCTTGGCACAACCGCCGGGAGCGCATCGCATTTTCTGGAGTCTTACGCCGCCAGCCGTGGAACCACGCCAGAGCAGGTTGCGGAATCAGCATCGCCTACTTGCTCCTGCGCGTTGGGGGCCGACCGCGACGACTACTTCAGCGCCAATCTTGCGCTGGAGATGGACGTGGAGGCCCACGGCCCGCGCCTGACCGTTACCGATGCCTGCACATCGGGTGCGGACGCTATTGGTCTGGCAATGGATCTCATCACCACAGGCCAGTGCCAGTGCGTGCTGTGCGGTGGCGCAGATGCCCTGAGCCTTGTACCGCATACGGGTTTTGCGCGGTTGATGATATATTCCGACCAGCCTTGCCGCCCCTTTGACCGTGACCGCAAAGGCCTGAATCTTGGCGAAGGCGCAGCCGCGCTTGTTTTGGAAAGCGCCGAGCATGCCCGGGCGCGCAATGCCGCAGTGCTCGGACATGTGCTGGGCTACGGCAACGCCTCTGACGCGCACCATTTTACCGCGCCGCATCCGGAAGGGCGGGGGCTTGCATTCGCCATCGGCTCGGCTCTGGAGCAGGCAGGCCTCACAGCGGCGGATATGGCCTTTGTGAACGCGCATGGCACGTCTACCCGCGAGAATGACAAGGTTGAAGGACGGCTTTTGCGCACCCTGCTTCCGGGGGTGCCCGTATGGGCCAGCAAGGGGGGCACGGGGCACACCCTCGGGGCCGCTGGCGCGCTGGAAGCAGTGCTGACGCTCGCGGCCCTGCGCAACGGCACGGTTCCGGCCTCGCCGGGGTTCTTCACCATTGACCCTGAAATAGGTTTTGCGCCCACGCAGAGCGCCCTTGCGGTATCTTCTCCATTTGCGCTTTCAACCTCGCTGGGTTTTGGCGGCGGCAATGCCGCTCTGGTTCTGGGGAGGGTAAAGCCATGAGCAGTGCTGCGCTTTCTGTGGCGGGAACCGGGCTAGTGCACAGCATTGGCGGCAAGGAAGCCCTTGCAGCCATACAGCAAGGGCAAGCGCCTGCCATATCTGCCCCCGATATTTCTTCACTCGCGGCATTGCTGCCGGGCGTGTCGCTGCGCCGCATTCCCCGCTATGCACGTATGGCGCTTCTGGCCTGCGTGCAGGCTCTGGATGCGGCGGGCTGGCGGCAAAAAGAAGTGCTGCACCGTACAGCTTTTGTTTTTGGCACTGCCTACAGCAGCTCACAGATGAGCATGGATTTTATGGATTCAATTCTGGATAACGGGCCGCATCTTTCTTCGCCAACGGCCTTTTCGCATGCCGTTAACAATATGGGTGCAGGCCTGCTCAGCCTGCTGCTTGGCATTGAGGGGCCGTGTTTTACCATTTCGCAGTTTGAGCTTTCTTTTGCCGGTGCTGTGAGCACTGCGGCAGCCCTGCTGGGTGCGGGCCGGGCCGAGAGGGTGCTGCTGTGTGCGGTGGACGAAACAGACAGCCGTTTTTCCCGCTGCTGCCCGGAATATCTAAGCAGCGAGCACCCCCAGACGGAGGGAGCCGTTGCCCTGTGTCTGGTCAGGCAAGCTGCGGGTGCGCCCTCACTGCGAGTGTGGTGGGGACAACAAACGGAGGCGGACGGCCCTGTCTTTGCCTCGGGTGCTGCTTCCGGGCCGGGCTGGGTAACTCATGAACATCTGTATGGTCATGGGCCGCTGGCCCACGCACTGGACGTGATGCTGACCCTGAACATGCCTCAGACGGACAGGGCCGAAGCTGTTAACTGCGTCTGCGCTGCTGCTGCAAGCGGCAGACAGGCATTAATCGAAGTGCGGGGTGCGTAATGGAGTCCTGGCCGCTTGAGCGGATTGCAATTCTTGATTTCAGGGCTGTTACGGCGATTGTGCAATCCGTGGCGCAGGCAGAATTGAGCCAGCGCAACCCGCTGAGCTTTGAGGCGCGCGCGCCGCACGAGTTTGCATCCATGCGCTGGGAATCGCTTGGGCTTGATGCAACTGCGCTGGAAAATATGGCGCAGCGCTGCAATGCCATGTTTCACACCACTGCGACAGCGCCCGAAGTTGGCGGGCTGTGCGGCGATTTTTCGCAACAGGTTTTGCAGCAGTGGGAAAACAGCGACCGCTCGCTCACATTTTTTACTTCCGGCTCAACAGGCAAGCCCAAGCCCTGCACGCATAAGGAAAGCCATATCCGGCAGGAAGTGACCAGTCTGGCCCCCATTGTCGCGGACAGAACCTCGGCGCTGATCACCGTCCCCATGCATCACATGTACGGCTTTACGTTTGGCTTGCTGCTGCCCCTGAGCCTCGGGGTGCCCATCCGTAGCGTGCCGCCCCTGCCAACAATGGTTGAGGCGCAGATGCGCCCCGGCGACCTTGTTATCAGCATTCCGCTGTTGCTGTCGCGCCTTGTGGATATGCGGGGATGGCAGGCCTCCGGCTCAGAGGCGGGGCAGGGGATTACCCTGCTGACCGGTACATCGCCCACGCCGCCCGAGGTGATGTACGCGCTGGAGCGGCAGGGTTTTCGCGTAATGGAATTTTTTGGCTCGTCAGAGATGGGTGTGGTTTGCGGCCGCTTTGAGCCGGAAGCCGATTATGAACTGCTGCCTCATGTGGCGCGGGGAGAAGGGGAGCACGGCAACGCGCTGGTGCGCTGCCTGCCGGATGGCGTGGTGCAGCACTACCCGCTGATGGATAACGTAACCTGGACTGGCCAGCGGCACTTGCGACCGGGCGCGCGCATCGACAAAGCCGTGCAGGTGGGCGGCATCAATGTGTTTCCCCAGTATGTGGCCTCGGTCATCGAGCGCCACGAAGGGGTAAATCAGTGCCTAGTGCGGCTGATGCGTCAGGACGAGGGATACAGACTCAAAGCCTTTGTGGTGCCGCATCCGGGTTATGACGCGTCGGCCCTGCACAAGGAGCTGATACTGCATGCCCGCCGTGAACTGAGCGATGTGCAACGCCCCGGAGCTTATACCTTTGGCCCGGATATCCCCCGAGGGCCGCTAGGTAAGCCGATGGATTGGTAACAATAATGAGTAAAATACAGTCATCATAATAAACAGATAGCCAGCCATGATTGAACGGACTTTTCAAGATATTCCTGATGGGAAAATTGAAGATGCTGACCAGCATGAATTTCTGGTCAGTCTTGGCTGGTCTATAGGGACTTCTTGGGGGGAACTATTACAGTCAAAGCGTATATTGATAGTTTCTGAAGCAGGCGCGGGTAAAACTTATGAATGCAAAGTCCAGTCTCAGCGCCTGAGCAATGCCGGTGCACCAGCTTTTTTTGTTGAACTTTCATCATTGGCATCAGCGAATCTTAGAGATTTATTTGATTCTGAGGAGGAAGCTCGTCTTGACGGTTGGCTTGCTTCGCCAGATGAAGAAGCCACTTTTTTTCTCGATTCAGTTGATGAGCTTAAGCTTACACAGCATTCGTTTGAGCTGGCGCTTAAGCGTTTCAAGAAAGAGATAAAAGATCAGCTCCATAGGGCGAGAATTGTCATAACAACCCGTCCAATCCCTTTTGACGAAAGCTTAATTCGAACATTGCTGCCAATCCCTCCTGCACAGCCGAAAGGTACGAAAGAAGAGCGTTTTGCGGAGATCATGACGCGTGAGCGTCTTCAACAGCACGACGCCGATGATGCAAACGAACCCCTGGGGTGGCGTTTGGTCGCCTTAATGCCCCTTTCCGATGAACAAATTAAAGAATTTGCCTCACAACAGCGAGTGGAAAAGCCTGACCTGTTGTTGAAAGCCTTGCTGCGCCGCAAAGCGCAATCTTTTGCGCGCCGCCCACAAGACCTCATTGAACTTTGCGCCGACTGGCGGGAAAACCAACTACACGTCCGAACACATCGTGATCAAGTCAAAACAAATATCCGTGTGAAGCTTGAGGCGCGCGTTGATAGACGTGAAGCCTGTGAATTGTCGTCAAATAAAGCGTGGGAAGGTGCAAGCAGGCTGGCACTTGCAATGCAGGTCATGCGCCTTTTTACAATTCGGCACAGTGCTGCCTCAGACATCACTAGGGGCGATGCAGCCCTGAATCCGTTACGTATATTGTCTGATTGGCAGCCAAATGAAGTGAAAACGCTGCTTGAGCGGCCGCTCTTTGGTTTTGCTTCTTATGGCCGGGTACGGTTTCACCACCGTTCCGTGATGGAATTTCTTGCTGCCGAGCGTCTTACGTACCTTCGCGAGCAAAGAATGCCTCTGAAAGCTTTAAGGCGACTTATTTTTGCTGAAACAAAAGACAAAATAATAGTTCGACCCTCCAAACGCCCTGTTGCAGCGTGGCTGGCGTTGAATATCCCCAGCATATTTGAGTTGCTGCGAGATAATGAGCCGGAAGTTCTTTTAAATGAAGGCGACCCGGAAGCACTCAGCCTGGCTCAGCGAAAGGAGATTCTGCGAGCCTTTGCCAAGAGATACTGTTCCAGTGGTTGGCGAGGAATGGATGTGCCGTCCATTCAGGTTGAGCGCTTTGCTTCAGCTGATCTTGCAGATGAAATCCGTAAGATATGGCTCGAAGGGGTGGAAAATCCTGAAGTTAGAATATTTCTCCTGGGTCTTATTGGTGGTGGTGGCATCACCTCCTCTGCTGCTGATGTTTATGATCTTTTGAATAGTACAAATTCTTCTGCAAGCGATAAAATAATAGCTCTCCGAACACTCGCCGTCCTTAATGACAAAAGTCTGTACGAGGTTTCTGCACATATCGCAGAGGGTGACACTTATGGGTCAAAGCGCTTTGTCAGCCGGGCTGTTGCAGTTCTTTTTCCTCAATTTATGTCTGCGGACCAGCTTTGTAAGATACTTAGGTGGATAGAATCCAAAGAGAACACCCTATGGGAGGGTAGCAGGTATATCACCAGCATTATAACATCGTCTGAGTCTGAGATTGATTATGATGTTCTGGTCGTACTGAGGGAAAGTTTTGTAGCATTGCTATCCGAGGGGCTTCGTTGGCAACACGAGTGGCCGCATATCACAAGTGATTTTCCTCAGTATTGTGGTATCTTGGCTGCTATATGTTTACAAGGCCTTAAGCAAGACGTGAATAAGTCCTGGTGTCAGGCCAGTGTGCTTGCTTTATGTCTATTTAATAGACATTTTTTTGGAATTAGTGAATCCATTCAGAATCTGCGTGAATATTTATTTGACTTATCCGCAACAGATAATTGTTTTTTATTTTGGTGTGCGGATGCATTTGTTCAATCTCTACATTTTAATAGTGATTTTTTTAGACGTTTTTTTGCAGCATCCGGAAAATATAGTCTTGTGTCACTTAGATTTGATAGGGATTATGAATGGATCAATAATTCATTGGCTAATAAAAATCGCACTGTAGATGATCGTGCAATGCTTTTGGAAGCTGTCCTTCACATTACTCCAGTTCATGAGATTGTTGGTGAACGCCGAAAAAAAATTGAATCTCTTGTTGAAGACAACCCATTACTACTCAAAATTTTTAATACTAGAGTAAAAGTACAAATAAAAAATAAAAAAACCAGTTTGCGATTCAGTAGAAAGGAAAATAGCCGCGAAGATCAGAAAAATCGGGCTGACGCCAAAAGACGTGCTGCCTGGATAGAATTTTGGCGCAGTGTTACCAATAAACCTGACTGTGAATTTTCAAGTGAGAAATCATTCGCCACGGCATGGAATTTATGGAATTTTATGCGCAGAATGTCGGATGATAATACCTTGTCTGTTTGGAATCGTAGCGCGATTGAGGACTTTTTTGATAGAGCCACCGCAGATAGACTTCAATCTGTTTTAACTACCATATGGCGCACCGAAAGCCCCACATTGCCGTACGAGCGGCCTGTTGGTAGCCATAATTCTTATTCTGAACGCTGGGAACTCGGCTTAGCTGCAATTAGCGCCGAAGCTGAAGATTCAGAGTGGGCAAAGAAGCTCACTGAAGAAGAAGCCCTAAAAGCTGCGCGTCACGCGCTTCTTGAACTGAACGGACTCCCGCAATGGATTGGCACACTTGTAGATGCTCATCCCTCTGCTGCGGAGATTCTTTGGAAAGAAGTATCGTGGGAACTGGAGCAAACTCCTGAGGTGGGTAGCAATTCTTGGCTGCTCCAGCAGCTTGGAGATGCTCCAGAAAATGTGGCGAAATTATTTCTTCCACGCCTGTTAACATGGTTGGAATCTGGTTCAGCTTGCCATGACGATATCATTGCTACCGTCATGGCATATAGACTTCGCCATGCCACACGCCCAATAATAAAATACGGTGATATTGCGACAAAGGCAAAGCTTGCACAGATAGCTCAGGAACGTCTTGCTTGTTTTCTTTCTGCGGAATTGCGCGATGTGTGGCTCTCCACATTGTTGCAAATTGACCCAGAACGTGGGGTAGTGGCATTTGAGAATTTTGCAAGCACGGTGGAGCCTTCTGCTCGCTCAGAAGTGGTGTCCTGTTTTTCTAGGTTCTTCGGAAACCGTGATAGTGCTGTGAGTCTGCATAACAAGTTATTTACGCCACGGTTATTGCTTCGGCTGCTCCGTCTCGCCTACCAGCATGTTCGGGTTGAAGATGATGTACACCGCGAAGGCGTTTTTTCCCCAGATGCTCGCGATGATGCCCAGATGGCGCGTCATAATATTTCTAACGCATTATTCCGCATAAAAGGTGACGAAGGCTTTAGTGCTCAGCTTGAAATGGCGGCAGATCCACTTTGCGGGCATTTAAAAGACAGACTTATTGCAATGGCTGATGAAAACTGGGCTCAAGAAATTGACGCGCATGCGTATGATGAGCAGCAGGCCATTGCGCTCGATAAAAGTTGCGAAGCCCCCGCTGCCAGTAATGAAGCAATGTTTGGCATCTTAAAAGACAGATTGTCTGATCTGGATGATTTTTTGCTGCGTGACACGTCTTCTCGTGAGTTATGGGCAGGAATTGATAAAGAGTGGATACTGAGGCGCGCAATAGCGCGGGAGCTGGAGATCGCCGCCAATTCTCTTTATACAGTGGATCAGGAAGCAGTGACCGCAGATGAAAAAGAAACAGATATTCGTTTGCGTTCCGTGGTCGGTGGTTATGAGGCTGTGATTGAGCTTAAGTTGGGGAATGAACGTACTGCTAAATATCTGCGTGATACGATTAAGAACCAACTTGTAAAAAAATATCTGGCCGCAGAAAAAAGCAGGGCTGGGGCGTTACTTGTGGCAATTTCCAAAAATCGTCAGTGGGAACATCCTGATGAAGGCAAAAAGATAAATATTGGTGAACTCACTGAACTTTTGCGCAATGAGGCAGAGCGTGTGCAAATTGCCTTGGGAAGCAAGGTGTTTATTATGATTCATCTTCTGGATTTGCGCCCGCGCCTGTCAACTGAGAAGAAAGCCAAAATCAAAGTCTAAATTAGTGTTCAATAGCAAAAAAAGTGGCTTATACGTCTTAGCCAGATCGTATAAGCCACTTTAATTTGTGGGGGTTGGTGGAGGCGGGGGGAGTTGAACCCCCGTCCGAGAACTGTCCACACGAAGCATCTACAGGTTTATGTCAGGTATTAATTTCACCGTGGTGGTAGCCCCTGACCGGGCGCCTCACGGCAATCTCGCCGGTAAACTCCTCGCGGAAAACCCCGGTAAGAGCCAGTTTCCGCCAGCCTGATAAGTGTCGCCATTCAGGGTTATCAGACATGGCCCAGAATGACGTGACCGCCTAGGCGATCGTTGCCTCGCTGTTTTTAGGCAGCGTAAGCGTAGTCGTAATCGTTGTTGGCAATTACTTTTGTTGCCGCTTTTTACGAGGCCAGCGGCGCCTCGACCTGCCGCTAAGGCTTCCACGTCCCCGTCGAAACCAGTGCGCCCCCATTTGGTCAAGCATTACAATAAGTCGCTTGCTCGACTTTGGCAAGCTCTAACGGATGTAGAAATGCGAGAGCGGGCCCTTAAGGCACATATGGTAGTGCCCAAGCAGGGGATTGGCGTCTTCGACCTGATCGATAATATCGTTATGGATCTGGGTTGCCAGTTCTACACCGTGCGAGAGCATGGCCACCTGGGCCATCTGCTTAAAGCTCTTTTGCAAATCCGGCTTGCGCGTGATGATGTCGCACAGCAGGTTGGCATCGTTGTCGTTGCCTTCAACCACCAGCGTTCCCTCGGGCGAAACATACATATGCAGGCGGTCTTCGGGCCGGAGGTGGCGTTCTTCAAGCTGCGTGTTCAGCATGTCCATAAAGGCTTCCTGAAGCGAATCAAGCCGCGCTTCAAGTGCCGTAACAAGCCCTTCGCCATCCTTTGCCAGGCTTCGCAATGCCCTGGCTGATGCTTCGTCCAGGCCCGAAAGCGGTTGCCCCGCAATCTGCCCGTGCCGTGCATGCGAGGCGGCTTCGGGAGCGCCAGTTTGCATATGGAGCATGGCGCTTATGCAATTATTATTTTCGTTAGTCACATGCTCCCCCTGTGGCTATGGTCAAATTTGCCTTTTCGTTATCTGGGGATGGTATTAGCAAGATAAGTGCCAGTTCTCATTGCAGGCCTGAAAAGAGGCAAAAAGTTTAGAAAAAGTCAAAAAATTGTCAGAAAGATGCGTAGATACTGGCCGCAGCACGATAATGTCGCGGTAAGGATGAAAGAAAAATGCTGCATGGCATTAACCACACGGCAAAATTTGCAGAGTGCTATTTTTCCAGGCTTCGGGCCAACGCCTCGCCCTGTTCTCCGCCGCCTGCCATGCGCGCAAGCTCGGCGTGGCGGTCTTCCTTGTTAAGGGGGGAGCAGAGGGTAAAGGTTTCCCCGTCGCGTACCATCTTAACAATCTGAAAGTGCCTGCGGGCGCGGGCTGCCAGTTGCGGCCAGTGGGTGATGAGCAGCATCTGGCGTGTTTCGGCCAGTGCGTAGAGCTTTTCGGCCAGCTTGTTCAAGGTCATGCCGCCAACACCGGCATCGACTTCGTCAAATATGAATGTAGCGCCTTCGTCATCCTGCTGCACGCTGGCAAGCGCCAGCAAAAAGCGCGAAAGCTCGCCGCCCGAGGCGATTTTATCCAGCGGTTGCGGGGGCTGGCCGGGGTTGGGAGCCCAAAGGATGCGCCCGCGCTCGTCCGTAACGCCGGGCCAGATTTCCTGCACGGTGAAATCGGGCAATACCCGCACCTGATCCGAAAAGCCCAACTGGCGCAGTTCGTTTTCCAGCTTGGTCGCAATGGCGGCTGCCGCCTCGCGGCGGGCCGGGATGATGCGGGCGGTCACGGCGGAAAGCTCTGCGGCAAGAGCTGCCGCTTCCTTGGCCAACCGGGTGATGTCCAGCGCGCAGACATCAAGGAAGGAAAGATTCTCGGAAATTTCTTCGCGCAGGGAAAGAATCTCCGGCAGGGTTCTGTGCAGCTTGCGCTTGAGTTGCGCAAGGGCAAACAGGCGCTCTTCCAGATGATCCATGTCGGGCATTTCATCCAGTCCCGGCAGGGTAGGCGGGCGGCGAAGCCTGCCGCCAAGGTGGGCCAGCTGCTGGCGCAGGGCGGCCACGGCGTCGGCATCGGCCTGGAGGGAATCGTCCTCCCGGCACATGCGCTGCAAGAGCTTTTCGAGCTGGCCCAACTGGTCAATCACGCCTTCCTGCTCATCGCCTTGCAGCAACATGAGCGCCTGCTCGTAATTCTCCTGCTGGTGCTCCATGGAGCGGGCCAGCGCGCGAATTTCTTCCAGCTTTTCTTCTTCGCCTTCTTCGGGAGAAACCTTGTCGATCTCCTGCTGCTGCATTTCAAGCAGTTCGCGCCGTTCGCCCAGCCCGGCCTGACGCTCAAGCAGGGCAGAGCGCTGGGCCGCATTGGCCTGAAGGCGCGCAAGCAAGTCGTCCCGCTGGTGCAGAAGTTCGGGGCAGCTGAGGCCGCTTTCCAGCAGTTTGGCCTGAAATGAAGATTGAAGCAGTTTTTGCTGGGCGTGTTGGCTTGTGTGGGCCACAAGGCGGTTGCGCAGGTCGCGCAGGCTGTCTTGCGAGCGCAGTTCATCGTTGATGTACAGGCGGCTGCGCCCTGTCTCCGCCACAATTTCGCGGCGCAAAACCATGTCCGCATCTTTTGTGCTGAACAGGGCCTCCACCTGCGCGCGCTCAGCGCCCGCGCGCACCATATCCGCCGAAAGCTTGTCGCCAAGCAGAAAGCCAAGCGCTTTAAGGATAAAGCTCTTCCCCGCCCCGGTTTCACCCGTCAGCACGTTCATGCCGGGCGAAAACTCCAGTTCCATGTCCTCAATGAGGGCCAGATTACGAATGCGCAGGTATTCAAGCATGGCTTTAACGTTTTTTATGGCGGTTTATATGCTTAATGTAAAACTTTAACTATCTTGGATGCCTTTACATTTCAAACTATTGGCGAAGGCGCGGATCAAAAATGTCCCGCAGGCTTTCACCCAGAAGATTATAGCCCAATACCGTTACCAGGATGGCCAAACCGGGATACACCGACAGCCAGGGTGCGGTTTCAATCACGGCTTTGCCGTCCATGAGCATGTTGCCCCAACTGGCTGCGGGGGGCTGCACGCCAAGCCCCAGAAAGCTGAGACTTGATTCTACCAGTATGGCCCCGGCAACGCCCAGTGTAGCGGTTATCAGCACGGGCGCAAGGGCATTGGGCAGTATATGTCGAAACAATATGCCCGCAGTGGATGTGCCTGCCAGCCGCGCGGCGTCAACAAATTCGCGTTCGCGCAGGGTAAGCGCCTCTGCGCGTACAAGGCGGGTAACGCCCATCCACGAGGTAAGCCCAATAACCACCATGATATTGGTAAGATTGGGTTCAAGAAAGGCGATAACCGCCAGAATAAGAAAAAATGACGGAAAGCAGAGCATTATATCAACCACGCGCATGATGCACTCGTCCACCCATCGGCGGAAATAGCCGCTCACGAGGCCAAGAACCGTGCCGATGCTGACCGATATGCCCACAGCCACAAAGCCCACCCACAGCGAAACCCTGCCGCCGTAAAGCAGGCGGGAAAAAACATCGCGCCCAAGGCGGTCTGTGCCGAACAGAAAGCGGGAGGAGGGCGGCTCCAGAATATTGTCCAGATGCAGGGCGTTGGGGTCAAAGGGCGCAATCCACGGGGCAAGGAGTGCGGCCAGCGACATGGCAAGCACAATAACAAGCCCCAATGCAAGCATGAGGTTGCGGCCAAGCAGCTTTTTGACGGCGCGGGGCAGCATCAGGCGTTGTCCTTTGCGTTGCGGATGCGCGGATCCGCGATCCCGTAGCAGAAATCCGCCAGCAGGTTGCCCGCGAGCGTGAGCACCGCCCCAAGCACCAGATTCCCCATGATCATGGTGTAATCGCGCGCCATAACAGCGCCGTAAAACAACTGGCCCAGCCCCGGCAGGGCAAATATGGACTCAATAATGACGCTGCCGCCAATAAGCCCCGGCACAGAAAGGCCCAGCAGGGTTATGACGGGCAAAAGCGCGTTGCGCAGGGCATGCCGCCAGATAACCGCGCCAGCGCCCAGCCCCTTGGCCCGCGCTGTGAGAATGTAATCCTGCCGCAGCACTTCAAGCATGCAGGCGCGCATGTAGCGCGACATGCCCGCCAGCCCGCCCACGGTATACACCAGTGTGGGCAAGGCCAGATGCCGCGCCAGATCGCAAAACTTGCCCCAGGCGTTCAACTGTTCGTAATTCATGGATGTAAGGCCGGAGATGGGCAGCCATTGCAGCTCAATGCCAAAAAACATCATAAGCAGCAGGGCCAGCCAGAAGGACGGCATGGCAAAACCCAGAAAAACTAGCACGGTGACTGACTTGTCCAGCAGCGAGTTCTGCCGGCAGGCGGAAACAATGCCCACCGGAATGGCAATGAGCAGGGTGAGCACCAGCGAAATAACGTTCATGCCCACGGTGAGGGGCAGGCGCTCAAGAATCTTGGTCAGCACCGGGCGGGAATCGGCAGACATGGAGTTGCCGAAATCCAGATGCACGATGCGGCTAAGCCAGTCCCAGTACTGCACATAGAGGGGGCGATCCAGCCCATAAAGCACCTCAAGCCGCTGACGCGCCGCAGCGCCAGCCAGCGGATTGAGCGTGGTTTCCATATCTGTGGGCGAGCCGGGGGCCAGATGGATGACCCAAAAGCTGATGATGGTGATGCCCCACAGCACAAGCAGCATCCACAACGTTTTGCGTAAAACGTGCAGTAGCGGGCCGGAAAAACGGCCTTTTGCGGCAGATGCGGGCAGGGTGCTCATGAAAAAAGCTTACTCCGTGCGGGTCATCCACTGGCGCATGTCGTCCACTTCCTTCTGCCAGCCAGATGAGAGGCGCAGCTTCAGAAAGCGGGCGTACAGGGCATCCAGCAGGCCGGTGCACACTTCCATAAGATAGAACTTTTCCAGCAGCAGTGCGTCCGGGTCGTCATCGCTGTCGCCCTTGTCGAGCTTGGGGGTTTTGAGGCTGTTGAGGCAGAAATCCTCGGCCTTGAGGCTGACCTGAAAGGCAAGTTCTTCTTTTTCAAGGCGCAGCAGAGCGCGGCTGACCTGTTTGCCGGTGCCAAGGCCAAAGCGGGCCTCGCGGAGAGGGGAGAGCGAGCCGGAAACAGAGGCTGTTTCGCGGGCATCACCTTCGCCGCCTTCCACCACGATGCGCTGTTCCATGGAAACGGCAAAAGGCGCGCCGTCCTTGTCAGTGAACGCGCCGGGGGCGGTGTCGCTCTGGTACCAGAGCCATGTCAGAAATTCCTTGCCGAGAATGCTGTCAGTGGATTCGCCAAGATAGGGCATGTTCATGGGGTCTCCGTGCCGTCATCAGGAAAGGGGAGCGAACTGCGTGGGTTCCAGCTTGTCCAGGCGGATCAGGCTTTCTTCGTCCAGCATGGAGACCGCCAGATTGTAGGGCGTCAGTTGCTCCAGGTGCAGCTCAAAAGTTTTGAGAAACTCTTCCAGGAAGAGGTCGATCATCTTGTTCTGGGTGGACGCAAACCAGACTTCGTTCTTGTCTGTGGCCCAGAGCACGTTGAATTCGCCGGGAACAGGCAAAAAACGGGAGCGCAGGCGCAGCAGCACCTGCTCCTTGAGTTCTTTTTTGCGCTCGCGGGCAATGTAGTTCTTGCCCTGTTCGCCCATGCGCTTTTTTTCTTCCTTAAGGGCAAGAGCAACGTGTTTTTTGACCACGCCAGCGGGTATGCGCCGCATATCCAGCCGCAGGGAAAACACGATGTACGCGCCTTTCTGGGGCGGGGCCGTCACCCAGTCGGTATCGAGCATGTCCTCAAAACAGGCCCATCCCTGGCCCTGCATTTCAGGAATATCGTCAATGTCGCGCATGGCGAACTGTTTCAGTTTGTCCAGTATCTGCGGCCAGAGCGTGGCCGGAACAGGATCAAGAATACGGAACCGAGTAAAGCTGCAAGAGCTGTTGGCAAAGCCCATGTAAACTCCTTGCTTGAAAACCAGTGTTGGCAGTGTTGTACGTCAGAGCCGCTTCGGGAGCAAGTGCAGGCTGGCCCCTGGTTTTACGCCTGTTAAGGAGATTGCGCAGCGAGTTGTGGCCGTGAATCTGGAAGGTGGACATTCGGCCTTATTGGGCTGGTCGATCTGGACGGGGTTCATGAGCGGCAATCATGGGCTTCTATATAAGGAAAGGATGAAATGGCTACACGGGTAAAAACCGAACTCGCAGGTTTGAGCAATGCTAATCCTCAAAATTCAAGGAACGGCGGGAAAATTCATGGCGGCTTGTTCATTTTACATTGCTCAGACCTCTGCGCGTGGATGGTTTGGCAGTGGTGCCGCCAATGGCATTCTAAGCAGACTTTCGTGCTGGTTTTGAACCCCGGTCCACCCAGCATACAGTATTTATAAATGTCCCATAATGATAATTATGTAAACTTTTGAAGATTGGAAGCCGCCGTAATGCCAGGTCAGCCATGCATGCGCTTCTTGCTTGCCCTTGACGGCATGCTCCACTTCACGCACCATGTGCGCATCTTGCCAAGGAGAAATCACCGTGCCGCCCAAACATTCCGGCAATGCCGGATCATCCGCCAGAAACCGCAGCAAAAACAGTTCGTCCACCATCTCCCATAAAAAGGAACAGCCTGCGGACGCGCGCAAGAATCATGCCCCACGTTCTGATAGCTGGTCTGCCAATGGACCAAATGGCCGTTCTGATTCGCGGACAGATTCACGGTCAGGTACTCAGCCGAACGCCCGTGAGGCCCGAGACGGCTTTTCGCAACGCAAACCCGCGCAGCCCCAGGCCGTCAAATCTGACGCCGATCATTCTGTTCGGCCTGCCGCGCCCACAAAGTCTCAGCCCGATGCTGACAATGCAGCTGACGGCATACGCCTTAACAAGGCCATAGCCGCAACTGGTCTATGCTCGCGCCGCAAGGCAGACGAGCTTATTCTTGCCGGGCGCGTCAGTGTTGACGGCAAGCCGGAGCCCAACCCAGGGCGTCAGGTATTGCCCTTTGAAAGCATTGCCGTGGATGGCCGCATTTTGTCGGCCCCGCAGTCCTATACCTACCTCATGCTCAACAAGCCCGTGCATGTGGTTTGCACAGTGAGCGATCCGGAAGGCAGGCCCACCGTACTGGATTGCCTTGCGCCTGAATACAAGGCGCTCAGGCTGTATCCTGTTGGCAGACTTGACTATTTTTCTGAGGGATTGCTGCTGCTCACCAATGATGGCCAACTGGCCCAGCGCCTCACCCACCCCCGGCATCACCAGCCCAAGACCTATGAGGTGCTTGTGCGCGGCACTGTGCCTGAAGGGGCGCTCAAAATCATGCGGCGCGGCATGCACCTTGCCGAAGGTGAAGATATTATGCCTGTGGAAGTGATCGCTCAGCAGGTTGGCGGCAATACCCAGTTGCAGATGGTGCTGCGTCAGGGCCTGAACCGCCAGATTCGCCGTATGTGTCGTGATCTTGGGCTGACCATTCTGCGCCTGTGTCGTGTTGCTCAAGGCTCATTGCGCCTTGGGGATCTGGCCAGCGGCAAGGCCCGGCCCCTTACGGATGCCGAGGTTGCCCGTCTGCGTGAAAGCGCTGGACTGCCCGCCGCGCGGTAGACCTTTGCTGGTCTGGCAATCTTCCTGTTGGTAGCCAGTAAGCCCCTTGGGCAAGATCGTACATTTGCCAGAATTATTTACAGCAAAGCGCAGTCGCAGTGACCGGATACCCGGCATTGCGACTGCGCTTTGCTGATTAAAGGGCTATATACCTTTATATTGAACCGCAAAAAATTGCCGCGCGCTACGCGCGCTTGGCAGAGAAAGATTATCTGTACTCCAATCAGGCATCGCCTTTCAGCAAATGCTCAAGAAAATCGATGGCGTCCTTTTGCAAGGCTTGCAGGTGGTCTTCGCCCTTGAAGCTCTCCGTATACACTTTGCAGATGGCTTCCGTACCGGAGGGACGTACGGCAAACCAGCCGTCATCGCTGACCACCTTTACACCGCCGATGGAGGCATCATTGCCGGGCGCGCGAGTGAGCACACTGGTAACAGGCGAGCCAGCCAGAGTTTTAAGGCTCACGCTTTCAGGCGTCAGCGCCGCAAGTTTTGCCCGTACATTGTCATCCGCCGGAGCATCAAGCCGTTGATAGGCGGGCGCGCCAAGACGCTCGGTCAGTTTTGTGTAAAGTTCATCTGGGGAGGACTGCTCCACCGCCATCATTTCAGCCGCCAGCAGGCACATGAGGGGGCCGTCCTTGTCTGTGCTCCAGGGCGTGCCGTCAAAGCACAGGAAGGAAGCGCCCGCGCTTTCCTCGCAGCCAAAGCCGCAGCGCCCATTGAGCAGATAGGGCACGAACCATTTAAAGCCCACAGGCACCTCAACAACCGGGCGGCCAAGATCCTTCCCTACCCTGTCGAGCATGGCGCTTGTCACAAGGGTTTTGCCTATACCGCGCTGCGCGGGCCACCCCCTGCGGGTACGGAACAGATACCAGGCGGCAACGCTCAGATAATGATTGGGGTTCATCAGTTCATTGCGCGTCACAATGCCGTGTCGGTCGGAATCCGGGTCGCAGGCGAAACTCAGGTCAAAATGGTCGCGCAGATCCAAAAGGCGGCTCATGGCATAGGGCGAGGAGCAATCCATGCGGATTTTGCCGTCCTTGTCGCAGGGAACAAAGCGGAATGTTGGATCCACTGCCCTGTTCACCACTTCAAGGTCAATTCTGTAGGCTTCAGCAATAGGTTCCCACATGGGCAAGCTTGCGCCGCCAAGGGGGTCAACGCCGATGCGCAGGCCAGAGGAGGCAATGGCCTTCATGTCCAGCACTCCAGCCAGGTCCTGCACATAACTGCCGATGAAATCGTATTCTTCCACCAGCGACGAGGCACGTGCCGCCCGCAGGTGTGTGAGCTTTACGCCCTTGTTGCCGTTTTCAAGGTAGGCATTGGCGCATTTTTCAATCTGGCTGGTGACTTCGGCTTCTGCCGGGCCGCCGTGGGGTGGATTGTACTTGAAGCCGCCGTCACGCGGGGGATTGTGCGAAGGCGTGATGACAATGCCATCGGCCAGACCGTTAACTCGGCCCGCATTCCATTTGAGCACGGCATGGGAGATCGCCGGAGTGGCTGTGTAGGCCCCGCCAGCCGAAATGCACACATTCACGTTGTTGGCTACCAGCACTTCCAGCGCGGAGCGAAAGGCGGCTTCTGACAGCGCATGGGTATCGCCGCCAAGAAACAGCGGCCCGTCAATGCCCTTGGCGGCGCGGTAGTCGCACACCGCCTGAGTGATGGCATAGATGTGCTCCTCGTTAAAGCTGCACAGCACTGATGTGCCCCGATGCCCCGAGGTGCCAAAGGCAACACGCTGGGCTGCAAGCGCCGGATTGGGAAATTCGGTGTAATACGCGCTCATGAGCGCGGGGATGTTCTCCAGCTTTTCCAGCCCAGGCAGATGCCCGGCATCGCTATGCACAACTGGCATTGATATTCCTCCAAAAAGTGGTGCTCTGCCAACTATATGCCCTATCGCACATGCCTGCAATGCAGGATGCATCCCTTGATGCATTACCAGGTATTTATGGAGCTATGGCTGACGAAGGCACATTTTTTCAAAAAAATCGCGGTGTTCTTCAAGCTGTGGGTCAAAAAGCTCGCTGGAAAGCATGCCATATGCACCGCGTACAAGAGCAGTGCGCTTTTCAAGCGACTGCTCAAGCCGCTCCCGGTGCGCCTGAGTGGCGCACATTTCTGCGAGCATCTGCGTCAGGCTGACCGCGCGCGCCGTGTCTGTATGGCGCCGGGCCACTGCTCTGCCCCCGGCTTGGGCAATTTTCGCGAGTTTTTCGGGGTTTGCGAGGGTTTCTGCGGCAATGGCCGCGGCTGCCTGCGCATCGTTGCGCTGGTATGTGGGCAGAATTTCCTCGCCGGGAACAAAGAGTTCGTTCAGGCCGTTGCCGCAGGTTTCCATTAGTAGGGCCGCGCCGCAGGCGATAGCCTCAAAGCAGCGAAAATTCACTTCCGAAGCCGCCGTCTGGTTAAGAACAATGCGGCTGCGCGTAAAGATGGGCTTGTAATCGCCAGAAATTGCCACCAGCGGCTGTCTGGCGCGAAAGGCCTTGAGAAATGGCGCGCGGTCCGGGTTATTTTTGTGCCCGAGGGTTCCCACAAAGGCTACGGGGATGTCGCGGGCAGCAAAATCCCCCACTGGCTCAAGAATCTGGGGATAAAACAGCGGAAACCAGCGCGCCGGTATGCCCTCGTGCGAAAATACTTCCACGTAGTCTTTCTGCGCCACAAGGGTTGCGTCAAAACCGTTGGAATACGGGATGTGCCAGGGGTTGCAGTAGGTATCAATGGAATAACGCACCGAAGGCCAGGGGGCATTTTCCGGATCAAGCAGTTCTGGCATGTTGCCGTCATCGCAATAGAAAAGTGCGTCAGGCGCAAAACCGAGTGTATCAAGGCGGTTCAGGAGTTGTCGCACAGAATACGGGTGCGGTGAGGGAATGTCGGCGTCTGCTGCCGGATGCGCCGTGATGACGTGGTGCCCAAGGCGTTTGAGGGCGGAGGCCAGATACGGCCCGCCAATGTTGAGTATGCGTAAGCTCATGGATAAAAAAAGGGCTGCCCCGGTTAAGAGGCAGCCCGTGTAGTTGTGCCTGCTACTTGCTCAGGCTTACAGTTCGGAAGTACACATCGCCTCGCCGTGAAATCTGCAACATGACGGCACCGCGGGCGACGCCTTCATCGTTGACGATTTTCGACAGATCCGCAGCACTGCGAACGGGTTTGAGGTTGGCCTTGAGAATCACGTCGCCGGGGCGCAGATCGGCTTCAGCAGCGGGCTTTTCAGGATTGACGTCAATAATGACCAGCCCTTCGTTCTTCTCAATCTTGAGGTCGCGTCGTTCTTCATCCGTCAGCGGACGGACGGAAATACCAAGCAAACCTTCATCCTTCTGCTTTTGATCCTTGCCGTTCTGGTCGCCTGTCTGCGAGGTTTTGCGTTCGCCAAGCGTCACGGAAAGTTCAGTGGTTTTGCCATCGCGCCACACCGTTATTGCAGCCTTGCTGCCGGGGGTTTTGTCGGCAATCACGCGCAGCAGGGCCGCGGCGTCATCAATTGCCTTGCCGTCAACGGAAACAATGATGTCGCCGTCTTTCATGCCAGCCTTGGCAGCAGGTTCGCCTTCCATAACGCTGCCCACAAGCGCGCCCTTGGCGTCCTTGAGGCCCAGCGCCTTGGCGGTATTTTCTTCAACATCCTGAATACCAACGCCAATCCAGCCACGGCTGATCTTTTTGCCGGACTTGATCTGGTCGATGATCTTGGCGGCCATGTTGCTCGGAATGGCAAAGCCAATGCCCTGCCCGCTCGCAATAATGGCCGTGTTGATGCCAATCACCTGCCCGGCCATGTTCAGCAGCGGGCCGCCGCTGTTGCCGGGGTTGATGGAGGCATCCGTCTGCAGAAAGTTGTCAAAGGGGCCAGCGTGTATGTTGCGGTTCTTGGCCGAAAGAATACCCGCCGTCACCGAGTGGTCGAGCCCAAAGGGGTTGCCGATGGCCAGCAGCCACTCGCCTATCCGCAGTTCATCCGAATTGCCGAACGCAAGGTAGGGCAAGGTCTTTTTGGTTTCAATTTTCAGCAGGGCGAGGTCGGTTTCTTCATCTGCGCCAACCAGCTTGGCCGTGATGGCTTCGCTTTTGCCATTGCTCTGATCAAGGGTCACACGGATAACATCCGCATCGGCAACCACATGATTGTTGGTAACAATATAGCCGTCAGCGGAGACAATAAAGCCGGATCCCAGTGACTTCTGTTTCATCTGGGGGCGCTTGCCACCGCGCTTGCCGCCGAACTGGTCAAAGAATTTGTCAAATCCTGGCGGCATATTGCGGAACATTTCCCCCATGAGATCGTCCTGGCTGTTACCGCTGGCCTTCCGTTCCGTACCGATGTTTACGACTGCCGGGCCGCTTTTGGCCGCCAGTTCGCTGAAGTCGGGCAGATTGGCTGCCTGGGCAAGCTGCGATGCCGCAAGAAAGGTCACGGCAAGCATGGCTGCAAGACATTTTTTTATCATCATGGAAAAGCTCCTGGTTACTTATTTTTCAGAGCCTTCTGCAAAGCCTGTGCCATGATGTTCATTCCAGACCCGCTGTTGGAGCTTCCGGCGGATGTATGCTGCTTCCATGCCTTGTCTTCGGCGGGTTGGGCAGCTTGTTCACCTTCAGGGGCAAGGCTGATGCGTCTGGCGCTGGTGTCCAAATTTTGTACAGTAAGGGTGACGGTGTCGCCCTTGTCCAATTTGCTGTACTGGTTGCCCTGCTTGGAATTCTTGATGACGCCAGCGGGCAGCAAACCGGTGATGCCAGGGGCCAGCGTAATAAAGAGACCGTAGGGAGTGCGGCTTTCAACCGTGCCGCTTACCGTTGAACCAACGGCAAACTGCTGGGCGGCTTCCTTCCACGGGTCGCCTTCCGCATCGCGCAGACTCAGGGAAATACGGTGATTTTCAAGGTTGATTTCCTTGATTTTAACCGAAACGACTTCGCCCGCCGCAAGCACGTCTTCGGCCTTGGCCACGCGCTTTGTCCACGACAGTTCAGAAATATGCACAAGGCCTTCAATACCGGGCAGAAGCTCCACAAAAGCGCCAAAGGGCGCGAGGCGCACAACCTTGCCGGAAACAACCGTACCAGACTCAAGTCTGGTGGTCACATCCTGCCAGGGATCGCCCTCGGCCTGCTTGCGCGAAAGCGAAATGCGCACGTGGCCCTTGCTGTCCTTGCTGATGGAGATAACCTTGGCGCGCACGGTGTCGCCAAGCGACACGGCTTCGTCAGGAGCGCCCACGCGCGACCAGGAAAGTTCGGAAAGATGGATCATGCCTTCAACAGAAGGAGCAAGTTCCATGAATGCGCCAAAAGCGGCGAAACGCGTGACCTTGCCTTCAACCATGTCGCCGGGCTTGAGGCTTTCAAGCAGGGCATCAAGCTGTTCGGCGCGTTCGCGCTCAACAATGGCGCGGTGCGAAACCACAACATTTCTGCCGCGGTTTTCAACGCGGATAACCAGAAACGGCATGCTGCGGCCCACAACTTCGGCGGCGTCTTCAGACGTGGCAACGCCAAGCTGGCTGCCAGGGCAGAAGGCCTGCTTGCCAAGCACGTCAACCGTATAGCCGCCCTTGCACACTGCGGTTATGCGGCCGTCAACCGGCACCGCCGCATCGCGGGCTTCTTCAAGCGCGGCAACGCCGCTGCCGCTCATGGAGCGGGAAAGGCGAATCTCTTGCGAGGAAACACCAGTAACCCACGCTTCGAGGCTGTCGCCGGGCTTAACGCTTTCATTGCCCTCGGCATCAAGAATGTCTTTGCGGTCAATGATGCCGTCAACCTTTATGCCCACGTCCACAAAAACGCTGTCGCCAGTGATGGCAATTACAGTTCCGGTCACTTTCTGGCCGGGCTGCAGGCGGTTTGAAGCGGTGTCGTGGGCCGCCAGCATGGCGGCAAAATCCTCAGCGCCTTCCTCCGACATGGAGGTTGCGAACTTATCCTCGGTCATAGTTTTCCTGCTCCTTACAAGCTGGGCTTATTGCTCAAGTCCGCCATATTACGCCATCCGCACAAGGAAAACAATTGTCTTTTTAGTCCTGATTTTTTCGGGCCTTTTGGTAGGTGCTGAATCAAATTTATACAGGTGGATATTTTTTGTGCAGCCATTGCCACCATGCCATGAGTATGCACAGAGGTAAGACAAGGGTAAAACAATAGATGATAATTGAGGTGGCGCTATAGATACTTATTTATGTTACTAATTATAATTATACTGTTCAATCAAACAGTTGTTTTTCATGCAACTAGTTAAAAAAATAATTTGATTGCAATTATGATCAATGCAGTGATACATCATTCAATGACTATTGTACGTTGTACATAAAAAAATTGTTGGAACATACAAACAGTTTTTTAAAAATAAAATTTGGATTCAATATTATGGAGTCAATTACTATATTATATAATCATAGTAATATTTTTGTTTGTTTTCATTATATATTTTTTTTAGAGAAAAATACTGCTATGTACGATTTTTATAACAAAAAAGTAAGCGTTATTTTGTCAAAAATAATCATACCACCTTGACGTAAAATTTAAATTGCAATTTTAAAAAAGAATTTTTTGGTGTATCTAGAGCTGAGAAACAAGACTTACATCAGGCCATAAGCCAGGATTCCAGCCATGAAGTACTTGAAAATTTTGTATGTGCAGGTTCTCATTGCCATATTCATTGGCATTCTTTTGGGTCACTTTTATCCTGAACTGGCCGTCAAGATGCAACCCTTGGGCAAGGGCTTCATCAACCTCATTAAAATGATCATCGCGCCCTTGATTTTTTCAACCGTTGTTACCGGCATAGCTGGCATGAAAGATATCAAGGCGGTGGGCAAAACTGGCGGTATAGCGCTGGTGTACTTTACCGTCATTACGCTTACGGCACTTGCTATCGGCCTTGTGGTGGTCAACCTGGCCCAGCCCGGCGTGGGCATGAATGTTGACGTTAGCGCCTTCAACGCTGCGGACAAAAACATTGCCGCCCAATATGCTGGCAAGGCCAAAGACAACAATATCGTCAACTTCTTCCTCAACATCATTCCCAATACCTTTGTTTCTGCCTTTACCAGCGGCGAGATCCTCCAGGTGCTGCTGGTGGCCATGCTGTTTGCCTTTGCCCTGAATTACAGCGGCGAAAAGGGCAAGCTGTGTTTTGACCTCATCAAGAGCCTTTCCGAAGTGCTGTTCAAGGTTATCGGCATTATCATGCATGTGGCTCCCATTGGCGCGTTCGGCGCAATGGCTTTTACCATCGGCAAGGAGGGTATTGGCTCTGTCCTTGTACTTGGCGAGCTCATTGTGTGCTTCTACGTTACAAGCATCCTTTTTGTCGTGTTCATTCTGGGGACCATCTCCTTCAGCTGCGGATTCAGCATCTTCAAGTTTGTGCGCTATATTCGTGAAGAACTGTTTATCGTGCTTGGCACCTCTTCTTCTGAATCCGTACTGCCAAACATGCTGCGCAAGATGGAAAAAGTTGGCTGCAACAAAAGTGTTGTGGATCTTGTGATCCCAGCTGGCTATTCCTTCAACCTTGATGGAACAGCCATTTATCTCACAATGGCGGCCATATTCCTTGCCCAGGCCACCAATACGCCCATGCCGCTGGGCGATCAGCTTGTGCTCCTGGGTATTCTGCTTATTTCGTCCAAGGGGGCGGCTGCAGTTACTGGCGGCGGCTTTATTGTGCTGGCCGGAACGCTGAGTTCTGTGGGCAGCATACCGCCAGAGAGCATTGCCGTTATCTTCGGCATTGACCGCTTCATGTCTGAAGCCCGCGCGCTCACAAACCTTGTGGGCAATGGTGTTGCAACCATCTTTGTTTCAAGGGTTACTGGCAACCTGGATGTGGAAAAGCTGCATGAAGAGCTTGATCGCAAAAAAGTGGTAGGCCAGCCCGTCCCCATTGTTTAGCCTTCATAAACTGCCCCTGCCCGGCTGAAATCCGTGTCCGGGCAGAGGGTTTTCCCCTGCTCCATCTATCTCGTCAAAGGACATCCACTGGATGCCTGTCAGCCCGCAGAAACAGCGGGCTGATTTTTCTTTATTCCCACTCCGTCTCCTTGTAACCTTGCAAAACATTGCTGGACTACGGCGCAGCATTGCGCGCAAACAAAGGTTTTGAACATGGACATAAAACAATTTGAAGCATTCTGGGCAGACAGGCAGCCGGATCGCACAGATCTGGCGGAGTTCTGGAGCCGCCGCGCCCAGTCGTTCAATACCCATTCGGCCGAGGAAGATTCCAGCGCGTACCGTCGCGATCTTGTTGCAAAGGTTGCAGCGCGCGCCAAGGTTGGCAAGGCTGATGCCGTGCTGGACATAGGCTGCGGGCCAGGCAGGCATGCCCTGATTTTTGCGGGACTGGCTGGCAAGGTTGAAGGTTTTGATATCGCGCCCGGTATGATCGAATACGCAAATAAAAATGCGCAACAAGCTGGTATGGAAAACGCCCGTTTTCACGTGCTTGACTGGGATACTGCGGATCTGAAGCAGCTTGGCTGGCAAAAACGGTTTCAGCTTGTTTTCGCCTCGCGCACTCCTGCCGTGTATGACCATGTTACTCTTGAAAAAATGACAGAGGCCTCGCGGGGCTACTGCTGCCTTATCACGCAGGTTACTGGCGATAATTCTGTGCGCAGGGAACTTGCGCCAGTTGTTGGTGCAACGAATGACGACGACTATACCCGGCGGGGGCTTTACTGCGCCTTCAATATCCTGTGGTTGCAGGGTTATTATCCAGAAGTGGAATACCTTGAGCGCACGTGGGATTCTGAATGCCCGCTGGAAGAAGCCATTGTGATGTACACGCGGCATTTTAACAGTAGAGGCCAGCTCACAGAGGTGCAAGAGATCGCCCTGGCAGACAAACTGTGCGCCATGAGCAAGAACGGCATGGTGCACGAAACTGGCAGCTCGCGGGTGGCCATGCTTTTCTGGAACGCTAACCTGTGATGGCATGCGGGCTGCGGGGTCTGTTGCCCCCTGCCCTTTTGGCGGTGTTCAGGCCTTTTCTATGAGCCATGTCCTGATGGGAAAGGCCGTTTCCGTCCAGTGCGTCTTATATTGCATTTTGGGGCCATCAAGAGGCCCCATGTCATAACGTTGCACACCTTCCTCGCAGAGCCAGCGGATTTTTTCAATCTGCATGAGGTTGCCCAGTGAAAGCTCATGGCAATCCTGCGCATAGCTGAACTGCTGTCCGCGATAGATATCCCCTGCCAGGCCTCCAAAAATGAAGCCCACGTCCGTATCTTCACGGCGGGCAAAAATGACGCGCGCACCCTTTTCCGGCGCGAGCCGCTGGAGCAGAAATGCGTAAAAATCGCATATGCCCGGCTCCGCCATGCCGCAGTGGTCAATCCCCTTCCAGCTTGTGCGTTCAACAGCGATCATGCGGGCATACGCTGCCTTTGCTTCGTCTTCCGTTGAAGGCAGCACCCGTTCATAAGAGATGCCCAGCTCGTGCGCCTTCTTGGCCGAACGTTTCAGGTTGCGGCGCAGATTGGCCGAGCGGCGCGAAAGATAGCCGTCCAGCCCGCCAGCAAGTGAAGCCGATCCCTGAATGCCCGCTTTTACGAGGTGCGCCTGGAGCGGCATGCCTGTTTTGTTGAGCATGTTCTGCACATAATCCAGGCCAGGGCCAAGGCCGCCCACAAGAACCTTGGGAAATCTGGGGGCATAGGTTCTGGTAAAAAAGTGCATGGCGTCGGCAAATAGCTGCGGGGCATGGCTGCCCAGCAGCGGGCAGCCAAAGAACCACGAGGGTTCAAGGGGCGTGATGTAGATTTCTTCTGGCGAAACAAGGCCTTCCGCAAGGGCAATAACACTGCCGTCGGCTTCTGCAAACAACAAACGCCGCTTGGGACCAAAGGCATCATGAAAGGCAAGTTGCCATGCTGGCGTACAACTGAAAGGGTCGGCCTGAGCGCTGTGCAGAGCTGCGCTGTGCCACGTTGCGTACTGCTCGGGCTTGGCGTTGTGGGGCAAATGTATAAACTGCATGACGGCACCGGAGTAAAAGGCAAGGCGTTTATGCCCCGTACGCTTTTGCGCACCACAAGGCATAAACGCCGTATATATTGGTTATAACGCGAGCCTGTTTTGCTGGATGGCAAAAATATTGCCTGCCTGTGCATAACCAGATCAGGCTATTTATCTATTGCAGCATTGTCCTGTTTCTTTTTTTCAGCCACGTACTCTTCTTCATGTATAAGCGTACTTCCGCATCGTGGGCATGACAATAACTTGAAAACCCGCCGAAAGTTAAAGAAGGCTTTGTCCAGCATGCCAGTCGGGCAGTAAAAAACATCACCACAGCGCTTGCAGCGGTAGACAGTTTTTTCTTTCATAATGCCCCCAAGGTAGCCAATGAAGAACTTTCAATAAATTACCATGTATGGTGCAGGTTATCAATTCCCTCGCCAGAGCAATATGCCAGCTATCCATGGTTAGGGCGCCCTTCTGCTCATGAAGAGCACCCTGCTGCACTTAGCCCTGAGGTTGCTTTGCAGCCCAGATATCAATTTCTATGCTGATTTCCGGCAGGCCTAATGCCGATACATACGCAATAGTCATCGATGGGTAAGTGCTGCCAAAAAGCTTATCCCACTCGTTATCGAAATAATCCCAGTCGATTTCTTTCACGGACCAGATATTAACCTTGGTAATATCTGGTCCGGACAGTCCTTCCGTATCGAGCAATACTTTAATATTTGTAAAGAGTTGCTGCACTTCATCGTTAAAGGCCGTTGGAAAAGAACCGTCACCCCTGATGCCGATTTGCCCTGAAAACACATAGGTGTCCATGCCAGCGGGTATGATGGTTGTATGTGAATAGTTTCCAACAGGCTGATACATGCTCTTTGGTGTTTTTCTTATAATGGCCTTCATGGGGTTCTCTTTGTTTTAAATGGTGCTGTTTTTCATTTTTATAGGCGGAAAGACGGCAAATTGTTGATCTGACGGAGTGTGGTGCAGGACTTTTAGAATAACACCATTACAAAAATTTTGAAAGCATCATGTCGCGGTAGTGAAAAAAAGTATGGGGAGTTGCCTTAGGCGCACACTGCTGCTCAACAGCAGTGTGCGCCTAAAAACAAAAAAACCCGGAAGTCTCGTAAGACTTCCGGGTATGAAATTCTGGTAGCAAGGGAGGGATTTGAACCCCCGACACTGCGGGTATGAACCGCATGCTCTGACCAACTGAGCTACCTTGCCGTGTCAGCGCCTCGTTAGCGCGACGATCTATTTATAAAAATTGCCGCCCCTTGGCAAGCATTTTTTTTAGTTCACCATGAAATAGTAAATAAAGGGTGCGATTAACAGGCGGTACACGGCAAAAGGCACCAGAGTCACGCGGCCCATAAGGGCGATGAACACTTTGACTGCCAGCAGGGCCGAGAGGAACGAGCCGATCATGCCCACGGCAAAAAAGGGAATATCCGCAGCGCTGAACAGGTGCCAGCTTTTCAGCATGTCGTAGCCGGTAGCTGCAACCATGATGGGCACTGCGGCGATGAACGAATACTCCGCCGCCAGCGAGCGCTTGCCGCCAAGCAGCATGCCGCCCATAATTGTTGAAGCCGAGCGCGAAAAACCGGGCCACAGCGCAAGGCACTGAAAGCAGCCGATGCCAAGGGCCAGCTTGGGCGTCATGTCGTCCAGCGTAATATACGAAGGTTTGAACTTGCGTTTTTCAACAACTATCATCATCACCGCGCCCACAACCAGAGCAATGAGCACAGTTTCCGGACGGAACAGATAGGTCTTGATCGCCGAGTGCAGCAAAAGCCCGAGCACGCTGGCAGGCAGCGATGTAAGAATAAGCAGCATGATGCCGCGCATGCCCGCAAAGCGCACATAGGGTTGAGGGCGCACAAGGCCCCAGAAGCGCTTCCAGTACAGCACCACCACAGCCATGATGGCGCCAAGCTGAATAACCACCTCAAAGGTGGCGGCCTTTTCGCCCATAAAGTTGAGCAGATCGCCAACCAGAATAAGGTGGCCGGATGAGGAAACAGGCAGGAATTCCGTCAGCCCCTCGACAATGCTCAAAATTACCGCAGTAAACAGATTATCCATAAAAACCCTCTGGCGCGAAATCCTGTCGCCTAGTGTGGGATGTGTCGCCCTGCGGGCAGAGCATTGCCAAAAGACGGCACAACGGCTATGGGTGAATAAAAAAGGATATCTCCATGACAACCATTATGCCGCAAGGCGAACTTGTGCGTAAGGCTGCGGCCTATCTGGCGGAACAGCGCGCCCTGCATACCGGCAAGAGCCTGTCTGCCCTTCTGGACGAAGCGGGTATGCGTTTCAACCTTACGCCGCTTGATGCCGCCGCCCTTGAGCGCCTGTTCCGCGAAGAAGAGGCCAAGGCCCACTAGAGCATTTCCGCCCATCGTTCTGTATTGCCGTTTGCTGATGGTGGTTGCAGACGTCGCGCCCATTTGAACCACGGGTGCGACGCCGCTCACCGCATCAGAATTATGCTATTTCGCTGCCGTCAGGCACGTCGCGGTCCACAGCAAGCAGCCCGAGCGCGCTGTCGGTTCCTGCCGTAAGCACCATGCCGTGCGAAACCAGCCCGCGAATCTTGCGCGGGGCAAGGTTCAGCACTGCGCACACGCGTTTGCCCACCAGATCTTCCGGCGCATAGTGCTCTGCCAGGCCAGAGAGAATCTGACGCAGCTCACCTTCGCCAAAGTCAATTTCAAGTCGCAGAATACGGTCGGCATTGGGGTGCTTTTCCGCCACTTTGACTGTGCCCACGCGCAGATCCAGAGCCTTGAACTGGTCGAATTCCACATTGGGTTTGACTGCAGGCGCATCCGCCCCGCCCTGCTCTGCTGCAGCCTGCTTGGGCGCGGCTTTTTCCTGCGGTTTTTCCGCCTGCTTGTCCTTCTTTTGGGCCTTGGGTTCCTTGCTGTCCGCGCCTTCTTTTTTCACTTCAATACGCGGGAACAGGTTGGAGCCTTCCGCTACCTGAATGCCGGGTTCAAGGCCTTCAAAATGGGCAATTTCGTCTTCCACATTGGCAACCGGGGGCTGGCCTTCCTGCACGGGCTGCCCAAGCTGGGCAAGCATTTTGCCAGAGGCCACAGGCATGACGGGCCAGAGGCAGAGCGCGGTTTTGCGCATGGCCGCCAGCATGACGTACATGACGGTTGCGAGGCGCTCCATGTTGCCCTGCTTGTAGAGCGTCCAGGGGGCCTGGGTGTCCACGTATTTGTTCAGGGCGCGCACGAGTTCCCACAGGGATTCAAGCCCCTGGGCAAACTGCACGTTGCCAAAAAGCTGCACAAAGTTGCGCATGGAGTTGGCGCACAGGTCGGCAATGGCCTTGTCGTCTTCCTGAAGCGCCTTGGGCATGGGCACATGGCTGCCGAAATATTTGGCCGTCATGGAAAGCACGCGGCTGAACAGGTTGCCGAGGTCGTTGGCAAGGTCGGCATTGATGCGGCCTACAAGGGCATCTTCGCTAAAGCTGGCGTCAGAACCAAAGTGCATTTCGCGCAGCAGAAAATAGCGGAAGGCGTCCGGCCCGAAACGTTGGGCCATGTCGCTCGGTTCCACAACATTGCCAAGCGATTTTGACATCTTGGTGTCGCGCACAAGCCAGTAGCCGTGCACATTCAGATGCTCATACAGCGGCAGGCCCGCAGATTTGAGCATGGTGGGCCAGAATACGGCGTGAGGCTTGAGAATATCCTTGGCAACCAGATGTTCGCCGGGCCAGAACTTTTTAAAGTCTTCGCCTTCGGGCCAGTTCAGCGCGCTGATGTAGTTGAGTAGCGCATCAAACCACACGTAGCAGACGTAATCCTTGTCAAAGGGCAGCTCAATGCCCCAGGTCAGGCGCGATTTGGGGCGCGAGATGCACAGGTCTTCCAGCGCGCCGGATTCGAGCATGGCCAGCACTTCGCTGCGATAGCGTTCGGGCCGGATAAACGAAGGATTGGCCTCGATGTGCTCCTTGAGCCAGGGCAGATACTTGGACATGCGGAAAAAGTAGTTCTTCTCGCTGATAAATTCCGGCTTGGTCAGATGCTGGGGGCAGAGGCCGTTTTCCAGCTCTTTTTCGGTATAGAACCGTTCACAGCCGTAGCAGTAATGCCCGCCGAACTCGCCAAAATAGATGTCGCCCGCGTCATAGACCTTTTGCAAAAAGGCCTGCACAGCGCTGATGTGCTCGGGATCGGTGGTGCGCACAAAGCGGTCGTTGGCAACGTCAAGCTTGGGCCACAAGGCGCGGAAGCGGGCGCTGATGTCGTCCACAAACTCCTTTGGAGTCTGACCTTGTTTTTCCGCCGCCTGAACAATCTTGTCGCCGTGTTCGTCCGTGCCGGTGAGGAACATGGTGTCCTCGCCAATCAGCTTGTGGTAGCGGGCCATGGCGTCGGCAACCACAGTGGTATAGGCATGCCCCAGATGGGGCTTGGCATTGACGTAGTAGATGGGCGTTGTGATGAAAAAGCTGTTCACTCAAGGCTCCGTAAGCTTAATTGCTAGTCGTGGTCGGGCCGCTGCGACTTGTTGCGGCGGCGTTTGCGGCGATTCTTGCCCGGTTCGGCCTGAGCCTCTCCACCGGGGGCGCGCTCGCCGGATTCGGCGGGGGCGGATTCCTCGGGCTGGGTATCGCGCTCGTCCTGACGGAATTCATCCATAAAATCAAGAGAGTCAAGAGTATCCGGCGTGGCGGAAACCACAAGCAGGCTGTTGTCGTTCATGGGGCCTTTGGGCGGCTGCTTTGGCTGTACACCCTGGGGGGCCTCCGGCCTGTGGGGCGAAAGCGCCTGCCAGTCGTCCAGGCTCAGTTCGACTTCCTCGTTGTTTTCCGTCAGCACAGAAAGGGAATTGCGGAACATGTTGGCCCGCAGAACCTTCATGGGGCCTTTGTCCGTCTGGTATTTCTTGCCGAGGCGCGGGCACATGCGGTGAAAATGGTCGTAGTTGTCCTGTTCGTAAGAAAGGCAGCAGAGCAAACGGCCGCAAATGCCCGAAATTTTGGCAGGATTCAGAAAGAGGTTCTGCTCTTTTGCCATGCGGATGGTCACGGGCGCAAATTTGCGCAGATACCTGCGGCAGCAGCAGACCATGCCGCAGTTGCCCACAGCGCCCACCATCTGCGTTTCGTGGCGCACGCCTATCTGGCGCAGCTCGATGCGCGCGCGGTATTCACGCACAAGGTCTTTGACCAGATCGCGAAAATCAATGCGGGAAGGCGCAGTGAAGTAAAAGATGAGCTTGCTGCGGTCAAAAAAGACCTCCACATCCACAAGCTTCATATCAAGGTTGCGGTCGCGGATGCACTGGCGGCAGAACTGTTGCGCTTCACGCGCCATCTGCTCGTTGGCTTCGCCACGGTGGATGTCTTCTGAACCGGCATGGCGCAAAATGGAGGGCAGTTCCTGCTCCATCTGTCCGGGCAAATGCTCTGCGGGGCCGGATACTATTTCGGCGAGGGTCTGGCCCTGCTCTGCCTCAATAAGCACATGATCCCCCCGTTTGAAGCCGGAGGGGCCGGTATAGTAGCTTGTTTGTCCAAGCGTTCTGAAACGGAGACCGTATATAGGCATAAATTGTCGCTTCGGCAAAGGTAGTGGAATATGTATTCCGAAAAGGTTCTTTTCCGTCATTAATGCCGTGCTGTCAACTGGGCTGCGGGTCGAGCCACGGCTGCGCATCGGCCATTCACCTCGCGCGGCTTGCAAAGCCGGGTTGCCTGATTTACATTTTTAAACATAAGGGAGTACTTGCCATGATAGAACGTCAATCGGCCCTCGCTCTGCTGGCCGAGCAAAAAACGCCGCCTTCACTGTTGCAGCATGCCCTGGCCTCCGAGGCCATAATGCGCGCTCTTGCCCAACATTTTGGCGAAAATGAAGACCTCTGGGGCCTCACTGGCCTTTTGCACGACCTCGACTACCCCGCCACGGCGGAAAACGCCAGCCGGCACGGGCTGGACACCGCAGAGATGCTGACTGGCCAGTTGCCGGACGAAGCCCTCACTGCCATTCGCGCCCATAATGCGGAAATGAACGGCGCGGCTGGCCCTGCCTCGCGCTTTGATTACGCCCTGCGCTGCGGCGAAACCGTCACCGGGCTTATCTCTGCCGCTGCGCTCATGCGCCCCACGGGCATGGAAGGCATGGAAGTTAAAAGCATAAAGAAAAAGATGAAGGATAAAGCCTTTGCGGCCAGCGTGTGCCGCGACAACATCCGCCAGTGCGCCGAGGCCGGGCTTGAGCTTGATGCTTTTCTGGCTCTGTCCATCGAAGCCATGCGCGCCCATGCGGCGGAACTTGGTTTAAGCAAATAGCTCCAAAACAGCCGAGGCTGCACCATGCAAGAATGTTCGCTGCAAACGGAAATCCGCACGCTTGGCCCCTGCAAGCTTGATTCTGTGCTGCCCTACCGCACCTGGGCAGACAACAAGACCGTGCAGATTGTTGTGGATGAAGAACTGTCGGAAGAAGTGAACGCGCCCTTCAGCGTCTGCCTCGAGGCCGCTGGCCCGCGCAAAAAACTCTACTTCGACACCACCCGAGCCAAGTGCGCCATCGTGACCTGCGGCGGGCTTTGCCCCGGCATCAACGATGTCATCCGCGCCATTGTGATGGAGGCCTTCCACGCCTACAACGTGCCCTCCATTCTGGGCATCGCCTACGGGCTTGAGGGTTTTATTCCCAAGTACGGTCATGCCCCCTTTGAGCTTACGCCTTCAAGCGTGGCGGACATTCACCGTTTTGGCGGCACCATGCTTGGTTCCTCACGCGGGCCGCAGTCTGCCGAGGAAATTGTGGATACCCTTGAACGCAGCAACGTCAACGCTCTCTTTGTCATTGGCGGCGACGGCACCATGAAGGCCGCCCTTGCCATCAGCAGCGAGGTGCAGGCGCGCGGGCTCAAGATATCCGTCATCGGCATTCCCAAAACCATTGATAACGACATCAACTTCATTCCCCAGTCGTTCGGCTTTGAAACTGCCGCCTTCAAGGCCACGGAGGCCATTGAATGCGCCCATACCGAGGCCTGCGGCGTGCCCAACGGCATTGGGCTGGTCAAGCTGATGGGGCGCGAATCCGGCTTTATCGCCGCGCGCGCGGCTCTGGCCCTCAAAGAAGTGAACTTTGTGCTGATTCCGGAAGCTCCCTTTGCCCTTGAGGGCGAGGGCGGGCTTCTGCCTGCGCTGGAAGAACGCCTGCGCTCGCGCGGGCATGCCGTTATTGTGGCAGCCGAGGGCGCTGGTCAGCACCTTATGGAAAACCACGCCGCCAAGGATGTGTCGGGCAACCCCGTGCTTGGCGACGTGGCCGACCTTCTGCGCAAGAATATCAGTTCCTATCTTGGCGCGCGCGGCATTGAGCATTCGCTGAAATATATTGACCCGAGCTATATCATCCGCTCCATCCCGGCCAACGCCAATGACAAGGTTTATTGCGGATTTTTGGGCCAGTACGCCGTGCATGCCGCCATGGCCGGGCGCACAGACATGGTGGTGGGCAAGATTCAGGACCGTTACGTCCATCTGCCGCTGGAGCTTGTGACCCGCAAGCGCCGCAAGCTCAACATCTATTCAGACCTGTGGCGGGCTGTGCTTGAATCCACCGGTCAGGGCATGCTGCACGGCATGCTGCCCCCGGCGTAACCGGCAGCATGAAGCATCTCAGACAGGTCAAGGCCTCTGCCGGTTCCGGCAAGACCTATGAATTGACGCATTGTTTTCTGCAAAGGCTGGTGCAGAGCGGGCCGCCTGCGAGCGCGTCCGCTTCCTCGGCCTGCGTGCTTTTGCCGGGCGGCCGCTGCGGCTGGGGCGACATCCTCGCCATCACCTTTACCAATGCCGCTGCAACCGAAATGCGCGACCGCGTCATCCGGCAACTCAAGAGCGCGGCCCTCGGGCAGCCCCTGGGCGGGCTTGCGCTTTCGCCCGAGCAGGCCTCCCGCTGGGTGGATGTGATCATGCGCGATATGGGCGCGCTGAACATCCGCACCATCGACAGCCTGCTGCACCTCATTGTGCGCGCGGCAGCGCTGGAACTTGATCTGCATCCGGATTTTCAGCCTGTCTTTGCCACCGAAGAAGTGCTCACCCCCTACCTTGATGTACTGCTTGAACGCGCATGGCAGGGCGATGAAACCATGCGATCCCTGCTGCGCGAGGTTTATCGGGCCATGGCCTGGCGGGAGAACAGCACGGGCTTTCTTGCGGGCGAAAAACTGCTCAACCAGTTGCGCGGCCTGCTGGATGACGTGCTGCTCGGGCGCTTTGAGGATATTTCGCCCACAGAAACCCTGCACAAGCGGCTGAGCGAAGTGGAAAGCTTGGCAGTTACCCATGCCAATATCTTTCTGTCTGCTGCGGCTGCAAGCGGACTCAGTTTCAGCAAAAACGCCCTCGCGGCTGTGGAGGCCATTGCCGCCGGGCAGTGCAAGACTTCGGCATACCTGAGCAAGGCCAGCGCCTCTGACCTGTTTTTGAAAAAGCCCGTTGTCAGCGACGAAGTGCAAAAAGCCTACGAGGCCTTTGCCCGCGCCGCCGGGGTTCTGGTGGATACCGCTCCACTGCTGCGTCAGGCTGTGGGGCTTGCCCCCGTGCTCCTGCTGGCGCGCACCCTTGTGCAGGCCTTTGTGCAAAACCAGCGGCAGGAAGGCAGCCTGCCTGGCCTGCTGATTCCGCACATGGCGCGGCAGGTGCTTGAAAGCGACAACGGCGTGCCCGAAGCCCTGTGCCGCATGGGCTCGCGCCTCACGCACTTTCTGGTGGATGAATTTCAGGATACCAGCCGCGAGCAGTGGTACGCCCTGCGCCCCCTTGTGGAAGAAGCGCTCTCGCGCGGCGGCTCCCTCACCTGGGTGGGGGACGTCAAGCAGTCCATTTACGGCTGGCGTGGGGGCGAGCCGGAGCTTTTTGATGGCGTGTTTGACGATGCGGGACTCACAGCCCTCGCACCCGATGGCCAGCGCGACAATCTGCCCTACAACTGGCGCAGCCGCCGCGAAATAGTGCAGCACAACAACGGCATTTTCGGCCCCCTGGGGCAGCCGGACATGGCCGCAAAGGTCATGGCCGCCCTTTTACCCACGGGCACCCCGCCGGAAATCTGCGGGCAGGCCGCTCAGGGCCTTGTGCGCGCCTTTGCGGGCACGGAGCAGCAATGCCCTGAAAACGCCCGCGAGGGCGGCCTTGTGCGCGTGGAAACCATCCTTTCCGTGGATGCCGAGGCTCTGGGCGAAGATGTGCTTGAACGCCTCTGCACCCTGTTGCATGAGGATGTTGAGCCGCACCATACCTGGGCCGATGTGCTCATCCTTGTACGCAGCAACGGCAAGGCCACCCTTGTGGCAGACAGGCTGATTCGCGAAAATATCCCCGTGATTACAGAAAACAGCCTGCGGCTTGCCGCGCATCCGCTGGTGGTGCAGGCCGTGGCCCTGCTCTCCTTTCTTGATAATCCTGAGGACGACATAGCCTTTATGAGCCTTGTGTGCGGTAGCATCTTTCGGGAGCATCCAGAAGCTGCGGCCCTTGCGCAGGAAGACATTGCGGGCTGGTGCGCGGCATCCAGAGGCGGGCCGCTGTTCCAGCGGTTCAAAAAGCGCTGGCCAGAAATCTGGCAGAGGCTGCTTGCCCCGTTCCACAGTCAGTCAGGCCTCATGACGCCCTATGACATGACGCTTGAATGGTTTGCCCGGCTGGATGTGGAGCGGCGCTACCCCGAGGCGGAGACCTTTTTGCGGCGCTTCATGGAAGTGCTGCACAGCGCGGAAGAAAAGGGCCTTGCCACCCTGCCCACATTTCTGGAGCACTGGCGCGCCAAAAGCGGCGAAGAAAAGGTGCCCATGCCCGAAAACATGGATGCCGTGCGCGTTATGACCATCCACAAATCCAAGGGCTTGGAAGCCCCGGTGGTTATTGTGCCGTGGACAGACCTGCGCGCCCGTATGGGCAATGAAACCGTGATGGTCGAGCGCGAAGGCCTGCGCCTTGCCGTGGGCAACAGAAAGCATCTAGGCGCGCCCTATCATCAGGAGCTTGCCCGCCAGTGCCGTGAAAACGTCCACCTGCTTTACGTGGCCTTTACACGCGCACGCGATGCGCTCTATGTGCTGCGCACAAGCACCGTGGGCGGGCGCGGCTCTACCAGTGATGTGCTGGACATGCTTATGGAAGAGGCCGGGTTCACAGCCCCCTACACCGTGGGCGAGGAGCCAGCCACGCACGATGCCGCCCCGGCTGCTAAAGCCGCGAAGGCTTCTGCCGCAGCCCCCTGGGGCAGCAAGGCAGAGGCTGCGGAAAGCCTGGAAGGCGAGGAAGCCGCTGCTTCTGCGGATACCGCGCAGGGCAATGCAATGGCCCCGGATGCTGGGGATTCCGCTGGCTTTGCAGACCCCGCATGGCGGCCCATGCAGTGGCTGCCGCGCCTCAAGATTTTTCGTAATCCACTGGCAGGGTTCAGCTTTCGCGCAGAAGACAGGGGCAGCTTTCTGCACCTGTGCCTTGAGCATCTGCACATAACGGGCAATCCGCAGGCGGACGCGCAGGCTGCGCTGAACTTCGGCCTTGGGCATTTTTCGCTGCCTGTGCCGGACGAGGCCGCATTGCGGGAAAATGCCGCTGCGGCGCTGCAATGGTTCGCGTCGCAACCGCAGGCTGCCCGCTGGCTGCAAACGGGCTGGCCCGAACATTCGCTCATGGATGCCGAAGGGCACTTGCTGCGCATGGATTTGCTTGTGCATGAGCCATGGGGGCCGCTGGTGCTTGATTATAAAAGCGGTCAGCCCGAAGCCGACCATGTAGCGCAGCTACAGACCTACCTTGCCTGTCTGGAAGCCGGGAACGACTGCGCCCCCGGCAGTGCGCGCGGCCTGCTGGTGTACCTTGATTTACGGCGGTTTCAGCTTGTGGAAGCGCACGGCGTTTCGGCCCTTGCCGAGCGTTGCAGCGATCTTTTGCCCGCCACGGAGGCTCAGGCATGAGCGCATCGCCGATTCTTGTTTTTCCCTGGCAGCGGCCCTTTCTGCCCGATCTCAAAGCCTTTCTGACCAGCATCGGCAAGGGGCGGGCGGGCGCAACCCTGCTGATCGTGCCCCACAACCGGCCCTGGCGTTACCTTACCAAGCTCTATGCGGAAGAAGGCTATCAGGGATTGCTGCCCAAGGTCATGACTCTGGCGGATGTGATCTCGGCCTGGCGGTCGCAAACCAGCGCTGACCCTCTCCACACGGCCAACGTGCTGGACAGGGTCGCCCTGCTGCACGAATGCGTTATGGGTCTCGCGCAGGATGACGAAGGCCTTGCCGCACGTTTTGCCCGCATGGACATGGCGCACTTTCTGCCCTGGGGCTTGCGGCTCTCAAACCTGCTGGAAGAAATGCTGGGGCAGCGCGTGGCTGCTGTGGATCTCAGCCATGTGGAGCAGGAGGTTTCCGGCCCTGCGGCTGCCCTGCTGGGCGCTCTTGGGCGCATAGGCAAGGCCTATGTGGTCGCGCTGGAGGCCCGCCGCTGGACGACGCCGGGACTGGACGCCTTTACCGTCAGCGAAGACGGCCTTGCCCTGCCCCGCTTTTTTACGCCCGCAGATGACCGCCCCGTTGTGATGGCCGGATTTTCGCTGCTCACCGGCAGTGAAGAAGCCCTGCTGCGCAGGCTGTGGCAGGCTGGCGGGCAGATTTGCCTGCATGCAGATCCGGCGCTGGCTCTTGGCGCCGCGCCGCACTGGGCGTGCGAGGCTCAGGCCGCGTGGCTGCGCCGCTGGAAGGCCACGGCTCGCCTTGCCGTGGAGCCCACGGAGGCCGAGGCCGCGCACAAACCGCGCATATCGTTTTTTGCCGGGTACGACTGTCATTCACAGCTTAAAGCATTGCATGAAGAACTGGCGGCACCGGGCAGCGGCAACGGCAGCAACAATGATTTAGCCGCTCCTGACGGGCTTTCCACGGCGGTCGTGCTCACGGACAGCGCCCTGCTCATGCCTGTGCTGCACCATCTGCCCAACAAGGACGTCAACGTCTCCATGGGCTACCCGCTGGAGCGTTCGCCCCTTAACCGACTGCTTGAGGCCCTGCTGCAATTGCAGGAAAACAGGACGGAAGATGGCCGCTACTACTGGCGCAACCTGCTCCAGTGCCTGCGGCACCCCTATCTGAACCTGCTACGCGTGGATGATGGCAGCGCGACGCCCCTTTATTTGCGCGAGGTCTTGCGCCGCATTGAGGGCATGATCCGCGGCGGAGCGCGGTTTGTGAATATGGACGAGGTTGCGCGGGAGTGCGCCCCGGGCATGCATCCTGCGCTTTTTGAGCTTTTTGAAGCCACGCTCAATGTGCTGGTGCGCCAGCCAGGGCAGGTGGACACCACCGAGGGCATGGCCCTGTGCCTGCAAAATATCTGCGATTTTCTGCTGCGCAACGGCGGCGACATGTGGCGGCATTTTCCGCTGGATGCGGAGGCCATGTACCGGCTTGCCCGCCATGCGGCCCCTGTGTTGCGGCAAAATTGTCTTGCGCAGACGCCCTTTCCCACCAGCGTGTTGCACGGCATAGTGCGCGAAGTGCTGCAGCAGGAGCGCGTGCCTTTTGAGGCGGAGCCGCTCACGGGCTTGCAGGTGCTCGGCATGCTTGAAACGCGCCTGCTGCACTTTGACAGGGTGCTTATTGTGGATGCCACGGACGACAAACTGCCCGGCAACCCTGCGCAGGATCCTCTGCTGCCCGATTCATTGCGGCAGGTGCTTGGCCTGCCCGATGCCCGCAGGCGCGAACGGGCGACAGCCCACACGTTGTACCGGCTCTGCGCCGGAGCGCAGGAGGTGCGCTTTTTCTGGCAGGAGGGGATCAGCCGCTCTGCGCTCTTTGACGGCAAAAAAAGCCGCAGCCGCTTTGTTGAGCAACTGCTGTGGGAAGAAGAACAACGCCGTGGCGAGCTGCTTGTGCCCGGTCAGGGGCCGTTGGGCATGGCCCGTTGCGTGGTGCGCAGCACCCCTGCCGCGCCCAAAAGCCTGCCCCGCACAGAGGCCTTGCACGAGGCCATGCTGGCCCTGCTCCAAAAACCGCTTTCGCCCACAAGGCTGGATGTTTACCAGCAGTGCCCACTGCGCTTTGCCTGGCAATACCTCTGCAGGCTGCAACCGCCGCAGGAGGTCAACGAAGGGGACGACCCCGCAGCCGTGGGCACCTGCATTCACGATACGCTGCACGCGCTGTACGAACCGTATCTCAATAAAGAGGTGCGCCGGGGTGATATCAGCCGCGAGACCATGCTGGCGCGGTTTCATGAGGAGCTTGAAAAGGCCGACCTGCGCCGCATTTTGCCGCCGGACAGTTGCCTCATGCTGGAAGAAGCCGCCCCTGTACGCTTGCAACGATTTCTGGATAATCAGCCCGACAGCACAATCATTGTGGCGCTGGAGGAAGAACTCAAGGCCACGCTGTCACTGGCAGGCGGCGAATATTCCTTTACGGGCATAATGGATCGCATTGACCGGCGGGATGACCTGCTGCACATCCTTGACTACAAGACCGGCAGCCTTAAATTACATGATGGAAGCCTGTGGGGCGACATTCTTTATTTCAGGCGTATTGAAAGCCTTTTTGCGGCCCTGCGCCAGACGCAAACTGGCGGGGGGTACGAGCCTGACGCCCAGATGCTTGAAGATATGGATGCCCTGTTTGAAGAGTTGCGGCCCCGGCTGCCCAGCCTGCAACTGCCCTGCTATGTGAGCATGGCTGTGGGCAGCGGCCTTGGCCCGGTCGGCGATGCAGCCTTGGTTGAGCTGCGCAACGCTGGCAGGGAGTATCCTCTTTTTGGAGGGCTGGTGGATGAAGACCTGGCGGAGGCCATTGGATACTGCCACGCGGCGCTTTCTCTTGTATTGCTGCACATGCGCCATGCGCCGTCCTTTACGGCGCGTCCGGACCGCCATTGCGACTGGTGCCCCTATGCGTCACTATGCGCAGGATAACGGGCCGGAATACATATATTAAAGATGATTGTTGCGTCTTGTGAAATTACCAGCTATGCTTCCCGGCAAACATAGGCATGTCGTTTGTAATCGAAACGATGCAAAGTGGCATGCTGCTTACGGACAGGACGGAGGTCTTGCAATGTCTTTCCCCGCACTCAAGATAGGTGATCTCACGGCTAAAATCCCTGTAGTTCAGGGTGGCATGGGCGTGGGTATTTCGCTTGCCGGGCTTGCGTCGGCTGTTGCCAATCAGGGTGGTATCGGCGTCATCGCCGGGGCCATGATCGGCATGAAAGAACCCGATGTGGCCAAGGATCCTCTTACAGCCAATCTGCGCGCCCTGCGCAATGAAATATTGAAAGCACGTGAACTCAGCAACGGTATTATCGGCGTCAACCTGATGGTGGCGCTTACCACGTTCAGCCAGATGGTGCGCACCGCCGTTGAAAACAAGGTGGACATCATCTTTTCCGGCGCTGGCCTTCCCCTCGACATGCCGCATCACCTCTTGCAGGTGTGCGAAGAAAAGAAGGAAGAATTCAAAACCAAGCTGGTTCCCATTGTTTCTTCGGCCCGAGCGGCCACGGTAATCGCCAAAAAATGGGCCTCGCGTTTTGGTTACACGCCTGACGCCTTTGTGGTTGAAGGCCCCAAGGCTGGCGGCCACCTCGGTTTCAAGGCCGAAGAATTGCAGGATCCCAACCATTCGCTTGAAGTTCTGGTGCCGCAGGTGGTTGAGGCCGCCAAGGCCATGGAAGACAAGTGCGGTCGCGCGGTGCCTGTTATCGCCGCCGGCGGGGTGTACTCCGGCGCAGACATCATGAAGTTCCTCGATCTTGGCGCTTCCGGCGTGCAGATGGGCACCCGCTTTGTGGCTACCCACGAATGCGATGCCGATGACCGCTTCAAGCAGAGCTACCTTTCTGCGCGCGATGAAGACATCACCATTATTAAAAGCCCGGTGGGCATGCCTGGCCGCGCTCTTGGCAATGAATTCATCACGGCATCGCGCGAAGGCAAGAAAAAGCCTTTCAAATGCGTGTTCCACTGCGTACACACCTGCGAACAGGAAAAAACGCCCTACTGCATCGCCCAGGCGCTCATTAACGCCATGAAGGGCAATCTTGAACGCGGCTTTGCCTTTTGCGGCGCCAATGTGGCCCGTGTGAACAAGATTATCTCGGTGCATGAACTCATGGACAGCCTGCAAAAGGAATTTGACGATGCCATGAGCACATTGAGCAAGAGCGTGCAGAACATGCAGAGCAAGCTCAACTTCAGCATCAAGAGCTAACGCTCTACCCTGCCTGAACATGCAAAGCCGGGTCTGGATTTCCAGGCCCGGCTTTTTTTGTGCGCGATAGTCAAATATCGTATCGATGTTGCGCATGTTATTGTCGCATGGGCATCAGTTTGCATTTGTGGTGCCTGATTGCGCTGTGGTGTTTTTCGCTAACATCAAGTGGGCGCAGTCTGGGCACCTGCGCTGCAATTCAGCAGCATTGGCGGCAATGTTGATGAAGGTGCGGCCTGCATAACGGGCAGCCAAAGAAGCACATTCACTCGCATCAATGGGCGATGTGTGTTTGAATCTACGCCGGATCATCTCTGCCACAAGTTCCTCATGCCGGGCAAAGACAAGCTGCGGGTCAACCAATCCGCCGGAAAGAAAGCCATCCATATTTTTGCCGCGCCGCATGCTGCCAAGGAGCATATGCAGTTCCACATGTTCGCCCAGCAAATGTTTGCGGCACATGCCTTCCGGGGGCAACATCCACATGCGCATACGCGTCTCCTGTAAGCAGAAAAAGTTTTTTGCAGCTAACCCGCTCTGTATACGAAAAGGCCCGAATCCTGAGATCCGGGCCTTGGTGTATCAGTCGGTTGACCGGCTTGCGCTAGTCGTTGACCGTGCGGGAGTATTCCAGAGCCTTGGCCTGCTCCTCGAAGTTCTGGAAGCCGGAGTGATGCAGGGCATCCTCAACCGTTTCGTCCCAGTTCCAGGTGGCGTAGATCACAGGCTTGTGGAAGGTGGAGCGGAAGCTCTGCAATTCGGCGCGGTAGAAGGCTTCCTTGGGCGTGTCGAGGTGATCGCGGAACTGTTCGTGCCGACGCTGCAACTCGCCCTCGTACCATTCCTGAATATCCTGCGGTTCCTTGTACTTCTTGAGGATATGACCGTAGCCGGTCTTTTCCATCAGGTCGGCAAGGCGCTTGTGGTGTTGCGCGGCAAGCCATTTGCCGAGGTCAGCAGCAGAATGGTTTTCCCCTTCCACAGAGGCGATATCAAACACGGTCTGGTAGTAGGTATCCGGCACCACAGAGGCGGAGGTGATGCCCGCGATGGCAACCAGGCCGCGCAGGATGATGCTGTTTGACACGCCCTGACCGCAGAAGCCCACCTTTTTGGCGTACTTCTGGCCGGTGAAGATGCTGACAAGGATAGCCCAGACAACCGCCGGATCTTCCTCGTCATAGATATGGGACAGGCGCGAATTGTCGCGGTCTGTCGCCAGCACCATCTGGGTCATGTCGTTGGAGCCGATGGAGAAGCCGTCAAACTCAGTGATGAACTGCTTGGCCAAAATGGCGTTGGAAGGCAGCTCGGACATGAGGATGATCTTCAGGCCGTCCTGACCGCTCTTGAGCTTGTGAACCTGCTCAAGGTAGCTACGCATGGAGCGGGCTTCTTCCAGAGTGCGCACAAAGGGCAGCATCATGCGCAGGTTGGAGCCGCCGTATACGCCGCGGGCCAGCTTGAAGGCTTCAACTTCCCAGTCATGGATATTACGCGAAACGCCGCGATAGCCAAGCATGGGGTTGTCTTCGGTATGTTCAAAGAGGCTGCCGCCCAGCAGGTTGCGGTATTCGTTGCTCTTGAAGTCGGTTGTGCGGTACGTGATGGGCTTGCCGTAGAAGGCCATGGCAAAGAGGGCAAGGTTCTGGGCCAGGGTCTGAACGTAGTGCTCCTTGCCGGTACGGAAACCGCGGGCCTTGATGATGCCGCGAATTTTGTCCGTCAGGTTGCGCAGGTCGTCCATTTCCTTTTTCAGGCCCGAACGCAGGCTTACTTCTTCACGCAGATGGTTGATGTTGTCCATCAGCTTGGTGACTGCGGGCAGATCCTTGATGCGGCGCACATGTTCTTCAACCGTGGCTTCAATTTCGGCAACGCGTTTGGCGGATTCTGGGTCAGCCGGATTCAGCAGGGCCAGAGCGTCGTCATAGCCCATGATGATGCGCACATGATCGGACAGATCATTGGAAGTTTTGAGCACTTCAATGCGGCGCGAGGCCATTTCGAGGTGCTGGTCAACCTTGTGATCCAGTTCGCGCATCTTGCGGTGCTGCATCAGCACTTCTTCCGCATTCAGGCTCTTGCTCGCTTCGGCAAAGGCTTCAACCTCTGCGGCAAGGCCGGTCACTTCGCCCACGTATTCGCGCAGGTTGAAGTTGAATACGATCAGCCCGGCTGCCATCTGCTCGCGCAGCACCTTGGAAAGGCGGTTCTCAAGCTCTTTCAGCTTGCTGTGCACCACATTTTCAAGCTCGCCGTTGTCAAAGGCTTCCAGCGCCTGCGGATGGATGCTGATGTTGCCAAGCATGAATTCCGCACGCAGCAGGCCCACTTCAAACTGGGGGAAGTTGCGCAGACGGGAGAGGAACAGCGCCTGACCCACATCGGCCAGCACAAGGCCGACCTTGGTTTTGGTAAGGGGCAGCTTGGAGAGATCCATTTCGCCGCCCACAAGGTGCAGGGGCAAAAGGCCGCGGTAGACTTTACCGCGCGTGCCGTCAACGGTCACTTCCGCGCCGTCGAGCGCACGCAGGATGTCGAGACGCTGAATGCCGATAACAGCGGCAATGCCAAGCTCGCGGGAGGTAATGGCCGCGTGGCTCGTGTCACCGCCCACGTCGGCCATGATGGCCGAGGCTACGCGCATGCCCGGCACCATGTCCGGGTCGGTGCGTTCGGCGGCAAGCACATCGCCCTTGGCGATCTTGTTCAGTTCAAGGGCGGAGCGCAAAAAGCGCACCGTGCCCTGCCCAGCACCGCGTGAAGCGCCGTTGCCTTCCACCAGCACTTCGGCTTCGGCGGCGGCTTTGGCGTCCACCTCGCGGCGGCGCATGAAGATGGTATGGGGGTGCAGCTCAAGGTCGTCGTTCCAGCGGGTTTCGGGCCGCGCCTGGACGAACCAGAGCTTGTCGTTGGCGTCAATGCAGAATTCCGTGTCCATGATGATGCCACCGTACGCCTTGCTAACAGCGCGTACGCCCTGGGCAACGCGTTCGGCCTGGCTGAGCGAAAGCGCCCAGCGCAGAGCCTCAAGCTCGGACACTTCCACTTCGCGGGTGCCGCCACGTTCGTCATAGACGATCTTCATGTCCTTGCAACCCATCTGACGGATGACTACTTCGCCACCGTCGTCGCGCTGGAAGACATAAAGTTTGTCAGGCGTCACCTTGCCGCCCACCACAGCCTCGCCGAGGCCGTAGCTGGCATCGATGCTGACCAGTTCGCGGCGGTCCGTGCCGCGGCAACCCGTGGCGGTATCGGCAGAAAAGGCCGTACCGGAAATCACGGGATTGATCATCTGCATCATGCAGACAGAAAGCGAGGTGTGCTCGATGGCCCACTCAAGCTTGGCGTTTTCAGCAATGCTCTCGTCGCCGGTTTCTTCGGCCTTGGCCAGAGCGTCAAGGATGGCCTCGCGGCGGTAGGTCATGGAGCGCAGATTGTAGGCGGAGGAGCAGTCCCAATGGTAGGCTTCCACCACTCTGTCTTCACCCACCATGTTCAGGTAGGTATCCTGCAGACCGGCAAAGGCCTTCTTGCGCGAGTCTTCGCCCGCAGCGGAAGAACGCACGGCCACGGGGGTCATGTCGTCTTCGTTTTCGCGGCAGATGTCGCGGTATGCGCCGCGCACGGCTTCCGCAACGTCGTGCGGCACTTCAACAGACAAAATGGCCGCCTGCACCATGACCGAGCGCTTGCGCAACTGGTCGATGCCCTCGGGGGAGGTGGCGAACCCTTCGACTATATTGTTGATAAAGGTGCGCAGCTTGGTATTGGTCTGCTCGCCTTCCGCCAGCGCGGCCTGATGAATCTGCTTGCCGAGTTGACGCACGAACTTCTGCAAGAAGTCCGGATCCTGGTTGATTTCGGGGTCGTTCCAGTCAATGCGCCCGTATTCACGGTCCACCACGCTGCGTACCACACGCCCATTAACCTTTGTTTCATCAAGCAGATGATGAAAGGCAATGGATGAGATGGCGCGAAAATGGGGCGCCTGAATGCCCTGAATCTGACTGATCAGGGCAGTGTTGTAGTTCTTACCACCAACAAGCAACTCCGCTTCGGGACCAATCTGCACAATTTCGGCGCCATCAAGCACCAGTTTTTTCTGAACTGCCTCGGGCGCTGCGCCCTTGGGTTTGTTCTGCGCAGGTTTGGCGGCGGGAATCTTAGCCATGTCTTCCTCCGGTTTGGGAAACAGAAGCTTAACAACCTTGGAAATTGTATATCGCCATTAAGGAACTGTCCACAAATTCCAGTAGTGAGCGTAGTAATTAACTTACGCGCACACCGCAATAGGGGCAGAATGCGATGTTATCCATAGGAATGGGCTGGCCGCAGGCCTCATTGCCGCACACGCGCGGCACAGGCCCCAGCTCCACAATAAGCTCACCTTCTCTGACCGAAACCATTTGCTTGTTTTCTTTGAAGTCGGCGGTTTTGAGCACACGCTTCACCATGCCGTCAATGGGGGCCAGAACCGCCTTTTCCTGCTTCATGATGGAAACGTTAAAGAGCTCTTCGCCCGCTTTAACCACATCACCGGGATGCACATACATGACCCACAAGTCGCCGTTGCTCGGCGCGGCCACATGATACTTGTTGGCCGTGTCGGCCATAAGCGTGCTCTTTGCGCCGTTGCCCGAAGGCTGCCGAACCTGAACCTCGCAGCTCATGAATTCGGAGTCGAGCACATAACGGCAGATGGAGATGCCCGCATCGTTGGGGGTGGAGATGCTGAGCAGCAAGAGATGATGGGGCTTGCCGCTGCTGTCGTTGAAGTACAGATCCTGGCCGACTTTCAGACCCTCGAACCATACATGCAAAGGCAGGTTGTTGGGATCGCCGAACTTGGACTTGAACTGGATGGTCTTGAGCGCGTCTGCCGGATGGTTAAGGTACAGCACGAACTCTTCATCGTTGGGCTTGCGCTTCAGAATTTCGGCGCAGGCCTTTTCTTCGGCTGCAAGGTTCACTTCTGCCAGCGATTCAAGGGGCGAAGCCTCGGTGCGGGCCGCCATGGCGCTCTTCCAGTCAGAGCCAAAGGCGCTCTGGTAGACCCAGTCAGCAGGGAAGCCGAGCGGCAGTTTGCCGAACTTGCCCTGAAGCAGGTTACGGAAGGCGTCGTTGCAGTCCTGATAGATGTTCAGGCGCGCGCGGCGCATTTCGTCCGTAAGCTCTTTTTCGGGGGTGCGGGTGACCTGACCCAGCACTTCCAGCAGGTAGCGCACTTCGTCTTCGCCGCCCCGCTTCCATGCGCCTGTAACGGCCAGAAACGCCGTATTCCAGGTGATCTGCGAGCCGGGCGTAACATCGTGATAGCGCACGATCTGGCGGGTGCCTTCAAGGAACTTGAGCATATAGGGCAGCAGGTGAATGTACCCCTGCTTCATGGCGCCTTCCTGCGAGGAGGAAGTGGCCCCGCCGGGCATGCCGTGGCGCGTTACGTCATAGTCAATGCCCTGGAAGTACGGCGCGCAGTAGCGGTCGTAATAGGGCATGATCTGCTTGCAGACGAAGTTGGCGTCGCGGATGGCGTTTTTATCAAGGTTGCACTTGAGGCCCAGTTCGTCTTCAATATAGGCCATGGTGGCAAGCACATCGCCCTGACCATAAGAACGTACCGATGAGCCGAGGCCCACGTCGATGATGTGCGCACCGGCCTTGGCCGCAGCGCCGCACGAGGGCACGAACAGGCCATCTGTATAGTGCCTGTGGTAGTGCAGCACAAGTTCGGGCCAGGCTTTGCGCAGGGCTTTGACCAGCTCGTCCATGAAGCGCGGCGGGCAAACGCCGGCCATGTCCTTGAGGCCCAGAATGATGTGGCGCGAGGCTTCCTTGGGGCTTGCGCCCATGATGTCGCCCACCATGCGCAGCATGGCTTCGGTAACGCCCAGGTAGTGCTTGACGTCAAAGCCCTTGGCCCACGACATGGAAATGGCGGGCTGGAAGATAACGTCCTTGCGGTCCATGACCACTTCGGCAATGGGGCGCATGTTTTCCACATGGTTTAAAAAGTCGAAGCAACGTACGACCTGATAGTGGTCGCAAATCATTTCGCCTGTTTTGAGCATGAGGTTGCGCGGCTGCGGCGTATACCCAAGCACGTTGGTGGAGCGCACCAGCAGCTGCTTGAGGGTTTTGGGCGCAAAGCGGTTCCATTCCTTGGCTTCGGTGAAGGGGTAGGTCATGTTGGCCAGCATGGCCACATGGAAGTGCGCCCCGCCGCCGTTTTCGAGCGAGAAAAAGCCCGCATTGTCAAGGTAGGGCCCCATGAGCCTGTCTTCGGCAAGGCGCAGGCGGTTGCCGGAGTTGGACTGCGTGAGGTCGCGGGTTGTGGTGTCGGTAAAGTGCACCAGCCCGGAATCACGGATATAGTCCAGCGTGGACATGCGGTCGCCCTGCGGATAGGGCGAAGGCTGGCGGCGCGCAGCCGTGCTTATGGGCGGCAGCACAGGTTCAAAGGGTCCAAGACAGGGGGTGGAGCTTGAACGGTATTCGCCAAGCTGCACGTAGGGGTTGAAGCCCTTGGCCGAAATTTCGGCCACCAGCTTGGCAAGGCGCTCGCCTTCGGGCGCAAGGTCGGTATAGACCATGAGCTCGGGATGCGTGGCGATGAAGTTGGTATTGATGCCGCCCTGCTTGAACAGGGGGTGCTTGATGACCTGACGGAAGAAAGGAATGGTGGTCTTGATGCCGCCGATCACATATTCGCTCAGGGCGCGTTCCGTGATGCCAAGCACCTTTTCCCAGTCAGTGGCGTACGAAATGAGCAGAGCGCCAGCAGAGTCGTAGTTGGCGGGGAATTCGTAGCCTGCGCTGATATTGGAATCAAGGCGCACGCCGGGGCCGCCGGGCGACACATAACGCGAAATGAGGCCGGAATTGGGGGCGAAGTTGTCCTGCGGGTTTTCGCAGTTGATGCGCACCTGCATGGCCCAGTACGAAGGACGCTGGCTTTCTTCGCGGTAGCGCAGTTCCGCGCCAAAGGCCACGGCGATCTGCTCTTCCACAAGGTCAATGCCGTAGCGGCATTCGGTGATGCCGTGTTCAACCTGCAAACGGGTATTAACTTCAATAAGATACGGCGTACCGTCGGGTGTAACGAGGAATTCGACCGTGGCAAGCGAATGGTAGCCCACGGCGCGCACCAGGCGGCGGGAATAATCCTTGAGCCTGTCGCGCAGGTTCTTGGTCATGCCCGGCCAGGGCGAAGGCGTGATTTCAATGAGCTTCTGGTGGTTGCGCTGCACGGTGCAATCGCGTTCGTCAAAGGCGAACACGTTGCCGTACATGTCGGCAATGACCTGAATTTCAATGTGGCGCACATCGGCAAGGAACTTTTCCACAAACAGGCGCGGATTGCCAAAAGAAGCCTGAGCCATGGTGGAAGCCTTGAAAAAGGCGTCTTCCAGGTCAGCCTCGTTATGGATGGCAAAAATACCGCGTCCGCCGCCGCCGCCTTCTGCCTTGAGCATGATGGGCAGCCCGATCTCGTTGATAAGCTGGCGGGCGGTAGGAATATCCACGGCTCCTTCAGAGCCGGGCACAACAGGAATGCCCAATTTGCGAGCCACTTCTCGAGCCTGAACCTTGTTGCCCAACAGGTTCATGGCCTCGGCTGTAGCGCCGATAAAGGTGATGCCCGCCTCTTTGCAGCGCTGCGGAAAGCGCGTGTCCTCGGAAGCAAACCCCCAGCCGGGGTGAATGCCGACTACGCCACGTTGTTTGGCTTTGTCGATAATGCGGTCAATATCCAGATACGCGCGGGGGTCTGTCCCGAGCAGCATCAGTTCCTGCGCCGTTGAGGCCGCAGGGGCCGTTTTGTCCACATCAGTCGCAGTCATTGCCGCTACCGCGTCAAAACGTTCGCGGATGGAACGACAAATGCGACGGGCCGGAATACCGCGGTTAGCTACCAGTATTACCTTGCCCTTCAAAAAATCCTGAACTTCCGAGAATGTCTTGTTGGCCATGCCTTTCAGCCCTTTTCTACCGGCGCATTTCTGCCCACGCACCGGCGTTAGACGGCGAAAACACGCTTACGTGCTTCGCATTGGGCGGCGATGCCCCCAGGCCCAACCATGCCGGAATGACCATAATCCCGCGTCATTCCCGCGCAGGGCTCAACCGGAGACTACCGCAAATGAATTCCTCAAGCCGTCCGTTGATGTTAAGACACAGGCCGCCTGACGTTCCTAGGCCCGCCAGCCAGCCGCGTACGATGCGGTCATCGTCACGCAGCTCCACGTTCTCGCCGCGCCAGAGCAAAAGAGACTCCGCACGGGCTCTCCACCCCTCGGGAAAAGAGTGGCAGTTAATATAAGCTGAAAACATGCGCTTTACAAGGGTTTGCCACAAGGCTTCGGCCATTGGAGGTGCAAAAGTGGTGGATTTATACTGGGCGGCAAGGCTGGTTGCCTCCAGAGCGGCATCTGCCCTCATCTGCTCCGCCGGTGGCGACCAGCGAACATTTATGCCAATGCCAGCCAGCAGCACCCCGCCACGCTCCTCCAGCAGGATGCCTGCCAGTTTTCTCGGTTCGGCTTCCGACGTGCACAGCACAAGGTCATTGGGCCATTTCAAACGCACCTGCCAACCGTCCACTGCCAGTGCTTCGGCCAGCAGGGCACCCACTGCCGGTGCCGCCGCCGTGCCGTCAAACGGGGGCACAAGCGGCAGGCGCAGGGCCGCGTACACATTGCCCGCAGGCGAATGCCACTGACGCCGCAACTGCCCGCGCCCCGCTGTCTGGCTGACAACCTGAACGCTGTCCCACGGGGCAAGCCAGGCGCGCGCCGCAAGGTTTGCTGCTGTATCAAGGCAGGAGCCTACCTCGCCAAAGCGCCAGATACGCGGAACAAAATTTTTGTCAGCGCCAGTGGGGGAGCTTCCCTCAAACGGTTGGCTGTGACATACTGGGGGCATGGAACTCTACCTCGTCGGCGGCGCAATGCGCGACCTTTTGCTTGGGCGTATGCCCACGGAGCTGGACTTTTCCTTTTCAGGAAGCATGGACGACTTTTTGGCCGCGCATCCAGATGCGGTCTGCGTGGGTAAAAGCGTCAATGTCTGCCTGTGGCACGGGCGCGAATGCATGCCCCTCCGGGGCGGCACCCTGGCGTCTGACCTTGCAGCGCGGGATCTCACCATCAATGCCCTTGCGCTCGACAGCGCAGGGCGACTGCACATGCACCCCAAGGCGGTTGACGACCTGCGCAACAAAATGATGCGCCCGGCTTCGCCCACGGCCTTTGCGGATGATCCCACAAGAATTTTTCGTCTGGCGCGCTTTGCTTCCCGCTGGCCCGACTGGCGCATAGCCCGCGAGGCTTTTGAGCAGATGCGCGCCACGCCCAAGACTTTGCTGGCGGCCATTCCGGCGGAGCGTGTGGCCAAGGAAATGCTCAAGGCTCTGGCCTTGCCGCGCCCGGCGCGATTTTTTCGCGTTCTGGCGCAGGGGGACTGTTTGTCGCCCTGGTTTGAAGAACACGAGCGCGCGCGTTACATCCCGGCAGGCCCGGTAAAGTGGCATGCCAACAGCGTGTTGGGGCACAGCCTGCGACTGATGGACGAACTCGCGGGCGATGCCATGGCCGTGTGGATGGCCTTGTGCCATGACCTCGGGAAAATTGGCACTGACCCTGCCCTGCTGCCCCATCATTATGGGCACGAAGTACGCGGCGTGCCGCTTGCACTGACCCTTGCCAAAAGGCTGCGGCTGCCGGCTGTCTATGCCAGGGCTGGGGCGCTTGCTGCAGAAGAACACATGAAGGCGGGCATGTTTGCTACCCTGCGCACCGGTACACGCCGTGACCTGCTGTGGCGGGTCAACCAGCTCGGGCTTTCGCGCCCTTTCTGGAAGCTGGCGGATGCCGACAGCAATTCACCTGTGAGCAGCATGGCCTACCCCGGCCTGAAGGCCATAAACGCCGTGCGTCTGCCTGAAGAGTGGCACAACCGGGGTGAAGAATCAGCCCGCAAGCTGCGTGAAATGCAATGCATGGCCCTGGCGGCGCTGAGCAGAAAGCGGGCCGCCTAGCCGATTTTGTACAATCAGACCGCGACTTCGGCGCATCAAGCCACTGCTTCGGCGGCGACTACCATAAAATAGTCGCTCACCGCATCCATCTGCTCGCTGTGGTCAAGCCCGCACAGGTGGGCCATTCCGTGGGCCAGCAGGCGTAGCGCGTGTTCGCCCGGCTCCTGCCCGTACAGCAGGCATTCCCTGCGCAGCGTATCCAGTGAAAACAGAAGAGTGCCGGGGCTGTCGCAGCCACCGGGGAAGGAAAGCACATTGGTAGGCCCCTGACAGCCCATACTGCGCCTGTTGGCTGCGCTCATGACGGCATCATCGACCAGATGCAGTTCCACAGCCGGGGGCACAACAGGCACGTTGGCCTGCTCTGCAGCGGCAAGCATGGCCGCAAGGGCAGCGCGCTGCTGCCTGCGGTCAAGCGGCAGAATCCATGCTGTGGCCGGATAGCGGCAGAAAATGCGCACGGTTGCCTGTGGCTGATTACCCCTGACAGCGCCCATGATTCCTATGCCTGCCCCTTTTCTTCAGGGATGGCAGGTATGCCAGCCTGTTTGGCGCTCTCAGGCTGGCTCGTCAGGGCTTTGACTTCGGGCGATTGCGCCGCAGCGGGTTTGTCTCCGTTGCAAGGCTTGTCGCCGCACGGTTTGCCCTGCCCGGTAGGAGTAAGGGCAGTTGCACCATGTGTTGCGGGGGCAGAGCCGTTTTTGCCGTTGGGCTTGTTTTCAGCCCGGGCGGCGTCATTGATTCTGGCGTCAGGATAGGCAATGCGCTGATGGAAAATACCCGTCAGAATGCGCTGGAAGTTTTCGCTCAGGAAGTGCAGATCCTTAAATGTCAGTTCCGATTCGTCCAGCTGCCCTTCCGAGAAGATGCCCTTGATGATGGTGTCAATGTGCGACTTGATGCGCGCGGGCGTAGGATCGTTGAGCGTGCGGCTGGATGCCTCAACGGAGTCGGCCAGCATGAGGATGGCGGCTTCCTTGGTTTGCGGGCGCGGCCCCACATAGCTGAAATCGGATTCACGCGGCTTTTCGCCCTGGTTCAGGGCCTTCTGGTAGAAAAAGCGTATCAGCCTTGTGCCGTGGTGCTGACTGATAATGTCGGCAATATCCTGCCCGAGCTTGTACCGCTCGGCCAGTTCCGTGCCTTTTTTGACATGCGAAAGCAGGATGAGCGCACTCATGGACGGGGCCAGCTTGTCGTGCTTGTTGGGCCCGCCAAACTGGTTTTCAATGAAATATTCGGGATACGAGAGCTTGCCCACGTCATGATACAGTGCCGCCACCTTGCACAACAGGCTGTTGGCGCCAATGGCCTTGGCCCCGGCTTCAACCATGTTGGCGACCACAAGGGAGTGATGGTAGGTGCCGGGCACAGTTACCATGAGCTCCTGCATGAGGGGTTGCTCAAGGCTCATAAGTTCCATGAGGCGGAAGCGCGTACTGTACCCAAAACTGATTTCAAGCACAGGGCTCACGGCAAAGAGCAGAATGAGCGAAAGCACGCTGTTGATAAAGACGGCCAGCAACTGCGTGGGCATGACGCCGGGGGCGCTTTGGGCCAGCAGGGTTGCGCCAAACCAGATGATGGACTGGCCGATGGTCAGCGGCACAATGCTCCACACCACGTCCTGCCGGCTCTGGGCATTGGTTACAAGCCATGTGGCCAGCATGCCGCCGAGAAAATGGAGCAGGAACAGCGAAAACTGCGCCTGAAACATGAGCATGGTAAAGAACGAGATCAGCAGGGCCATGGTGCAATAGCGCCGGGCCGCAAAAACCATGGCGACCAGCCCCACTGCCCCGGCCACAGGGTAGCCCACGGCAAGCGTATTGATGAACGAATGACTGTCGATGCGCATGCCAAGCACGTACACAGCCTTTGCCCCGGCGCTGAATAGCAGCAGAAGCAAGGAAATGAGCAGCATGTCCTTGCAGCGCAGGGGGGTGCCGGGTTTGCCGCTGGGGGCTACAAAAAAGCCGATGGAGAGCACCAGCGAGCACAAAAAGGCGCCAGCGGCAATATCCCAGTGCATGGGGTCAGAAGCGGATTTATAAAGCGTTTGCAGCTTGATCTGCTGCTCGCGGCTGACCCTCTCGCCCTTGCGCAACACAATTTCACCCTTCTGTATCTGATAATACACGGGCTCAACCATGGACATGACGGCAGAGCTGCGCTTTTGGGTAGATTCCCGGTTCAGCGTCAGCGAGGAAGGCATGGTTGCGGAAAGCAGAATGTTGATGGCGCGCCGCGACTGCGGGTTCAGGGTGGAAACCTGCCGTATCTGGGCAGAAATTTCCGCCAGATACGATTGCACATCGGGCAGATTGACCACATCCGGGCGCAATATTTCTGTATTCGTATCCAGATTGCGCACAATAACGCCAGAACGGTCAACCCTGGCCGAGCGTATGTCGCCCACAAGGCCTTCTGCCATATGGTCGCGAATCTGGGGCAGCAGAACCTTGAGCAGATATGTCTGCGCCTCGGGCTGGGCGAGTTCCGGCAAGATTTCGTCAGCAACAGTGGGTGTCAGTTCTTCCACCAGCCTGTGCAGCGGGCCTTCGACCCCAACATGGTAATCAATACCGTTGTTCAGGCTGCGCATGATCTCCACAATACGGTTCTGAAAAGCCGTAAAGGGTTCAAGACTCAGATCATAGACCGGCGGTTGCAGAAGCTGCACCTGTTTGCGCCGGGCCTTGGTGGCCTGCACATCTTCAACAAGGATGTCGCGGTCGGCAATGACGTCAGAATCCGCCACTTGCCCGGCAACGTACACGCGAGGCACAGCCTCAAAATTGGCCCCTGCAAGCAGGCTGATGAAAAGCAGGGTGAGCACAAGTACCGAAAGCCCCAGACCACAATGGTGGCGGGCCCGCAACATGCGAAAGAGTGCGAGGATGCTAGCTGGACGTGTCGCTTTTTTCTGCATTATCATAGGCGTTTACGATTGCTCCCACCAAGGGGTGCCGCACTACGTCGGCCTTGGTGAAGTGATGCACTGCGATGGTTGGAACTTTGGCAAGGATATTCAGCGCGTGGATAAGGCCAGAGCGTGGGCGCTGGCCGCCGGGCTGCATGGGCAGGTCGATCTGGGTGGTGTCGCCAGTTACAACCATGCGCGAGCCAAAGCCCATGCGGGTGAGGAACATCTTCATCTGTTCCTGCGTGGTATTCTGCGCTTCGTCAAGAATGATAAAGGCATCGTTAAGGGTGCGCCCGCGCATGAAGGCCAGGGGCGCAACTTCAATGGAGCCCACTTCAAGCATGGACGCCACCTTGGGTTGGGGCATCATGTCGTGCAGGGCGTCATAGAGCGGGCGCAGATAAGGATTGACCTTGTCGGCCAGATCGCCGGGCAGAAAGCCAAGGCGTTCGCCCGCTTCCACCGCCGGGCGCGTCAGCACAATGCGTTTAACCCTGTGCTGCTGAAACATGGACAGCGCCATGGCGACAGCGAGATAGGTTTTGCCAGTACCGGCCGGCCCAACCGCAAAAACAAGCTCATTGCGCCGCAGCAAGTCAAGGTAGGTGCGCTGGGCAACATTGCGTGCTGTGACCGTTTTGCGCGGAGTGTTGACGAAAACAGCATCCTTGAAAATTTTTTCCAGATTCAGGCCAGGATCCGTGCGCAGCATCTCGTAACTGCGGGCGATATCCTGCTGGCTCAGCGACAATCCGCCGCGCAGCAGCTCGTACAACTGCACAAAAACATTGCACAGAACCTGCCGCGTGTTCATGTCTGGGCTTTCAATAAGAATGCTGGCGCCACGGCTGCCTATGGAGGCCCCGCTGGCTGCGGCCAACAGCTCAAGATGCGCATTGTGAGGGCCAAATAGCTGATTGGCTAAGGCGGGATCGTCGAATTCGACGGTCTCAAGCATGGAGGAATGTACTGCCATAGCCGCTCTCTAGCCTATTTCAGTTAGCCTGTCCATTACTGGATTCGGAACCTGTATATTTTTTATGGGTGGGCCGACCCCGTCAGAACCACAATAAAAATATAGCTGGCCTGGAATATGCATTAATGAGCAGTACGGCACCCCAAGCCCCCAGAAAGGGAAAAAACTGCCGAGGAGTCATCATGAGCAACGTATCGGGTGTAAACAGCTACACAAGCGGGCTGTACCAGTGGCAGAACCAGAAGCTGAGTACCTCCACTTCCGGCAGCTCATCGTCTTCGGGTTCCAAAAGTTCTTCAAGCTCATTGAACCAGATGCTCAGTGGAAATAGTATTTCCAGCCAGCTTTCCAGCATGGTGGAACTTACAAAGTACGCCATGGACGCCATGGGCCTTGAAAGCGGCAGCCGTGTCACGTTCAGCCAGATCACCAAGTATCGCGACCAGTTGAACAATGAATTCAACACTGCCGTCAAGGATGGCCTGTCAAAACTTGGGGTTACCGATCCTTCAAGTGTCACTTTTACTTTAGCTGCTGACGGCTCCCTCACGGCTACCAGCGCCAATGCCACGGATCAGGCCAATGTGCAGGCCTGGCTTAAGAGCAACACGACCATCGGCAAGGATCTGCGTTCGTCCCTTACCGCTGCTGGCGTCAGTTCCAGTACTTCTGTGTCCATGACTGTTGACAGCAGCGGCAAGCTGACCGCTGCCAGCAGCACGGACAGCGCCAACAAGGCTGCCATTCAGGCCGTGCTGGATAATTCCAAACTCGGTCAGACGCTGAACAGCGGCATGAGCAGCCTTGCTGTGAGCAGCGATGCAAAATTTACCCTGCAAACCAAGTCTGATGGCAGCATTGTGGTTGAAAGCAGCGATGCCGCCACCAAGGCAGCCGTGCAGAAGTTCTTTGACAACAATCCCGCTTTGGTCAAAAAGTTCGGCCAGATTCAGGCCCTTTCCGGCCTTGATGACGCGCGCAAGTCATTGCAGGTTTCGCCTTCTGACCTGCGCAAGCGCATTGAGGTGGAATCCATGGCCGCATGGTGGTCCGGCTCGGGCAACGCCACAAATTCTTTTGGCAGTTATTCCGACAGCAGTCTTTCCATGCTTTCTGGCCTGAACATGAGCGTCTAGCTTTTACGCATATGCTGTGCTGATGTGTCAGCACCTTAGGGGCCGCGAGGCCCCTTATGCGTTTGAAATTCGAAATGCAACCTGTCTTGAACAGTATAAAAAGCGGGGATCCCGGCATGACCGGAATCCCCGCTTGGGCGTTTGTTTGCTGACGAGAGTTTACAGCTTTTTGGCAAGCAGTTCGTTCACCAGAGCAGGATTGGCCTTGCCCTTGGTGGCGCGCATGATCTGCCCCACAAAGAAACTGATCAGTTTGGTCTTGCCGCCGCGATAGGCCTCCACCTCTGCGGGATTGGCCGCAATGACTTCATCCACGGCGGCTTCAAGCGCCGAGGTGTCGGAAATCTGCACAAGGCCTTTTTCCTTCACGTAGGCTTCGGGCATGACGCCCTGCTCAAAGATGTCGCCAAAAATATCGTTGGCGATCTTGGCGCTGATGGTGCCGCCGTCAACCAGCCGCACCAGTTCTGCCAGAGCCTCGGGCTTCATGGCCCAGGCGGAGGGGTCAGCGGCGGAAAGCCCACGGGCGTTGCATTCGCGCAGCAGCGGCCCAAGCACAAAGTTGGCAACCTTCTTGGGGTCGGCCTTGGCGGCTGCTGCTTCAAAAAAGTCGGCCAGTCCCCTGCTCTGCACAAGCACTTCCGCCTCGGCTTCGGGCAGACCCGCCATAGCCACAAAACGGGCCATGCGAACATGGGGCAGCTCCGGCATTTCGGCGCGCCAGCGGGTCATTTCTTCTTCCGTAATATCTACGGGCAGAATGTCCGGGTCGGGGAAGTAGCGGTAATCGTGCGCTTCTTCCTTGCTGCGCATGGAGGCCGTGGTATTTTTAACGGCATCGTACAGGCGGGTTTCCTGCACGACCTTGTCGCCATCGTCCAGCACGTCCTGCTGGCGGGCAATTTCATACTCAATGGCGCGCTGCACATTGCGGAAGGAGTTGAGGTTCTTCAACTCGGTGCGGGTGCCGAAAGGTTCGGTTCCCACAGGGCGCAACGAGACGTTGGCGTCGCACCTGAAGCTGCCCTCTTCCATGTTGCCGTCGCACACGCCAAGATAGGTCACAATATTGTAGAGGGCCTTGAGGTAGGCCACAGCCTCGGCGGCTGAACGCATATCCGGCTCGGAAACTATTTCCACCAGGGGCGTGCCCGCGCGGTTGAGGTCCACATAGCTCAGGTTTTCGCCCTGGGCGTGAATGTTCTTGCCAGCATCGTTTTCCATGTGGATGCGCGTAATGCCCACGCGCTTGCGCCGCCCGTCCACGTCCACTTCAAGGTGCCCGTGTTCGCAGATGGGCAGCTCGAACTGAGAAATCTGATAGCCGGAGGGCAGATCAGGATAAAAATAGTTTTTGCGGGCAAAAATGGAACGGGTATTTATGGCGCAATTGGTGGCAAGGCCAACCAGAGCGGCAAAGTGAACAGCCTGACGGTTGGGCACGGGCAAAGCACCGGGCATGCCAGAGCACACTTCGCACACATTGGCGTTGGCAGGCTGCCCAAAGGTCGTGGGGCAGGAACAGAACAGTTTGGAGGCCGTGGCAAGTTGCACATGCACTTCAAGGCCAATCACGGCTTCATAGGCGGCCATAGATCAGATTACTCCCTCAACGGGGTTCACCCCGTAGTTGCGCGGCAAAAGCGCCGCTTTGCGCATAAGCGCCCGCAAAACCTGGCATCCGGCGGGTTACCGCCGCCCATTTTGACGCAAAAGCATCAATGGGGGATGCTGGCATCGAAATATTTGCCCACACCGTACTCTCCCCTGCGGAAAAACCGCCGAGGGTCGGGGCCGATGATCTGCATTTCCCTGTTTTTGGCCTGCACGTCCAGCGCGATACGCATTTCCTTGGTGCAGCCGGTGGAAAAGGTGGAATCCTTGCCCGACCATTGCGGCGGTACCTTGCGGCCAAGCAGGGCAAAGCTTTCCTCAATGTCTTCAACGGTCTGAAACCGCCACACATCAATAAAACCGCTGCGCTGCACCTGCTCCCACATATACATGAGGTCGTCGCCGTCCATGCCTTCAATAAAATGCTCGGCAGGATTAATTATCAGAATATTATCCATTTTTTTACGCAGATTGTCTACAAAGGCGCGCACAATCTCGATAGCGGTACCCGTCTCGCCGGGGATGCTGCCGATCACGCAACTGTAGAACATGACCGTGCGGCCCTGCATGCGGGCCTCGCGCATGCCTGCGATAATATTTGCCGACTGGGCGGCAATGTCGTTCTCGCTGAATTTATGGGCGCTCTCGGCATGCTGGCGCAGTTTGATGTGAAAGCCCTGATCATCATGCCAGTAGCAGACCACATCCCTCGTATACTGGTGGCTGCTGCCCATGAGCACATCGGCCACGCGCCAGCCCTTGCCCAGAATAAGGTCGGCTTCCTTCCACGCGCGGGAGAACGTCACCGATACCCTGTACAGATTGAGCCGCTCCCGCGTTCCATCGCCAATAACCATCAGGCGGTACTCGCGCAGGTGGCGCAACAGTTCGTTCTTGCTCATGCGCGGCTCGTGCTGCACTGTGCCGCCGCCGATCATCTGCCGGATGGAGGGGTCAATCTCCATGTCTTCCAGCGTGGGCGAATAAAAGAAAAAGCCTGATTTGACCGCAAAAATGACCTTATGCCCCATGCGGATGAGGCTGTTGGCAACAGCCAGATCAAACACAACGCCGCCGTCAGCGTCGCACAAAAAAAGCACCGTGCCCGATCTGACCGCGCTGGCCTCAAAATAGTGCCGCAAGTGGGCGCAGGTTTCGCGCGCGGTATCCATGGCCTGACGCACGGTTTCGGCGTCTGGCGGCGTCTCCACCCAGGGGCGGGACATGGCCGAAAGGCACAGCAGGCGCGAAAGTTCCACGTAGTTGAGCATACGCCTGACAGAAGCGATGGAATTGGCCGCCAAGGCATCCGCAGGCACTGCGGCAAGATTGTCGCGCACCGGGGCTTCATCCAGCATTTCAAGCTGGCGTTTGGTGGAAATTCTGCGCAATTGCCGCCAGGGGTCGTCCAGCTGGTTGCCCTGGGCGAGCACAAGATCAGTCATGCGCTTGACCAGCCGTGAAGGTATCAGGGTATGCTGGGCAACATACTGCTTGAAGCGGAACCGGCAGAACTGCAAAATGCGCCTGCGTTTCTGGCCTTCGGGCGTGAAGGAGCGCACAAGACGCATGATGATGCGCCAGGAGCGGTTATACTGGCGGCGAAGTTCTTCGGGAGCGGTCTGCTGGCACAACAGCTTGAACGTATCGTCAGAACAGGGCAAATACACCTGATCGCGCGCAAGGCTGACCATAAAGGCCATCTGTTCCTGACTGGCCACAATGTCGGGGTTCATGCCGTAGGCTATGTTGTTGTCCATCAGCATGCTGTAAAGCCATGCGTCAAAGCGGACACTCTCCCCAAAATGAAACTCGCGAACAGAATCCACAGAAATCGCGTTGCTCATGCGTTTTCCCCGCACCTGATGCATTCAGTGCCTTGCAGGGCAAAGCCGCGCGAACGCAAACGCTCAAAGAAAGTTGTTCCTTTGCCAAGAAAATGCACGGCATCGGGCAAGCCGTTGACGGTCACGGTGTCGCCCAGCTCCAGCTGTTGCCCTTCCTGCCCATCGACAGTAAGGTAGCAATCTGTGGAACCCTGCAAAATCTGGAACCGGCACTCGGTATCGCCGGGGAAAACCATGGGCGAAATTGTATTAAGGAAAGGACAGATGGGCGTGATGGCTACGGCTTCCATTGAAGGATGCAGCAGCGAGCCGCCAGCGGAAACACTGTAGCCGGAGCTGCCTACGGGCGTGGCAATGATCATTCCATCGCCGCGTAATGAGCCAAGGCGCTCGCCGGCAATATAGACATCAAACAGAACAAGGCGCGACAAGGACCCCCGGCTCAGGACAACATCGTTGACCGCACAGCCGCTGGCAATCTGCTCGCCCTTGCGGGTGAGCGTCCACTGCAAGGCCATACAGGAGCGCACAGGTTCCATGCCGGTGAGGGATTCTTCGAGTTTTTCGCGCCACTGCTCCGGCTGGGCATCTGTCAAAAAACCGATCCGGCCAAAATTGATGCCCAGCACAGGCACATTGCGCCCCACCAGGCGGCGGGCCACGCCGAGCATGGTACCGTCGCCGCCAAAAACAACCACAAAGTCAAGGGGAGTAGTTGCGTAGGCCGGGGTGTCCGTGCCAGCGCAGATCACACCCGCAACGTCGTGCCCATTTTGGCGCAGCCATTGGGCGGCTTCTTGGGCAAGAGCCGCAGCCTTTTCGTGCCGGGCCTTGTAAACCAGAAGTATGTGTCGGCTTGTTGCGTTTTGCATACCTGCGCAAGTTACGTTATCAAGTCTGTTACCGCAAGCCTGAGGGCGCTTGTCAGTTGCAGGGCTTTGCCTTAAATAAGAAGGCTTCCATGTCACGTTTCGGCAATTGTGAGCGCCATGCACGATACAGCCCTTGATATTATTGAACAGCACGCCAGCGAAGGCGCGCGCCTGCGCGAAGATTTTTTTCGCTCGCAGGCAGATTTTCTTCGTCAGGCGGCCTTGCGCGCGGCCACGTGCCTTGCGGGCGGCGGCAAAATACTGCTCTGCGGCAATGGCGGCAGTGCTGCTCTGGCCCAGCACATGGCTGCCGAGTTTGTGAACAGGTTTTTTATGGACAGGCCCGCCCTGCCCGCTCTGGCGCTGTCTGCCGATGCGACTTCGCTTACGGCCATTGGCAGCGACCTTGATTTCAGCCAGATATTTTCGCGCCAGATTGAAGCTCTGGGGCGGCCAGGCGACATGCTGGTGGCGATTTTTTCCACCGGCAGCAGCGCCAATATCATCGCCGCTCTTGAGGCAGCACGTCGCGGAGGGCAGTTTGCCGTGTGCCTGTGCGGGCACGGCGGCGAAATGGCCCGATACAGCGACATGGTTCTTGAAACGCCGCAGGCTGAACCCGCGCTTGTTCAGGAACTGCACCTTGCAGCCGGGCACCTATTTTGCCGGCTGACGGATTACTATCTTTTTGAAAATGCTGTCGCACTGACCCCCTATTTGCAAGGGCGACACACAACCGAGGTTTGACCATGCCCATCTACGAGTATTCTTGCCAGAAATGCGGTCGGGATTTTGAAGAACTGGTGTTTGACGAAACCCCGCCCACTTGCCCGTATTGCGGCTCCAACGATACCCAGAAGCTCATGTCCTGCTGCGCCCGGCGCAAAAACGGCGCAGAAGGCGGCGATTACGCTGCTTCAACTGGCGGTGGCGGCGGCTGCGCCGGATGTTCTGGCGGCAACTGCGCGAGCTGCGGACATTAGGCGGCAGGCATGCGTAAATCCTTAGTTATCGCTACCCGTGGCAGTCAGTTGGCCCTCTGGCAGGCAGAACACGTCAAAAGCCGTTTGCAGTCGCTTGACCCGGAACTGGCCGTTGATCTTGTCATCATCAAGACCAAGGGCGACATCATTCAGGATGTTCCCCTGGCCCAGGTGGGCGGCAAGGGCCTTTTTGTAAAAGAAATTGAAGAAGCCCTGCTTGATAACCGGGCCGACCTTGCCGTGCACAGCATCAAGGACGTGCCCATGGAATTGCCCGACGGGCTCATACTGGGTTGCATTCCCAAGCGCGAAGCGCCTACGGATTGCATGCTTTCGTGCAAGTATGCCGACCTTGCGGCCCTGCCCCAGGGCGCATGCGTTGGCACCAGCAGCCTGCGGCGTCAGGCCCAGTTGCTGGCCCTGCGCCCCGATCTGCGCATTGAAAGCCTGCGCGGCAATGTGGACACGCGCCTGCGCAAACTGCGTGAAGGCGTGTACGATGCCATTATTCTTGCATCCGCAGGCATGAACCGCCTGGGCTTGAGCGCGCCCTACATGCATGCTCTTGATCCGCAGACCTTTTTGCCCGCTGTGGGCCAGGGCGCCATCGGCATTGAATGCCGCGAAGACGATTACGATCTTTTTGCCCTGCTTGCAGAGATTGAAGACACCCCCACCCGCGTATGCGTAGAAGCCGAACGGGGCTTTCTTGCCGGGCTTGAGGGCGGGTGCCAGGTGCCCATTGCCGGGCATGCCCGCCTTGAGGATGACGAGACCTTCGTACTCGAAGGGCTGGTGGCAGAGGTTGATGGCAGCCAGATTCTGCGCGAGGCGCAGCGGGGCCATACCTCCAAGGCCCGCCAGATTGGGCTTGAGCTTGCTGAAACACTTCTTGCCAGAGGCGGCCGCGCCATTCTGGAAAAACTTTACCAACAATAACGATTCCCTATGCCAACTATCGCTCCCCTGCCCGCGTCCCGCCTGCACGCCACGTTAGATCCTGCCCGTATTCCCTGGGAAACGAGCAGGGACATCCCGCTGCCGCGCAACGGTCGCCAGAATCCATTCCAGCCCCGTGCCATGCAGGCGCTGGACCTTGCCCTGCAAATCAAAAATCAGGGCTACAACGTCTACCTGTCTGGCGAGGCCGATCTTGGCCGCAGCCACATGCTGCTGAGCTACCTTGGCCCTCAGGCCAAAAAGGCCCAGACGCCTGAAGATCTGGTATACGTGCATAATTTTGCCGATCCTGACCGGCCCTGCCTTTTTGCCCTGCCCACAGGCATGGGCAAGAAGTTAAAGCAGAACCTTAAGGAACTGATCGAGCATATCCGCGATGAGCTGCCGCGCCGTTTTGAGGCCAGCACCTACGTAAAGCGCCGCGCCAAGATTGTGGACAACTTCCAGAACGCGCGCATGGGCCTGCTGCGCAAGATGAATTCCGTTGCCGTAGACAAGGGATTCAACCTTGATATGGACGAAAGCGGCGGCCTGACCCTGTATCCGCTGGTGGAAGGCAAGCGCCTGAGCGAGGAAGAGTTCGACAGGCTGGACACAACCCTGCGCCTCAGCCTCAAAAGCCGGGGCGACAACCTCGTGCAGGCCATGTCGGGCTACATGCGGCAACTGAACAAGGCTGAAGAAAGCTTTCAGGACGACGAGCGCGGCCTGGAACGCGAAGCCATGACCCAGGTGCTGACCACCTTCTTCAACCCCATTGAGCAGCGCATGCTCAAGGCCTGCCCGGTCAAGGGGCTGGATGCCTACTTTACGGCCCTGCGCGAAGACATCCTTAAAAATACCGATGCCTTTCTGCAAAGGGACGGCGGCCCTCTGGGCGACCCGCACGGCGCGCCGGTGGAGGCTGTGCTCTACCGCTATGAGGTTAATCTGCTGGTGGACAACAGCGGCCTTGATGGCGCCCCCATCATTGTGGAAGACCACCCCACAGCCGTGAACCTGCTCGGCTGCGTGGAGCGCGAATCTGAAATGGGCGCGCTGGTCACGGATTTCACCCTTATCCGCGCGGGCAGCATCCACAAGGCCAACGGTGGTTTTCTGGTGCTGCATATTGAGGATCTTCTGCAACATCCCAATGCCTGGGAGGGCCTGTTGCGCGCCCTGCGCTCCAATATGGCCCGCATTGAAGATTCCGGCGAAGGCCCGGATACGCCCATCCGCACCAAGGGCATCAATCCCGAGCCTCTGCCCCTGAACCTCAAGGTTGTGCTGATCGGCGATGAAGAACTGTACGAAGGTCTGCTCGTCAATGACGACAGGTTCTCCAAGCTCTTCCGCATCAAGGCCCACATGGCCGACACCACAGAGCGCAATGCCGCCAATGTGCGCGCCTACCTCGGGCACATTGCCACCATCATCAAGGAAACAGAACTCCCCTGTTTTGACCGTACGGCTCTGGCGTGGCTCATCGACCTCGGGTCGCACATCTGCGAAGACCAGCGCCGCCTTTCTCTGCGTTTCCCCGAACTGCGAGAGCTGATGATCGAGGCTTCGGCCCTGACACGCATGCGCAAGCAGGATGTGGTCACCGCGCCAGTGCTGGAAGAAGCTCACGCTGCGCGCATCTACCGGGCCAATCTGGTAGAAGAAATCTATATGGAAGAATACGACCGCAACATGATCAAGGTGCAGACCTCGGGTCAGGCCATTGGTCAGGTTAACGGTCTTTCCGTCACGTGGCACGGCGACTTTGAATTCGGTCTGCCGCACAGGATTTCATGTACTGTGGGCGTGGGGCACGAGGGCATCATCGACCTTGAGCGCGAGGCCGAGCTGGGTGGCCCCATCCACACCAAGGCCATGATGATCCTGAAGAGCTACCTCACGGATCTTTTTGCGCGCAAAAAGCCCCTGGTGCTCTCCGGCTCGCTCTACTTTGAGCAGAGCTACGCAGGAATTGAGGGCGACAGCGCCTCTGGCGCGGAACTGGCCGCCCTGCTCTCGGCCCTTGCCGACGTGCCGGTGCGCCTTGATCTGGCTTTTACCGGGGCTGTGAGCCAGACGGGGCAGATCATGGCCGTTGGCGGCGTTACCCGCAAGATCGAGGGCTTTTATAATGTTTGCGCCAGCCAGGGCCTCACGGGCACGCAAGGGGTTATCATGCCCTTTGACAACGTGGATCACCTCATGCTCGCGCCCAATGTTATTGAAGCTGTAGAGAAAGGCCAGTTCTCCATTTACCCTGTGCGGCGCATAGAAGAAGCCCTCGCCCTCTTGACTGGTCTTTCAATCGGTCGCAGACTGAAACAGGGCGGCTTTACGAAAAACAGCCTGTACGACATGGTTGACCGCAGGCTGGAGCGTCTGGGCGATTACGCGCAGAATGCCTTTCGCCGCACCAGAAAATCCAAAGAGGGATAATGGGCGCTACCCGTGGCAGCGACATAATACCCACTGAGTATTTTCATATTGAAAGTTTGCCTTAAGGCGGCGCAAACTTGCCGCAAAGGCGCTTTGGGGTGCGGTTTTTTTACAAAAATCCGCGTTGGGCAGGCAAACAGTTTACTGCCTTTCTGCTCACGAGAACAAGCAATAACCTCACGCATACCTTGACTTTACGGGTTTTATGTGTAATGGGGTCAACGCAAGGAAAAACCTTATGCCTCACTCTAACCCAGCAAAAGCCGTGATGAACAAAAACAAGAAAGAAGCGTTGCTTCAGGCCGCCAAAGAACTTTTTGGCGAATGCGGGTATGTGGAAACCACATTCAAAAAAATATCCGACAAAGCAGGTGTTGCCCTAGGGTTGCTGACCCACCACTATGGCAACAAGGAAAAGCTGTTTCTTGCCTCGGGGCTTGATGTTCTGGAGCGCTTTCTCGTAAGACTGCGCGCAGCCACCGCCGAAGCCACCTGTGGTTACGATGGCGTCATGCGTTTTTGCAAGGCATACCTTGACTTTTCGATCGACAAGGATTCCAACTGGCTGGTACTTGTGCGCTGTTCGCCTTACAGCGACATGAAAACCAAGACCGACCGCGATATTATGGATTCCATGTTTTCGCAGGTACACAGCGAGCTTGAGCGCGTTATCGCCAAGGGCGTGGAAGACGGCAGCATTGTGAAGGTCGACAGCAAAAGCACCGCCCAGGTGATCATTTCCCTCATGGTCGGTTCCAACCGTACTCGGGTGCTGACCCCCTATGCGATGCCCACGCTGTACGAAGATGTTCTTGACTTCATTTCCCGCTCCATCAAGGCATAGAGCTTGTTTGCAACACACAGTCGGGCCGTCGGTCGTAAAGATCGGCGGCTTTTTTGCATCTTTTGTTGCCCTGTCGGCCTGAGCAGCAATGGAAAACATGAACGTTCTGCGCCCGGACCCGCATTTGCGCGGCAATCTTGTGCATGCTTGATGCTCCAGCAGAGCAATAGGGCTTGCCGAGCCACAGCGCTTTGAAGTAAATTCAAAATGTTCAGGGTGCATTATCGCGAGTGAACAGTCCTATCCGCTCCATTATTTTGTGCGGATTGCCGGGAGCTCTGGGCAGACATGCCGTGGCGCTCGTAGACTCAACCCTTATTGAGGAGACGGTTTTTATGCAAAGGCTTGCCAGCATACCCCTGTGCCTTTTTCTTGCTGCAGGATTGTTGATCTCGGGCTGCACCAGTAAGTATGGCGACCAGAAAACCAAGGTCAATTATTATCCGCAGTGCTATCAGCCTGTTAACCAGTTGCGGCAGGACGAAAACAGCACGGGTAAAAGCACTGCCGCTGGCGCGGTTGGCGGCGCTCTGCTTGGCGCGCTCATTGGCGGTCTTGCCACGGGCAAGGCCAGCGGCGCTGTGGCGGGCGCTGTGGCAGGCGGCGCTGCGGGCGCTGTGGCGGGCAACGTCTACGGCAAGTCCAAAGCTCAGGATCGCGATGCCGCATACCTGCACCAGTACAGCCAGCAGCTTGGCAGCGAGGCTGCCAGCATGAACCGCTCCACCGCAGCAGCCAAGGTTGCGGCCAAGTGCTATGACGAACAGTTCAAGCTTGCCGCCGGGCAGTTCAAGGCCGGGCAGATCACGCGCATGGAATTTCAGGACAGATATAATGAAATCCGCAGCGGCCTTGAAGAAACCTCGTTTATCCTGAATGATACCGCCACCACCATGGCCAAGAAGGACAGCGAATATCAGCAGGCTCTGGCCGAACCGTACACTTCTGCGCAGCCCACCACTGCGGCGGCTTCGTCTTCCAGCTCTGGCGCTACCAAGTTCAAAAAGGGCGCTGCTGCTCAGCCCAAGAGCACCCCTGCGGCCAGCGCTTCGCGTACGCCGGAACAGAACAATGTTGCCGCGCAGGCCGCGGAGTGGAAATCTTCGCGCGAAGATCTTGAAAACACGCGCCGCGATGTGAACGCGCGCATGTCCAGCTACGAAGAAACCGTCAATAACCTGCTGGGATAACTATGCTGCCGCGCAGCCGCTACTCCAGTGGCGGTTGCGCGGCTTTTTTACTGCGCCGCAAATACCGCGCGGAGCCATAGATGAACGAAAGCCAACACCCTGTACCGCCTGAAACACCGCCAAGCGCCGCTCCTGCCGAAGGTGCCGCGCCTGCTGGAACGGTTGTCCTGCCCTGGTATCGCCGCCCTCTTTTCTGGGGCGTGTTGCTGTTTCTGGGGCTTTTGCTGCTGGCCGCATGGCTGTTCTGGAAAGAATGGCAGCAGGCCGAGGCTTCCAAGGCTGCTGTTGCCGCGCAGACAGAGCAGTGGCGCGAGCACAACGCGGCGCTTGAAACATTCATGCAGCAATTGCGCGCCCTGCTTGCCAAGGAGCCTTGCGAAGTAAAGCAGGGGCTTGGACTCATCACCCCGCCTGCGGGTGTCATGTGGCCTCCTTTGGGTTCAGGCTCTGGCGCTGCGAGTCCCAATTCTGCCCGCGCGGATGCAGCCACCCTGCCGCCCACGGCAGACGCCAAAACGCAGGTGCCGCCCACTCCCATGCAGCAGCAGACGCCCAAAAATGTTTCCGAGCTGATGGAACAGGGCACAGTGCTTGTGCTTGCCATGCGGGAAGAAGGCCTTTCCATGGGGTCCGGCTTTTTTGTGGCCCCGGGCTACGTGGTTACGAATGCCCATGTGGTTGGTAACGCTACGCAGGCGGTCGTTGTGAACAAAGCCCTGGGCAGACCTTTTGAGGCAACCGTGCGTCAGGTAACCCACGACAACGGGCAGGATTTTGCCGTGCTTGGCGTTAACGGCGCATCGGGTGTTATGCCGCTCAAGTTCGCATCGGGCGTAAGCCGTACCGAGCGCGTGAGCGCCTGGGGCTTCCCCGGCGCCGTCACTACTGACGATCCCAAATTTGCGGCCCTGCTCAAGGGCGATGAAGCCGCAGCACCCGAAGTGGTGTACACTGAGGGCGTTGTGAGCGTTATCCTTGAGCGCAAGCCGCCGCTTATTGTGCACACGGCCACAGTTTCGCAGGGCAACAGCGGCGGGCCGCTGGTCAACGACAAGGGCGATGTGGTGGGCATCAACACCTTTATCAAATTGGACGATGCCTCCTACAGACAATCCAGCCTCGCCATTGTCAGCACAAGCCTGGCAGCGTTTTTACGCTCGGCGGGCGTTCCCGTCACCATGGCCCAGAGCAGTGAATCCGCCGGAGGCAAGCCATGAGTACCCGCATTGCGGTCAGTCTGCGCGGTCAGATGCGCGCGCTTGCCAGCCAGGGCATATTTGCCACCGACTGCTATGAACAGTTGAAATCCATCCTGCTGCAAAAGCTCGGGCCGGAGCATGCCGCCCTGCTCGCCGAGCCGCAGCACAATGCCGAGGGCAACAGCGTTGACTGGTATGCCGAAGGCAACGGCCCGGCGGTTCCTCTTGCGGAACTTTCGGAGCAGGATGCGCAGGCCCTGCGCGCCCGTGCGGGCACGTTGGCCTCTGATATTGCCGGATTGTCCAGCGACCTCACTGCAGACGCGCAGGCGCGGCAGGCCCTTTCGGGCCAGTTGCTGCGGCTTGCCCTGCAACACCCGGCAGACGAAGACATATGGTCTGTGGATGGCCGCCCTGTTCTTATCAACTGGGGTTTTGCCCCCGGTAGCGTTGGCGCGCAACCGCAGGATCTCACCCGTCTTGGCGGCGTGCTGCCGCCTCCCCAGCCGCCTGCGCCTGTAGCTGCTGTACCTGTGGCTGTGCCGCCGCGCAGCGGGTGCCTGCCATGGCTGCTGCCGCTCCTGCTCTTGCTGCTCCTGCTCTGGCTTTTGGGCGCGGCGCTGGGGCTTTTGCCTTCTCCTCTGCCTTCGGGCTGCATGCCCGTTGACCGCAGCGCTCTGGAGGCCGAAAAGCAGAAGGCCGCCGCCAACGAAGATCAGCTTGCCCTCCTGTGGCGTCAGTTGCAGGAGCGCGCGGCCCTGTGCAAGCCTGTTGCGCCGCCGGTAACGCCCCCCAAGGTTGAGGAAAAGAAGGAAGAACCCAAGCCCGATCCGGAAGTGGTGGAACCCTTCCTTGGCGAAACGCCCGTGGAGCCGCCCAAGGTGGCGGAAGCTCCCAAGCCCAAGCCGAAGCCTGAACCCAAACAGGAACCCAAGCCCCTGCCCAAGGAAGAACCCAAACCGCAGGAGCCGCCCAAGCCCGCGCCCAAGAAGAATGACAACCTTGCCATTCCTGAAGATGCGGCCAAAAAGAACGATCTGAGCTTCCTTGAAGGCTGCTGGACAAGCGAAACCGGCCTGTATTCGCACCCCTCCAACGAGCCGATCATTGCAGAATACTGCTTTGACAAGAGCGGCAAGGGACGCCGCCTTGTGCGCGAGCGTAATGGCCAGGTGTGCAGTGGTTCGGCTTCGGCGCGCTTTCAGGGCAACCAGTTGCAGTTTGATTCCAGTCAGGCCCGTTGCCCGCGTGGCGGCACCTATGTTCCGCAAAAGGTTGAATGTACCGGACAGGAAAACACCACCCAGTGCAAGGGCAGAGAGCTTGGCGGGGCCAATCTCAAGTGGGATGCCCGTTTTAAAAGGAAATAATGATGGATGTCATACCCCGTTACCTTTCGCCGGTCAGCATTATTCCCGGCGGCTGCCCGCAGTTTCTTGATTTCTCCATACCCGAAGATGCCGTCAAAAGACTGCGGCGGTATTTTCGCGAAGAAAAAAAGAAAGAATCCGACGAGCAGACGCGCTACACCCACTATCTGCGCTGCCTGACAGAAACGGAAAACGGCTTTATCGACCAGTTGAGCGGCCTGCCCTGCGATGAGGACTACAGCATTGAGGCCCGCCGCGCGCTGGATGCCTGGGAAGGGCACTGGCTGCCCATTCCCTTTTTGCGCACGCTCGACCAGCCCTGGCCGGACGGCGGCAAGCGCTTTGAATGCGGCCCTTCCAACTGGGCGCGGGCGCGGGTTATGCGGTCAGAAAGGCACCCCGGCCAGCTCCGCGTGGTGCTCATGTTTGACACCAATGTGGAAAACCGCCCCGCTCAGGGCGAACAGTACCATGCCCTTTCGCCTCAGGATGTGACGGCCCACGGGCATTTCATGCTGGCCCACCTTGTGCGCGACAATTCGTGGTTTCTCAACGCGGCCTGGGTGGATGAATGGCTCAACGGCCTCTATGATGCGTGGAAGCAGTCGCAGCACAGAGGGCGCGGTGCATGGCACGATGGCTACCCCTACGTGCTGGAGCATCTGGCCTCCTACCTCACATGGCTTGACGTGGTGCGCCTTGCGCTCAACGATCTGGCGGCTCAGGTCATCAATCCCGACCGCGACACTCCTGTGGATGTGGATCTTGTGCTGGATATCGGCAATTCGCGCACCACGGGCATTCTGGTGGAAACCCTGCCCCAGCGCATCACCAATCTCAACGACAGTTACCTGCTTGAACTGCGCGATCTGAGCCAGCCGGAACACATCTATTCCGACCCCTTTGAAACGCGTGTGGAATTTGTGGATGCGGCCTTTGGCAACGATGCGCTTTCGCGCCGTTCGGGCCGCCAGACTCCGGCCTTTGCCTGGCCTTCTGCCGTGCGCATCGGGCCGGAAGCCGCCCGCCTTGCCACGCAGGCCGTGTGCGCAGAGGGCACGACAGGCATGTCCAGCCCCAAGCGCTACCTGTGGGACGAACGCCCCTGGCAGCAGAGCTGGCGCTACAACACTGGCGGCAAGTCAGAACCCATGGTCAGCCGTGGGTTGTTTCCACGCCAGTTGAACCCGCAGGGCACGCCGCTTTCGTGCTTTGACGACCCCATGTTCAAAAAGAGTCCCGCCCTGCAAAAGCAGCAGCCGGAGCCGATTTTTGAATCGCTGTTTACGCGTTCGTCGCTCATGCTCTTCATGCTGGGCGAAATCCTGACTCAGGCCCTTGTAACCATCAATTCGCCTGCCACGCGCGCCCGCCGTGAACTGCCCAACCTGCCACGCAGACTCAGAAGGCTCATTTTTACGGTGCCTACGGCCATGCCCGTTGCGGAAAAACGTATTTTCCGCCGCTGGGTCACGTGGGCCGTGCGCGTGGTGTGGGACGCCCTTGGCTGGAGCCAGTGGTACGCCCCCCGGCTACAGACCCGCAGCCTCACGGGCGATTACCGCCAAAGCCCGCAGGTGCGCTGCGACTGGGACGAAGCCAGTTGCTCGCAGCTTGTGCTGCTCTACAACGAGCTTGCGGTCAAGCAGCACGGAGATGCGCACCATCTGTTCCGCCTCATGGGCAAGCCGCGCGAGGCCTGCGCCAACCATCCGTGCATCCGCATGGCTTCCATTGATATTGGCGGCGGCACAACCGACCTTTCCATCACCACCTTCGAACTTGCCAGCGGCGAGGGCGACACCGCGCGCATCAAGCCGCATACGGAATTCAGGGACGGCTTCAACATTGCGGGCGATGAAGTGCTTCGCGAGGTTGTGGCCAACCATGTGATCCCGGCCATTGGTCAGGCGCTGGCGCGCGAAGGCCTTGCAGAACCGAGGTCGCTTCTGGGGCAGCTTTTTGGGCGCGACTCCATCGGTATGTCGCAGGAAGACCGCAATACAAGGGTGCGGCTGGTGCGGCAGATTGCCGTGCCCGTTGCCCTGGGGCTGCTGGCAACCTGCGAAAATCCCGACCTGCGCGGCAGCGTCTTTAACTGTACACTGGGCGACTTTTTTGAGCCTGACCCGGTGGGCAGTGGCGAAACGGCTGATGCTGCGGCAGACACGGCGGCGGACGCCGCACCATCTGCGGCAAAGCCCGCAGCGGATTCGCCCCGCTTCAGCCCGGCAGCACTCGCGCCACGGCCTCAGCCTGCAACACTGCGGGATGTTAAGGCAATGGTGCGGCGCTCCGCATCCTTCATCCAGAACTTTAACATTCTTGATGTGCCCATCAGCGTCAATCAGGCCGCTGTGGAAGAAACCATCCGCAGCACGCTTGGCTCAACGCTTTCCGCCCTGTGCGAAGTGGTGCACATGTACGATTGCGATGTGCTGCTGCTCACCGGGCGGCCCAGTTCGTGGAACGGCGTTATCGCCACAGTGCTTGCCAAACTGCCCGTACCGCCAGACAGGATCATTCCCATGCGGCGCTATCATGCTGGCTCGTGGTATCCCTTTGCCGATGCGCAGGGCCGCATTACCGACCCCAAAACCACGGTTGTGGTGGGGGCCATCCTCTGTGCGCTGGCCGATGGGCATCTGGAAGGCTTTTCCTTTGATTCCGGCGCGCTCAAGCTTACGTCCACCGCGCGCTATATTGGCGAGATGGACATAAACAGCCAGCTCAAGCGTCCCAAGGTCTGGTTTACCGTGGATGTGGACAGCAAGGACGGTACGGACAAAACCCGCGCCGTGGCCTTCAGCGGGCCGCTTTCCATAGGCTACAGACAACTGGATGCCGAGCGCTGGCCCACCACCCGCTACCATCTGCTGACCTTTGCCACGGAGGAAGCCCGCTCCCGCGCTTCGGGCCGTCTGCCCTACCGGGTTGAGGTCAGCCTGAGCGTTGCCGATGCTCTGGATGAAGAAGATATCCGCAGCGAGACGGACAAGGATCGCCGCAGCGAGGGCGAGTTCCGCATTGATTCCATCGTGGATTGCCAGGAGCGCAGCGTTGACCGCCGCGATCTTGAAATCCGCCTGCAAACCCTGAAACTGGACGAAGGCTACTGGCTGGATACGGGCATTGTCACCGACGCCGGATAATTGAGGATGGTTATGCAGCAGCAGGATATGGATTTAGCGCGGCACTGCCGCGAACTGGCGGAAACTTCGCGTTCCGCAGGGGCATGGCTTCAGGACAATGCCGAGCTTGTGGGCAACGAGCGCGCAGCCCTGCAAAAGGATCTGCGCCATGCGGCCCGCTTTTTCGGCAAGTGCGAGCAGGCGGCCCGCCGCAAGATGTGCGTGGGTGTGTTTGGCCCCAGCCAGTCGGGCAAGTCCTACCTTATTTCGGCTCTTGCCAGCGATGCGGACAAGGTGCTTCTGGCCGATTTTTGCGGTCAGACCTTCAATTTCATCAAGGATATCAACCCCGAGGGCGGCAAGGAATCCACGGGGCTGGTTACGCGCTTTACCACTACGCCGCCCGAGGGTGTTACCGAGGCCTACCCCATCCGCCTGCGTCTGCTTTCAGAAACTGACGTGGCCCGCGTGCTCGCCAATACGTACTATGCGGACTGCGACCACAAGGACGCCCCCAATGCCGAGGCCCTCGCCAAGGAGCTGGAGAGCCTCCAGGGCCGCGCCCAGTCTGCGCCCGTACCCGGCGGCATGAGCGTGGACGATGTGGAAGAGCTGCGCGATTATGTGAACAAAAACTTCATTTCGCGCCCCAGAGTGCAGATGCTCCAGAACGGCTACTGGGTGCGGGCCATGGAACTGGCCCCCCGTCTGGAGCTGGAAGACCGTGCCCGCCTTGTGGGCCTGATCTGGGACAGCGTGCCGGAATTTCAGGCAGTGTATATTCAGCTTGGCGCGGCCCTGCGTCAGCTTGGCAACGCTGCCGAAGCATGCTGCGCCATTGACGCGCTCATCCCCCGCAGCAACAGCATTATTGACGTGGCGCGGTTGCAGGGCCTTAACGAGCCGCCCACAGACATGCTGACCCTTGTGGGCGCGGAGGGCCGCAAGGCTGACCTGCCGCGCGCGCTGGTGACGGCCCTCACGGCAGAAATCACCATTTACATGCGTGAAAAGCCCGATGATTTCTTTGACCACACCGACCTGCTGGACTTTCCCGGCTACCGCGCGCGCTACAAATTCAGCGATCTGCGCACCGCGCTGGACAGTCGCAAGGACATGCTCAAGGAACTCTTTTTGCGCGGCAAGGTGGCCTATCTTTTTGAGCGCTACCGCGAGGAAAAAGAGCTCACCAGCATGCTGCTCTGCATCGGACCCAGCACCCAGGAAGTGCAGGATCTGCCGCAGGCCGTGTATGAATGGATATGCTCCACCCACGGCGAAACGCCTGAAATGCGCGCCAGCAAAGCGCCAGCGCTCTTTTTTGTGCTCACCAAGATGGACATGGAGTTTGAAAAAAAGGCCGGATCGCCCTCTGTGGAAACCCGCTGGACAACCCGGCTGGAATCTTCGCTGGTGAACTTTTTTGGTCAGGTACACGACTGGCCGCAAAACTGGGACGGCACGCACCCCTTCAACAATGTCTTTTTGCTGCGCAATCCCAACTTTTTGTGCGAAGCCATTTTCGATTACGCCGACAGGCGCGAAACCGGCATCCGGCAGGAACAGCAGGCCTTTGTGGAAGAAGTGCGCCAGTCCTTCATGCAATCGCCACTGGTGCAGAAGCATGTGGCTGACCCGGAACGGGCCTGGCAGGCAGCCATGACGCTCAACGACGGCGGCGTGGGCCTGCTGCGCCAGAGCCTGCGGCCCCTGTGCAACCCCGAACTCAAGCGGCAGCAGATCAGCGGCAGCCTTGCCGAAAAATGCGAACGCCTGCGCACCGGGCTTGCGCCCTTCTACCGCACGGACGACAGGGAAGAACTGCGCAGACAAAAGGAGCAGCTCTCGCGCCTGCTGGTCTCGCAGATGGCCAAGGTTGCGGAAAGGCAGCTCTTTGGCGAGTTTTTGCGCCGCCTTCAGGTACGCGACTTTGACCTCTACGAAATCTGCCTCAACGCCCGCCAAAGCCCGGATGAAGGCCAGGCCGCCGCGCCAGCTCAGGTTGTGGGTGCGCGTGTTTCCGCCAACGACATTTTGGGCGACATCTTTGGCGACGACGCTCCCGTGTCCGCGCCAGCGGCAGACGCCGCCGATGCGGAAGCAAAGGACAGCGCCCAGGTCTTTGCCGGAATGGTCATGGACCACTGGACAGGGCGGCTGCGTGACCTCTGCAACGATGTGGAAGTGAGAGGCCAGCTTGGCCTGCCAGCCAAGGAACTTGACCAGTTCTGCCATGAGCTTGTGCAGGCCGCAGCGCGCTGCAAGCTGCGCGAAAATCTGGAGGCTGAGCTGCGCCGTTCTTCGGCATTCAGCAATATGGCCCGCGAGCGCCTCGTGTGGAAGCAGGTGAGCCTTGCTGCGGACGCCATCAACGCCTTTGTGGACTGGTGGGGCTTTGACCCACGCTTCAAGGATCAGACGCGGCGCACCGTTGTTTTTGGCGGCAAAAGCGTGCCCCTGTTTAACCCACCGCAGGAAATCAAGGGAGAACCCCGCATCGGCGAGGAAGAATCGCCCTATGACCGCCTGTGGTATACTGACTGGCTGCGCGCCATGGCCTATAGCGTTATGGCCAATGTGGATTTTGACGGCCAGCAGAGCGTCAACCCTGAACAGAACAACCGCCTGCGCGAACTTTTGCAGGCCTTCAAAGGATAAATCATGCGCGCCAGCATTTCAGCCGATACCGGGCGCGGCCCCGGCAACGGCATCATCGAGATTTTTGACGCAGGTGATGTGAGCGAGCCCGGCTTTACCCTGCTGCGGGCATCTGACGGCAAATGCCTTGGCCCCCGTGGCTGGCAGGAAAGCGAAACCCTGCTCACCCCCGATGCCTGGGACAATGACGGCGGCAGCCTGCGGCTGGCCGTTGGCCCTGCGGTGGTGGACGAGGTGGACAACCTCGATGCCTACCGTATCAGCCTGCGCGGCGTGGGCAGTTGCGCTCTTGCCGTAAAATCGCTCGTATATTCCAACATTGCGGGCGGGCATGGCATGGGCGCTGGCGCTCCGCAAACTCCCCCGCCTGTCGCGCCGCCCGCTCCCGAACCGGAGCCGGAACCAGTGCTGGAATCGCCGGAGCCGCCTCTGGCTTTTGAGGAGCCGCAAGCGCCCCAGCAGCAGGAAGCTCCGCTTGAAATGGCAAGCAAGGAAGAAGGCAAATCCGGCGGCAAGGCCGGGCTTGTGCTCCTGCTCGTGCTTGCAGCCATTGCTGCAGGCGTTGCCGCGTGGTGGTTCCTGCTGCGCGAGCCGGAAAAAGCCCCCCTGCCCACGCCCCCTGAGCAGACGCAGAATGCGGACAAGCCCCAAAGCGCTGATCAGGCCCAGCCCAAGCCCGGAGACGCCGGGCAGCAAGGGGCGGATGCCGCCAAGCAGCCGCTTTCTCCCCTGGCCTCGGCGCGCGAACAGTTGCGCGGGCAGGCACTGCCCGACGTGAGCCTTGCCATGGCAAAGCCTTTGCGCAAGGCCGACGCCAAGCCGGAAGAAAGCGACGCCGCATTTTTGCTGCTGGAAGACGCCGCGCAGAAAGGCGATGCCGAAGCCATGTTCCTTGTGGGTCAGTTTTACGACCCCGCCAGCACCCTGCCGCGCGGCAGCATCCCCGCCGACCTCACGCAGGCCAAGCGCTGGTACGATCAGGCCCTGCAAAAGGGCCAGCCTCAGGCCAAGGCGGCACTGGATACGCTGAAAGAACACGCCCGCGCTCTTGAGGCCAAGGGTGATGCCGAGGCGCGCTCCCTGCTGCAAAACTGGCAATAAACGCGGCCCCGAGCAGTTTGACCTGGAATTGCTGTATTCCGCGAGGAGTTCACTATGCACTGCATGCCCCTGTTTCGCCGTTGCTGCCTTGTAGCCCTGCTGGTGCTGGGCCTTGGCGTCTGCCTTGCTGGCACTGTTTCCACCGCTTTTGCCGCGCCCCTGTTGCAGCAGGGCAAAAAAACGCTGTTCCAGCGGGTGGTCAGCCATCCCGGAGCGGCCCTGCTGGCCGAGCCAAAGGCCGATGGCGCAGTGGTGCGCAAAAGCGTGGTGCCCTTTACGGTTATGTACGTCTATGACCGCAAGGATGCGTACATTCAGGTTGGCGCTTCCACCGCGCAGCCCGAGGGCTGGATGGAAGCCGCCAAGGCTACGGACTGGAACCAGTCGCTCACCCTGCTGTTCACGCCCCGCACCGGGCGTGATCCTGTGCTGTTTTTCAAGACGGAAACCGGGCTGAACGAACTGTGCGCCGCGCCAGACATGGAAAAAAGGCTCGATGCCCTTGAAGCGCAGGCAGCAAGCCTGCGGCAGAGCAACCAGCCCGCGCCGGAAACCATGCCCATCCTTGCCAGTGAGCCGTCGGACGCGCAGGGCGCAGTGTCAGAAAAGCGCTTTTACCTCATGCCCATACTGGACATGAAAGACCCCTTTGACGGCGTCAAGTTTCTGCGGGTGGCCTCCATAGACCCCGGCAACGGCAAGAACAAGGACGGCAAGAACGGCCCGCCCAAGACCGGCATTGCCCTTGTCATCGACACCACCATTTCCATGAAGCCCTATATCGACCAGAGCCTGAACGTGGTTCGGCAGATATACGACAAGATTGAAAAAGACCACATGACAGACAACGTGGGCTTTGCCGTTGTGGCCTTTCGCAGCAGCACCAAGGCAACGCCCGGTCTGGAATACACCACCGAGGTTGTGAGCGATTTTGCCACGGCAAAAGACCGCAAAAGCCTTGAAGACAAGCTCTCAAAAGTGCAGGAAGCCAAGGTTTCCAGCCACGATTTCAACGAGGATTCGCTGGCTGGCGTGTACAAGGCCGTTGAAGGCCTGAACTGGGGCGACTATTCCTCGCGCCTTATCCTGCTGATCACCGATGCAGGCCCGCTCAAGAGCGGCGACAAGTTCGCCTCAGTGGCCATGGGCCCGAGCGAAGTCAACGACTTTGCCCGGCAAAAGGGCATCTGGATTACCGCCCTGCACCTCAAAAGCCCCGGCGGCAACGCCAACCACGCCTATGCGGAGCAGAGCTACCGTGCGCTGAGCAAGCTTTCGGGCAACCGCTCCAACTATCTGGTTGTGTCTGCACCCACGCCCGCCAAGGGCGCGGAGCAGTTTGCCGCCATCACCAAGACCCTCGCCACCGGCATGCTCGATATGGTCAAGAACACCGCCGAAGGCAAGATCATGACCAAACCCAAGGACGAGAAGCCGCAGACTGCCTCTGCGGAAGATCAGGCCGCCAATCTGGCAGCGACCCTCGGCTATGCCATGCAGCTTGAATACCTTGGCAAGGCGCGTGAAAATGCCGCGCCGTCCGTGGTAAATTCCTGGATTGCAGACATGGATCTGAACCAGCTTGCCAAAAGCAGGCAGACACCCTGCGTTGACGTGGCCGTGCTGCTGACCAAGAACCAGCTCAACGACCTGAGCGCCCAGCTCAAGGCCATTATCGACAATGCCGAGCGCACAAAAAAGACTGACGCGCGCGACTTTTTCCAGGGTGTGCTTTCTGCCTCCACTCGCATGGCCCGCGACCCCAACATGCCCACGCAGGGCAAGAATCTGGCCGAGCTTGGCGTGCTTTCAGAATTTCTGGACGGCCTGCCCTACAAGAGCGACGTCATGCTGCTGCGCGAGGAAGACTGGTACCGCATGAGCGTGGGCGAGCAGACGGCCTTTATCAACCGCCTCAAATCCCGGCTTGCCCGCTATGAGGAATATGACCGCGACCGCGCCAACTGGGAAAGCTTCGGTCAGCCTAACCCCGGCGACTGGGTTTACCGTGTGCCGCTGAGCATGCTGCCCTAGGGCTGTTCACTATGTTTTTTTGTTCCCTGCCTGCGCCAGCTAGCCTTTTTATTCAGGTCGAGTACCAAGAAGCGTGCGCTTCCTTCATAAATAGGCCCCTTCCCTGGCAGGGAACAGGATTTTTCAAGATCTTGGCCCAAACGGGCGCGGCAGCGGGGCAGGAAACGGTCAACAGCACGAGCCTGCGGCCCGCGTAATGCTGGGAGTTTTAATGTCCGACATGGTTTTCAGCCTGCGTAATATTGGCAAAACCCGACCCGGTGACGAGGGCTTTCGCCTGCGCATAGAGCAGCTTGACGTGCCTCGCGGCAGTCTGCTGGCTCTGGTTGGCCCCAGCGGTTGCGGCAAAAGCACCGCGCTGGATATGCTGGCCTGCGCCCTCAGCCCGGATATGACGCCTGAGGGCTTTGCCCTGCCGCACAAACCCACCGGATCAGGGCAAGGCGACCTACCCCATCCCGCCAGTGCCGCCGCCAGTTTTGCGTTCAGCCCGCAGGCCGGGGCCTCCACGGATATTCTGGCCGCGTGGCGTAGCGGCGGCACCGACGCCCTGGCCCTGCTGCGCCTGCACCACCTTGGCTATGTGCTGCAAACAGGCGGTCTGCTGCCCTTCCTGAGCGCGCGCGAAAATATTGTGCTTCGCTGCAAGAGCCTTGGCACCCTTGCCAAGCGGCAGGAGGCCATCACAACCATTGTTGATCGGCTTGGCATTGGGCATTTACTGGGGCATTACCCGGCAACGCTCTCCGTAGGTGAACGCCAGCGGGTCGCCATAGCCTCGGCGCTGGCGCACGGGCCATCTGTCGTGCTGGCGGACGAACCCACAGCCGCGCTTGATCCCGGCCATGCGGCCAACGTGCTGCGGCTTTTTGCGGAGTTGGCGCGCCAGTTGAGCATCACTGTGGTCATGGTCACGCACAACCTTGAGCAGGCGCGTCAGGCTGGCTTTGTGCTCGCGCCGGTACGTGTGGAACAGGACAAGGGCGGTAGCGCGTCTATCCTCCACTGGACAGGGAGGGCGGCCTGATTATGACGGCGAATACCTGGACAACCATGCTGCGGCTGGCCTGCAAGGACTACTGGCACGAATTTTTGCTCTCGGCCTGCGCCGTGCTCGGGCTGGCAGCGGTGCTTACTCCCCTGCTGGTGCTCTACGGCGTAAAATTCGGCGTGGTGCAAACCCTCACCGAGCGCCTGCGCAACGATCCCCGCAATCTTGAAATTTCCCCCGTCATAAGCGGCAGATACACGCCAGAATATCTTGCCAAACTGGCAGCCCACCCGGATGTGGCCTTTGTGCTGCCGCGCACGCGCTCCATTGCCGCCACCATGGACCTGAGCGCGGGCAATGGCGATGCGCGTTCTGTGCTTGTGGCCTCGCTGGAGCCAACAGCCGAGGGCGATCCCCTGTTGCAGCGCTTTGGCGCTGCGGTGCCAAACATGCCGCAATCGCCAGACACAGAAGCCATTGGCGTAACCCTGTCTTCCTCAGCGGCGGAAAAGCTGCACCTCAAACAGGGCGACACCCTTAATGGAAAGGTTGAACGGCGCTTTCAGGGCAAGGTGCAGACTGCCCGCGTGGCCCTGCGTGTGGCGGCAGTGCTGCCTCTGGCGGCCCAACAGAAGGATGTGGCCTACGTGCCGCTGGCCCTCATGGAAGCCACGGAAGACTACCGCGATGGCCGCGCCGTGCCCGAACTGGGAGCGCAGAACGGCTGGACAGGCGAACCCCGCCCTCAGGGCGAGCGCCTCTACCCCGGATTCCGCCTGTACGCCCGCGGCCTTGACCATGTGATGCCACTGCGGGAGGCCTTTGCCGCCCAAAAGCTTGATGTGTACACCCATGCGGAAGAAATCGAGCAGGTCACAGCCCTTGCCCGCGCCCTCAACCTGATATTTGCCCTCATTTGTGCGGCAACGGCCATTGGCTTTCTGGCATCCACCGCCAGCAGCGTTCTGGCTGGCATCAAACGCAAGGAACGCGTCCTCGGCCTGCTGCGGCTTCACGGCTTCACCACTGGCAAGCTGATGCTGTTTCCGCTGGTGCAATCGTTGCTCACAGCCCTTGCGGGCACGGCGCTGGCTTCCGGCGTGTACGGGGTGGCGGCCTTTGCCATCAACAAACTTTTCAGCGCCAGCGTTACCGGCATGGAGCAGGTATGCCTTCTGCTGCCGGAGCATTTTGTGCTGGCCTTTGCCGCAGTTTCCGGGCTTGCCCTGCTGGCCGCCCTTGCCCCTGCCTTGCGGGCTGCCCGCGTTGAACCCTCGGAGGTTATCCGTGAAATCTGATCTGCGCATCCGCAATCTCGCGCCTATGCAGTGGTTTTTTGCCGCCGCCCTGTGCTGCGCTCTGCTCCTTGCCCCCTGCGCCTCGCAATCCGCTTTGGCTGCTCTGGCCCGCAAGGCCGATGTGAGCACGGCTGACGCCTATAATCCCAAACCGGCGGATAACGACATCATCCTGCCCATGCCATGCGGCCTGAGCATGGTTTTCAAGCTGGTGGCAGTGCCTGCCAAGGGCCTGCTGTGGGATATGCCCATGCGCCCCGGTGTGGACGACAGCGCCCATCAGGACAGGGCCTTTTACGACCGGCGCTACAACACCGCGCTTTCCGGCGCTTTTACGCTTGAAGACCTGCCCGCCGCGTGGCGCAAACAGGCTCCGCAGGGGCAGAACTACTTTTACCTTGTGGCAAAGTACGAAGTCAGCAACCTGCAATGGCATGCCGTGATGGACAATGCCTGCCCGGATACGGCAAATCCTGGCGCAGACGCGGCCCGTCCCGCTACGGACATGAGCTGGTACGATGCCGTGGACTTTACCCGCCGTTACACCACATGGCTTTTGCAGAACGCGCCAGATTCGCTGCCGCGCTTTGCAGGCGACCAGCGCAACGTGGGCTTTGTGCGCCTGCCCACAGAAACGGAATGGGAATACGCCGCGCGCGGCGGGCAGACTGCTGGCAGCCAGCTGCTGTTGCAGGAGGATTTTTTTGCCCTGCCCACAGGGGAGAACAAGGCTGACTACGCCGTTTACAGGCCGGAACAGGGTGCACGGGCAGAGGGCATGGCAAACATTGGCTCGCGCAAGCCCAACCCGCTTGGCATTTACGACACCGCTGGCAATGCGGCGGAAATGGTGCTGGATGCCTTTCGCTTTTCAATGGCTGGCCGTTTGCACGGCTCTGCTGGCGGCTTTGTGCGCAAGGGCGGCTCCTTCCTCTCCGGCGATGCGGAGATTCTGCCGGGCCGCAGGGAAGAAATGCCCTTCTTTCTCACAGACGGCCCCGCACACGCCCGCGATCTGGGCCTTCGCCCCGTAATATCGGGTATCAACACCCCCGGGGGCGGGCGTCCGCAGGAACTGACCGCAGAATGGAACAAGGCTGGCGAAAAACTGGCCCCGCTGGCGCAGGACGGTCAGACCGCCCGTAATCCTCTTGATGAACTCGACCGCCTGCTGGCAGCCGCGCCGGATGAGGCCTCCCGCAAGAATCTTCAGGATCTGCGAAATACAATCAAGGAAAACAATCTCATGCTGGAACGCCAGAAGCAGCTTGAAGCGCAATCGCTGCTGCGTACCGGCGTATATATGATCGAAACCATAAGAAATTACTCCAGCAGACGTAACAGTTTGAAAACGCAAATCGAAAGTATGGAGCGTGAAAAGGCTTCCGCCAAGGGTGCGGCCCTTGAAAAGCTCAAGCAGATATTGGATACTGCCAACAGGGGCCTTGTGATGCTTGATACGAGCATTGAAAAGTCCCTCACCTTTTACCGCAGCAAGGTAGAAGAAAGCGCGTTGCTTGCTCCAGAAGTTCTTGCCGCCGCAGATGCATCCCTTGCAAAGGATTTCAGCGGCAATGACCCCTTCAACGAGAACATGCATCGAAACCTTGAACTGTATCGGCTCCACGTGGACGCGGTGCGCAAAAACAAAACCGTTTCGCGCGAGGCCATGCAGAAAGCAATCCTTGAACGCCGTTTTCAGTAGACAAAAGGAGAGAATCAATGGCTGACAAAATGCGTATTGGCTGGATTGGCACGGGTGTTATGGGCCTTTCGATGGCTGGGCACCTTCAGGCAGCCGGCTGGCCGCTGACCGTATATAACCGCACCAAGGCCAAGACCGAACCCCTGCTCGCCAAGGGCGCCAAGTGGGCCGATACCCCCCGCGCCGTGGCCGAAGCCTCTGACGTGGTCTTTACCATTGTGGGCTATCCCCACGATGTGGAAGAAGTGACGCTGGGCGAAAACGGCGTGCTGCGCGGCCTGGCCGCTGGCGGCATTGTGTGCGACATGAGCACCTCCAGCCCCGTGCTGGCCGAGCGCATTGCCGCTGCCGCCAAAAAGCAGGGCTGCGAATCGCTGGACGCCCCGGTTACCGGCGGCGACGTGGGCGCGCGCGATGCCAAGCTCTCCATCTTTGTGGGCGGCGACAACGCGGCTTACGAGCGCGTACTGCCCTGCTTCAACAAGATGGGCACCAACATTCTGCACTGCGGCGGCGCTGGCTTTGGCCAGAAGGGCAAACTTGCCAATCAGGCCGCCATTGCTGGCGTGATGATCAGCACCTGCGAATCCTTCCTCTTTGCGCAGGAAGCAGGCCTTGACGTTGCCAAGTGGATGGAGCTCGTGGTTGCCGGTTCCGGCGGCAGCTTTGCCATGAATACCCTTGGTCGCCGCATGCTCAAGGGCGACTTTGCCCCCGGCTTCTTCATCGACCACTTCATCAAGGATCTGGGCCTCTGCCTTGACGAATGCCGCCGCATGAAGCTTGTGCTGCCCGGCATCACCCTGGCCGACCAGCTTTACCGCATCATGCAGGCCAAGGGCCAGGGCAGCAAGGGCACTCAGGCTCTTGTGGAATGCCTTGCCGAACTTTCGGCCAAGGATTGGCGCGCCTGCTGCAAATAACTGACGCTTCCGGGCCAGCAATGGCCCTTGTGCCCGTCCGGCTTCCGGGTCGGACGGGCAATGCATGACGAGCCTGCGCCCGCCGCTTTCGGGCAACCATAATCAGGAGATCCGCCATGCCTTCCGCTTCTCCCGGCAGTCCGTTGGATGACCCAGCCCTGGAGCAGTACCGCCCCTTCATTCAACGACGCACCCATGCCTATATGGCAGAAATTGAGCGTATACGCATCCATCACGGCTCGTTGCGCGCCTACGCTGGTGAGCACCTCACCTTTGGCGCTCACCGCCTCACAACACCCGCAGGCAGCATATGGCGCTGGCGCGAATACATGCCCAATGCCGAAAGCCTGTGGCTCACCACCGACAAACTGAACTTTCAGCGCCACGCCAAATTCCGCTTTGAGCGCCGTGCAGACGGCATTTTTGAGCTGGAACTGCCCGGTGATGCCTTGCAACACGGCACTTATGTGGAATTGCGGCTGGTTCCCGCGCAAGCGCAGGACGCGCAGCACCCCGGCAAGGCCCTCAAACGCGTGCCAGCCTTTGCCAACTGGGTGGAACAGAACGCGGCAGTGCCGGAGCAATGGTGCGCCCGCCTGTGGCTGCCGGATGAACCTTACCGCTTCAAACATCGCCGCCCTGCCCGGCAGGCTTTTCCCCGTATTTACGAGGCCCATGTGGGCATGGCGCAATCCGCGCAGGCGCACAAGGGCGACAGCGTGGGCAGCTATGAGGATTTTTGCCGCGACATCCTGCCCCGCATCAAGGCTTGCGGCTATACGGCGGTGCAACTCATGGGCATACTGGAGCATCCGCTGTACAAATCCTTTGGCTATCAGGTGAGCAGCTATTTTGCGCCGTCCTCGCGCTACGGCACCCCGGACGGCTTTAAGGAGCTTGTGGACACCGCGCACGGCCTGGGGCTTGCGGTGATACTTGATGTGCCCCACGGCCACGCCAGCGCCAACACAGAGCAAGGGCTGGCGCAGTATGATGGCAGCAGGTACTTTTTTACCGGGCAGCAAAACCAGTGGGGAACGCCATCCTTTGATTTCAGTCAGGAGGCAACGCGGCGTTTTCTGCTCTCCAACTGCCGCTACTGGCTGGAAGAATTCCGCGTGGACGGCTTTCGCTTTGATGCCGTGGGCAACATGCTCTATGCGGATTTTGGCGAGGATGACGACTTTTCGCACGTGGGGCGCTGCTTTTACGGCAAAAACGGCCTACCCCGCGCCGATGTGAACGGGGAGCTGTATCTCAATCTTGCCAATGCCCTCATGCATGAGCTTGCCCCATCAGCCATGACCATTGCCGAAGAATTTTCCGGCATGCCGGGGCTGACCTGTCCGCCGGAGCAAGGCGGCCTTGGCTTTGATTACCGCTTTGCCATGGGTATTCCCGATTACTGGGCCAAATGCATTGAAGAGCCGCGCGACATGGGTAGCCTGTGGTATGAAATGACCAACCATCGGCCCTACGACCGCACCATCAGCTATGTGGAATGCCACGACCAGCACATCAACGGCAGCGATGCCATGATCTGGCGGTTGCTGGGCGATGCCATGTACGGGCATATGGGCAACAAGGCCGAAAGCTGGAACATATCGCGCGGGCTGGCCTTCTATCGGCTCATGCGGCTTATAACGCTGGCAACGGCGGATGCGGGCTACCTGAACTTTATGGGTTGCGAATTCGGGCATCCCGAATGGCTGGATGCGGAAAAACACGCGCACCGCCAATGGCGGCTGGCTGACGACCCGGGGCTGAAATATCACGCTCTGGCCTCATGGGATAGGCAGATGCTCGCGCTTGTGCAAAGCCACCTTGAGGATTTTGCCCAGCCGCCCATGTTCCGCTTTATACATGAAGAAAAGCGGCTGCTGGCCTTTGAGCGCGGGCAACTGCTCTTTGCCTTCAACTTTCACGAGCTTGAGGCGCAAAAGAGCCTGCGCTTTGCCGTAAGCCCCGGCAAGTATGCGGAGCTGCTTTCGTCTGACGAAATCCGCTTTGCCGGGCATGGAAATCTGGCGGTAAAAAGCCCGCCAGCAGAGCATTTTACTGCTCCCCTGCCGGGTCGGTATGAGGGGGATATCACCCTGTATCTTCCGCCGCTTGTGGGATTAGTCTTAAAAAATGCAAAATAATGTTGCAAAAATGTTGACAGACCGGGCTGTTCCGCGTAGTTACTCTTTTCGCGTCGGGATGTAGCGCAGCCTGGGAGCGCACTTGAATGGGGTTCAAGGGGTCGAAGGTTCAAATCCTTTCATCCCGACCAGAGATTTAAAGGGAATTCATGGAAACATGAATTCCCTTTTCTCGTTTATGATTGATTTTCCAGCACTATTCCGCCAGTCTTTGTGTTGTGCCCCGTGACCATATTATAAAAGTTCAATAGCATTTATTGGGATGATCCCATGATCTTCCGTCCTGTCGGCGTTCCCTTCCCAATCTGCACCAGTCACAGCCACCCCCAAAACTTTCCCGTGAGCGTCTAAGGCGGGGCCTCCACTACATCCAGCAACTATGTGGGCATTCGTCAGCAACCTCCGAACACCGTGCGACATTCTGAAACCGGAAATCAGACCTGGCTGTATATTAACAGTGTCTCCAATACGATAGTTTGGGTGTCCAAGTATTAGCACATGATCCATATGGTTAGCTTGATCAGGTTGCCCAATCTCCACAAAGTTATCCAGCGGAATATCAATATCAATAATTGCAAGATCTAAAGCGTCATTTTTTTTAATATTTTTGATGCCATACTTGGTATTGTAGTTGTCATACCTAAACAAAACAGTATCTTCGAATACACAATGACTACATGTCACGATTCTGTTTTCACTGATGGAAAATCCCGTCCCTTGAGAAATATTTGCATCACTTTCAAGAACCCATAACATTTTAAAAAAAGGCTCTATATCGTACATTGGCTGTTCAGGTATTGCACGTAGTATACGCGTTCTATTTTCTTTACTTATGTCAATAAGTATATCATTCAACCAATCAGTAATTAACTGATAGAAGCGTAATGATGAAATTTCACCATTATGATGAGTAGCAATATAAGTATATTTTTCTCTATCAAACCAGCCTGTTCCAAAATTTTCTTTTAAAGAAAGGTACTCACTGTTATAAAAAATATCTTTAATTTCTTTTATATATCTTATATCTGTATCAGAAAAGCTACTAGCAGAAAGTATTCTTCCTGGAACTTCCCAATTTATACGCGCAACAATATGTCTTTCATCGATATATATTTCACCTAATGGCTGGCGTTCAAACGGAAAATAAACGTACATATCTCCAATTTGTTCTTTTACAATATTTATAGCTATATCTTTAATACGTAAAAGAATATTAAACATTTGTGAATTGGAATCTTCTGAAATGTTAAACAAAGGACGTATATCGCTACTTTCCATAACCCCTCCAAAGTTACATTAAATTGATCTTGCACGAGGGTACTGCTAATTATCTTTCAGTGCTTTCCAACGCCTTCTCCATCGCCGTGACAATAGCTGCCGCAGGAATTTTTAACCCTCGTGCCAGGGTAATCAGTGTTTCTACCCGAATACCGGATTTTCCCTGCTCAAAACGCCGCAGCCATGAACTGTCTACCCCTGCCTCTTTCGCCAGGGCGTAACGGCTCATGCCCAATCCTTCCCGCAGAGATTGGACGATCAGTCCCATAATCTTTTTCGTGTTATCCCTTCCATAACTGCTATTAAGCACCACTGTAATTGACCGGGAAAGGCCCCTGTTTAGTGCCATGCTCTCTCAGGGCTATAAAAGACAAGAGGCAGCAGTGCAGCGGGAGGTTGAAGAAGCCCGCGGAATTTGTTGTCACGGGCATTGGCAGAGAAGTTGTTGTGCCGTATAACTCTTGCAACATGCAACGTTTTGCTCCAGCCATGGCACGCAATAGCGATTTTTGGATTGAGCCTGCCTTGCATAAACTTTATAGCATCCCATGGGATACTTTGAGATTTATTTCAAAAAAGGGCCGGAGAAATCCCCGGCCCACTAATCTAGCTGACAGTTTGTCGTTTCCTATGCCTAGAACGTAAAGCGCAGGCCAAGGCTGAATTCATTGGCATACGGAGTATTGCCGATGGAAACCTTGTTGTCGTCAACACGCTTGCTGATGTCGGTATAGCCCAGCCCCACAAAGCGGTAGGCCAGATCTGCCGAGATGTTTTCCGTAAAGGCGTAGGAACAGCCTGCGCCGAGATTCCATGCAAAAACGGTATCATACTGCGTCAGGCTGCCGGAATCCCCATCGCCGTCAACGTCCGCAGTGTACTTGGTCTTGATGAATCCCATGCCAAGGCCGCCGCCTAGGTAGGGAGTAAAGGCCGTGGAGTTGTGGAAGTCCCAATATGCGTTGGCAAACAGCGTTTGCACGCCCCACTCGCCCTTAAACGATGCCGTGCTGCCATTAATCTGCTGATCCCAGGTTTTGGTCATATTGCTTCGTATGGCATATTCCAGTTCTGTGCGCATGGGCACCTGAAAATGCGGATAAAAGTCGTACCCCACAAAAATACCGCCCCCAACGGTGTTTTGCGAATACTGGCCAACGCCAAAACCCTTCACATCCCCGCTCAGAGAGAACGGGCCAGTGCTTTGAATGGAATCAATAAATTTCAAGCCGCCATAAACGCCGGTGTTTTCCGCAGCCGCAGGAGCCGCGAGTGCCAGGGACAGAACCAATGCAAGCATGAGACGCTTAAACATGATGACCCTCCTTGGTTTTGCCAAAAAAACAGGTTTGTTTTCTGCATATTCCTTTTTTTTCTTGACGACAACAGTCAGACAACTGTTTTTGGCACAAATTATGCGTGGTGAGGTAAAAAAAGACAGATTTTTTAAACTTACAGGCAGAGGAATCTGGCTTTTTGTCGGTAGGAAGCGGAAAAACAGCCGTTAGAAACGAGAAAAGGGAATCCATGTTTCCATGAATTCCCTTTAAACCTCTGGTCGGGATGAAAGGATTTGAACCTTCGACCCCTTGAACCCCATTCAAGTGCGCTCCCAGGCTGCGCTACATCCCGACGCGAAAGGTGTATCTACGCGGAACCGTCTGGCCTGTCAACTTATATAATCATTCCAAGATTTTTCATTTAACTGCGGCGCAAAGCGCCGCAAGTCCACGGCACACCACCATAATCTCCCGACTATACTCCCAATGCGGGCCGCCTTGCTCAAACCTTCTTCCATCCATCCGCTTGCGGGCGAAGGAATCTACCGAGTAAGTCACTGGCTATTTTGACTTGCATTGTCCCTCACGCTGCGCAATTTTATAAAAGCCGTCACTCCAACAGGATTACCTGACATGGATATTATTTTACGCCGCGTATACGCACACGATGTCGAACCAGCAGGAATACGGGTTCTTGTGGACAGGCTGTGGCCCCGGGGGATTTCCAAAAGCGCCGCCCTGTGGGATGTGTGGCTTAAAGATATCGCCCCATCAGACAACCTGCGCAAGTGGTTTGCCCACGATGAAGCCAAATGGCCAGAATTCAAGGAGCGCTATTTCGCCGAGCTTGATGCCGCCCCGGCGGCTGTTGCGCAACTGCAAACCATCCTTCGCCAGAATCAGACCGTGATACTGCTTTACGCTGCAAAAGATACGGAGATGAACAATGCCGCGGCGCTGAGAGGTTATATTGAGGAGAAGGCAAGAGAGAATTAACCCTTTGGGGCTTTGCTCCCAGTAGTGTGGCGCTCTCTTTGCCGCAACAAGGACAATTCTGTTGGCGCATGTACTGTCCTCATTTTCTGAATCAGATTCCCCCCGCGCGCCCAGGGTGCAGGATTTTTCTGTGCTCTTTTTCCGCATACCCATTCGGCTGATTGCCGGATTTTCTTGTTGCGTACACATCCCGCTGTGCAGCCTTAAAACCATTGGTGATAAACCGCCGGTAGGCGCTTGCTACAGAGGTATTCTGGCTGCCATTCGGGATATGCTGCGCGCAGCCTCACGGCCTGCGGCATCAGCCCTCAATGTCTTGAAGACCACGTGGGCTTTCTGGGCAATACTTTGCGCTCATGTGTCTGCATGGCGCTTGTGTCGCAGCATGTGCGCAAAGCAATGAAAGGTATTTTCCGCAAAATTGACTATGTTGAACTGAGCACAAGGCCAGGCTACACAGGCTGTTTGCAGCCAGTATGCGTTTTTCATAAACACACGCAGTCATTACGTCATAATAATACCAATCGCATCATAACCTGTTTCCAATAAATATATAATTTTTTGAAAAAACATTCAAAAACATGATCTTGCAGCACAACACTTCATGCTACTACATTTGATCAAAAATACGCCAGAACACTACTACTTGCAGAACATATACAACTTGGGATAAAAGAATACAGCAAGTTTATATGCGATTTGCCATTCCAGAGCTCCTCCCCCCGGAGTTGGGTGAACTTTATTGGACCAGATGCGGCGGTGTGCACAATTATAAGTGTTACAGTGCGCCAGAGTGTCTGCCCAAAAAAGTCGTTCTCTGCTCCTCCCCCCTTTCAGGGCAGATTAAAGAACAGTTCAAAAAATGCTGTGCAACAAGATAAGATCGTGCTCAATGTACGATTCTTTCTGTTCCGCGTTTTTTGCACCTGATGCCCAACCATTCTGCCAGTGCTTATCCACAGGCAGAATGGTGTGGTTACTTTACTCTGGAGCACCGTTATCATGGCTTTACGAAACATCAAACTTTCCGGAAAGTTGACGTCTATTGGAATAGCCTTTGTATTGCCGCTGGGCGTTTTGCTTTACATCTCTGTATCCAACATCAATTCACAAATCTCTTTCAGCAGTCTGGAAACCCAGGGCAACTCTTTCCAACGCCCACTGGAAAAACTGCTGGAGTATCTGCCAAAAGCAGCACAGCCAGACGGCCAGCGCAAGGTTGATCAGGCTTTTGCCGAACTTGAGGCGGCAAACAGGCTTCATGGATCAGACCTGCAATTCACCGCTGATGGCCTGAAAATTCGTGGCCGTTCCCACCTTTTTCCAGGTGATGTTGCAGCCCGGTGGGAAAAGCTGAAAAGCAGGCAGAATGATGCCGCCGCGTTCAAAGAGGGACTTGCACAGTTGCTGGAAGATATTTCTGGCATGATTACTCACTGCGGCGACACCTCGAACCTGATTCTTGATCCTGATTTGGACAGTTACTACACAATGGATATGACCCTGCTCACGCTGCCCCAGACCCAGCGCAGAATCGCGTCAATCCTTGATTTTGGCAACACGGCCCTGCTCGAGTCCAAACTTGGAGAAACCGAACGGCGCGAGTTCCACACGCTGGCTGCAATGCTCCATGAGTCAGACTATTCCCGTATTCTGGCTGATACCCAGACGGCCCTGAACGAAGACCCCAATTTCTATGGAGTCAGCCCTTCGCTTGCGCCCAAGCTTAAGGCCGCGCTTGAAAGCTACAAGGCGGCCACAGAACCTTTTATTGTCATGCTCAACAGTATTTCGTCTGGAGCAGCAATATCTCAGAGTGAATTTATGGTCACAGGTGAAAAGGCACTTGATGCAGCCTTTCGCTACTGGGAAGCGTGCGCCGCTGAACTGGATGTATTACTGGCTGTGCGTATCGGTGATTATAAAACAAAACGCGCAACAATGCTCCTGGCAACGGGGCTTGCGCTGGTACTGGCCTCGCTGCTGTCATATCTGGTGGGGCGCGGCGTCACGCGCACCATCAGAGGCATGGTGGCGTATAGCAACGCAGTTGCGGCGGGCAACCTCCACGCTATTCTTGGGGCTGACGGCAGCACAGCCGAACTTAATCAACTGAAAAATGACCTTGAAGCGATGGTTACTGCACTCAAGGAGAAACTTGGATTTGTACAGGGAATACTCGGCGGCATTGCCACCCCCTGTCTGGTGGTTAATCAGGAGGGCCGCATCACATATCTGAATCAGCTTTTGTGCGATTTTCTGGCTATGGACCAAAAGGCCGATACGTACTTTGAAGCTCATGTAACAAGTTTTTTTCGCTACAATCCAGAAGTATCAGACGTAATCCTCGCCGCGCTCAAAGATAAACAGTCAACCCCTGGCCGCACACTTGAAGGGCGCGATGCAAAAGGCAAAGCATTTTTCATAAAACTTGATGCCACCCCCATATATGATCCGGCAGCAACTTTTATTGGTTGTTTTGTCCAGTTTACAGTCCTTACAGAACTCCGGGAACAGGAGGAAAAACTGATCACCTCAAACAGGCTTATTTACGAAACTGCTGAACAGGCCGGATCCATTGCCGGGCAGGTTTCAACGGCAGCAGCGGAGCTTTCAACGGTTGTGGAGCAAACGAGCAAGGGCATGAACACATTGCATGTCCGTACGGCTGAGGCCGCTGTGGCCATCAGTCAGATGAACGCCACCGCTGTGGAAATTGCCCAAAATGCCTCCGGTGCAAGCCAGCAGGCAGATAAAACCATGCAGCAGGCCAGGAAAGGCGCTGCTACAGTACAACAGTCGGTTGCTGCAATTAGCCGCGTGAAGGGACAAACAGACATTTTGAAAGAAGATATCAGCGGCCTGGGCGATCAGGTCGCCGACATCGGGCAGATCATGGATGTCATCACCGATATTGCCGATCAGACCAACCTTCTGGCTTTAAACGCCGCTATTGAAGCAGCCCGTGCTGGTGAGGCTGGCCGCGGATTTGCTGTGGTTGCTGATGAGGTCAGAAAGCTTGCAGAAAAAACCATGAGAGCTACTGCGGAGGTCAGCTCTGCCATAACCGCCATTCAATCTGGCGCTGGCAAGGCTGCTGAAGGTATGGGAGATGCCGCTCTAGCCGTGCAAGAAGCAACGCAACTGGCGGATCAATCCGGCATAGCATTGCATGAAATTCTGGAACTGGCGGGGTTAACCACTGATCAGGTGCGCTCCATTGCGACCGCTGTTGAAGAACAATCGGCAACAAGCGAAGAAATCCACCATGTGTTAAATGAAGTCAGCGGCGTGGCAGATCAAACAACCAGCGGAATGGAACGGTCTGTAACTGCGGTGGAACAGCTCGCATTACAGGCGGGGGCGCTCAACAAGCTTATTCAAAAAATCAGCGGCAAAACCTGCCAGCCATCCGACGCTTAATCTGCAAAAAGCGCAGTATGGCTGATTAACAAAAGGGCTGGCCCGATTCGCGCAGCGTTCCACAACGCATATCTGCGGTTGCCGCCTCAGGCTGCAACCACCACGGCATCACGCCCAGCTTCCTTGGCGGCATACAGGGCTTTGTCTGCCCGGATCAGCATGACGGCCAGTGCCGCCTCTGCTGATTCTGGTGATTCCGCCATATCCGCCATATCTGCGCATACAGCCACCCCGATGCTTATTGTTACCGAAAGCTCGTTGCCGTCACTCAGCAAGGGGTGTGCTGCTACTGCGTGTCGTATGCGGTGGGCAAGCTCTTCACCTTGCCGGGCATCCTTACAGGCAACAAGAACCACAAACTCCTCGCCTCCGTAGCGCACAAGGAGGTCTGCACTGCGCACGCTGGCATTGATTATCCGTGCGGTATGCTGCAACACCATATCGCCGACATTGTGCCCAAAAGTGTCGTTGATACTTTTAAAGTGGTCGATATCAAGCATCAGACAAGCGCACTGCTGGCCTGCTGAATGCGTTTTTTTAAGGAATTCCGCCCCCATAGCCTGCAAAAAACGGCGATTGTGCAGGCCTGTGAGAGCGTCTTTCAGGCTCACAGCCTCGGCCTTTTTGATCTGCCTGGCGACCCTGAAACTCATTACTGTAAACGCATCAAACAGAATCCTGAGTTCGCTGGGCATATTCTTCTGGTCACACAACTGCCCTGTTGCCTCGTAATTGTTTTTACGCAGCTCGAGCGCATAGGCCGTAAGCTCCTCAAGCGGAGCTTCAATGCTGCGGCAAAAGCGCAGCATCAGTGGCATCATAAACAATACTGCGCAGAGCGATCCAAGGCCAACAAAAATAGTAAGCCACCGGTATCCTGCCAGAATTTCGTCTACTGACCGAAAATACACCAGCCGCCAACCACCATGCCCAACGGCAACTGAAGCGCCGAGCATGCGCACGCCCTGATCGTTCACGAATATCTGACCAGCTTCGCCAAGTTGCATAAGCTGCAAGGGTATTTGCTTTGCAGCATCATCTGCATTGCTTGCAACTGCCCTGTGGGGTGCAAGTATGTTTCCTTGCGCATCGCACAGTATCAGCCCCTGCTTGTCCGGCACAAAAGATCCGTGCAGCCATGCGTCCAGCTCGCCCACGAGAATGGATAAAAATACGACTCCGTCAAATTCCCCAGCCTGATTCGTCACTGGCATTGAAAACATGCACACAGGCTTGCCGGAAACCCGCCCTTTGATTCCTGTAGTAATTGCACTGAGGCCCATCATTGCCTGTTTAAAATAATACCTGTCGCCACCGTACAAACCAGGTTTGCCCATAGAGTCAATTTCTGAAATGCCCTGTGCATTGACAAATACAGCGGCAGAAATGCCTGTATGGCTTTCATCGTAATCGCTAAATTCTTTTGCAGCACTCTCCATATCTGATCTGTGTGCCTTAATAACCTTTGTCAAAAATAACACATCCTGAAAGCACACATCTACATAGGCTTTAATTGTATTTTTATTTTGACCCAAAATTTCAGCAAGCTGTTTTTTTTCATTTTCAATAAGCCGTTCCTGCTGAAAGAAAATAAAAAAAAGCGCCGCAATGGTAATTGGAATGCAGACAATGGCAATAGTATAGGCGCGAATACGCCCCCTGATCGTATCAAATCGAAAAATACTCATAAGTCTATGTTTGTTCATTACCATCTCACTGACTGTCAGATTTTATTTTTTTGCCTGCCTGAAATTATTAGCAATATCTGTTCCAGTACATTTTTGTTTCCTGTCAAAATATTGGTAACAAACCATATATCCTGCTGATTCGATCAATAATAAGGAAATGGAGGTAATTTTTCAGGATACAAACAGTGTGATAACTCATTATATTTATGCTGAAAAAGAACTATAAAAAATGTCTTGAAACAGGGTACATGCCAATCAATTGAGACCGTTCCAAGGGAATCAACTTATCGGATAAATTTTTTTCATGTTTATACCGGATATATAGTAAAAAGACAGATGGGATAAAAATATTATTGAGCTTCATCATCTCTTTAAAATACTGTAAAAGTATGAATCGCGTTATTATGAACAGTTTTTAGTGCAGAAGACCTATGCACACTACCAAGGCAGTAGCAATCAATTCGTAAACTAGATAGCTCAATTTTAATAACAGCACACTGTAAAGTCAGGACAATATCATTAACATCACTACAAAAATTATGGCACTATTTCCAAAGCAAATATTATCGAATACTGTATTTTTAGACATTTGTTTTTCGCACGATTGTCAGCATGTGAAAAAAATATTTATATTTATGAAACATAAACAATGTAACATAAATTCCGAAAATGAAATTGCAGCATCACTACTATTGATACCAACGCATGACGCGGCTTTGATAAACAGAAAACAGTTTCTGCCGATGCGACTTGTTAGCAATATTGCGCTGTAAATCGCTCATATTTGTTATTACTATTGCCAATGGAGGAACTGTTTTGATCAGCCAGATACTGCATACGTTACGCGGAAAATTCATCCTCACTATTTCTGTTGGGGCCATTGCCATGGTCGGGCTATTTTGTTTTTCGTTGCAGGCAATTAACAATATTGAGATCAAATATGCCCACACCCGCGATACCGCCATCGCAGGTAGAATTATTGCCCTGGAAGTAACAAAAAATATAAATTATTTTAGTCGCTTAACAAGAAACAGCATGCTTGGCAGCAATATTGACAAAGATCTCAAGCAAATAGACACAGCCATTGCCGCCGTTAAAAAACACTTTGCCACACTCTCCTCCCTCAAGCTGCCCGCAGACTCCAAAGCTTTGACGGATAAAGCTCATGAGGCGGCCATTGCATTCATGAACAACGGGCAGAGCCTTGTTGCTCCCTTAAAGGATATCCCCGCGGACCAGCGCTACCTCACCTACAAAACCTATGAAAAGGAAGCCACGCCCTATGCCGTGGCATTTCGCGAACATTTTGAAAAATTTTACGCAAATATTACCACCCTTGCTGAAACAGCCATGGCCGAAATGAATGATGACATCGCATCGCGGCGCACCCTGATGTGGATCGAATTTATTTTTGCCATTTGCCTGGTGTATTGCGCAGGATATTTCCTGACCAACAGGGATCTGCGCGCCATGCGCCAGTGTGTGTCTTTTGCCTCTACCCTTGGCGCCCAGCAGTCAGATGAACGCCTCGCTGCCGGAAGTTTTGCCAGCCTGAGCACTCTGGCTCTGGCGCTGAACAGCACGGCAGACAATCTGGCAACCTACCGCAAGGCTTCTTCCACTGCACAGACCGAAGCCGAGTATGACCGCGAAGAAGCCAGAAAAGCCCTTGCGGAAGCCCAAAAAGCGCAAGCTCTTGCAGAGAACGCCAAAAGCGAAGGGATGCTCCACGCTGCCCGCCAACTGGAAAATGTGGTCGAAATTGTCTCCAGCGCTTCGCAGGATCTTGCGGTCAAGATAGACCAATCCCGCAGCGGAGCTGACGATCAGTCAGGCCGTGTGCGTGAAACAGCCACGGCCATGGAGCAAATGAATGCCACCGTGCGCGAAGTTGCCCAAAATGCGCAACAGGCCGCCGGCATTGCAGACCAGACCCGACAACAGGCGCTGGAAGGCGCGCAGATTGTCAACGATGCGGTCAAGGGCATTGAGTCGGTGCACACGCAATCCCTTGCCATCCGGCAGGATATGGACGTGCTGGGCAAGCAGGCCGAAAGCATCGGGCAGGTGATGGGCGTTATTGCCGACATTGCCGACCAGACCAACCTGCTTGCGCTCAACGCCGCCATAGAAGCCGCCCGGGCAGGCGATGCCGGGCGCGGCTTTGCCGTTGTTGCTGATGAAGTGCGCAAACTGGCGGAAAAAACCATGTCTGCCACTCAGGAGGTGGGTCGGGCCATTGGCGATATTCAGGCCGGGACGCGAAAAAATATTCTGAATGTGGAACAGAGCGCCAGCGCCATTGAGGAGGCGACCAAGCTTTCCATTCGCTCTGGCGATTCGCTTAAGCAGATTCTTGAGCTTGTTCACCTGGTGAATGATCAGGTACAGGCCATTGCCGCTGCAAGCGAACAGCAATCTGCCGCCAGTGAGGAGATCAACAAGTCTGTTGAGCAGGTTGCAACCATCTCTGCCGAAACGGCTCAGACAATGGAAAATGCCGCGCATGCCGTTGATGGTCTTGCGCAGCAGGCGCAGGTGCTGCAAGGGCTTATCCGCGACATGAAAAATCAGGGCTGAAGCTCCTGAGTGCAGTCTTTCCTTGCGAAAGGCCGTCCATCACCGGGCGGCCTTTTTGCGTTGGTGCAGCAATCTTTGCGCACGCGCATCCCGCAGTTTCTGAAATCGATAAGCAATATTTTCACGCCTCAGTGTATGGACACAGTCCGCAAGGCGCATTAGGCTGTTTATAACCAAAATGCTTGGAATGCTCCCATCTGCATTCCAGGCAGCTTTGCAGGGCATCACATACTCCGTGGTTCATGGCAACTGCGAGAATTATTTCCACGTTTAACATATCAATTTCATTAGTTTATAACTGTGTAATACTTTTGTCCGCACTTGCTGCGGGCCATTCAACCTCATGCTTTTGGGGGAGGCGCACCATGCAGTTAAAAGTAGCAACCCGGCTTTGGCTGGGCTTTGGTTCCATTTTTTTTCTGATACTGCTCAGCGCCTTGATTATGCGCCATAACCTGAGCCAGGCCGACCTCCTAGCCGACACGACGGCCGATGAAAGCATGCCGCTGGCCATGCTGGCTGCGGATATGAAGCTGCAAACCGTGCAGGTGCAGCAATTCCTGTCTGACGTTTCCGCAACGCACAGCCCTGATGGGTACAAAGAGGCGCAGGAAGCCGCCGATACCTTTCATGAGCATGCAAAAAAATTCGAAAACAAATTCGCTCTTGAGAACAACAAAAAATCACAGGAGAGGCTTGCCGCACTGGTCAAGTCGTTCGACGCCATGTACGCGCTGGGCCGCAAGATGGCTGATACTTACATCAACCAGGGCATAGAGGCTGGCAACGAACTCATGGAAGATTTCGACAATGCCACAGAAGCCCTCACAATTGCTCTGGAACCATTTATTGAAGAACAGACCGGCGTGGCAAGCCATAACCTGGACACGTTAAAGGACGAGCTTGCCGCAAGCCTGATCCTGCAATGGGTTCTGACCGGAATTTCAATTATTACTGGCTCGCTTGGGGCATTTTTTACAATCCGATCATTCATGGCGCAACTGGGAGCGGAACCTGCCGATGTAGCAGAAGTGGCGCGCAAAATTGCCCACGGCGATCTTGAAGTGGATATGAGCCTGCACGGCAGCCGTAAAAACTGCGGCCTGTTTGCCGCCATGCGCGAGATGCGCGACAAACTGAGCGAAAGCTTCACCCAGGCCTCAACGCGGCAGGCTGAGGCAGAACTGCAAGCCGAAACAGCCCGCAAGGCAACTGCCGAAGCCCAGCAATCAAAGCTGATGGCTGAAAGGGCCAAGGCGGAAGGCATGTTGCAGGCAGCCCAGCAACTTGAAGAAGTAGTTGAAGTAATCTCTGGCGCTGCGGAGCAGCTTTCTACGCAGATAACCCAATCCAGCCGTGGAGCGGATGAACAGTCAAACCGTGTGCACGAAACTGCCACCGCCATGGAAGAAATGAATGCGACAGTGCTTGAGGTTGCCAAAAATGCCCAACTCGCAGCAGGGGTTTCTGGCAACGCTCAAAAACAGACCATTGAAGGCGTGCAGATTGTGAGCACTGCGGTTGAGAACATTAAGTCCATTCATGCAAAATCATTGGCAATCAAGCAGGATATGGGGGCATTGGGCAAACAGGCCGAAGCCATTGGGCAGATCATGAACGTCATTGCGGATATTGCCGACCAGACAAACCTGCTTGCGCTCAACGCCGCCATTGAGGCTGCCCGTGCTGGCGATGCAGGCCGGGGCTTTGCCGTGGTGGCTGATGAAGTGCGCAAACTTGCAGAAAAAACCATGACAGCCACCCGTGAAGTTGGGGATGCCATCAGCGGCATTCAGCAAGGCACGAGAAAAAATATTGATAATGTGGAAGACGTGGGCGCAGCCATTGAAGAGGCAACCACGCTCTCTGCCCGTTCTGGCGACGCATTGCGGCAAATACTTGAGTATGTAGAGCATGTTAACGATCAAATCCAGGCAATTGCCGCTGCAAGCGAGCAGCAGTCGGCAACCAGCGAAGAAATCAACAGATCAGTCGAGCAAGTCGCAACCATTTCTGCCGAAACAGCGCAGGCTATGGATCACGCAAGCAAGGCAGTGGGTGCCCTCTCCCAGCAGGCGGCTGCACTGCAAGGCCTTATACGCGACATGAAAACTAACGGCTGATGCGCCTTTTATTCCCATTATACATGGCCGCCTTCGGGCGGCCTTTTTGGTTTGCTGACAATTTTATGCTACAAACGACCCGAATGAACTGATATTTAAGAATGATAATTTTTACTGTTTGTAACAATTGTAATGTACTTGCAATCTTTTTTTCATCCCATTATATATCAAATATAGGATTAGTATTCCTTACAAACATATAACCAATTGTGATGCTTTGGCTCAATCTGCATCAGACACGCACGTTTTGTAAAACGACACCTAAATACCAAAGAGCCTTCGGCATCCAAGCAGAAAGGAACATTGCGCCAAGCAGTCCCCCCATTTTACCAGCAAGCTATTGGAACAGGAGATGGCAAACCGCAAGGTTTGCAACCATATCAACTACTTGTGAAGGATCTGCCCATGACCAACCTTCTTGGTGAATTTTTTGGAACGATGATGCTGATTACCTTTGGTGCTGGCGTTGTTGCCTGCGTTTTGCTTAAAGACTCCAAGGGCAACGGCGGCGGCTGGATTGTTATTACCGCGGGCTGGGGTTTTGCCGTTATGCTCGGCGTATTTACCTCGGTGGCTCTGGGCGCGCCCCAGGCTGACCTCAATCCGGCCGTGACCCTGGCCAAAACCATGCTTGGCGTCTACGGCGCGAGTCAGGCTTTCGTAACCATGCTTGCGCAAATCGCTGGCGGTTTCACTGGCGCTGCCATTGTCTGGCTTGCCTACCTGCCCCACTGGGCACCCACTGAAGATCCAGGCCTCAAGCTGGCTGTTTTCAGCACCGCCCCTGCCATCCGCAGCTACGGTCAGAACTTCCTGTGCGAAGTTATCGGCACGTTCATGCTGCTTTTTGGCATCTTTGCCATTTTCCACACCAACAATGGCACCCTGCCTTCTGGTTACGGCCCCTACATGGTGGGCATCCTTGTGTGGGCTCTGGGCCTCAGCCTTGGCGGCCCCACCGGTTACGCCATCAACCCCGCCCGCGACCTTGGCCCCCGCATTGCGCATGCGGTGCTGCCCATTGCCGGCAAGGGTTCTTCTGACTGGGCCTATGCCTGGATTCCGGTGTGCGCTCCCATGGTCGGCGCTGTGCTTGCCTATGTTGTGTGCAAGGGCATAGGCCTGCTCTAGACCGTTTTGAGCAACTCCGTGCTGCCCAGCGTACAGGTTTTCAGACTTCTGCGCGCTGCGGCAACAAACATCAACAATGCTTTCGGAGGATTATATGGCTCATAAATACATTCTGTCTCTTGACCAGGGCACTACCAGCTCGCGCGCCATTCTTTTTGACCGCGACGCCAATATTGTTCAGGTTGCGCAGCGGGAATTCACCCAAATATTCCCCCAGCCCGGCTGGGTTGAGCATAACCCCAATGAAATCTTTGACACGCAGTCGCATGTTGCCAAGGAATGCCTGAAACACGCCAACGTGCAGAGCAACGAACTGGCCGCAGTTGGCATCACCAACCAGCGCGAAACCACAGTTGTGTGGGACAAGGCCACCGGCGCACCCGTATACAATGCCATTGTGTGGCAAGACCGCCGCACGGCCGGCTTTTGCGACCAGTTGCGCGCTGCGGGCAAGGCTGAGGTTATTCGTCAGAAAACCGGCCTTGTGCTTGATGCCTATTTTTCCGGCACCAAGGTGCGCTGGATACTCGACAACGTGCCCGGCGCGCGCGCCAGGGCCGAAGCGGGCGAACTGCTTTTCGGCACCATTGATACCTGGCTTATCTGGAACTTCAGCAAGCGCGGCGCGCATGTGACCGACCCTTCCAACGCCAGCCGCACCCTGCTCTTCAACATCCACACTGGCCAGTGGGATGATGAACTGCTTGAAATCATCGGCGTGCCGCGCGCCATGCTGCCCGAAGTGGCTCCCTCCTCCAGTGTTATGGCTCAGACCCATCCCGAATTTTTCGGTCAGGCTGTGCCCATTGCGGGCGTGGCTGGCGACCAGCAGGCCGCTACCTACGGCAATGCCTGCATGACCGAAGGCATGGCCAAAAACACCTATGGCACGGGCTGCTTCCTGCTGCTCAACACCGGCACCAAGGCCCGCGAAAGCAAAAACAACATGCTGACCACCGTGGCGTGGGAAACGCCCAAGGGCCGTTATTACGCCCTTGAGGGCAGCGTTTTTGTGGGCGGCGCAGTGGTGCAGTGGCTGCGCGACGGCCTTGGCTTTATCCGCGATTCTTCTGAAATGGAAAGCCTTGCCATCACCGTGCCGGACAACGGCGGCGTGTACCTTGTGCCCGCCTTTGTGGGCATGGGCGCTCCTTACTGGGATCAGTACGCCCGAGGCACCATGGTGGGCATCACGCGCGGCACCAACCGCGGGCACATTGCCAGGGCGGCGATTGAATCCATTGCTCTGCAGACCCTCGACATCATGGAGGCCATGCAGAAAGACGCGGGCGTTCCCCTGACCACCCTGCGCGTGGACGGCGGCGCAAGCCGTAACAACATGCTCATGCAGTGCCAGGCCAACCTCACAGGCGTGGTTGTTGAGCGCCCCATGGTTACGGAAACAACCGCCCTTGGCGCGGCCTACCTTGCCGGTCTTGCTGTGGGATTCTGGGAAAGCGAAGAACAGCTCTGCGCCCAGTGGAAACTTGACCGCCGCTTTGAACCCAACATGCCCGAAGACCGTCGGCAGGAACTGCTGCACCAGTGGCACCGCGCTGTGGAGCGGGCCAGAAGCTGGATTGAAGAATAAGTTTCGCTCCCGCTAGATCCGGGCGCACAATGTACAAACAACAGGGCTGCTCCATTGGGGCGGCCCTGTTTTGCGTGGCGATCAGGCTTTGTTACGAAATCAGCTTCGCAGGTTATGAGTTGCTATATATTTATAACATGCTGTTATTGAATACCATTTTCTGATTATTATGTGTATTATCTACCTTGCAAATTTTTACGGATGTGGCTAATTTGACATTGAAATTAAATTTCAAACCTGCTAATTCGAGACCTCATCTTAAGAGTGTTTTCAATCCTGCCTGCACGTCTGAACGTGAGCCGCGCATTTCGCCGACCATAAGGATACGTAATGTTGTGTCATTCTCGCCTTAACCTTGCCGAAAGCGCCACCCGCCGCGAAAAACTCGTTCCTTGCAGCTCTGCGGTGACAGAAATCATCCACCAGCTTGCTGAATCACTCGGCAAGGCCATAGACGCCAAGGATACCTATACCCTCGCCCATTCAGAAGAAGTTGCCATCATTTCGCAGGCTTTGGCCCTTGCGATGGGCCTGGGGCACCAGGCTGCCGATATAATCCATGTGGCTGGTCACCTGCATGATCTTGGCAAAATTGGTGTTCCTGACGACATTCTGGCCAAAACATCCGCTCTTACTCCCAAGGAATGGCTGGCAATCCGCAGGCATCCAGACATGGGGGCCGACATTCTTGCTCCCATAGCCTGCCTTCGGGATTGCGGCATTGTGGATATGGTGCGCGCCCACCACGAACGTTTTGACGGCAACGGTTACCCACAGGGGCTTAAAGGCGGGCATATTCCCCTGGGCGCGCGCATTATCACCGTGGCAGACAGTCTTTCTGCCATGCTGCAATCACGTCCCTACCGCCAGGCCAAAAGCTTTGACGAGGCCTGCCGTGAAATCATCAAAGGCACTGGCAGCCAGTTTGACCCGGATGTGGTCAAAGCCTTTATGAGCATCAGGGACAGGTTGCGCGACCTTGTTGCCATGTTGCGTGTGGACTGAACACCCATTAAAAAAACATACCAGAAAATCCAGCATATGGGCTTGTGCGCAACATCCTTCACAGTTTGCAACCTGCGGAACCTGCGGCTCATGCTGCTGCCGGGCATCTGCAATTCAAGCAGTCACCCCATGCAAACTGTTTGACTGCCTTAAAGTAAGTGGTTAAATTGTCGTTTTGGCAAATGCACGGCCCACGCTGTGTTTCGTGAGATTTTGTCCTCACGGTGTGGATGCTGATGGTTGCAGCGCAGCGCAAACGCACGGCATTCGCCGTGCTGCTTTTTTGCCGGGTCCGCGCAGCCAGCCATCGCTTAATGCGGCAGGCCTTTGTGCCGCTATGCAGCCGGATTCTGACCCACCGGCACACTCCTGACCTCTGAATTCCAGGCAGATTTATGCAAACAAACATATCATCGGCCATGAGTCGCGAAGCGCTCAGACGCCGCACTTTCGGCATTATTTCCCACCCTGACGCAGGCAAGACAACCCTCACGGAAAAGCTGCTGCTGTTCGGCGGAGCCATCCAGATGGCGGGCGCGGTCAAGGCCAAAAAGGCCCAGCGCCATGCCACTTCTGACTGGATGGAAGTTGAACGCGAGCGCGGCATTTCCGTTTCATCCTCGGTGATGAAGTTCACCTACGCCGATCATATCATCAATCTGCTTGATACGCCCGGTCACCAGGACTTTTCGGAAGATACCTACCGCGTGCTCACGGCTGTGGACTCCGCCCTCATGGTCATTGACTCGGTCAAGGGTGTTGAAACGCAGACCCGCAAGCTCATGGAAGTGTGCCGCATGCGCGACACGCCCATTTTGACCTTTATCAACAAGCTTGACCGCGAAGGCCGCGATGCCTTTGACCTCTTGAGTGATATTGAGCAGACCCTGGGCATTCAGGCCGCGCCCATGACCTGGCCCATTGGCATGGGCAAGAGCTTTCAGGGCGTGTACGACATCGAGCGGCAGGCCATCCGTTTTTTTGCGGAGGACGGCAAAAAGACCTCCCGCCCCAAGGAAGCTCTGGTCATCAACGGACTGAACGATCCGCAACTTGCCGAACTGATTGGTGAAGACGCCGCCGAGCAACTGCGCACCGAGATTGACCTGCTGGAAGGCGCGGGCTTTCCTTTTGACAAGGAACTGTACCTCAAGGGCAAGCAGACGCCGGTGTTTTTTGGCAGCGCGGTCAACAATTTCGGCGTTCAGGAACTGCTCGACACTCTTGTACGTCTTGCCCCCGGCCCAATCCCCCGCGTGGCGGAATGCGCCACGGGCGAGCGCGTGGTCAATCCGCTTGAAGAAGATTTTTCCGGCGTTGTTTTCAAGATTCAGGCAAACATGGACCCCGCCCACCGTGACAGAATTGCCTTTATGCGCATATGTTCCGGCAGGTTCGAGCGCGGCATGAAGGTCAAGCACCACCGCATCGGCAAAGAGGTGCAGCTTTCGCGGGCAATCACCTTTATGGCGCAAGACCGTGAAGGCGTTGAAGATGCCTGGCCCGGCGACATTATCGGTTTGCATAACCACGGCACGCTGAAAATCGGCGACACGCTCACAACTTCAGAAGTGCTCAAGTTTACGGGTATTCCCAATTTCTCGCCCGAGCATTTTCGCCGCGTGCAGCTGGCAGACCCCCTGCGCTCCAAGCAGCTTGCCAAAGGCCTGAAACAGCTTGCGGAAGAAGGGGCCATTCAGGTTTTTCGCCCGATCACAGACAGCTCGCACATTCTTGGCGCGGTTGGCGTGCTGCAGTTTGACGTTATCATTGCCCGACTCAAGGCCGAATACGGCGTTATCGCCCTGTACGAGCCCTGCCCCATTTCTGCCGCGCGCTGGATAACCTCCAGTGACCGGGCGGCGCTGGAGTCCTTTAAATCCGACCAGCAGTCAAACCTCGCCTACGACGGCGACGACTGCCTTGCCATCCTTTCCAGCAGCGAATGGCGGCTCTCAAGAGTTATTGAAGAATGGCCGCAGATAACCTTTCACACCACACGTGAAATCAGATAACCGTACAAAAACTTCATCTGTTCGCATCTGCATAAAATTGAATAACCGCACAAAATCCTGCAAAAACGGATTTTTGTGCGGTTATTTTCAATTCTGATTACATAGTGAGGTGCCGCAGGCCGCGCCTTACGGGGATATAGAGTTTCTGCCCCCGCAAAACCGTGCTTGAAAAGTTGGCAAAGCAGGCATATATGGTCTACTTGATTATGCTCTCGCTTTGGCCTTTTTGTTCAGGTACCGCCTTCGGTGAGGAAGCCCCACACGCCTGAACCCCGAAACTTTCTTTCAACCACTCCTTTATGCTAAAAAGATTCCTGATTTTTCTGTTTATGCTGATAGCCATGCTTGAGGTGGCATCCTATTTCTACATCAAGTATATAAACACAAACATTCAGATGCCGTCTTACAGCCTGGTGAACGTTAACAGCAAGTTCTGGACGTTCAGCGACGAGCATTTTGGCGTATGGCACCACCCTTCATCCACATATTTGCACAAAAAGCCCTGCTTTACGGCCCAGTACGCTTCCAATGCCTTTGGCATGCGCGACAAGGAGCGCACCAAGGATGCAGACCAGCCGCGCGTTGTTATTCTGGGCGATTCTTTTATTGAAGGTTGGGGCAACAGGTCAGAAGACAGGCTCTCCAACCGGCTTGAGGCTTCGACCGGCAAGGAAGTGCTCAATTTTGGCACGTCCGGCGGCTTTGGCACCATTCAGGAATGGCTTCAATACAAGCATATGGTTAAACAGTTCAGGCACGATGTCGTTCTGCTGGGCATTCTGCCCCGCAATGATTTTGAAGATAACAGCCTGGATTTCTACTACACGCAGGACACGGACGATTACCGCCCATATCTGGTTGGCGATTATCCTGATTACAAGCTTTTTTACCCGGTTAAAAAGCTGCCCCAGCCTACAAAAGTTCAGTCCTTGGCAAAGAGCTTCAAGCTCACCCTGCTGGAATGGAGCTGTCTGTACCGGGTTGCTATTTACCTGAATGATTTCAAGATCGAAAACATGAAGCTTGTCCCTCGCTGGACACCCGAGAATACCAATGATCCTTCGGGCGGCTCCATGTACTATTCTGTGCCCGAGAACGAATGGAACATCATGCGCTATTCACTCGAGCAGCTTGTGGCCGAAGCGGGGAACCGCAAGGTTATTCTGTTCACCATTCCTGCCTATCAGGATTTTGAACACTATGACGGCAAGGAGCCGCCCCTTGCCCGCAAGCTGCGCGAACTGGCTGGCCGCACAGGCGCGACTTATGTGGACTTGATGCCTGCCATGCTTGCACGCGGCGTCAAATACCCCGACCTGTATTTCAGTTGCGACAAGCACTGGAATGCCTTTGGCAACGCTGTTGCCGCAGACATTCTTGAGCCATACGTGCGCGACGCCCTGCAATCATCCCCCGCTGCAAGAGGAAACTGATGCAACACCGCAAACTACATTTCGGCTTTTTGCCTGCTGCCGTGAGCAACAAGGAATGCGCCGATACCGCTATGGCCATGACATTGATATGTCTGTTGGCCGTCATGTTTACCAAGTCGCTCACCCTGTTGCCCCTTGCTCTGGGGCTGCTGCTGGCGGGCATGATCTGGCCCCGTCTGTATTCGCCTTTGGCAAAGCTCTGGCTGGGTCTTTCCCTGCTGCTTGGCTCCATCATGTCGCGCCTGCTGCTGAGCGGCATATTTTTTGTTATTGTGACCCCGCTGGCTCTTGTCATGCGCCTTTTCGGGCATGACCCCATGCGCCGCAAAGGCTGGAAAAAAAGCACGGATTCCACCTTTGTTTCGCGCGACCATACCTTTGAAGCAAAAGATCTGGAACATCCGTTTTAGGATTTGTTCCTTCAGGAGATATCAATGGATTTTCTTAAAGACCTGCTGCAATTTTTTATGCAGCGCAAAAAATTCTGGCTGCTTCCCCTTGTGCTCGTTCTGCTGCTGTTTGGCGTACTTGTGGTGATGACCAGCGGCTCGGCCATAGCGCCTTTTATTTATTCTGTTTTTTAACAGCATCTGGTCAGGCGCACCCAGCGCCGACGACACATGGGAGCCTTCATGCCCAGAGCCATTCTTGGCATTTCTGCCTATTATCACGACTCCGCAGCCGTGCTGCTGGTGGACGGCAAAATTGTGGCAGCCGCTCACGAAGAGCGCTTTTCGCGCGTCAAACACGATTCCGGATTTCCCAGCCACGCTGCCGCCTACGTGCTGCGCGAGGGCGGGCTGAATATTGCCGATCTTGAGGCTGTAGCTTTTTACGACAAGCCCTACCTCAAGTTCGAGCGCCTGCTTGAAACCTACAACGGCTTTGCCCCGGCTGGCCTGCGCAGCTTTCTTTCTGCCATTCCAGTATGGATCAAGGAAAAGCTCTTCATGCGCTCCATGCTGCGCGAGGCCATAGCCAAGCTCGGCCCCGGCTCGCCCAAGATGCTTTTTCCGGAGCATCATCTTTCGCACGCTGCCAGCGCCTTTTATCCCTCGCCCTTTGACAGGGCCGCCATCCTGACCATTGACGGCGTTGGCGAATGGGCAACCACAACCATTGGCCTTGGCGAGAACGCCAGCATCCGCATTCTCAAAGAACAGCAGTTCCCGCACTCGCTGGGCCTGCTCTACACGGCTTTTACCGCTTACTGCGGCTTCAAGGTCAATTCGGGCGAATACAAGCTCATGGGGCTTGCGCCTTACGGCGATGGCGACATGGAGCTTGTGGAAAGGCTCAAAAAAGCCATCTGCGACAGCCTTGTGGACATTCGCGAAGACGGCTCCCTGCTGTTGAACATGGAATACTTTGACTATGCCACCGGCCTGCGCATGTACAAGCGCGACAAGTGGGAAAAGCTGTTGGGTATTCCCCCACGCGATGCGGAGAGCGAAATCGGCCAGGAATACATGGCCCTGGCGCTGGCTATCCAACAGGTAACGGAAGACATCGTGCTCAAGCTGGCCCGCACAGCCCGCGAGCTGACCGGCTGCGACAATCTGGTCATGGCGGGCGGCGTGGCCCTGAACTGCGTTGCCAATGGCCTGCTGATACGCAGCGGCATCTTCAAGAATGTGTGGATTCAGCCCGCCTCCGGCGACTCTGGCGGCGCGCTGGGCGCTGCGCAGGCCGCCTGGCACATATGGGGCGGCAACGAGCGCCCTTCCCCCAACGGTATTGATGCCATGCAAGGCTCCTATCTTGGGCCGGAGTTTTCGCGCAACGACGTTCTGCGGGTTGCACGCCGTTTTGACGCCCCCTACAGCGAATACGCCAAGCTTGAAGGACTCTACTCCACGGTGGCCCAGCATCTGGCGGACGGCGCTGTGGTTGGCTGGTTTCAGGGCCGCATGGAATACGGCCCCCGCGCCTTGGGCGACAGGTCTATTCTGGGTGACCCCAGAAGACCTGAAATGCAAAAAAAGCTGAACCTCAAGATCAAGTTTCGCGAGGGGTTCCGGCCCTTTGCGCCTTCTGTGCTTGAAGAATACTGCGCCGAATGGTTTGATCTTGACGCCAAGTCGCCCTACATGCTTGTGTGCGCCCCTGTGGCGCAGAAGCACCGCACGCAACTGCCGGAAAACGTGCGCGAGCTGCCGCTCTACGACAGGCTGTATCTGCAACGCTCCACGGTCCCGGCCATCACGCATGTAGACTGGTCTGCCCGCATCCAGAGCGTTTCGCGCAGCACCAATCCCCGTTACTGGGGACTGATAGACACGTTCCGGCGTGAGCAGGGCTGCCCCATGGTCGTTAACACCAGCTTTAACGTGCGTGGCGAACCCATTGTCTGCACTCCTCTGGATGCCTATACCTGCTTTATGCGTACAGAGATGGACTTTCTTGTGCTTGGCGACATGATTTTTGACAAGCGTAACCAGCCAGAGTGGCTGGAAAATGTAGACTTCAAGTCCATTTTCACACTCGACTGACGCATAGCTGCATTATAAAAACACCAAACAACAAGAGCGGAACTCCCAAATGGGGGTTCCGCTCTTGTTGTATACGTGTAAACAACACGCTGCCCAAATGGTCGTGACGCTGTTATAGTAAAACAATAAACGCTATTGATAATTGTTCATTTAACAGGGCAATCTTGTTGCCGTCCTTTGCAATATTATATAATTTGAAAGATGATACTTTATCACACTATAAGTAATCACACCAGATATATTTCCAGTTTGTTTCAGGTAAATTTGGAGCTAAAGTGGAATTTCATATTCCAACAATGTTCGTGATGCTGGTCGCCGGTTGTATTACACTTGCGGTGTCTGCGCTTGCGGCTTCTGAACGCCACGCGGGCGATGGTTTGCGCGAATGGGGGTTGGCCCTGTGCATCCATGCCACAAGTTATATTCTCTTTGCACTGCGCGAAACTATCCCTGATTTTTTATCTATTGTATGTGCGAATGCCTTGTTTTCTATTTCATATGCAATTTTTTACTATGCTGTTCATATTTTTCTTGGGGTACATCCGAAATACAGATTTCTGTTCTGGGGGCCACCCCTTATTATTACTGTTGGCGTGCTCGTTTTCTTTGACTCAGTCATATTTCGCGTGCTGTTGGTCAATGCCATGTTGGCTCTTCAGGGATTCCTGGTGCAAAAGGCGCTGTTAAGCTACAAGTTTGATTTTTCTGTGCGTGGGCGCAACCTGATGCTCTTTGGCATTGGGCTGTCAATTATCACACTTGCGTGGAAATTCTGTGTAGCCATTGTTGCACCCCATCAGATAATGAGCATTTTTCAGACCTCTCCGGTTCAGGTAACTCTCTATATTGTCACCTTTATTTCCTTGATCATGGTGTCAACCGGCTTTGCGCTCATGGCAAAGGAGCGCTCGGATGCGGCCTTGCGCAAGGCTGCCTTGCTGGACAGACTGACCGGCTGCTGGAACCGTGTGCGCATTGAAGAAATTTTGCAGCAGGAAATGGCGCGCATGCACCGCTATGGGCATCCGGTTACCTTGTTGATGCTGGATCTGGACAACTTCAAGCGCATCAATGACCAGTTCGGGCACCTTGCTGGCGATGAAGTGCTACGAGGTTTTGGGAGGATGCTGCGCACCGACATACGCGCAACTGACGTGCCGGGGCGCTGGGGCGGGGAAGAATTTGTTGTGGTTTTGCCCTCATCCACTTTTTTTGATGCCGTAACCCTCGCGGAGCATATACGCGATCACCTTGAAAAATTCAATTTTTCTTTTAATTCAAGGGTTACCGTCAGTATTGGCGTGGCAGCCTGTCGGGCAACGGACACAGTGGAAGAATGGATGCAACGAGCAGATATGGCTCTGTACAGAGCCAAGATTGGCGGCCGCAATCAGGTCATAGTGGAGGATCTGGACGGCAGTATCAGCAATTTTATTTGCAGCCCTTCAAGCGCATTGCGCCTTCAGTGGAGCGACACATACGAATGCGGGCATGATGAAATTGACCGGCAGCACCGCAACCTCTTTGCAACAGTCAACAACCTGCTGCAACTGGACAGTTCCGGCGCTGACAAAAAAACAATTGGCACCGCCGTTGAAGGCCTGCTGGCGGACACGGTGGAGCATTTTCAGTTTGAGGAGTACATTCTGAACCAGATTGGATACCCGGATGCGCCTTCGCACATACAGGCACATCAACACCTGCTGGACAGGGCTAACGTTCTGCTGGCCCAGTATCAACGCAACGGCGCAGACCTCGCGGCACTTCTGCGCTTCATGATTTACGAGCTGACAGCCCAGCACATCATGATTGACGACAGATGCTTTGGCAAAATTGACGCCGCAGCGCCTGAAATACCGGCTCCGTGAGGCGGCTGCATATCAGCCAGCGCCGACTGCCTGAAATTAAGCCTTGCCCCTGCCCTGCCGTACAAAAAATCCCGCAATGCCAAAAATCAGGGCGGGTAAAATCCAGCCAAGCCCCACAGATTCAAAAGGCAGCATGGCCGTCAGCCCAACGGGCAGCCCAAAATCTTCAAGCACGCTCAGGCCGCTGCTCAGCAAAGCGCCAACGGTGGCAAAACGAAAGATGTTGTCGTTCTTGATGAACTTGTCAAACAGTGAAAGCACGATAACAGCGAGAGTGCCGGGGTACAGAAAGATCAGCACCGGGGCCGCAAGGGAAATGATGCTGTCGAGCCCCACGTTGGAGATCACCATGCTGAACAGGCCAGTGGTGACGGCCACCGCCCGGTAACTGAATCGCCCTTTGCTGAACTGCGAAATAAAGGTACCGGTGGTGCCGATCAGCCCCACCGCTGTTGCCATGCACGAAACAGTCATGATCACAGCCAGCAGCACGTTGCTGGCACGGCCAAAAAGCCCGCCCACAAGGCCGGATACCAGCGCGCCCTTTTCCGTATCGGCCGGGTACAAGCCGGAGCCGGTCGCACCAAGGTAGCACAACCCGCCATAGATTATGAACAGCAGCACGCCTGCCACAAGGCTCGACAAGCCAACAGAAAGCGCCTTCTGGCTGCCGGATGTATAGCCCTTGCCCTTGAGCGCATTCACAATAATATACCCGAACACCAGCGAGGCCATGACATCCAGCGTCTGGTATCCGGCGAGGATGCTGTTCCAGGCAACCCTGGCGTCGCGCACGTTGGGATTGATTTCTCCCAGCGGCCACACAACGGCGGCGCACACAATCAGGAAAAAACCGCCGATCTTGATGGGCGAAAGGTAACGGGCAATGGCATCCACCATGTTGGATTCGCGGTATGCCAGCAAGGTCGAAATGCCAAAAAAAGCCACTGAATAGAGCACCTTGGCAAGGCTGAACCCCTTGGACGAATACCCAAGCGGCGCAAAAGAAATGGCAAAGGCAGTGGCCCCGGTGCGCGGGATGGCCAGCAACGGGCCAATGCACAGAATGATTGCCAGCATCATGAGCATTGCAGGGGTTCCGCCAAGCCTGTGGAAAAGCCCTTCCTTTCTGTCAATACAAGAAGAAGCCAGCAAGGCGTATATTGTCAGCAGGGCAAGGCCCACATCTGCCGCGTAATAGCACAAAAAACCCGTGAACCACTGCGTTCCTGCCGTCAGGCCGATGTAAGGGGGAAACACCACGTTTCCCGCGCCAAAAAACATGGCGAACAGCGCCGCCCCAACCACAAAGGAATCGCGCACGAGTTTTTTGTTCATAAAATTCCAGTAGTACGAGTATTACAGGGGCCTGCCCTTTGCCGTGGCACGGTGCAAGCCACCCGCGCCGCCTCAAATATCAGAAGGCGAGGCCGCAGGCTATATGGTCAGGTCATATTTTTTTGGGTCAGACGCGGCAGGCGTTCAAAAATAATAACCTTTCAGCACGTTATTGCGCAGGTCAGAGCAAAAAATTCGGCTCTGCCGTTTATTGCAAACAGCAGAGCCGCTACAGATCAAGGCCAGTGAGAATGGCCCAAACCTAAATTCGATGAATCGATCTACTTGGCTACAGCAAGAATAACCTGCGAGGCCTTAACAATGGCGGTAACCTTTTTGCCAGGTTCCAGGCCAAGGTTCTTGATGCTGCCCATGGTCACAATGGAGGCGATGGAAGCGCCACCGGGCAGTTCAACAATAACCTCGGCATTGACCGCGCCGGGGGTAACCTTGCTCACAGTACCGGCAAACTGGTTGCGTGTGGAGAGCAGGTAGTTTTCTGCATCATTCATCAGCAGCACAAAGCTGGCCTTGATAAGGGCCATTGCGCTGGCGCCGGGTTTGAGGCCAAGATTCTTGGTGCTCACCTTGGTAATGGAAGCAACAATATTGATACCGCCTTCAACTGCCAATTCCACTTCATCATTGACTGCGCCGGAGTTAACGGCAACAACTTTGCCGGAAAAAACGTTCCTTGCACTGGTTTCCATATGATTCTCCTTCAGTTTGCGGAGTGACTGGAATAATCTGGGGGAGGACAACCTCCGCTTTGTATGGAGCAAAACTACAGGCTTTACAGTAAAAAAGCCAACCACTCGCAGCGTTACACAGATAAATATTAATATGCTGTTATTTCATGCAATTAAATCATCCCGATTTTAATTAAATGCGTGATTATAAAAATTATTTTTTGCTGTCCCGGTAAAAGCGCTGCGCTTCCCCTATCCTCGGCATATGCAGGCTATCCCCACCGCCAGACCTCGCATGGTGACAATGTGCTCAAGACACCGTACCATGCTCAGCCACAAGCCGTTCGTTACTGCACCCAGTGCGGGACCTGCGGCCTTCCCCTAATAACAGCAGCCTTCAGTAGGGCCATAGACTGGCACGCCGTGATAAACATGCGTGCGCCACATGCCCAACTGCCAGTATCCGGAGAAGCGCATGAATACATTTGATGTTGTCATTATCGGCGGCGGGCCAGGCGGAGCCAAGGCCGCAGGCATACTTGCCCGTGGCGGAAAATCCGTTGCGCTGGTTGAAAGCACCCATATGGGCGGCGTATGCCTTAACTGCGGCTGCATCCCCACCAAGCTGCTGCTGGGCGCAACCGCTCCAAAAGGATTGTTGCGCGGTCTTGAGCGCCAACGCGTTGCCAAAGGCAATATTGAAGTGGATTACGATGCTCTGCAAAAACGCATCCAGCGTTTTGTCAAAGCATCATCCCAGACCCTGAGCAAGGGGCTGGAACAGCTTGGCGTAACGCTTATTGAAGGCCATGCAGCATGTGCAAGCCCCTCTGAGGTTATGGTGACAGGCGCTGACGGCACCGTGCAGAATCTGCGGGCAGAGCACATCATCCTTGCTGGCGGTTCCCGCTCCGCCGCATTCCCCGGCATGACGCCCGACCATGATGCCGTTCTGGACAGCACGGACATGCTGCGCGTGCCTGCCATACCGGAAAGCCTGATTGTTGTGGGCGCGGGGGCTATCGGCCTTGAAATGGCCGACTTTTTCAACGCAATGGGCAGCAAGGTCACCATTGTAGAAGCCGCACCCCACCTTGCCCCAACGGAAGATGCCGATCTTGGTCAGGAAATGGCCAAACTTCTTGGCAAAACCGGCATAAGCTGCATCACAGGCGTTAAAGCGACATCGCTCACAACGCGCGAGGGCGCGGCTGTGCTCGTGCTTGAGGACGGCAGGGAACTGACCGCCGCCAAGGCCCTTGTGGCGGTAGGCAGAACGCCCAATACGGATACTCTTGGAGCGGAAAAAGCCGGATGCACGCTTCAGGCGCGCGGATTCATCACTGTTGACGAGCATCTTATGGCTGCCCCCAATGTTTACGCCATTGGCGACATCAACGGGCAAACTCTTCTGGCGCATGCTGCGGAGCATCAGGGCGCGTATGTGGCGCGGCGCATTATTGGAGCGCAAAGCGGCCCCTACGCTTCCGGGCCGGTGCCTTCCTGCGTTTACGGCAGCCTGGAAATCATGCGTGTGGGCCTTACCGCAAGGCAGGCCCTGGCACTGTGCGGGCCGGTGGCTGTTTCCAGGGCGCAACTCATGGGCAACGCCATTGCCCAGGCCGGGGGCGATGCGTCGGGCTTTATCAAGATCGTGTGGCAGAACGGCTGCATTGTGGGCATTGCCGCTCTGGGGCACGGGGTTTCGCACCTTGTCACAGCGGCGCAGTTGCTGCTCATAGGGCAATACCACGGCTCTGCGCTCAATGCCTTCATGTTTGCGCACCCGACACTGGACGAAGCGTTACACTCTGCGCTGGAAGCTCAACAAGAACCTTTTGCTGGCTGATCCAGAAATTTCCGCTTCCCCAGCCGTTCAGCCCCGGTCAGCCACATAAGCCGACCGGGGCTTTTTGTTGCAAGCGTCACATTCCTCATATCGGATTAGGTATTTTTTTAAATTCTTGTCAAACTGCATCATCTTGTCTAAAAAAAACCTGCTTGAATCAATGTTATGCGGAAGTTTTTTTGTGCAATCCTTACCCCCCCTATCAGGAGAGCAACATGCCTTATGTTGAGCGAGTGTTAAATAACCTTAAAGAAACCTATCCCCATGAACCTGTTTTTTTGCAGGCAGTGCAAGAGGTGTTGCAAAGTCTGCAACCCATCCTGGACAAGCAAACTGAATACGCAAAAATGAAAATCCTTGAGCGGATTGTGGAGCCGGAACGCTGCGTCTCCTTCCGCGTGCAATGGATGGACGATGCAGGACAGGTTCAGGTTAACCGGGGGTACCGGGTTCAGTATAACTCGGCTCTGGGCCCGTTCAAGGGCGGCCTGCGCTTTCACCCCAGCGTGAATCAGGGCGTGCTGAAATTTCTTGGCTTTGAGCAGATTTTCAAAAACTCGCTCTCGGGCCTTGCCATCGGCGGGGCCAAGGGCGGCTCGGATTTCAACCCCAAGGGTAAATCCAAGACGGAAATCATGCGGTTCTGTCAGGCATTCATGACGGAACTCTGGACGCATATTGGCGCAACCGTTGACGTGCCTGCTGGCGATATTGGCGTGGGCAGCCAGGAAATCAGCTTTCTTTTTGGGCAGTACAAGCGCCTGACCCGGCGCTACGAAGGCGTACTCACCGGCAAAAACCTGCTCTTTGGCGGTTCGCTGGCGCGACCTGAAGCCACAGGCTACGGCGCTGTGTATTTTGCCCAGGCCATGCTCGATGCGCGCGGCCAGAGCCTTGAAGGCAAGGTCTGCACTGTCTCCGGCGCGGGCAACGTGGCTATCCACTGCTGCCAGAAGCTTATTCAGGTGGGCGCAAAACCCGTGACCGTTTCCGACTCGCGCGGCATGATCTATGACCCTGAAGGCATCAGGCTGGACGTGCTCAAGCAGGTGAAAGAAATCGAGCGCGGCCCCCTCACCCGCTATGCGGATCTGGTTTCTTCCGCCAAGTACACGCCTGTGGCGGCCTATCCCGCAGGGCGCAATGCCGTGTGGAACGTGCCCTGCTTTGCGGCTTTTCCCTGCGCGACGCAGAACGAACTGAACCTCGCGGACGCGGAAACCCTGCTGGCCAACGGCTGCGGTTGCGTGGCGGAAGGTGCAAACATGCCCTCTACGCTTGACGCAGTGCATGCCTTTATTGCTTCCGGCATTGCCTACGGCCCAGCCAAAGCAGCCAACGCGGGCGGTGTGTCTGTCAGCCAGCTTGAAATGGCGCAGAATGCCAGCATGCAGCGCTGGACGTTTGAAGCGGTGGACAACCAGCTCAAACACATCATGTACGATATTCACCAGCGCGCCGCCGCCACTGCCGCAGAATTCGGGCAGAAGGGCAACCTTGTGATGGGCGCGAACATTGCGGGCTTCCGCAAGGTGGCTGACGCCATGATCGCCTTGGGCGTATAACACTACGGTTGGCAGTTATGCCCTGAGCCTGCCTGCAAGAATAACAAAGGCCTGTTGCGGTTTGGAATATTCCTGAGAAGGACACATTCCTTACCGCAACAGGCTTTTTTGTTTACGCTATAATGCGCGGCAATTCCTGATGCAACGGTTTTGCCGCTACAGTGCCTTGGTGGTGTCTCCAAGGCCCAGTGCCCGCTGCATCAGCACAACATCAACCCACTGGCCGAGCTTGTAGCCCGCGGACTGGAGCACACCCGCGTGCCTGAAGCCGTGCGCCGCATGCAGGGCAATGGAACCAGCGTTGCCGCTGTTGCCGATAACAGCCACCATCTGCCGCCAGGGGCCGCGCTCGCACCGCGCAATGAGCGTTTGCAGCAGCGCATGCCCAAGACCTTGCCCCATTGCCTGTTGGGCAACATAGATGGAATCTTCCAGACAGAATCTGAAAGCAGACCGCGTGCCGTACAGCCCGGCGTAACAATAGCCCACAACAGTATTGTCCTGACGGGCCACCAGATAGGGCAAACCAAGAGCAAGCACGGCCTGACGGCGGCGCCCCATTTCTTCCACACTGGGTGGCAGTTCTTCAAACGTCGCCAGCCCGTGTAGCACATGCCAGGCGTAAATGCCCTGCACTGCCGCCATATCATCCGGTTGCGCGTCATCCACAACAATGTGCGGCGCACAGCCCGCGCCGGGGCGCAAAGGTTGTGAATCCATGAGTCCAGGCCTCGATGTTGCGGAGTAAAGCTGTTTACCAGCCGTTCAGGTGAACCTTGCTTTCGTTGAATCTGTCCGCCTCGGCAAAGGGCTGCGCAGGGTGCCCCATGACCACAAGACCGAGCATGTTGATCTGGGCCGGAACATTGAGCAGGTCGCGGATAGGTTCAACGCGGTCTTCAAAGGGGTACATACCGCACCACACCGTGCCAAGGTTCAGGCCACGCGCGGCAATCAGCATGTTCTCCAGCGCAGCAGTGCAGTCCTGCTGCCAGTAGCCGGGAGCTTTGGCTTCATCTGGATTGGCGCAGACCACAATAACCACAGGCGCTTCAGCGGCCATTTTGGCATAGGGGTGCCGCTCGGCAATGGAGGCAAGCAGAGCTTTGTCGCGCACAACCACAAAGTGCCAGGGTTGCTTGTTGTGTGCGCTAGGCGCGCACATGGCGGCCTTGAGTACGAGCTGCAAGTCTTCATCGCTCACAGGCTCAGCCGTGAATTTACGTATGCTGCGCCGGGTAAACAGCGCTTCAAAAACGTCCATTGGACTTCTCCTGCTAAGACTGGCTGTGAAACCGCATACTGCGATTGCGTATAAAGGGACACAATTGTATTGCGGTCTGAAACAAAGAAATCGTGCCTGTGGGCAGTATGCAATAATTCTGTTTTAAACAAAAGTGCAGGATGCCCGGCGCTAATGGCGCAAAAAGCCCCCTTTCTTACCCGTTTTGTGGGAGAAAGGGGGCTTTGCATTCATTCAGGGCAGGCAAAAAGCCCGCCAGAGGTCTAGCTCATGTCCCAGTTGGGATACATGGTCCAGATGCCGCAAGGGCAGATGCCTGCGCAGATGCCGCAACCGATACAGCGGGCAGGATCAGAAACGTATTCAAATCCGCCGCCAGCGGTTTCTTTACGGTCAATGGCCTTCTCCGGGCAGGATTTGAGGCACATCTTGCAGTCGCGGCAGGTGCCGCAGCTCACGCAGCGGGAGAATTCATCCTGCGGCGTGGGCAGGTCACGGTCATGGCACTTGGCAAAATAGGCCGTGTGCAGACGCGTGGAAGGCACGAGCTTTTTCTTTTCCGGCGTGTAGGTTTCGCCGCGCACAAAGGCATCCGCGGCAAAGGCGGCATCGCGGCCCGTGCCAATGGCATGCACCAGCAGGCCGGGCTTGATAACATCGCCCACCGCAAAAACGCCATCCATGACGCTGAGGTCGGGCTTGGGCACGATCCATTCGCGGAACTTTTCCAGACCTTCCGGCAGATATGAAAGGTCGGGCGATTCGCCAATGGTGATAATGACCATCTTGCCCGGGATGAGCGTCCCTTCCTGGGTGATGATGCCGTTATCGGTGACTTCCTTGGTCTGCACGGGCCACACAAGCTTGCCGCCCAGCCCTTCAACATGCTCAATTTCGTGAGCAAAGGCGGCGGGCTTCTGCACGTCGATGCAGGTCACCTGCTTGGCGCCCATGGCGTATGCGCCCACTGCGGCGTCCATACCCGCGTTGCCGCAACCGATAACAATCACGCTGTCGGGCACGGCGGGCTTTTCGCCCTTGTTGATGGCTTTCAGAAAGTCGATGCCAGCCACGATCTTTTCGTGTCCGGGCCAGGGGAAGATGCGCGGCACATGCCCGCCGGTGGCGACCACCAGGGCAGAGTGCTTTTTGCGCAGTTCCTCGAACTTTTTGGCGTCAACAGGGCAATTGTTCACAAAGGTCACGCCCATGTCCTCAATGCGCTTGAGTTCCTTGCGCAGCAGGTCATGGTTCAGACGGGCACGGGGAATCACCTGCTCAAGCTTGCCGCCCATGACGGAGTCGGCTTCGTACACGGTGACGTCGTGGCCCAGGCGGGCAAGCTGCCAGGCAGCCGTGAGGCCGCCAACACCGCCGCCGATCACGCCAATGTGCTTGCCGGTGCGGGTTTTGGGCTTATCGACCGTGATGTCCGCAGAACAGGAGCCGAGCTTGCCGATCTGCACGGGGCTGTCCAGATCAGTGCGCGTGCAGCTCTGCATGCAGGGGTTGGGGCACACGCTGCCGCAGACGGAACCGGGGAACGGCGTGTAATCCAGCACCATGCGGTAGGCTTCTTCCACATTACCTTCACGCAGAAGATTAAGTCTGCGCTGGGTAGGGATGGATGCCGGACAGTTGAATTCGCAAGGGGCGGCAAACTCGGCGTTCTGCCACATGGGCACACGCAGGCGGTAATCGCCGCGCGCCACCAGCCCGTTGACCATAAAGTCATCGGGGGCAACATCGCTGAAAATACCGCTGGGTATCCATTCCTTGCTGCGGAACTGCCCAAGGCTCACAACTTCCTTCTGGCCGCGCTCCTCAAACGGCAGCGGCGTGATCTTCTGCCACTGGCTCCAGTCGCACAGTTCGCTGCGCAGGCTGGGCTGGTCAATGGCCATCAGAAAGTCGTCAAGACCAGCGTCAAGCCAGGCGATATCTTCATCATCCAGGGGGTTGAGGCGCACGTCCTTGGGCAGCTGTCCAACAGGCCCACGGAAGTAGACAGCACCGCCAACCATGCCGACGCAGGAGCGTTCGCCCATGACTGAGGCAATGTCCTGGCTGTCATGGCCGCACACAACGGCCTTGCCGCCGCCCATGAATTCAAAAGAGAAGCTGCCCACGCTCTTGAGCACCCAGAGTTCCGGGGCTTCATAAAGGGGGTCGTGCTTCATGAGGGAGCCAGAGCGGGTACCCGCGCGGCCACCAATATAAACAGTACCGGCTGCCGCGCAATGGGCCGCAGTGTCGCCCGCATCGCCGCGCACCACAATGCGCCCGCCCGCGTTCAACCAGCCTACGTCCGCCGAGGCGGAGCCTTCAACCAGAATCTCCGTGTTGGGCAGGCACATGGAGCCTACCCGCTGACCGGGGTTGCTGACCTTGAAGGTCAGCTTTTTTCCTTCCTTGTTCCACAGGGGGCCGCCGATATCGTGCTGGCCCGAGGCCTCAATATAAAAGTCAGTCTCACCCTTCTCTACCGCCGCCTCAATGGCCAGCAGCAAATCCTGGGTGGACATGCGCTTGTGTTCGTCTACCGTGCTAACGCGCAGCATGTTCTGCTCCTCGCCAAAGTCTAACAGGCGTACTGGATATCCAGCTTGTCGGCCACAGCCTTGTCCGTGGTAACCAGGGCGTCGGAACGCCCAACCGGCAGCGAACTGTTGCCCACAGGGGCCAGCAGCTTGCGCAGTTCGGAGTCAAAGGCCAGCATGTAGTCCACAATGTTCTGCGCGCCCCTGTCCACATCCAGCCTTTTGACCAGACGCGGATCCTGGGTGCATATGCCCGTGGGACATTTGCCGGTATTACAGGCATTGCAGCGGCCATGCTCATTGCCGACGCAGCCCAGCAACTGGATGAGGATCTTGCCGATGATAACGCCGTTGGCGCCAAGGCAGATCATCTTGAAGGCATCCGCAGCCGCGTTTCCGGTCAGGCCTATGCCGCCGCCAGCCCACAGGGGAATCTGCCCCTGAAGCCCCTGGGCAACGGCAGCCATGTAGCAGTCGCGCAGCTTGGAAACAATGGGATGCCCGGTATGCTCCAGCGAAACCTCGTTGGCAGCGCCAGTGCCGCCCTGAATGCCGTCGATGAAGAACCCGCCGCAGATCTTGTAAGGATCGCGCAGCAGGTTGTTGTAAACGGAAACAGACGTGGCCGATGCCGCGCACTTGATGGCCACCGGCACGCGGAAGCCAAAGGCCGCATTGAGCGAGAGGTGCATTTTCTGCACGGATTCTTCAATGGAATACAGGCCCTGATGGTTCGGCGGCGAATGCAGGGTCGCCTTGGGTACGCCACGGATGGCCTGAATGTGCGGAGCCACCTTGGCTGCGGGCAGCAGGCCGCCGTCGCCGGGTTTTGCGCCCTGACCAATCTTGATGAGCACGCCTGCCGGGTCGGTCTTCATGCGGGGCATGGCCTTGATGATGCGGTTCCAGCCAAAGTGACCGGAGGCGATCTGCAAGATCATGTACTTGAGCTGGTCGGATTCCAGCAGCTTGATGGGCATGCCGCCCTCGCCCGAGCACATGCGCACGGGCATGCCGCAGTGTTCATTAAGATAGGCTGCGGCAAGGGCAATGGCTTCCCACGCGCGGGTGGAGAGCGCGCCGATGCTCATGTCGCTGAAGATGGCGGGGTAAATCCAGTGCACCGGAGGGGTGCGCTCGGTCAGCACAAGGCTGTCGCCGTCAACGCGCAGGGGCAGTTCCTTGGCAAGCATGACGCGGCCAAGGGGCGAGCGGATATCAAAGGTGTGACGCTCGGAATCCAGTGCGGGGTCGGTCATCTGGCTGATGCGACCCACAAAGATGGAATCGAGCGTGCGCGGCGGGTTCAGGTTGGTGCGCCCGCCCCGTTTGACGGGGCCGTGGTGACGCGCCAGCACAGGAAACCGTGTATCCTGGTTGCGCACGGGTTTGATGGCCGCGTTGGGGCAGATTTTTTCGCACATGCCGCAACCCACGCAGGAGTTGGGAATGCTGGCCTTTTGCATGATGACCGGGCGCGCGGAATGCTCCTGCGTCGGGTCGGGAAAGGCCTTGCGCGAAAGCGTGATGCTGCGGCGCATCATGCCCACTTCAATGGCGTTGAAAGTACACGCCGCCACGCACGAGCCGCACATGGTGCACAAATCGGGGCGGTATTCTATCTTCCAGCGCAGGTCGTTAACACTTACGTCCTGAGTTCTTACTGATTCCATCGCTGCACCGCCAGATCGTTGTCAATAACCACCATTTCCCGTTCATTGGGATAGATGTCGTTGGAGATGTCGCGGTCGGGCATGATGGCGTTCAGACCGCAGACCTCGGAGGCGATGGCCACCATGTCCGAGTTTACGCCCACAACAACGGGCCGCAGCTTTTTGGAGTCGCAGCAGGTAATCATCTTGCCGTCAGGCAGAAGGCCGATGATGGTGTTGGGGCCGTTGATCTCCATGTGCGCAAGGGATTCGCGAATAAGATTCAGCACCTTGCGGTCAGCGCGCTGTTCCGCCTCCACAAAAGGCAGGGGCGTGATCACGTGCTTGTAATACTTGATGGGCCAACGCAGCTCATGCAAGACATAGTGCAAGGTGTACAGAAAGTTCTGCGAGTCGGATTCAAAACCCACATAGCCCCTGTGCAGCGACTTCTGGAACTCTTTGTTCTTGGTGAAAAACGTGTTCTCGCCGTTGGCGCACACAGTGTAGCCCTGCAAAAAGAAGGGATGCGCCGCGTAACGCACGATGGCGTAGTTGGTGTTCTGGCGGCACTGGGTCACGATGTTGCGCGCGGTCAGGCGGCCATCGTCTTTCCATAGTCGAAAATATACAGCTATGTCGGCAGGATCACCGATTTCTTTAAGGGTCAGCACATCGGGCCAGAACGAATAGACAAAGCCATTCTGTTTCTCGGCCAATAAGTCCCGCAGCTCAAGGCGCGTGTCCAGCAGCAGGTTTTCGCGATCTTCCTGACTACGGGAGCGGTATTCCTCCGGGTAGTCATAGTTGCGGAAGACGTAACGGGGCATGGCCTCAATCTTGAGGCCGGGGCGTTTGTCCACTTCAGGCACCCACTGGGCAACCTGCACAAAACCCTTTTCTTCCATGTAGTCGTTGACCAGTTGCACGCCCTCGGGGGTGCAGGCCAATGAAAGCAGGGGTTTGTCTTTGTAGTGGCTGAACACGCCCTCCAGGTCTTGCATAACCATAGCAAAACCGGAGTTGTCATGCCCTTCCTGCTGCGGCAGCATTAGATTGAGCGCCATTGAGGGGGGTACAGGCGTCTTGCTCTTGATGGAACCAATTCTGCACATAGCTGTTAACCTCGGGAAAATGCGTCACTTGAAGACCAGCCCGCAAAACTGGGCTACAGGGACGCGAATGGACCCTCTCGTAGGGTGCAATGTTGACTGACCTTTTGGTATAGTCTGAAGACATGACCAAAACGCACCACGAGTTGAAGCATGGGACTGTCAAAGACAGCCTCTGCGCTCCAACCGGCGGATCCACACTGGCGGTTGCGTTCGGCCTCTGGCGCAGGGGGGAAATTGAGTTTGCTACAAACCTTTTCGATGGGCAAGAATAAATTGATGTCATGCATCAAAAAAAAGCTACAGTGTTTATGTTTTGATACCACGTATAAAAACTGGTGGTTGTACGTGAAAAAACTCGTAAAGTTCTGCAAAGATCTCACAATGTGCAAATTTTTTTGCAAATTTGACATATTGCCATAACATAATATTGGCATTGTCCGATATTTTTTTTAGAATCAGACTTAGCTGGGCAGAATTTATGCCCTTTTAAAAGACATCTGATAACGCATTTCATAAAATATGATTATTCCCCCCTGCGAGGTAAATGATGAATGTGAGAATGTGGCTTGTTACCCTTTGCTGTGGGTTTGTCGTAGGCATGGCAACCCTTTTTTTCACCAACACCCACATGTCCACACTGGTTTTTACGGAAGTAACCATTCCCCAGCTTTCGGCTGCATTGCAGTCAAAATATGAATACGGCCTGAAAAGTGTTGTGGATGTTGCCGCGCAAGATCTTGCCGACAGGCTCAAGGGAGTTTCTGACCCCAAGGAGCAGTACGCGCTGATTGAAAAATACACAGATTATCAGCGTTTCTTTCCCAACGACGAGGGGTACCTGTTTACCTACAAAACAGACGGCACCCGTATAAATGTGCCCACCAACAAGGCGCAGAACGGCAAAAACGTTATTGATCTCAAGGATAGCGACGGAGTCTATTTTATACGCGAGTTGATTGAAGCCGCCAAAAAGGGCGGAGCGTTTGTGGCTTACCGCTTTGACAAGCCGGGGGCTGGCATACAGCCCAAACTGGCATACACACGCATGATACCAGGCACTGACGTCATCATCGGCACTGGCGTGTATATCGACAGCGTTGAGGCGGAACGCACCCGTGTTGCCAATCTGGTTGCCGAGAGAAATGACCATTACGATAACCTTGAGCTGCTTATTGGCGGGGGCATCCTTGCTATCATTCTTGGCTTTGCATGGCTGATTACCCGCATTATCTGCCTGCCCTTGCGGCAAATCACCGGCGAAGCGGAAAAGGTCGCCCAAGGTCAGGAGGCCGCCCTGCCCGCACTCACAGCATCCTGTCCGCTCGAAATCCGGCGGCTCAATAGTTCGCTGGGCATGATGATAGAAAACCTGCATGGCCGCATTGAAGAAGCAGCAGACAAAACCCGTCAGGCCGCTGAAGCTCTGGATCACGCAAAAGTAGCGCAGGCCGCAGCCGAAGAAGCCAAGCTGCGTGCGGAATCTGCCCGGAGGGAAGGCATGCTCGCTGCCGCCCATCAGCTTGAATCCATTGCCGAGGCGCTCTCCTCCGCTTCATCTGATCTCTCGCACCAGATCAAACGATCTGATGAAGGCGCGGAAGAATCTTCCAAGATGCTTTCTGGCGCAGCCACTGCCATGAATGAAATGAACGCCACAGTTCAGGACGTTGCCAGAAACGCCGGGCTGGCATCTGGCGCATCGCTTGAAACCCGCGACAAGGCTCTTGCTGGCGCAAAGATCGTGCAAAACGCCGTGGAAAGCATCACAGAAGTGCAGACCCATTCGCTTTCACTCAAGGAAGACATGAACCGCCTGAACGAGCACGCGCAGGCCATTAACCAGATTATGGGCGTCATTTCCGACATTGCGGACCAGACCAATCTGCTGGCGCTGAACGCGGCCATCGAGGCCGCCCGTGCTGGCGATGCCGGCAGGGGCTTTGCCGTTGTGGCGGACGAAGTGCGCAAGCTGGCGGAAAAGACCATGGTTTCCACAAGCGATGTGGCCAAGGCCATTCAGGCCATTCAGGACAGCACCGCCAAAAGCATGAAGGGTGTTGAAAACGCTGTGGGCTCCATCGGCGTGGCTACGGATCTGGCCGGGCAATCCGGCGCGGCCCTGCAAGGCATTGTGGAAGTTGTGACCGCCACGGCAGATCAGGTGAACGCCATTGCCGCCGCCAGTGAAGAACAGTCGGCAGCAAGCGAAGAAATCAACCGCAGCATTGTTGAGGTCAATGAGGTTTCGCGCCTGACGGCAGAGGCCATGAATCAGGCTTCCACAGCCGTTGCCGACCTCACCGAGCAGGCCAAAAAGCTCGCCGCCCTTATTCAGGAGATGAAGCAGGGCTAGGCTGCTCTCCCCGTCATTCTGGTTCCCGGTTTGCGCTTGCACGGCGCAGACCGGGAATCTTTGTTTTGCAGGTGGAACGGCATGCGGCGGCATGCAAGTTAGCTCAAACGCACAGGCAAACGCTCCTTGCGTTTTTGTCCGCAACACGCCACATTTGCAAAACGTTCTGCAGCGGGCGGTCTGTTGCAGTGCGCCTGCGAGGCAAACTCCTGTACAGGCAAGTGACCCTGTGAAGCGTCCCATTGTCCCTTTTCAGGAACGTTCATGAAAAACCGCATCCTCATCCTGGTGGTGTTGCTCTTGTGTGCCTGTGCCCGTCCAGTATCCCGGCATGAAACGTCCGCCGACACCCTTGCAGCCACACAGTACGGCAAGGTGCAAGGTTTTGCGGCGGCTGGCGTCAAAACATGGCTTGGCATTCCTTATGCCGCACCGCCAGTGGGCGAACTGCGCTTTCGGCGCAACCAGCCGCCTACGCCCTGGCAGGACGTTAAAAAGTGCGTGGCCTTTGGCAACAAACCTATCCAGTACATGAACATGTTCGGGCTTGAGCGTTCGCGGGTTCCTGCCAGCGAAGACTGCCTGTACCTCAACGTATGGGCGCCGCTGACCGCCGCCAAAGAAGCCAAGCTGCCTGTATTCGTATGGATATACGGCGGCGCGTACCACATGGGCGAAGGCAGCGACCCCATGTACGACGGCGCGTCCTTTGCCAGAGACGGCGTGGTCTTTGTCAATTTCAACTACCGCGTCGGCCCCTTGGGTTTTTATGATTTTTCCATGTACGACAAGAGGTTTGAATCCAACTGCGGCGTTTCAGACCAGATTGCCGCCCTGCGCTGGGTGCGCGACAACATAGCCGCATTTGGCGGCGACCCGAACAACGTGACCATAGCGGGCGAATCCGCAGGCGGCACGGGCGTGTACAACATGCTGGCATCGCCCGCCGCAAAAGGTCTGTTCCAGAAGGCCATCGCGGAGAGCGGCGTCACAGGAAATACCGAATCGCGCCGCATGGTCGAGATGAACAACACCATCTTTTTTGAAAAGCTGGGTATCAATCCGCGTACAGACATGGCCAAACTGCTGGATATGCCCGCGCAGGACATGCTTGCGGCGGCCACGTTCACGCTCAAGGAAGGCCCGCGCCGCCATCCCGGCATCTTCATGCCCGGCCCGGTCAAGGACGACCTGCTGCCCATGCACCCGTGGGAGGCCATGGCCCAGGGCAATGCTCGCGATGTTAAGGTCATTCTTGGCACCAACCGCAACGAAGGCACGCTGTTTGCCCTGCTGGGCCTGCTGCCCAGGGACTGGCAACAGGTGGAAAAGATGCTCCGCGACAATGGCGCTGCTGCCAGTATCCCCGCGGTATCGGAGCTGTACGCCAATGAAAAGGGCATGAAAAAGCTGACCACCCTCGCGGGCGACCGGGCATTTGTGGTGGATATGGTCAAAAGCGCCGATGCCCAGAGCGCCTTTAACAGCACCTATGTGTACCGCTTTGACTACGCCCCCTTGCTGCCGGAGCTGTTTTTGCTGGGCGCTGCACATTCAACGGAAATTTCCACCGCGCTTGCCACCAATGATCATCCCTTCTGGCTGCTCACGCCCGCATCACGCCGCGAGGAGCTTACGCAGTCCATGCACGGAGCGTGGCTGAACTTTGTAAAAACGGGCAATCCCAACGGCCCCGGCGTTGCGCCCCTGTGGCCGCAATACGAAGCAGGGCGGCGGCTCACCTATATTTTTGACCAGACAAACACCGTGGAATCGAATCCCCACGGCGCTGTCTATGAAGTGTGGAAAGATATTCAGCTGTACCAGTAAGTTGCGGGTCGGCTTCATTGACATGAAGCGCCCGGCTTCTTACCCTCCACACGACAACAACTTTTTCACTGCTTTCATCTGCTGAAAGTTCAGGAGGCACACATGACCGAAGCCAATATCCAGCCCGGCGCTGATTTTTCGCCGGATGTGGACAATATACCCGAAGATTGCGCTCTTGAACCGCTCCATGAGCGCCGCTACCTTGTTGGCGGGCGTTTGCTTGAGTGGAATGGCCCCGTGCACACCGTGCATTCGCCCCTGTATGTGAACGGCGAGCAGCGCGTCATCGGCTCCTGCCCGGAACTGACCGAGGCGGAATCTCTGGCGGCAGTGGAAGCCGTGAGCAAGGCGTGGGACAATGGCCGTGGAGCGTGGCCCACCATGCGCGTGGAAGACCGCATTGTCCGTGTGGAAGAATTTGCCCGCCGCATGCTGGCTGTGCGCGATCAGGTGGTGCGCCTGATGGTGTGGGAAATCTGCAAGCCGCTCAACGATTGCCGGGCGGAATTTGACCGCACCATCGACTACATCCGCGCCACTGTGGATGCCCTTAAAGACCTTGACCGCGCCTCCTCCCGATTTGTGATCGAGAGCGGCATTTACGCCCAGATCCGCCGCGCGCCGCTTGGGCCTGTGCTGTGCATGGGGCCGTTCAACTATCCGCTCAACGAAACCTTTACCACACTTATTCCGGCCCTGATCATGGGCAACCCGGTCATCGTCAAAACGCCCCGCATCGGCAAGCTGCTTTATGCGCCCCTGCTTGAGGCCTTTGCCGACTGCTTCCCCGCCGGGGTGGTGAACATCCTCTTTGGCGACAGGCGCGTGGCCATTCCCGCGCTGGAATCTGGCCGCATCAGCGTGCTGGCTTTTATCGGCTCAAGCCGCGCTGCCGATGCCCTGCGCCGTCACCATCCCTCGCCCCACAGGCTGCGCTGCGTGCTGGGGCTGGACGCCAAAAACGCTGCCATCGTGCTGCCCTGCGCCGACATGGATTTGACCGTATCCGAGGCCGTGACCGGGGCGCTGAGCTTCAACGGCCAGCGCTGCACGGCCCTGAAGATCTTTTACGTCCACGCTTCGCGCACCGAGGAATTTCTGGCAAAATTCAGCGAGGCCATTGCCGCCCTGCCCATGGGCCTGCCCTGGAAGCCTGGGGTCAAAATCACCCCGCTGCCCGTGCCCGGCAAGATAGACGACCTGCGTGAACTGGTGGACGAAGCTGTTGCCAAGGGCGCGCGCATTGCCAACCCGTGCGGCGGCACCTTTGACCGCACCCTGTATTACCCCACGCTGGTTGCGGGCGTCACCGCAGACATGCGCCTGCACACGGAAGAACAGTTTGCCCCTGTGGTGCCTGTGGTTTCGTACAACGACGTGTCGGAAGCCGCGGAGGCGGTAATAGCCTCGCCCTTCGGCCAGCAGGCCAGCATCTTCGGCACAGACCCCGATGCCGTGGCCGCGCTCATTGACCCCATGGTCAATCAGGTGTGCCGCGTCAACATCAACAGCCAGTGCCAGCGCGGGCCGGATACCTTCCCCTTCACAGGCCGCAAGGACTCTGCGGAAGGCACGCTCTCTGTCAGCGATGCGCTGCGCGCCTTCTCCATCCGCACACTGGTGGCAGCCAAGGGTTCCACCCCCAACAAGGAACTGATTTCGGACATCGTGCGCAACAGAAAGTCCAACTTTCTGTCCACTGATTTTCTGTTCTAGACGCTGATTTTGCTGGAAAACTAAAAGTTGAAGTAAAACATGAAAGGCCGCGTAAGCGGCCTTTTTCATTGCATAAAAACTGAGATTATTTTCATCTACCCCAACTTCGGCGGGTGGGAGAAGCTGAATGGTCCACGCTCGGCAAACTCCCCCGGTACGCGGCAGTAGTGCGTGTTCACCCGTCCATCAACAAAGTGGTGGAGCAAAAATGCCGGGGCTTCATCTGTAAAATCATCCCCGCCAGTGGCGCAGAAATCCGGCACTATGTGCATGCACACAGGGGGAGCCGTCAATGCTGCCACTCCGTGCCACATGGTGAACATGTACCTGTGCAGATGCCCGCAGCAAAGCCTCACATTGGGGAATTTCTCCAGTATGCGGCCAAGGCTCTCGCCATTTTCATATGGTTCGTCCATCACGCCAAGGGCTGTGATAAAGGGCGGATGGTGGGTAAAGACCAGCGTGGGTCTGCCTGGCTGGGCTGCCAGCGTTTTTTCCAGCCACGCCGCCACGGGCGCGTCAAAATGCCCGGAATGCGAGCCGGGGCGGGTTCCGTCAAAAAACACAAGCCGCAAAGGAAAATCCTCAACCGTATAGCACAGGTAGGGGGTAACCGCCGCATCCGCTGGGCAGTACTGCCCAAGCCCGGCCACAAGATTTTCACGCTTATCATGGTTGCCGGGTAGCACATACACGGGCATGGGCAGCGCAGACAGCGCCTCTGCCGCAATGACATAGCCGCCGGGCTGGCCGTTCACCGAAATATCCCCGCTCAGCACAAGGCAATCGGGCAGTTGCGGCAAGGCCGCAATGTGGCTCACGGTTTTTTCCAGCAGCAGCGCACCGTCAGACACGTTGAATGCCAGGCTGCGCCCGGCGCCCACATGCGGATCAGATATGTGTGCTACAAACATGCCAGTACCTCCCCTCGACATTTTCAACTATTTTTAATCACGGCAGCATGTTGCGGTCAAGCCAGCCTTTGTCACAAAACTGTAACGCTGCTGCCTGTAATGTAACGAATACGAAAGCTATCGTTCTTGCCACAAGGCGCAATTAGTGGTAATTAAAATCAAATTTTCTCCATGCAGGCAGCACGGCCTTGTGTTACGCCTCTGGAGCCTGACCGACCACGCCCACAAGCGCGCCCATCCACGAAAGGAGCTGAACTTGTCCGCAATACGTCTTGAAAACGTATGTAAACAGTGGGGTGCGACCCACGCTGTAAAGAACGTATCCTTTGAGATCAATGAGGGTTCCCTGCTTGTGTTGCTCGGGCCTTCCGGCTGCGGCAAATCTACCACACTGAGGCTCATTGCCGGGCTTGAGAGCGTTTCCGGCGGGCGCATCTACATTGGCGACCGCGACGTTACCGACCTGCCCCCGGCAGAGCGCCATCTGGCCATGGTGTTCCAGTCTTACGCGCTTTTTCCTCACCTCACAGTACGGGAAAACATCCTCTTTGGCCTCAAGGTGCGCAAAGTGCCGGAGGCCGACCAGATGAGGCGGCTGGACAACGCCGTTGACGTGCTTGGCCTTTCCGGCCTGCTGGAAAGAAAGCCCTCCGCCCTTTCCGGCGGTCAGCAACAGCGCGTGGCCCTTGGCCGTGCGCTTGTGGCCGAAGCGGCAGTGTGCCTCATGGACGAACCGCTCTCAAACCTTGATGCCAAGCTCCGGCTCGAAATGCGGCGCGAAATCCGCGACCTGCAACAGCGCCTGGGCATGACAATGGTCTACGTTACCCACGACCAGACAGAAGCCATGAGCATGGCCGACACCATCATTCTGATGCAGCACGGGCATATCGTGCAGAACGATGCCCCTGTCGCCATGTATTCCAAACCCGCCACTACCTTTGCGGCCAGCTTTATCGGCACGCCGCCCATGAACCTTCTGAGTGTTGCCATGTGCAGGGGGCAGGCGGTCATCAAGGGCAATGAATGCTGCCCTGTGCCAGGCGCTGTTGCGGCCGAATGCACGCTTGGCATCCGCCCCGAGCATATCCAGGTAACGCCTGACGGCCTGTGGGAGGCTGAAGTGCTGAGCATGGAATACCTTGGTGCGGATTCCGTGCTCGCTTGCAGCCTGGGCCAGCAGCAGGTGGCTGTGCAAATGGCAGGCAACCCCGGTTTTAAACCCGGCCAAAAGCTGCGCCTGAACTTTGCCGCCGATGCCCTGCACTTTTTTGAGACAGAATCGGGCAAGCGCATGGGCGCGGCATAGAACGCTTGCACCTTCACGCGGCATTGCGCGCCAATTTTGCTGTCTTTTGTCGCGCGACTGTCATAATCATCTAATTTTGATACACATTTGCCCCTTTTCGGTAACATTCAGGCGATAGTACGGATACAGCCCCCAAACCCCTTTGAGGAGAAATCCATGAAACGTATTCGCTCGTTGTTTTTGGCAATTTTCTGTATCTGCCTGTGCGCTGGCAGCGCGCTGGCGGCTCAGACCAACCTTACATTTTACTTTCCCGTATCCGTGGGCGGGCCCATCACCAAGATCGTGGAGGGCATGACCCAGGAATTCATGAAAGAAAACCCTGACATCAAGATTACGCCTGTATATTCGGGCAATTACCGCGACACTATCACCAAGGCCCTTACCGCCCAGCGTGGGGGCGAGCCACCGCATGTGGCCGTGCTGCTCTCTACCGACATGTTCACTCTCATTGATGAAAACGCCATCGTTTCCTACGACGAAATTGTCGGCAAGGACAACATGGCCTTCACCAAGGATTACTTTCCCGGCTTTATGCGCAACAGCCAGACCGAAGGCAAAACCTGGGGCATTCCTTTTCAGCGCTCAACCATCGTGATGTACTGGAACAAGGAGATGTTCAAGGAAGCAGGCCTTGACCCTGAAAAAGGCCCCGCCACATGGCAGGAACTGGTCGAAATGGGCAAGAAGCTCACCAAGAAGGACGAATCCGGCAAGGTCACCCAGTGGGGCGTTGCCATTCCCAGCACCGGCTATGCCTACTGGATGCTTCAGGCCCTTGCCATTACCAACGGCGTTGAACTGATGAACGATGCGGGCAACAAGGTCTTCTTCGACAACCCCAAGAACATTGAAGCCCTCCAGTTCCTCACCGATCTTGCCTACAAGTACGAAGTTTCGCCCAAGGGCACCATTGACTGGTCCACCACGCCCCGCGATTTCTTTGAGCGCAAAACCGCCATCATGTGGACCACCACCGGCAACCTCACCAACGTGCGCACCAACGCCAAGTTCCCCTTCGGCGTGGGCATGCTGCCCGCCAATACCCGCCTGGGCTCGCCCACCGGCGGCGGCAACTTCTACATTTTCAAAAATTCTACGCCCGAAGAACGCAAGGCTGCCGTCAAGTTTGTGCAGTGGATGACCACTGCAGAACGCGCCGCCCAGTGGGGCATTGATACCGGCTATGTGGCCGTGCGCCCCGATGCCTGGAAGACCGAACGCATGGAAACCTACGTGAAGGGCTTTCCTTATGCCGCCGTGGCCCGCGACCAACTGGCCCACGCCGTGCCCGAACTCTCCACCCACGAAAACCAGCGCGTGACCAAGGCTCTGGACGATGCCATTCAGGCCTCTGTTAACGGCTCCAAAAAGCCTGACGCCGCCCTCAAGGATGCCCAGCGTGAAGCTGACCGCATTCTGCGCCGCTACCAGAAGTAAACAAGCATTGTGCTGCCAGGGGGGATTGCCCCTCTGGCAGCTCTTTCGATTCAATCAGACGCAAGAGAGCAGCCCTATGTTCAAACCCGAAACCATGCGGCAAATCAACGCATGGCTGCTTTTGCTCCCCGGCTTTGCCCTGGTGGTGACGTTTACGCACTATCCTGCGGTGAGCACGTTTATCCACAGTTTTTTTATGGATGGCCGGGGTGGAGCGCCTGCCCAGTTCGTAGGGCTTGAGCAGTACCGCTATCTGCTGGACGACGAGGTTTTCCTCAAATCGCTGCGCAACAACATCATCTTTGCCTGCTGCACCATCCCCTGCTCCATGTCGCTGGCCATGCTCATGGCCTTTCTGGTCAATGCGCGGCTGAAGGGGCAGGCATTTTTGCGGCTGTGCTACTTTGTACCCACAGTGCTGCCAATGATCGCCGTGGCCAACATCTGGCTGTTTTTTTACACGCCCGATTACGGCCTGCTTGAGCAGTTGCGCTTTTTTCTGGGCGCGAGCACGGGCATTAACTGGCTTGGCAGCGAGCAGACCGCCCTGTTCTGCGTGATCAGTGTTGCAGTATGGAAGGATGCGGGATTTTTTATGATCTTTTACCTCGCGGCATTGCAGCAAATCCCACCCAGCCTTGGGGAAGCGGCCATGCTTGAAGGGGCTTCGCGCGCTTATTATTACCGCCGCGTGGTCATTCCCCTGCTCATGCCCACAACGCTTTTTGTGCTTATCAACGCCACCATCAACGCTTTTCGCATGGTGGATCACCTCTTTGTGCTTACGCAGGGCGGCCCCAACAACGCTACCTCGCTGCTGCTCTACTACATTTACGAAACCAGCTTCAAATTCTGGGATACGGGCTACGGCGCAACGCTGACCATGGTGCTGCTGGGCTTTCTTGGTTTTGCCGCCTTTGTGCAGTTTGGCATCATTGAAAAAAGGGTGCATTACAGATGAACGAACAGCGCAATATGTACGACAGCCGTGGATTTTCGCGCGTGCTGGACACCACAGCCGCCTGGATGCTTGCCATTCTGTGGGCTTTGCCGCTTTTTTACGCCATCTGGACAGCCTTTCACCCGGCGGAGTTTTCTACCCGTTTCAGCCTGACTGCCCCGCTGACGCTTGAAAACTTTGCCAATGCCTGGAAGGCCGCGCCCTTTGCCCGCTATTTCGTCAACACCATCATGCTGGTTACGCTGACCACAGGCATGCAGCTTGTGCTCTGCACTCTGGCGGCCTACGCCTTTGCCCGCTACAACTTCAAGGGCAAGGGCATCGCCTTTGCGCTTATTCTCATGCAGCTCATGATCATGCCAGATGTGCTGGTGGTGGAAAACTACTCCACCATGTCCAAGATTGGCGTGCTTGATTCCACCCTTGCCATCAGCCTGCCCTACATGGCCTCGGCCTTTGGCATTTTTCTGCTGCGCCAGACCTTCAAGAGCGTTCCGAAAGAACTGGAGGAAGCCGCCGCTGTGGAAGGGGCCAACACCCTGCAGGTGCTCTGGCATGTGTACGTGCCGTTGGCCAAACCCACCTACGCAGCCTATGCGCTGGTTTCCATCAGCACCCACTGGAACAACTTTCTCTGGCCGCTCATTGTGACCAATTCCGTCAATTCGCGCCCGCTGACCGTCGGCTTGCAGATATTCTCGGCTACGGAACAGGGCGTGGACTGGACAATCATCACCGCTGCAACGCTTATGACCTCCGGCCCGCTGCTGGTGGCGTTTTTGCTGTTCCAGAGGCAATTTGTGCAGTCGTTCATGCGGGCGGGCATCAAGTAGGCCGCACACGCCAACACGCGCAAACCACAATACCCAAGCCCCAACGGTTGCCGACCCGCAGCCGCTGGGGCTTAACGTTTGTGGGTATTACCACCTCATCACCTGTGCGTCCCTTAATGGCATCAGGCAGAATGCCTGCCCTACAATTAGCAATGACAGGCGTTCCAAAGCGGCAATGCGGGCTTTTCGTGATAACGTGGTTGGAAAACAGCCGCGATCCTGCCGCATAATACCCCTTGTGGAGTGCGGGTCTTGGGGCATATGCTGAAAAAGACCAAAAGTCTGGCTGCTGTGCGGCCAGGCTGACTTTTCAAACAGAGTAACCCACAGGAGAGTTCCATGACCTTTTCTGCTAACTCATTGAAAATTCTTTTGGCGGCCGGGCTGCTGCTGGCTGGTACTGCTGTTGCGGCTCAGGAGAGCGCGGGGACAGGGCAGGAGATGTACAACAAGCTGTGCTCGGGCTGTCATTCGGCCAGCCCTGCGGCAATGAAGGGCAAACCTGTAGATTCGCTGGTGGCTGGCATGGAAAGGGTCAAAAACCTGAGCAATGCCACAGGCGCCGCGGCCCGAATGCAGCAGACCGTGCAGAGCCTGAGCCCCGCGCAGGTGAAGGATATTGCGACATATCTTAACCAGATGAAATAACTGTAATCGCAGCAAAGTATCAGGCTGATAATCTGACAGCCCCAGCACTGTGACCGGGGCTGCTCTGCTGTAGCGCACAAAATTGCGCTTGCAATGTGCTGAATAACAGGGCATATAGCTGCCTGTGCTACGCTGTTTCGGGCAGTTAGCTCAGTTGGTTGAGCACCGCCCTTACAAGGCGGGGGCCACAGGTTCAAGTCCTGTACTGCCCACCAAATATGAAAGGGGTTACCTGTAATCAGGTAACCCCTTCTTTGTTTTCCCCAACACCATTCCCAAACGCGATATGAACTTTGGCAACTGGCAATCATCGCCACGAAGTCCACTTTTGCTCTCAATGCCACAAATTTTAATTACAACCACATCAAAACCAGAATATCCGCACCTTGCTGTAAGAAATGCAACCGGATAAGGTTAACAACACTTCATCGGCGTGATCTACAATTTTTATTTTTAGGCGGTTGCAATGAGTGAAGCTGGCGTGCGTTCTAGCATTGGTGATGACTACCAAGACATGCTTGCCGTGTGGTGGCTGGCAAAGATGCTCACAGACGAAGCCTTGCGTAGCATCGATGTTGAATCAACATCCCTGATCAACTGCGAGAGAGTCCGCGTAGATGATGTGATCATTCACAAGAATGATAGCATTATTTGCTGCCAGTGTAAGGTTGACCACCCAAGACGTGAAACGTGGAACGTAACTGATCTCAAAGATGATTTGTGCAAGGCATGGAAGCATTGGCAAAGTATCCCCGAAAGTGAGATTTATTTTTATTCTACAGGTCCATTTGGTGGTTTAAAGCATCTGCAAGAACGTGCAGAACGGATGCCTGATGTTGATGCTTTTATTCAGGACATGCCCCAAAATAGCGGGGGGGAATATTCAAAATTTTTACAAATTGTAGCACAACGAATCGCATCGCCTGATGAAATTTATACATTTTTTCGTCAAGTTAAATTCAAAGTAAAATCGTATGATGACTTATCCTCAGAAACTATAACCCACCTTAGCTATTATGTTACGCAACCACATGTTGCTCTTACGCTTCTCAACGATGAAGTGAGGCGTGTGACCTGCCGTCGTCAAGACCCAAGGGCAGCACATGTTAGCAACTACTCGATCGACCGTCATCGTTTATTAGATTTGTTGAATAGCGCAGGTCTACGGATAACGCCACGCCTCTCTGAAACACAAATCACAACATATTTTGCTCAATTTTCAAACCGTGGTCGTGTTTGGCAGAGGAAGATTAAAGAACACCATTTTCTTCGTACTCAACAACAAAAACTCATAGCCCACATTAACAGTAAACAATCTGTTTTAATAGATGGCTCGCCAGGTTCAGGAAAAACCTGTATTTTATTAGACCTAGCAGATTATTTTGAGAACAACCCTCATTATTTTTGTATCTTTCTGCAAACACGAGATATCGAAGATTCCGACATAGATGAATTTAGGGCAAAATTTCTCAATTCACTTGCACGAATGGCAGAAAATTTACTTGTAGTGCTGGTTGTCGATTCGCTGGATGTCCTCTCAACTTCAGGTCGGCACAGGTTTACTGCCGTCATCACCTTGATGGAGCAGGCACGCAAAATACCCAATGCGTGCGTGGTGGCATCATGCAGGACTTTTGACTTGCAGTATGATCGACAGCTATCTGCCCTCTCATGGCCTCAAAAATTACACTTGGATGAATTGGACTTTGACACAGACGTTACCCAGCTTTTACTTGCCCATGGAGTTGATTCCCAATTACTGTCAGCCGAACAAAAAAAACTTATTTGCAATCCACGCATGTTGAAGATGTTCCTTGATATTTCGGAAAAAGATGTAATTCCTACCCCATCCACAGTCTATAGCCTTTCAGAAATATATCTCGATAAAATCATCATGCAAAATGAGTTGTTGGGCAGCTCTGCGCTTGAGACATTGCGTGCTATTTCAGCTCGTATGATTTCTGAAAAGAGGTTATCGATTCCAAAACGTTTAGTTTCAATTGATGACAAGCAGCGCAAAATCTTACTGAGTGAAGGAGTCTTGCTCGAAACCTCAGTTGGGAATTATGCTTTCAGTCATCAGACACTAGTTGATGTACTTGCAGTTGAACATGCGCAAGCGCAAGGTCAGACCTTGTCTATATTCATGGCAAGCATGCCCGCTGTGCCCTTTATCCGCCCCACAATTCGGTATTTCTTTTTTTCGCTGTATAATCAGGATATCGTATTATTTCGCAAGCAACTTCGCAGCGCCTTGGCAGACAACGACCAAGCGTTCCACATTAAAAAATTGCTCGCAACTTCACTCGCCGAAACATCCCCAGATGCAGATGATGTTTCTTTATTACATTCGATGTTTGAATGCGATGAAACACTTTTCTTTGCTTTTTTTGAAAAATCTCACCCTAAATTTTGGTTTGATTTTTTTCAGCAACACTTGCTCCCCGTATGGCAAAGAACGCAGAACTGGCCTTGGCTGCATCGTTACATTCAATGGCTTCGCCGCGGGCCAAAGGCAACATCTTCTGCATTTGTAGCCCTGTTGTCTTGGTTACTGGCTAATGCAACACAAGACAACATAGACAATACTGCCATAACTATAATCTCCTCTTTAGACAGCTTTGATGATTGGGGCCACCCAGGATTACAGAAAATTTTTACTCTTCTCATGCGGAATTCAAGTTATTCCCAATTTGACCTTATTGGCAAACCACTCTCAAAGTGGGTGAATGCCATAGATTCTCATGATGGTATGCTGTGGAATTTTATAAGTCATAATAAAGACAATACTAACCAGCGTGTTGGCAATATTATTTTGAATTGCGAAGAACATATCTTTTGCGAGGAAGACTTTCTTGAAAAGCGGTTACAAAAATCTGAAGATCTCCTTACCATGGCTCTTTCAGCTCTGGATGAATGGAGTGAAAAAACTGGCAGTGTATTGGCTGATGGTGTAACGCGAAATAATTTTTTGCTTGAAACATCACATGGTCACCGTCGCTCTAGAACTGGAAAACATAATTATAACAGCTTAGAAATATTACTTAATGCAGTTGAACGAGCGTGCATCAAGCATGCCGAGCAAAATAGTAACTGGTGGAGAACATGGGCACAGTGCCTATGGAGCAACGCAGAGTGCGCTTTACGTTATATGGCATTGTGCGGACTGACACAAAATCCGCAATCAAATTTACCTCTAGTTGAACACATACTTTTACACCTCACGGATAGTTCTGCATGCATCCATTTTGATTATGAACTTCCATGCCTTTTGGGCGCTGCCTCAGCGCACTTGAGTATAGATGTTTTACAAAAAATTCAAAATAAAATCCTATTATTGCATGAAGATAGACTAGAACAAAAAGAAACAAACATACATTTCGTGTGGAGAATACGCCAAGACTACCTGATTGAGATTCCTGCCCCGTACAGAATCCCAGAAAGCATTGCGGCCATTAAGACCGCAGATAGACTATGCGGAATCCCCCTACGAGCGCCCAGCATTGAAACACGCGGGGGGTTTGTTCGTTCTCCGGTCAGTCATGAACAATTAATTAACTTTTCTTCATCAGGACTACTCAAGATATTACAGTACTATGGGTCTAAAAAATTTGAAGATGACTGGGGTTGGAGTGACGTAGAAAATGATCACATTATCGGTGGGTCAAGGTTGGTTGCGCAAGAGCTAACGAATGCAGCGAGCGTAGACCCTGAACGGTTTTATCAATGGTCGCGTAACCATTGGGATGACATTACACCTGAATTTCAGGCTGCTCTGTTACGGGGCATCGCTGAATATGTGCGTATTCAATTCGGCAATTCACACAGGGACAATTGGACAGCAAAAAGTACGCCCTCAGAAGAAACATTATTTGATTATTTGCTGCAACTTATAAATACGGTCAATTGGACAGGATTCGATGGCTTCTGTTTACAATCAGTACTCTGTGGCTGTGCATGGCTTGTGCGTTCGTTGGACGACCTGGGAAAGCTTTATCCGCTGTTATGCTGGTGCAGCAATTCCTCAGATCCCGCAGCAGAAAACTGTGAAAATCTACAAAGTATTGGCCTAAATAGCTTGCGCGGTGTGGCGGCTGAGTCAGCTTTTGTAATTGCATCGCACTGGTTGGAGAGAGGGCAAGGCAATCTTCCTGATCTGCTGTTGCCCATTCTTCACCAACTGGCCGAAGATCCGCATCCAGCAGTACGTGGCAGGGTGTTACAAGGCTTGCCCACCGTGCTCCATTATTCTCAGGATATTGGCTGGCAGCTTTTCCAAAAAGCAGTTGCTCATGGCCCATCAGTGATATGGGAATCAGCCTACATGTGCTTGTATTACAATTATCGCAAGCATTATGGCATGGTAAAAGGGTATCTTGACGTCATGAATGATATGGCCATGCCGAACGCCGCTAAACCTTGGGGGAAAATCCTCGCGCTGGCGTACCTTTCCGACAAAATAGATAAAAATACTTTCATTGATAGCTTAGTCAAGGTGAATCTTGATGACGCATGGAAAGCGGCCGTTGATGTTCTTGGGCACAATACAGATAAACATGATATTGAAAACAAATGTTTTGAAGGATTAGGTTGTATTTTGGAGTGGGCACCAAAGCATGAGGAAATCTTTAGATCACTATGCTCTATTTTTCGCAAACGCGACGATACATTTTGTTTTCCACCTGAGTCATTTTTAGAGCAAATATTTGCAGTTAGTGCTAAACTATCAACCCAAAATCGTTCGAGATTCTACCAATTTCCAAAATGGATGCTGGCTTTAAGCGAGCGTGATTGTGACGCTGCGCTGCGCGCATGTGAGCTATTCCTTGAACATTGCACCACATATATGCCAACAGACGACAGCCAATCTTTAGTTAAACTTCTAACTGTCTTATTTCGGGAGGCAGAAGAGAGGGAAGAACTGGACAATGGAGAAATGCTGCGCAGGGTATTAGATCTGTAAGATACCATGCTTCGCAAAGGCATTTCAGCCATGGATGACTGGCTTGAAGAGGCAGAACGTCCCTAGGCACAAATCACTTTCATCTCTATTGATGCATCTTCGACATATTGTGTGTGGCCTCAAACGCCTCACCCCATCGACATTCCGCACTCATCTTCTTCAGTCGGCACACCTGCACCCTGCTGCCCAAAAAGGTCGCAGATATGCTCTGCCACGCCATCAGCAAGGCCGGGTGAAAGCATGCTTTGATGCGTGCCCGCCGTCCAGCGGAGGGTGATGTTTTTTTCAGGCAAAAAACGGCTCCAGCCCTGATACTGGTCAGTAAAGTCAATGTAGGGATTACTGGCAAAATCCAGAGCGCGGATATACAGAATACGCAAGTCAGATGGCGTTGGGCTGTCATAACGCGCTGCGGCAATGGCGTTGAGCCTGTACGTCTGCAACAGGTTTTCCATCTGAGCGGGGCTGAAATGGGGCGGCAGCAGTCCGGCTTTTTCGCCGCATTCCACCAGATACGTCATTCTCTCAGCCCTGTTCATGTCCCGCAGTTTGTCCGCATCAAAGGCCAGAGCTTCATGGAGCTGATTTTTCAACAGTTCCACATCATCCTTGGCTGCAAGCAGCTTGGCCCTGGTATTGTCCAGCACAGTGTCCAGTATCAGAACCTGGCCAGGGTCGCCCCCGCGCGCGGCGAACAGGCAGGCCGCCTCATAGGCAAGGAGGCCCCCGAAACTCCAGCCGCCAAAAACGATGTTCTCCGTTGCTACCTTGAGGATTTCATCCAGATAAATCGCGGCCAAGTCCTGAACACTGTGCAGCTCCGTATTCAGAACAGTTTTTTCAGCCTGAAAGCCCGCAGGCTCAACGGCATATAGGGTGTAGCGCCCATCCAGCTGCCGGGCCAGATCGCTGTAGCAAAACACGCTGCCGCCCACTGGATGAAACAGGAAGAGATTTTTTCCGCCTTCACTATGGCAAAGCTTGATGATGGGGCTGTTGCGCACGTATGCCTTGCCCTCTATAAGTTCGGCCAACCGTGCAATGCTGGAATGAGCCATCAGTTCATTGACGGCAATATGAACGCGCAACTCTTTTTCAATCATGGCAACAAGGCGCACGGCCATGATGCTGTGCCCGCCCATGCTGAAAAAACTGGCCTCCGCATCGCTTACATCCATACCCAGCAGCCGTTTCCAGATGGTGGCAAGCGTCTGCTCCACAGTCCCTTGCGGGCAGCGCCCTGCAACGGCCTCTACCCTGCCCAGCGGGGACGGCAGCGCCCTTTTATCCACCTTGCGGTTGGGCGACAGAGGCAGCTCCAGCATTGGCACAATATAGTCCGGTACACAAAAGGGCGGCAGCTGCTGTTCAAGGTAGCTGCGCAAATCCACCGGGTTCACAGCGCCAACTACATAGGCGGCAAGACTTTTGTCGTTGCCAGCCTGATAGAAATCCGCGACCACGGCCACCTGCCGCACACCGGGAAAGCTCCCAACGGCCTTTTCCACCTCGCCGATCTCTACCCGGTTGCCCCTGATCTTGACCTGCTGATCCTCCCTCCCCCGGTAGTACACAAGGCCATTCTGGATAAAGCCATTGTCGCCAGTGCGATAGCAGCGGCACCCGGCGTATTCGGTAAAAGCATCGGCGCTCTCGCCATTCAGATAGCCGCGCGAAACGCCCGCGCCCGCGATCCACAGTTCCCCGGTTACAGATTCCGGCACTGGGCGCTGATGTTTATCCAGCACGAAAATAGTCACGCCTTCAAACGGCCTGCCAATGGGAAAGGCCGTAAAATCCGCATGATTGGCGCGATCAATGCGAAAGGAACTGCTGTCTACCGTGCATTCTGTAGGGCCGTACACATTGAACAGCACCACATCTTCGTTGCCGGGTATGGCATAAAATTTCTGAATGACATCTGGCCGCAGCACCTCGCCAGCCAGCAGCACACGCCTGAGCGGCAGGGGCTGGTGGCGCTCCTGCAGATAATCCACCAGCACATTAAAAAAGGCCGGGGTCATGTCGCACAGGTCAATGCCCCTTTTGCGGGCGCAGGCGCATAACGCCGCAGGATTTTTACGTTCCTCGTCCGCCATGACATACAAGGGCTTGCCGCAAAACAGCGAAACCGCCAGTTGCTGGATGGACGCATCAAACGAGAGCGGCGCAACCAGCCCCACAGTGCCGCACCCTTCTGAAAACGCCCGCAGGGCATGGATGATGTGCAGGAGGTGGCGGTGCTCCACCACAACGCCCTTGGGCAGCCCTGTGGAGCCGCTGGTGTAGACAATATAGGCGGCAGCGTCCGGCCTGACCGCCGCAAGCGGGGCAACTGGGCAGACCTCTATATCTCTCAGGCCAAAGCTTTCGCGCATGGCTCTGGTTCCGTGGGGTCTGGCATCATGAGCGCTTCTGCAAATCTGCACGTCATAGCGAAAGACACCCGACTGACCATTGTCAGAGGGCGCGGGAGCAGCAGGTGAAAATTTTACCTCAACCGGATATGGGCATTCTGCCGCCCAGGCACTAAAGAAACGGCGTGGCACAAACAGCTCTGCCGAGCCCTCAAAACGCAGCAAGGCCGACTGATCGCCCGTGGCAAGAGCATGCTCCCTGATGGCTGCCCGCAGGTCGTCCTTGCGATCCATATCGCGCACAGCGCCCACAAAAATGCTGCCGCCCGCCGTGAGGCGTTCTACTGCGTGGTCAAGCACCCTGCGCAGATAATTGTAGCCGGGAAAGCAATCCACAACGCCGTTGAGCACCACAAGATCAAATTGCTCATCTAAAAAACAGATATCTATGGCTTCCATGCGGTGGATGCTTACAGAAGCGTCACAAGGCAAGGCATGCACCCTGTCCAGTTCATTTCTGGCAATTTCGACCGCCGCATATCGGCTGGAGGCAGAGGCCAGAGCCTGCGCCACCACGCCGGAGCCGCTGCCGATATCAAGCACGCTTTTACCCTTGGCCTGTGTATTTCCTGAGGTGCTGCCGGGGGCACGATTGGGGGCAAGACCCGTTTTTTGCAGCAGGCTGTCTGCCATCCTGCAAAGTTGCGCCAGATCAAGGGGGCGGGCGTCCACATCGTCCAGCCACCCCCGGTCGCTGCCCAGCTCTGCAAGGTGCTCCCAGTATTCTGTGCTGCTCAGACCGCCACTTTCCAGAGCATCCGCAAAATTTGGCGCGTCCAGGCAAAGCACGTGGGTAATGTTGGGGTTGCGATAGCGATGGTATTCCGCCTCGTGCAGTGAGGCTCTGTCCGTCACCAGCAGCCGTACGGGCCTGAGCATGGCTTCCTGCCTGGGGCGCGGCAGTTCACGCTCCACTGGAACATACACCGCACCGGCCCGCATGATGCCAATGGCGGCGGCAAGATACATGGCTCCGCGCTCGCACAGCGCCCCTACTGCCGTTTCCGGCCCGTAGTTTTGCGCCTGTACAAAGGCGGCTATGCGCGCGGAGAAATCCTTCAGTTCCCTGAAGCTCAGGTTTTTTCCGCCACCAGAAAGGGCGAGGCTATCCGGGTTTTCTTCTACAACGGAACAGAACAGGGCTTCAAAGCTGGCCCACCTGCCAGACAAGCCAGACGAACTGGATGAACACGGCATGGCATTGCCGGCAGCAGAGAGGCTCGAAGACAACGTGGTTGGCTGGCCTTCAGGGGCAACTCCAGCCGGATTCAGAGCTGCCTTGTTCCTGGGCATCCCAAAGGTAATATCGGCAATCTTCATTGTGCGTTTTCCTCAATACCTTCCAGAAAGCTTATCTGATATGCCAGATAGTCCTGCGCCGTCGCAAAAGCCACTTTCGGGGGGAGATTGTGGTTAAACGCAGCATGGTTGCGCTGTCTTCTTTGTACACAAAGCAACGCAGTGCCACCCCAGTTGATCCAGGGTGACAACCGACTTTATTCCTTTTTTTATCTAGGTCAGAAGCAGTTTTTTTTCAATGGATTAGTTCGTGAAGTGGATAATCAGAAGCAGATATAACGGAGCTTGGCAGAGGAGAACGCCAAACCCAATGGCATGGATGAACCATGCAAGCAGCCGCTAAAACTCCAGACCAAAACTGAAACCGCCGAAACAGGAAGAACTCTGTGAACGAAATAACTCCGCTCCAAGCTCAACCTGCGCAAAAAATCCACTGGTATGGTTCGCCCGCACACTGCTATGAACCAGCATGGCGTCCCGGCCCGGCATATCTGACCGGCTTTCAAAACCTGGATCGTATCCCTTGAATCTGGCGCAGATGCTGAACGTTCCGTATTTTTACCCATCAGGGGCATGGCCACGGCAGCCAGCATTTCAGGCACTCCATACAGAGCAAAAGATCTAATCGCCCCATCGGAAGGTAAATACCTGCTCAACATCTGGATGCAGGCTGTGATGAACGCCGCAGGTATTTGCTGCCCGTTCCATTACCATCTTGTCCTTGCTGCTAAATTCCCGGTTGGGCATGTTGAAAACTATTTCGATTCTGCCTATGCGACTTGGCCCCTCGGTTGTCATGGCTTTGGAAACTTCCAAAGTTGTTCCGGTCACATCTAACCCATGATTTTCCGCATATGTTGCCAGCATGCTCATGGCGCATGAACACAATGCGGCTGCGCAGAGATCAGTGGGAGAAAATGCCTTGCCTGACCCGCCATGCTCAGGGGTTGGCGTGGTATAAATCTTGGTGCCGCTAAGATTATGAACAAGTTCCACCTGAAGATTACCAAGATATGTTGCGCTGATATTAGACATGCTTATTTCTCCATTGTGCAGTTAAAAAGAAAATTAATATTCCAAAATCATTACTTTCATGTTGCCGTGGCAACACAATTGCAAATTCCAATCTGGTTTGAATACCCGCAAGGCATGTTACCTGTAGTCAATGCCGGACTGATCAAAAAACGCAGCCAACGTTTAATACCCATACAAACAGCCAGACCGCATGCTGGTGCGCATGGGTGCATAAACTAACCGAGGGGTTCCGGACCATTCCGCAACCCCTCTTTCATATCCTGCCCCGCGCACAAACAACTGCGGCAAAACAGCAGGATCATCCCTCAAACACGCCGTCAAGCGCGTCAGGGACGCACAAGTATCTTGATGTTTTCGTCCTTGTTGTTGATCAGCTCAAGAAAGCCCTTTTCCATAATGTCCTTCAGCTCGATCTTGCCGGTAATCAGGTTTTCCGCCTTGATGACGCCTTTGGCCATGAGCGCGGCAAGCCCCTTGAAATCCTCAATGGTGTAGGCCAGCGTGCCCATGACCTTTTTGTCCGTACCGCTGAGGCTGAAAAAGTTGAAGGAACTGGGTTCTTCAAAAATACCCACAATAATGGCCGTTCCGGTGTTGCGCAGCACATCTATGGCCAGCGGCCCGGTGTGCTTGTTGCCGATACATTCAAAGGAGACATCAGCCCCGGAGCCGCCTGTCAGTTCTTTCACCTTTGCAACCGGGTCGCACTCCTTGGGGTTCACCACAATGTCCGCGCCGCACTCCATTGCCTTGGCAATGCGCGCACGGGACATTTCAAGCACGATGATCTTGCCCGCGCCCGCGGCTTTGGCTGCCATAATGGTGCCAAGGCCGATGGTTCCCGCCCCAAGCACCACCACATTGAGCCCCAGAATGCTGCCCGCCATGCGCACGGCCTTAAAGCCCGTGGCCAGAGGTTCCATGACTGCTCCGGCCTCGGGTGAAACACCATCGGGCATGATAAAGCACAATTCCGCAGGCACATTCACATAGGGGGCGAATGCGCCGTCATTGTGCAGGCCCGTAAAAGCAAGCTTTTCACAAACATTGTAACGCCCTTCGCGGCAAGGCTGACACTCGCCGCAGTGCTGGCAGGCATCTGGCGCAACCATGTCGCCCACCTTCACATTGGTAACGCCGCTGCCCACCGCCACAACCTTGCCGCTGAACTCGTGTCCGAGAATGACGCTCCCCTGCTTGCCCGTAAGCGGATGCGGGGCCTCTGTGGGAATGAATATGGGGCCAGCCAGGTATTCGTGCAGATCCGAGCCGCAGATGCCGCACCAATCAACCTTGATCTGAACCCAACCGGGAGCCGGAGCGGGGGGAACGGGTACAGTTTCAACGCGGATGTCTTTTTTGCCGTGCCAAACTGCCGCCTGCATGGTTTCCGCCATAACTGCCTCGCTTGTTAGATGTTGAATCCGAATACTCTCTTCTTTGCACAGGTCATGCCGTAAAATCCGCGCCAGCAGCGGATGAGCGGACATGCCCGGCAGACCGTGCCCCTGCTCGATCGAGAAAAATTGCACATGCAGACAGGCATACCGGAGCCGTAGGCAGTGTTCTGAAGTGGAACAAGGCAAGGCCATCGTGGGCGGAAGTGGAACAGAGAAAAAACAGGCCGCGAGGACTAAAACAGCAAGCTCCGGCGAAAGCAGATACCATAAAAAAGGCCTGCTCCATACCGTATGCCCCCATAAATGGGAATCAGGTTAAGAGCAGGCCGGATTGTGGCAATATGGTAATATTATGAAGGATTAAGCCTCTGGATCAATTTTGCGAAGCTTGGCGTATAGGGTGTTGCGGCCAATGCCCAGCGCCTTGGCGGCCTGGAGCATGTTGCCGTTATAATGCTTCAATGCGCAGCGAATGACCTTGGCCTCCTGATTGTCCAGGTTAAAATCGGTCATTCCGGGCAGGGCCGCCACGGCTTGCCCATCTGGTTGCCCGCTGGCTGCATTGGTTCCACCAGCACAGGACTGCAAATGCGCAGGCAGGTGTGCGGGCAAAATACAGCCGCCCTGCGCCATGTTGACGGCAAATTCCACGCTGTGCACAAGCTGACGCACATTGCCGGGCCAGTCGTAATCTTCCATCACACGCAAAGCCTCGGCAGAAAATCCGCCAAAAGGATGCCCATAGGTACGGCACAGGCGTTTGCAGTGGTATTCCGCAATGACGGCTATATCTTCCCTGCGCTCGCGCAATGGTGGAATTTCCAGCGCAAGCACATGGATGCGATAAAACAGATCTTCACGAAACGCGCCCGAAGCCATCAGTTCATCCAGATTGCGGTTGGTGGCAGTGACCAGCCGGAAATCGACCATCCTGGACTGCTTGCCGCCCACCCTTGTGACGCAGCGGTCTTCCAGAGGCCGCAGCAGGTTGACCTGCATTTCCAGCGGCATTTCAGAAATTTCATCCAGAAACAGGGTTCCCTTGTCGGCCAGTTCAAACTTGCCGGGACGCCCCTTTTCCACAGCTCCAGTAAAAGCCCCCCGCTCGTAGCCAAAAAGTTCGCTCTGGATAAGCTCGCGCGGCAAAGCCCCGCAGTTTACGGCCACAAACGGCCCATCGGAACATCGGCTGGCCTTGTGGATGGCCCGTGCAAACAGTTCCTTGCCCGTGCCCGTTTCGCCCAGCAACAAAACCGCCGCAGGGCTTTTGGCCATATGCCGCGCCTGCTCCACCGTGCGGGACATTTTTTCGCTGCGGTAAACAATATCGCCAAAGGGGCGCGTGCCTTCGCGGCGCGGAACATGCGGCACAGGGGCAATCGGCGCGGGGCGGGCCTCCACTCCGGCCTGAAGGGTCACAAGGGTGTAGCGCGCTTCTGACCTGCCCGTCATGAAGGGCATGGCACAGGCTGTAAGTGAGGAATTGGTCAGGCAGCGCAGGGGAACCCCCTCGGGCTGGCCGCCCTTTTCCGCCTGCTGACGCGCGTACAGGGTGTAGTCAAAAAATGCCTCGGCGCGTCCGCCGCGCACATCGCCGCTAAAGCCGAGCAGGCGCTCCGCCTGCGCATTGGCATAGGTGATGATGCCGCTCTCATCCACCATCAGCACGCCAATGGGCATGGAACTGAAGAGCGTGCTGAGCAGGGTGCGTGATTTGTTCTCCATACTGCTCAGCGAGGCGTTGAGCAGCAGACGCTCAATCTCGCGGGCCGCGCCAACAGCCAGCCACAATGCCTGACGGTGATCGGCGCTGGTTGGCCCGGAAATGTCAAAACAGCCCCACAGTTGCCCAAAGGGCGTAAAAATGGGCGCGGCAGAACAGCCCCAGGCCTGATGGCTGCTGCAAAAATGCTCCTCGCCCATAACCTGCGCTGGCATGCCGTCAGAAAGGGCCAGACTTATGGCGTTGGTTCCCACGCTTCTTTCAGACCATACCGCGCCAGGGCCAAAGTAAAGCTGGTCTGCCTGAAGCAATACATCCTTGTTGCCGCAGGTGCGCAGCAACCGGCCATTGGCCTCGGAGACCGTCATGAGCAGGCCTTTTTCCTTGATCTGCTCATACACCTGACGTTCCACGCCAGCCGCCAGCTCCGCGTATATCTCGGCCTGTGCGTTGATCTGGCTCATGGGCGTAAATTCCGCGCATTTTGGCAGCAGCGGATCCACCCCCAGATCACGGCAGCGCATCCAGGAGGCCGCAATGGGCCGGGGCAGGCTGTCGTCAACAATTTTACCGGTTCTTATAAAGGATTCCCACGTTTCCCGCCGGTTCGCTCTTGGTGCGCCGCTATAGCTGTTGAACAAAAACCCTGAGCGGTTGACGCCTTCCGCCATCAGGGGTTCCTGCCGCATTTCAAAGACATCGCCATTTCTTTGCAGAACATACATGACTTATCTCCCGGACGCGCACGCCCTTTCAACAAGCATGCCGGTTCGCTGGCCTTTCCACTTCAAAAAGACCATCTGCCCCACTTCTGAATAATGCGATCCCGCAGCTTTGTTTTAAGCAATAGCATCGTCCGTGAAAAAATGGAATAGCTCTTTGCCCATGGCTACATTCATATTACGTCCACAAAAAACAACTCCATGAATTTTTTATATATTGTAGTGTATCATAACTGGTCTTACAGAACAGCGTTCTGTTCGATTTTGGAACACTATCAAATACACAGATAAAGTATTTTATAAATTATTCATTGATTATTACCTGTTATAAAGTGGTATCAGAGTTGCAATCAAGTAGGCATAAACGCGTGCGCCACATCGGCGCAAGGAGGTAGCGGATGGCCTACGAAGTGCAGATGCCCAAATGGGGCCTCACCATGAAAACAGGCAAGATTGCGCGCTGGCTTGTGGCCGAAGGCGGTGCGGTGGCAGTGGGGCAACCCCTGCTGGAAGTGGAAACAGACAAGATCACCAACGTGGTCGAGTCTCCGGCTGGCGGCGTTCTTTTGCAGATTGTCAGCCCGCAGGGCGAGGTTGTTCCGGTCATGCAGGTTATCGGCATCATCGGTGAATCGGGCGAGGCTGTGGCCGCCCCTGCCGCCAAGGCTGCCGGGGCAGTGTCTGCCGATTCCCCGGCGCCCGCAGCATCCGGAGCCAAGGGACAGAATGCGCAGGCCAGTGCGGTGCAAGGAGAAATCCGCGCCATGCCTGCGGCCCGCAAGGCCGCCAAAGAGCTTGGCGTTGATCTGGCAACGGTTACGGGCACAGGCCGCGATGGCGTTATTACAGAAAAGGATGTTCGCGCCGCTCACGAAGCCGCCGCAAAATCTCCGGCTCCGGCCAGCGCAGCCACGGCGCAACCATGCTCCGCCCCTGATGCTGATGCGGACGAAGTCATCCCCATGGACGGCCTGCGCAAGCTCATAGCGGACAACATGCAGGCCAGCCTGCAAAACGCGGCGCAACTGACCGTTTTTGTGGAAGCCGACGTTACTGAAATGGTTGCCCTGCGCGACACCATGCTGGCCCGCAACAAAAAAGACCCGGAATACCGCCTTTCGTTCAACGACATCATCGCCTTTGCCGTGTGCCGCGCACTCAGGCAGCACCCCGTCATGAACACCACCCTGCAGGCAGACGGCATCCACATGCACAGGCATGTGAGCCTTGGCATCGCCGTTTCGCTCGATACGGGCCTCATTGTTCCCAACGTCAAGAATGCGGACACCTACAGCCTTGAAGAACTCAAGGCCAAGGTGCGAGATGCTGCCAGCCGCGCCCGCAAGGGCGGCCTCTCCATGGACGAGATTTCCGGCGGCACCTTTACCATTTCCAACGTGAGCATGCTTGGCGTGGACGGCTTCACCCCCATTCTCAACCCGCCGGAAACAGGCATTCTCGGCGTTGGTCGCGTAGTGGAAAAGCCGGGCGTTTTTGAAGGTCAGGTCTGCGTGCGCAAGATGATGACCCTTTCCCTCACCTTCAACCACATGGTCACCGATGGCGGCCCGGCCATGAGCTTCCTGCGCACCCTTGCGGACATGCTCGAACAGCCCGTGCGCATGCTGGGCTGACCAGCGGAGGAATCCAATGCTGCAACGTTACGTGGTTGAACTGGGCACCGGGGCCGATCTGCACGGCGCAAACATGACCAAGGCCGCATACCGCGCGGTAAAGGACGCCATTTCGCGCAGTTGTTTGTGCGGTCTGGTGGAGATACTTGAGCGCGGTTCGTTTCAGGGTGTGCATGTGCATGCGCGCATTGCCGTGCCCGAACCTGATCTGGTGGACAAGGAGGCAGTGCTTGCCGCCATCCCCATCGGGGAAAAGAGCATTGAGGTCGTTACGGGCGGTTTGCGCACTCCGGGCCTTGAAGTTGCCTGCTTCAGCCCCGGTTGCAGCGACATCGTGTTGGCCTGCGCGGCCCTGACCGTGTCGGTAGATATTGACTGAGTCGGCACCACAATCAGCAATCTGAGGAGAGTACCATGAAACATCCCGACAAAAAGGTTCTGCTGGAAATGTTCAGCACCATGACCAAGATCCGCCTTTTTGAAAGCGAGCTGCAAAAGTTTTTTGCAGCTGGCAAAATACCCGGATTCGTTCACCTCTACCTTGGTGAAGAAGCCGTTGCCACAGGCGCGTGCGCCGCGCTGAAGCAGACGGACATGATCACCAGCACCCACCGCGGCCACGGGCACTGCCTGGCCAAGGGCGGCGACCTCAAGCTCATGATGGCCGAAATCTATGGCCGCTCCACTGGTTACTGCAAGGGCAAGGGCGGCTCCATGCACATTGCCGATTTCAACATCGGCATTCTTGGCGCCAACGGTATTGTGGGCGGCGGCGGGCCTCTTGCCGTGGGCGCGGCCTTCAGCTGCCAGTACAAGGACACCAAGGGCGTATGCGCCTGCTTTTTCGGCGATGGCGCGTCCAACCAGGGCACCACGCAGGAATCGCTGAACATGGCCAGCGCCTGGAAGCTTCCCGTTATCTTTATCAATGAAAATAACGGCTACGGCATTTCCTGCCCACAGAGCAAATCCATGGCCATCACCGACATTGCCGACCGTGCCGCCGGATACGACATGCCCGGCGTTGTCATTGACGGCAACGACGTGCTCGCCGTGTACGAAGCCGTGACTATGGCCGTAGAACGCGCGCGCAAGGGACAGGGGCCCTCGCTCATCGAATGCAAGACCTACCGCTGGCGCGGCCACTTTGAGGGCGATGCCTGCGTATACCGCAGCGAAAAGGAACTGGAAGAATGGAAGGCCAAGGATCCCATTCCGCGTTTTGCCAAAAAGCTGGTGGAAACCGGCACCGCCACTCAGGCGGAACTGGACGCCATCACCGTATCTGTGGCCGCCGAAATTGAAGCCGCCGTCAAGTTTGCGGAAGACAGCCCCTTCCCCAAGCCGGAAGACCTGCTGGAAGACGTGTACGCATAAAGCGTTTGCCTGAAACTGCGGAAACCACCTTCAGATTTTCAGAATGGAGAAAAATATGGCGATCAAAACCTACCTGCAAGCGCTTAACGATGCCATGCGTCAGGAGATGGAGCGGGACGAAAACGTGTTCATCATCGGTGAAGACGTGGGCAAGTTCGGTGGCTGCTTTGGCGTGACTCAGGGCCTTTTTGACCACTTTGGCGAACGCCGCGTGCGCGACACCCCCATTACGGAAAGCGCCATTGTGGGCGCTGCCGCCGGCGCTGCCGCAGCCGGTCTGCGCCCTGTGGCAGAGCTGATGTTTGTGGACTTTATCGGCGTCGCCCTTGACCAGCTCTTCAATCAGGCCGCCAAAATGCACTACATGTTTGGCGGCAAGGCCAAGGTGCCCATGGTGCTGCGCATGCCCCAGGGCGCTGGCGTGGGCGCTGCGGCCCAGCACTCCCAGAGCCTTGAAGCATGGTTCATGCACATTCCCGGCATCAAGGTATGCATCCCCTCCACCCCGGCAGACGCCAAGGGGCTGCTCATCAGCGCCATCCGCGACGACAACCCCGTTGTCTTTCTCGAACACAAGATTCTGTACGGCGTGGAAGGCGAAGTTGGCGACGAGGCGACGCCCATTGAGCTTGGCAAGGGCGATGTAAAGCGCGAAGGCACGGACGTAACCATTGTGGCTACCTCGCTCATGGTTCACTCCGCCCTTCAGGCCGCAGAAACCCTGGCTGCTCAGGGCATCAGCGCCGAAGTGGTAGACCCCCGCTGTCTGGTGCCCCTCGACAAGGACATCATCCTCAATTCCGTCAAGAAAACCCACGCTCTTGTGGTTGCGCACGAAGCCGTCAAAACCGCCGGAGCAGGAGCGGAAATCGCCGCCATGGTGGCCGAGGAAGCCCTGGACTATCTGGACGCGCCCATTGTGCGCGTGGGCGCTCCTTACTGCCCCGTTCCCTTCAGCCCGCCGCTGGAAAAGGCCTATATTCCCGGCGCGGATCAGATCGTCGCTGCGGTCAAGTCGTTGCGATAATTAAGCCGCTTTCAAGGGGCAGGCTCAGGCACAAGGCCTGCCCCATAGCGGCGGAGCACGATTGCAACAGCCATTGCAAGCACTGCGGCAGGCCCTGCCTGCTCACTACATCCACCGGAGTCAACGTGAAAGCAGCCATTATCGCCAATCCGGCATCAGGCAAGGACATACGCCGCATCGTCGCGCACGGCAGTGTTTTTGACAATCAGGAGAAGGTGCGCATGGTGCGCCGTATTCTGGTTGGTCTGGCCGCCGCCGGGGTACGTGATGTTCTGTATATGCCCGAGGGCTACGGCATCGTGCCGCGCGCCCTGAGCGATCTGGAAGCTCTGGAAACGCCTGTGAACGTGGCTCCGGTGGACATTTACCTGCACAACACGCAGGAGGACACCATCAACGCCGCAGCCCTCATGCAGCAGGAGGGGGTTGCGGTCATCATCGTCATGGGGGGCGACGGCACAAGCCGCGCCGCCTGCAAGGGCGCGCGCAAAACGCCTATTCTGCCGCTCTCCACAGGCACCAACAATGTTTTTCCTGTCATGGCCGAAGCAACCGTGGCTGGCCTTGCCGCAGGAGTGCTCGCCTGCGGCGGCGTAACCATTGACGAAGGCTGCCGCGAGGCCAGCCTGCTTGAAGTGCATGTGGACGGTCAGTTCAGGGACATCGCCCTGGTGGACGTGGCGGTGTACGATGATCTTTTTCTCGGCTCCCGCGCTATCTGGGACATCACCAAAGTCAGCCAGATAGTCGTTTCCCGCTGTCGGCCAGACAGCATAGGCCTCTCCACTGTGGCCGGGCAGCTCATGAGCATCTCGCCCGAAGAACCGCGCGGTCTGGCCCTTGATCTTGACCCCGATTTTGCCTGCCGCGTGCGCGCCGCCATCGGCCCCGGCCTGTTTGCCGACGTGGGCGTTTCCCGCGTGCGCCAGCTTTTGCCGGGCGACGATGTGCCGGTGGGGCTTACTCCCTGCGTGCTGGCGCTGGACGGCGAGCGCGAGGTGGAGGTTCGGCGCGGGCAGAGCGCCAGCATACGTTTGTCAGAAGACACCATGCGCGTGGTGGATGTGGCCCGCGTCATGGAATACGCCCGGCAACGAGGGCTGTTCTTGCGGGGCGCGCAGGTCTGCTACGCCAACTAGGCGGCATATCTGCATCATGCCTGAATACCCCAACACCAGGAGCATGTTTATGAAACTCAAGGCTGCATTCATTTTTCTGAGTCCGCGTGGCGAAGGCAACGGCGTCAAGGCCGAGCACCGCAGCTGGACGCGCACCCCCGGCGTGGAACTGCTGACCATTGGCGTGACATCCTACAGGGAGGCCGTTGAAGCGGCGCAGAAGGCCGTGGAAGAAGACGGCTGCGTTGCCATCGAGCTGTGCGGCGGCTTTGGCTACGAGGGCGCTGCAATGGTCGCACGGGCGGTCAAGGTGCCTGTGGGCGTTGTGCGCTTTGACATCCATCCCGGCCTCGGCAACGTCAGCGGCGACGGTATTTTTGCCTGACGCAACAACCTGTTTGCGGCCCGCAGGGTGCTGCCATCCAGTGCATTCCCGGTTTGCGCCCGGTTTAAGTCCGGTCTGATCCGGGCATGCGGCAACACGGAGGATACGATTATGGCTATTAACGGCAAAGTTGTTCTGGTTACGGGCTCCGCTCAGGGAATAGGACGCGGTATTGCCCTGCGTTTGGCAAAGGATGGCGCGGATATCTGCCTTGTGGATATGAACGTGGACAAACTGGCCGCCACTGCGGATGAAGTGCGCGCCCTTGGCCGCAAAGCCACCACCTTTATTGCCGACGTAAGTGACCGCGCGCAGGTTTTTGCCGCCGTGGATCACGCGGAAAAGGAACTGGGCGGGTTTGACGTCATGATCAACAACGCGGGCATCGCTCAGGTCAAGGCTCTGCTGGACGTCACCCCCGAAGAGCTTGAACGCATCTTCAGAATTAACGTCAACGGCGTGCTTTGGGGTATTCAGGCAGCAGCCACCAAATTCATGGCCCGCAAGCAGAAGGGCAAGATCATCAGCGCTTCTTCCATTGCCGGGCACGATGGCTTTGCCCTTATCGGCGCGTACAGCGCCACCAAGTTTGCCGTGCGCGGCCTTACCCAGGCGGCAGCGCGGGAGCTTGCCTCAAGCGGCATCACCGTAAACGCATACTGCCCCGGCGTGGTCGGCACAGACATGTGGGTGGCCATTGACGAGGGCTTTTCAAAAATCACAGGCGCCCCCAAGGGCGAAACCTACAAAAAGTACTGCGAAGGCATAGCCCTTGGCCGCCCCGAAACACCGGAAGACGTGGCCGCCTTTGTTTCCTATCTGGCCGGGCCGGACTCCGACTACATGACCGGGCAGGCCGTGCTTATTGACGGCGGCATGGTTTACCGCTGACGGCATCGGCCCGGCTGACGGCAAAAAGGCAGCCTTCCGCCGCAACACACAACATCGCAGGAGAACAGCAGTGAGCATAGAACTTGCCATGCCGAAACTTGGTCTGACCATGAAGACCGGCAAGGTTTCCAAATGGTTTGTGGCCGAAGGCGCCGCAGTCAAGCAGGGCGATGATCTGTTTGAAGTGGAAACCGACAAAATCACCAATAAGGTGGAAAGCCCCGCCGATGGCGTGCTCTTCCAGATTATGGTGCAGCCCAAACAGGAAGTGGCCGTGGGCGCCGTGCTTGGCATCCTGGCCGAACCTGGTGAAACAATCGCCCGGGTTGAAGGCGCGTCTGACTCCCCCGCTTCCGCCACAGCGGAAGCGGGCGCGCCCAAGCCCGAAAAAACCAACGCGTCAGCCGCTGTGCAACCCTCTGGCACTGGCGGGATAGCGTCTCCTGCCGCGCGGCGGCTGGCGCGTGAACTTGGCATTGACCTTGCCTGCGTAGCAGGTTCAGGCCCCGAAGGCCGGATTGTTGAGCGCGATGTGCAGGCCCGCCACGAAGTTATCGGCAAAATCAAGATCACGCCCCTTGCCGCCGCCGTGGCCGCCAAGGCCGGGCTGGATATCTCCACCCTCACAGGCACGGGCGAAGGCGGCAAGATCGTGCGCGAAGATGTTGACCGCGCCCTGCACCCGGAAAAATTCGCGACGGCGGCCCAAAATGCGTCTCAGTCAACCTGCTCCAGCGCCGTTTGCGGCAGCGAGCCAAGCTCCGTGCCCATGGAAGGCATGCGCAAGATAATTGCCGACAACATGCTGGGCAGCCTGCAAAACTCCGCCCAGCTCACCCTTGTGAGCGAAGCGGATGTAACCCCCTGCGTGCACATCATCAACGACTTCAAGGCCCGCAACAAAAAGAACAAAGACTTCCGCCTTTCCATGAACGACATGCTCATTCTGGCCGTTTCCAAGGCCTTGAAAAAGCACCCCCGCATGAACGCCACCTTTGACGGGCAAACCATCACCCGTCACGGCGAGGTGCACATGGGCGTGGCCGTGGCCCTGCCCGAGGGCCTGATGGTTCCCGTGCTGCACCATGCGGACAGGCTGACCCTGCTCGAAATAGCCAGGGAAGCCCGCCTGCTGGCTGGCCGCGCCCGCAAGGGCGAGCTGACGCCTGACGACATGAGCGGCGGCACCTTTACCATCACCAACATGGCGCATTCCGTGGTGGATTTCTTCACGCCCATTCTCAAGCCCGGTGAAACGGGAATCCTGGGCGTGGGCCGCGTGGTGGAAAAGCCCGTTATCCGCGAGGGGGCCATAGTGGCCCGCTCCATGATGGGTTTGAGCCTTACCTTTGACCACCGCGTTGAAGACGGCGCACCCGCCGCTGAATTTTTGAAGACACTTGTGGAATATCTGGCGGAACCGGCCCTGCTGCTTTTCTAGGGCATTCCCGGCAGGGCTGCGTCAATGCGCGCCCATACAGCAACCAGCACAGATCAGGAGAACACAATGTACGATGTAGTTGTCATAGGTGGCGGCCCCGGCGGCTATGCTGCGGCCATTCGCGCTTCGCAGCTCAAGGGCAAGGTGGCCTTGGTGGAAGGCGGCAACATGGGCGGCACCTGCGTTATGCGCGGCTGCATTCCCAGCAAGATATGGCTGCGCGCCGCTACCCTGCTGGAACAGTCGCGCAAGGCTGGCGAATTCGGTCTGGAACTCACTGTGGGCAAGCTGGATTTTACCGCTGTTCTGGCCCGCAAGCAGGGCGTTTCCAATGATATCCGCATGGGTATGGAAGCGCTGCTTGCCAACAACGGCGTGGATGTGATCCCCGGCATGGCCGTTGTAACCTCGCCCACTTCTGTGGATGTGGCGGGCAAAAAGGTTGAGGCCAAAAGCATTATCATCGCCACGGGCAGCACCCTTGCAAAGCCCGATGTTCCCGGTCTGGATCAGGCCGCCTTTACCAGCGACCAGCTGCTGGACATGACGGAAGCCCCGGCCTCGGTACTTATTACCGATCCTACCTATATTGGCGTTGAAATGGCTACCCTGCTGAGCATCCTTGGCAGCAAGGTCATCTTTGCCGTGCCCGGCCCGCGCATTCTGCCTGACGAAGATCAGGATTCCAGCCAGCGCATGTCCCAGTCCCTGCGCGAGCGCGGCGTGCAGATCATTGCCCGCCACACCCTCGTCAAGGTTGCGGGCAAAACCTGCACCCTCAAAAGCGGCGACAAGGAACAGACCGTTGATGCCGACAGGGTGCTGGTATCTGGCCGCAAGCCTGTTGCCGCTAATCTTGGTCTGGAAACGCTTGGCGTTAAGTTCAATGCAGACGGCGGCATAGCAGTTGACCAGCAGTGCCGCACAGCCTGCCCGAGCATTTTTGCCATTGGCGACTGCACGGGCGGCTGGATGCTCAGCCATGCGGCCTCTGCCATGGGCATCTGCGCGGCGGAAAACAGCATGGGCGTGCCCGCAAAATTCCCCTCCCACCTTGTTTCGCGCGCCATCTGGGGCAGCCCGGAAATGGGCTCCGTGGGCCTTTCTGAAGAACAGGCCGAGCGCAAGGGCTACGAGGTTGAAGTGGGCGGTTTTCCATATTCCATCAACGGCTATGCCATGTTGCGCGGCGAAGTGGACGGCGCAGTAAAAATGGTTGCCGATGCCGACACGGGCGAAATCCTGGGCGTGCACATCGTGGGCAGCAATGCTTCCGAGCTGATCGGCGAGGCGGTGCTTGCCATGCAGCTTGAATGCACGGTGCGCGAATTCGCCAAGGGCTTCCGCGTGCATCCCGCCTTTTGTGAAACCGTTGTCGATGCCGCGCGTGATGCCGCCGGGTGGGCCCTGTACCTGCCCAAGCGGGGCTGACGCCGTTGAAGGAACCGGCGGGGGTGCCGTTGGGCCCGGGGTAAAGGCCTCCCCGGCCCCCCGCCGTAAACAAGCTGAATCTGTTCTGCATTACAAGGAAGCAGCCATGTCCGCCTTATCCCTTTGCCAGCCAGATACCGATGCCAGCTCCGTGCCCGGCCAGCCTGTTCCGCTGGAGGTGCTGGATCTTGGGCGCATCGAATACGGCGAAGCCCTGAACTTTCAGAAGCGCCGCGTGGAGTCGCGCGTCAGCGACGCCGTGGACGATACCCTCCTGCTGCTTGAACACGACCCCGTCATCACAATGGGGCGCGGCGGCACAACGGCCCATCTGCACGTGACCGAGGAACAGTTGCAGCGTCAGGGCGTGGGCCTCTACTGGGTGGAACGCGGCGGCATGGCGACCTTTCACGGCCCCGGCCAGCTTGTGGCCTATCCCGTTATCCGTCTGCGGCAAAAAGACCTGCATCTGTATATGGAAAAGCTGCTGGCCGCCATCGCCTCGGTGGTGCGCTCCTTCGGGCTTGAGCCGCAACTGGGCGTTCACGGCCCCGGCGTGTGGGTAAACGGCGGCAAAGTCGCCAGCGTGGGCGTGGCAGTGCGCAAGTGGGTGACCTTTCACGGCATGGCCCTGAACGTGAATACCGATGTGGACTGGTTTCGCCTCATCACCCCCTGCGGCAACCCTGCGGAACGCATTACCTCCATAGCTGCCGAGCTGGGAAGTCAGGTTGATTTTGCCGAAGTTTCACACCGCTTTGTGCAGGCCTTTGCCCACGAGTTCGACTTTGCGCCCCGCACCGGGCTGGCTGCAAACAGACCGGCCTGGCTGACTGTTTCCCTGCGACCTGATGCCGGGATACGCCCGGTGGAGAACATGCTGGCCGACCTCAACCTGCACACCGTGTGTCAGGAGGCCCAGTGCCCCAACAAGGGCGAATGCTATTCGCGCGGCACATCGACCTTTATCATCATGGGCGACAGATGCACCCGCGGCTGCCGCTATTGCGCCGTAGCCAAAGGACATCCCGCGCCTCTCGATTCCAACGAGCCGGGCAACGTCGCGCAGGCCGTGCACAGGCTGGGCCTGCACCATGCGGTCATAACGTCTGTTACGCGGGACGACCTGCCGGACGGCGGCGCGGATCATTTTGTGCGCACCATCAAGGCCATACGCCAGACAAGCCCGCAGACCAGCATTGAAGTGCTGGTGCCGGATTTTCAGGGCGGCCCCAATGCTCTTGAGGCGGTGTGCGCCGCCCGCCCCGATATGTTCAATCATAATCTTGAAACCGTGCGGCGGCTTTTTGCTCAGGTGCGCCCTGGGGCCAGCTATCAAACTTCGCTGGAAGTGCTGCGCTACGCGGCCAGTCAGGGCCTGCGCGTAAAATCCGGCATCATGCTGGGCCTTGGCGAAACATGGAGCGAAATTCGCCTCGCCCTGGCCGATCTGCTGGCGCACGGCTGCCGTTTTCTGACCCTTGGCCAATATCTTGCGCCCTCTGGTGCGCATGTGTCTGTGGCGCGGCATCTGGCCCCTGACGAATTTGACCACTGGAAGGCAACAGCCCTTGCCATGGGCTTTACAGGCGTGGCTTCCGCCCCGCTGGTGCGCAGCTCGTACCGCGCGGAGGCCATGCTGACCAGTCTGACAGACGCGGCCCCGCTGGCTGCCAATACTTGCGAAGCGTGCTGAGGAGAAACGTATGAAGCTGAGGATGCGCAAACGCGGCCCAATCATGGCCGCCCCGATGTTTCCGGCGGCCCGTACGCTGACGGCCCATGCTGTTGCGGCCTGCATGATAGCGGCCTGTATCGTGCTGTCAGCGGCTGCGTTGCCCGCCCATGCTGCCAGTGACCAGCAGAACACCGAGGTCAGGCCGGGCAGAACGTGGTTTATTGATGAATCTGGCTTTCATGCCTCTGCCCACGCCAACATGTCGTGCGCAGACTGCCACGCAGAACAGGCCGATCACCAGCACCCACGGGCCGACAAGCTCAACAAGCCCGCCAGTACGGCATTTGATAGGGAAACCTGCCTGCAATGCCACGGCGAAATTGAAGACAATCTGGCAAAAGGGATGCACGGCGGCAAACCAGTAATGAAAACGCAGGACTATAACAACTGCGTTACCTGTCACAACCCGCACTATGTTCTCGCGCCCGAGGCCAGAGCCAAGGGCCTGCGCCCTGCGGGCGACATGAGCCAATCCTGCGGCGTATGCCACAAGGCTCAGACAGACCTGCCCAAACCAGCGCCCGATGTGGCCGCTTGCCTTTCCTGCCACGGGCTCAAGACCGGCAAGGGCATAGCCGCTGGCGCTGGCGTCTCCGCCGCCAAACCTCAGGGCGGTTCCCAAGCAGCGCCTGTGCCCTTTAACAAGGGCAAGGAACCGCAGGGGCCGGTTATGTGCCTCTCTTGCCACGGGCCGGAATCAAGCGCTGCCGCGCCTGCCGGGGCCATGCCCAGAATCACCGCCGAGGGTATGAAATCCATGACCCACGGGGACATGAACTGCCTCACCTGCCACAAGGATGCGGCACGGTACCCTCACAACAGGCAGGAGCGCGTCAACTGCCTCACCTGCCACACACGGCATGACGAAAAGACAATCCACGATGCCCACAGCAATGTGAGCTGCGGGGCGTGCCATCTTTCCGGCGTCACCCCGGTGCTCAAGGACGGCAAGGTTGATTATGTCATCAATTCCGGGCCGCTTAACGCGCATTCCATGACCCTTGCCAGCGGCACGGCCTCCTGCGTGCGCTGCCACAGCGCTGGCCCCGCTGTCACTTCCGCTACAGGCTCGGGCGGTACAGAGGCTGGTGGTGCCACAAACGGCTTTGCGGGCAACGGCAAGGTTGGCGCTGCCAACGCTATTCTGCCGCCCAAGAGCGTGCTGTGCATGGGTTGCCACGCGGCTACGTTCAGCGTGCAGGATACCCCCGGGCAGATCGGCCTCGGTATATTTGTGCTGGTCTTTGCTGGTATGGGACTGTTCTGGCTCTCCTGCGCCAATCTGGGCAAGGGTTCGCCGCAAAAGCCGCAGACTGCTGATGCCGCAACGGGCCAGAGCCACGGCTGCCCCACGCCGCACCAGCACGCAAGCGCGGAAAACCGCTGGGCTGCCCTGTGCTGCGATGTCTTCCTGCAACGGCGGCTCTATCGCGAATCCCACCTGCGCTGGGCCGTGCATGCGCTCATATTCTTCCCCTTCCTGTTCCGCTTTGTCTGGGGTCTGCTGGGTCTGACTGGTTCGCTTCTGTCGCCCGCGCAGGAATGGCCCTGGCTGCTGCTGGACAAAAACTGGGGTGCTGGAGCCTTCCTCTTTGATCTGAGCGGGCTTGCCCTGTTGCTGGGCCTGTTGCTGGCCGCCATGCTGTGGCGGCGTGAAAAAAGCGCTGCTGCAAACGCGCCTCGCCACGACTGGCTTGCGCTGTATCTGCTGCTGGGCATCACGCTTACGGGCTTTGTGCTTGAAGGCATGCGTATTGCCCTCACGGGCATGCCCGAAGGCAGCGGCTATGCCTTTGCCGGACATGTGCTGGCACTGGGGCTCGCTCCTCTGGGGCAGGCAACGCTGGCGCGCATCTACGGCTGGGGCTGGTACGCACATGCGGTGCTGACCGCGCTGACGGTGGCTTACATACCCTTCAGCCAGTTGCGGCACATGTTCACAGCTCCCCTGTTCCTGCTTGTTCAGACCATTCGCGGCCGCCACTAAGGCCTTAACCCATCACATTAAGGAGCAAATCATGGAAATTGCCGGATACAACATGCCCGAGGAACTGTACTACGACCAGTACCACTTCTGGACCCGCGTTGACGGCGACGAGCTGGTCATTGGCATGGACGACTTTGCCGAAAAGCTGGCAGGCCAGATCGTGTTTGTGCAACTGCCCTTTGTGGGCAAGGCCGTCACCGCCGGTAAAAAGTTTGCCAAGGTGGAATCGGGCAAATGGCTTGGCACCGTCTACAGCCCCGCCGATGGCGAAATTACGGCAGTCAACGAGGAGCTGGAGGCCAACCCAACCATTATCAACGCCGACTGCTACGGCAAGGGCTGGATGTACAGGATCAAGCCCGCCGACATGAGCCAGATCAATACCCTCATTCACGGCGGCAAGGACGTTCTTGAAGCATGGCTGCAAGAGGACATCAAGAAGTTCAAAAAGGATTAAATCATGCGTCACACAGCATTCAGCATACGACAGCGCATGGCGCTCGACGCCTGCACCGAATGCGGGCAGTGCCTGACCGTGTGTCCGGCGGTGGCGGCATCGGGCGACGCGGATCTTTCGGCTCAGGTGCGTATGGACAACCTGAAAATGCTCCTGCGCGACCGCAGTTTCTTCTGGCGGGCCTTGGGCGAAGTGCTGGGGCGCGAACCTGTGGCCACGCCGGAGCGCCTCAAGGAATACGGCACTTCGGTGTTCCGCTGTTCGCTCTGCGGCGATTGCGAGGAAGTATGCCCCGCTGGCCTGCCCCTTAAAGATCTGTGGCTCGCCCTGCGCGAAGAACTTTCGCGCACGGGCGACGCCCCGGAAAAAATCCGCATGATCCGCACCAATCTTGAAGACAGCCACAACGTCTTTGCCGAAGACAACGACGAGCGCGGCGACTGGGTGGACGACATGCGCAAGCCCCCAAAGGGCGGCGGGCAGAAAGCCAGGGCTGAAGTGGTCTATTTTACAGGCTGCGTGGGTGCGTACTTTCCTCTGGCGCAAAAAATCCCCATGGCCTTTGTGGAAATTCTGGAAGCCGCAGGCGTGGATTTTACCATCATGGCCGGCGATGAATGGTGCTGCGGCTTCCCCCTTGTGGGTTCCGGCCAGAGCGCCGATCTGCCCGCCATCATCAAACATAATGTGGAGGCCGTGAAGGCGCGGGGGGCGCGCAAGGTCGTGTTTACCTGCCCCTCCTGCTACCAGATATGGCGCGAATCCTACCCGCCGGAATTCGAACTGGCGCATGCATCTGAAATGGTCATGCAGCTCGTGCTTGAAAACAGGCTGCCCCTTGGCGAGCTGCCCATGACAGTGACCTACCACGACCCCTGCGATCTGGGGCGCGGCGGGCGCGTGTTTGACGAGCCGCGCGAGGTCATGGCGCGCATTCCCGGCCTGAAGCTTGTGGAAATGGAGCATAACAGGCGGCATTGCCTGTGCTGCGGCGGCGGCGGAAACCTGGAAATGATCGACCCCGATCTTTCGGCGGCCATGTCCAAGCGCAAGGTTGAAGAAGCCGTACGCACCGGAGCGCAAGCCATTGTGACCAACTGCCAGCAGTGCGTGCGCACCATGACCACCTATGCCAAGCGCAACAAGGTGAACATAGAAGTGCTGGACATGAGCCAGCTTGTGGCCCGCTCACTCCAGACGCACGCCAGTGAGGCAAAAGCCAGGGCAGACAGCGCGGCACAAGCAGTTCAGACGGCGGCATCAGCGCAGGCATAATGCCCAACGACACTGTGGCATGCCGGCGGGCAGCGCAGGAACAACAAAACGCAGCACAAACGGGGTGTACAGCGCGGAAAGGGTAATCCGGACTGCAAGAGGCGCGTACACCCGATCAGGAGGCGCATATGCAGTGGCGATTGCTTGATCTGCCGCCGCTTACGGCGGCGGAGAACATGGCTCTTGACGAGGTGCTGCTTGAAATTCGCGGCAGTGGCCGCTCACAGGATACACTGCGCTTTTTGCAGTTCAAACCGGCAACGGTGCTTGTGGGCTTTCATCAGTCCATTCAGGAAGAAATACGCCTTTCCTACTGCCGCAAGCAGGGAATCGACATCAATCGCCGCATTACGGGCGGTGGCGGCCTGCTGTTTGATGAAAACCAGATCGGCTGGGAGCTTATCTGCGACAAAGCCTTTTTTGGCGTGGGCATTCCCAATGCCAATCTGTTCCGCCGCCTGTGCGAGCCAACCGTCACTGCCCTGCGCGGCATGGGCATTGACGCGGCCTTTCGCCCCCGTAACGACATAGAAGTTGCGGGTCGCAAGATATCCGGCACGGGCGGCACGGACTGCGACGCGGCATTTCTGTTTCAGGGTACGCTGCTGGTGGATTTTGACGTGGAAACCATGCTCAAATGCCTGCGTGTGCCAGTGGAAAAGCTGAAAGCCAAGGAAATTGATTCCGTCAAAAAACGCGTCACCTGTCTGGCGTGGGAGCTTGGACGCGTACCCGCCAGCGCCGATATCAAGGCTGCACTTGCCGATGCCTTTGAGCGGCACATGGGCATAAACCTTGTGCCCGGCGGCCTGACCGCCGAGGAAGAAGACCTGCTGGCCGAGCGGCTGCCCTATTTTCAGTCGCAGGAATGGATAGACATGGTGCGCCCCACCTATGAAAAAACGGAGGTGGTGCAAGGCGCGCGCAAATCGCCTTACGGCCTTGTGCGCATGACCATGCAGCTCAACATGCCGCGCCGTGTGCTCAAAAACGTTTTTATTACCGGAGACTTTTTGTCTTTTCCCGCACGCGCCCTCTTTGACCTTGAGGCTGCCCTGCGCGGTCAGCCCCTGAATACGGAGCACCTCTGCGGCATCATCCATGACTTCTTCAACGAAGGGCATATCGCCATACCCGACATGAACGCGGAAGACATCTGCATTCCCCTGCGCATGGCCATGGAAAAAGCCGCCATTGCCCGCCACGGCATACCCATTGAACACTGCAACCGCATCTTCACCACCAACGGGAATTTTGATCAGGTGCTGGCCGCCGGGCCGCAAGCCCTGCTGCTGCCCTATTGCGCCAAACTCAAGGATTGCGACCTCCGCTTTACCAAGGCCTGCCGCGCTTGCGGCGAATGTTCCGTGGGCGAAGCCTGGGCTCTGGGGCATGAGCGCAAACTGCGCACGGTCTGCATAACCAACTTTGAAGATCTCATGGAAGAACTGGGCAAGCTCAAGGGGCAAGGCGTCTCCGCCTTCATCGGCTGCTGCTGCCAGCCATTCTACATCAAGCATGCGGAAGATTTTGACCGCATGGGCCTGCCCGGCATTCTCATAGATATAGAAAACACCACCTGCTACGAGCTGGATCAGAGCGAGGCCGCCCATCAGGGGCAGTTCCGCAGCCAGACAAGCCTGAACATGCCCCTGCTGCACTCCATTTTACGTGTGGCGCAGCAGGCGCAAGGCCATGCCGGGAGGTAGCCCCATGCGCGTACTCAACTGCGATGTTCTTGTGGTTGGCGGCGGCCCCGCCGGGTCAAGCGCCGCGCGAGCGGCTGCTCTGGCCGGGGCTTCCGTAATTGTTGCCGAGCGGCGGCGCATAGTGGGCAGGCCCGTGCGCTGCGCGGAATACATCCCGGCCATGCTGGTTGGTCAGGCCAATGTGGGGGACGAATATATCGTGCAGCGCACAACGGGCATGCGCAGCTTTCTGCATGGCCGCTGCATACAGGATATGAGCGCCCCCGGTTGCGTGATCGACAGGGAAATGTTCGATCAGGCCCTTGCCCGCGCCGCCGTGAGCAGCGGCGCGAGGATTCTTCCCGGTCACGCCGCTGTTGGCCGTGAAGGCGGCGCGGGCGGCAGAGTGCTGCTGTCCGCGCCCAACAGCGCCACCGTAGGCGTGTCGGCCAAGGTTGTTATCGGGGCTGACGGCCCTGTTTCGCGCGTGGCGCGCTGGCTTGGCCTGCCCCGCCCGCACTGCCTGCCGTCCATTCAGGTGCGTCTGCCCCTGCTGGAACATCTGGAACACACGCACATCTATTTTGATGAAAGCATCCGCGCTGGCTACGCCTGGGTTTTCCCCAAGGGCAATGTGGCAAACGTGGGCCTTGGCATGCTGTCCACCCCCGGCAGGCCGGGCCTGCGCTGGGCGTTGCGGCGCTTTGTGCGCGGCATGGCCGGGCTTGGCCTTGTGGCCGACAGGCCGCTGGGCCTCACAGGCGGCTGGATACCCGCAGGATCGCCCCGCCCTTGCGTGTATGGCGACACTGTGCTTGCAGGCGATGCGGCAGGGCACACCCATCCCATCACAGGGGCCGGTATTTTTCAGGCTGTGGAGGGCGGCGAAATGGCTGGCCGCTGGGCTGCCAAGGCCGTTCTGGAGGGGGATCTGGCCCTTCTGCTGGGCTACGAGGAAGAATGGGCCGATTTTTACGGCGACGCCCTGTCGCACGCGCACCAGCGCCGCCTTTTATGGGAGGCGCACACCGGCTCGCTCGACAAGGCCATCAACAGATTCTGGATAGGATTCAGGGAATATTATGCTGCAAGCTGAAGAATCCTGCGGAAATTCCGCCACTGGAACATACGGCGGCTACTATTCATCGTGGCCGGCGGATATCCCCCCTGAACTGCGGTGGGATAGTACGCGGCTTAATGAAGCGCGTGAACTTTCGTGGAAAATCCACGGCAAAAAAATACTGTTCTATCTGCCCGGCATGTATGTACGCGACGGCGTTCAGGGCCAGTACCCGGCGCTTTCCATCACCGGAGCCGACTGCCGCCAGCAATGCGCCCACTGCGGCGGCAAGCTGCTGCTCAATATGCCTGACGTAAGCTCTCCCCAGAGGCTGTTGCAAAAGTGCCGCGATCTGATGGCGCAGGGCGCGCAGGGGGTGCTGCTTTCCGGCGGCTGCAACGGGCGCGGGCAGGTGCCGTGGCAGGATTTTACCGACACCATTGCGGCCATAAAGCAGGAAACCGGACTCTACATTTCCGTGCACTGCGGCATGGTGGATGACCGAGCGGCCCTGGCCTTGCGGCGGGCTGGCGTGGATCAGGCCCTGCTTGACGTTATTGGCAGCGAAAAGACCTATGCCAGCGTTTACCATCTGCCGGACGGCCCCCAACTGCTGGAGCAAAGCCTTGAAGCTCTGGCTGCGGCAAAGCTGCCCGTGGTTCCGCACATTGTGGCAGGGCTGCATTTTGGGCGGTTTGCGGGCGAAAACCACGCGCTGGAAATTCTGGCGCGTCACCCGCCCGGGCTGCTGGTGATCGTGGCCTACATGAACCTTGCCGGAACAGTCATGGAAAACGTGCGCCAGCCAGACCCGCGCGGCGTGTGCGGGCTTGTGATCCGCGCGCGCGAGCTTATGCCGCAAAGCCAGATAAGCCTCGGCTGCGCCCGCCCGAGGCGGGATGCCAGCGCGCTGGAAGTTCTTTCGCTACGGGCTGGCATCAACCGGATGGCCCTTCCCTCGCACGAGGCCGCCGCACTGGCGGCCCGCATGGGATTACGGGCGGAATTCCGCAAAACATGCTGCTCGGTGCTGCTGGGCGAGGGAACAAAGGGCTGGTAGCCACCGCCGCCAGGCCTGCCTAAGTGTTACCCGCACAACGCTTGCCGCAATAACTTTTGCTGGAGACAACATATGAGCCAAGCCACCCAACTTGAGAACCAATGCCCGCCCTGCTGGCAGCAAACACAGCCCCAAAGCCCTGAGGTTGCGCGCATGAGCCTTGCCGCAGCCATGACGCTCGACTTCGCCCCCGGATCCTTCTACCGCAACGCCTGCCTTTCGTGCATCAACCTGCTGCTGACCTACCGCTCTGGCTGCGCGGCAAAGTGCGCCTACTGCGGCCTCTCTGGCGCAAAAGAAAAGAAGGAAAGCACGAGCAAAAGCTTTATCCGCGTGACCTGGCCCGCATTTACTGTTGATGAAATTGTGGCGGGCATTGTGCGGCGTCAGGAGCGCGTCAAGCGCATCTGCATTTCCATGCTCACCAACAGCCGCGCTCCGCGCGACGCCGCAGAGATATGCCGCCGTTTGCGTCAGGCCATTGATATACCCGTTTCCATGCTGGTTTCGCCCACCATCCTTACCCGCAGAAACCTTGAGGAACTGCGCGATGCCGGGGCGGACAAGGTCGGCGTAGCCATTGATCTTGCCACGCCCGAGCTGTTTGACCACTATCGCGGTTCAGGAGTTGGCGGCCCGCACTCATGGAAGCGCTACTGGCAGTGCCTTGGCGAAAGCCTGGACATATTTGGCAAGGGAATGGCCGGGGCGCACTTTATGGTGGGCATGGGCGAAACCGAGCAGGACATGTGCCGCGCCATGCAGCGAGTGCACGACATGGGCGGCAACACGCATCTGTTTTCGTTTTTCCCCGAAGGGGGTTCGCCTCTGGCGCACCGCCTGCCGCCGCCCATTGACCAGTACCGACGCATTCAGCTGGCGCGCTGGCTCATCGACAATGACCACGCCCACGAGCGGTTCTTCACCTATAACGACCGCCGCGCCCTCACGGGATACGGCCTCTCCAAGGGCGATCTGGATGCAGTCATTGACACTGGCGAGCCGTTCCGCACCTGCGGCTGCACCGGGCGCGACGGCGAGGTGGCCTGCAACCGCCCCTACGCCAACTCCCGCCCAGGGCCTGGAATACGCAACTATCCTTTCAAACCTGAAGAGGCGGATGTACGCCGCATTCGCCTGCAGATGGGATTGCCCGCCTGATGCGGGCGCAGGCGGCCCTTGCCCGTACGCCCCTGCTGGCGCGGGCCGCCTGTTGCGAATATTGCCCGATCATCCACAAGGGAATACGCTGCAAACATGATTATTGCTTGTCTGGGCGACAGCCTCACTTACGGCTACGGCATTCCGCGCCCCAAGGTATGGACAACCCTGCTGGCGCGGCGCACGGGCATTGACGTGCGCAACTGCGGCATCAACGGCGACACCACGGGCGGCATGCTGGCCCGCTTTCACCACCATGTGGTGCAGGCGGGCGCTGACGCGGTTCTGATCATGGGCGGGTTCAACGATCTGGCGTTGGGAGCAGGGCTTGGGACAGTCAAGGCCAATATTTTTGCGCTGGTGCAACACAGTTTCAGCGCACGGGTGCGCCCGGTGCTGGGAGTGCCCATTCCTGTGCATGCGCCCATAAGCTTTCCCCTGCTGGGCAGCGTTGACCTGCCGCGCGCCTGTGCGGACTACGCCGCACTGCACCAGTGGTTACGCGTGCTCGCAGAGGATTTTTCTCTGCAATGCGTGGATTTTTCGCAGGCTTTTGCGGGTTTGCCCGGTCAGGCAGGCCCAACGGATGGCAATGCCTCTGACTGGCTCTCCGCACTCTATACAGACGGTCTGCACCCAAGCGAAGCGGGCCACGAGCTGATGGCGCAGCAGGCGGCCCGCGTACTTGGCTGATTACAGATCGTCGTCTGAATCAAAATGGAATTTGGGGGTGTGCACGACACTCCCGCGGCGGCTCACCTTGACCAGCACTTCTGTAACAAAGAGCGAATCATTGTTGGTGGTCCAGAAGTCGGTAATATAGCGCTCATGCGAGCCATTGTCGCAAACATAGTTGTTTGAGGCGCACCAGCGCTGCAGTTTGCGGTAGGTGCTGCCGATGGTTTCGTGCGAGCCTATGTGGTAGCAGCTTGCCGCCAAGTACCCGCCATAATCCGCCATTTTGTCTTCCCCGCAGGGGAATACGGTTTTTTGCAGCAGTTTGACGGGCTGCTCCTCGTTTTGCACCCTGTTTTCTATGGAAGAAAAATTGATGATGACCGGCCCGGTGATATTATTGCCCACTTCTTCAACATAGTTGGTAAAATCCATGTTGATGATGGCAGACTTGATATCAGAAACAAATGTCTGGTCCATAAAAAGCATGCGTTCCGGCGAAATATACTTCACCGAGACACTCTGCTGGCAGTTTTCCAGCACAATTTCTGCTTCGTGCAGCAGTTCAAGCCAGTCGCGCACAGATGTAAGCCGCAGAAATAACAGCTTTTCATCCTGCTGCAACAATTCAATCTTGCTCATGAATATTTTTCGCAGCGCGGAAAGCGAGGTATTGCTGCCCACTTCAAAAGCGGCGCGGATCTCGCTGAGGTTGAACCCCATCTGCTTGTAGTATTTCAGCGGCGGGATGGCGAGCAGTTCATCCTGCGTATAGTAGCGGTAGTTGTTGCCCCCATGCCTCTTGGAAGAAATAAGGCCGAGGTCGTCATAAAAGCGCAGAGCCTTTTTGGAGATCTTGGAGATCTCGCTCATCTGGCTGATGGTGTACCCTTGTTTTGTCATGGCGTTGCCCGGATTTTTGAAGGGTGGGCAAAAAGGGATGATTATGCGCCTGCCCGAACCTCACAACATCCTATATCGAGCATTTGCGCCACCAGCCAGAAGCAAAAACGAGGCCGGGCACATCCCTTGCGCCGGGGAGAGGCGCACCCCTCCCCGGCAATGGACATTTAGTTGGAAATGTAGCGGTTTATGGTCGCTGCACCTTCGGCATGGGCACGAAAGAACATGCGCACCTGGCCTTCATCATCCAGGTCATAACGCGATTCTTCCAGCAGGCCGTTGGCTTCCGCGGTCAAGAGGGCGTTGAGCACGTCAGACTTGTTGAAAGCCCGAAACGAACTGTACCCGTCTTTGAGCGCGCACAGCACATCTTCTGTGCAGGCCTCGTTAACCGTTGTCATATACTTGAGAATGGCGAAGTTAAGCGGCTTTTTCATGGCAAATTATCCCTTCTTTCTGAAAAAATCCAGCGGATTGACGGCAATGATAAAGATGCCGACGATCATCACGACTGCGGCCAGCCAGGCAATGGGGGCAAGGGCGTAACCATCGATGCCGAACCACAGACCGAGCACCAGCCAGCAGAAGAAAGGTCCCCAGAAAGAGAACGCGCCGTTGCACGACATGCCAAGCGCCGTTCCGCACATGGCGTTGCCCTTGTACCAGAGCATAAAGGCAAAGTACGCGCCAAAACCAGCCACGATAAACCAGGGCATGGCGTCAACATCGGTAAAGACAGTGCGGATCATCCCAAAGGCCGAGTCGCCGCCAATAAAGGCAAACAGGGGCACAAGAATCAGCAGGTTGGTCAGGGCCGAGGTAAGCTGGCGGATGGTGATGCCGATTTCAGGATCAATCATGGAAGTGGCGTAGCCGCCCACGCAACCTTCAAGCCCCCAGCCAAAGGCGGCCAGAAAACCAAAGGCGATACCCACAAAGAGGTTCGGCGGTGCGTTGTCGGCAAGGCCAGTGCTGCCGATCATGACGCTGGCCATAAAGCAGATAAAGATACCCAGCATGGTGCGCGGGGTCAGGGCCTGTTTGAAGAGAATGCGGCTCAGAATGGCGCCGATGGCCGGGCAAAGCGCGCTGATGGGCACAATGATGGAACCGGCGCTCTGCAGGCCAAGCACGTAGCAGGTACTGGCAAGGGGGCCGCCGATAACTGCGGCTGCCATGAGGATAGCGCCGGGCTTGGAGGCCATGCTGCGAAAAACATCGCCAAACTTGCCCTTGCCAATGGCAATCAGCACTGCCCACACGGCGCTGCACGCGTCAGTGGTGGCCGCGCCAAGCGCGCCAAGCAAAAAGAGCTTGGAAAATTCAGAAAGAGTGGAATCGCCGCCGTACCATACTCCCCACACGCCCAAGGTCATGGCGAGCGTCATGAACGCGGTGTATGTTCCGTATGCTACCCCAGACATGGTGGCAGTAACCATGCCACGTCTTCTGAAACTTGTGGCAAGCTGCTTTTTGGCTGCCTGCGCCGAGGTTTCCATACCTGTTGACCCAAATTGTGCTGATTGCTCCATGGCATTCTCCTTCCCTCGGGAATTGGTGTCGGCTGCGGGCTGACCCAGCCCTCAAAGGGAGGCTCGGCCCACTTTGATTCACCGTAAGCATTCTCCGCACTGGAAGATCAAGGCCTTTTACAAAAAAATGCCCCTTGATGGGCATCTTTTTACATAAATTTTGTTCCGGATGTCGATAATTAAAAGTAGTAATTATATTTAGTAAATATAATTAATGCAATAACAATGACCTTAATAGTCTGTTTTAATTTGAAATTCATAATCAGGCCTGCTGGTTCATTTTTTCACACAAAATGGCATTGGATAGTAAAAAAGTTTGCAAAAACCCTTGACCTTCCCCCTAGGGGTAAAGGTTGACTTAGCATCATGCCCGCACTGCCCTTTTGCAAAAAGGCTGTGCAATGTCGGGCTATCACGGAGCTAACAGACTGGTATCCGTAGCAAAAATATCCACGCCCAAAGGCGTGAAAATGGCTGCTCAAGCGCAAGCAAGCGTGAACCGCTGACGATAAAAGAATACGCCGACGCCAAGATATCCTTTCTTTCTTTGCGCCGCCTGTGGAGGACGACGTGACCCAGTTTTACGGAAAAACAAAGATCTGCTACGGCCCTTACGCGCTGGAAACCCTTGAGACCTTTCCAGCCAGCCATGCCTTTGTGGTGACAGACCCTTTTATGGTCAAAAGCGGATTTGCCGACCAGGCCGTGAGCCATCTGAAACGCAAGGGCATTGGCCACACGCTTTTTTCTGGCGTGGAACCTGACCCATCTCTTCAGGCCGTTGTTGAAGCTACGCGCCTTTTTTTGAGCAGCCAGGCAGACATGATTATCGCCATTGGCGGCGGCTCGGCCATTGATATGGCAAAGGCCATCTCCTACTTCGGGCGCAAGGCCGACAGCAACAGGAAAACCACGCTTGTCGCCATCCCCACCACCAGCGGCACAGGTTCGGAAGTGACCTCCATTGCGGTTATCACCGACAAGGTCAATTCGGTGAAAATTCCGCTGAATGACGAAATGCTCATTCCTGACGCCGCCATTCTTGATGCCCGCTTTACGCGCACCGTGCCCCCGCACGTGACCGCCGCAACAGGCATGGACGTGCTGACCCATGCGGTGGAAGCCTATACTTCGCGCTACAGCAACGTGTTTACCGCCATCTACGCGGAGCAGGCCATCCGCAATGTTTTTACCTACCTCAAGCGCGCCTATGACCACGGCGACGACATGACCGCGCGCGACAATATGCTCATTGGCTCCTGCATGGCCGGGCTGGCATTCACCAACAGCGGCCTTGGCGTTACCCATAGCATGGCCCACAGCCTTGGCGGCCTGTTCCACATTCCGCATGGCCTTGCCAATGCCGTGCTTCTTCCCTTTGTCATCGGCTTCAACAGCTTTGACGCGGGCGTCAAATACACAGAAATTGCAGCCTTTATCGGCCTTGAAAGCACCACGGTGGAAGAAGGCACGCGCAACCTGATAAACGCCGTGCGCGACCTCAACACCTCCATGAAGATTCCCGCACGGGTTCGCGAGCTCAAGGTGGACGAACAGGTTTACCGTCAAAGCCTGGATTCCATGGCCGCCAACGCGCTGGAAGATATCTGCACCAGCAGCAACCCGCGCATGCCCTCGCACGACGACATCGTCACCCTGCTCGAACAGGCATGGTAGTACAGGGCTCACAACATATCTGCAGGATTTTCTGCAAACGCCCATGAAAAAAGGAGTTACCAACAGGTAACTCCTTTTTTTGCGCTTGCGCACTGATGGCGGCGATAGCCTGTTTGCCGTCAATACAGACCAATATTGGGCCTCTGCCCTGCCTGCAACGGCCTGCCCGCATAATCCGTGTAAATTCTGTCGGCACTCCTGCGCCAATCAAGGGGGAATCCTGCCCCGGCCTGAACGATGTCTCGCCGCCCGCAGGGCCTGATTGCCAGGGGCCGCGGTATGTCCACGGCCCGGTGGATTCGCACTGCTCCTTGACTATGGCGGCTATTTCCGCAAGCCCGGCTGTTCTCACCGAGCGGTTCTCGTGCAGCACTTCAAAGAGGTCTATCCACTGGTTGGCCGTCCATTCGTTGGCCCCGTGGCTGTAGAGGCCCATGATGGAACCGTGGTACTTCAGATAATCCAGATAGATGCGCAGCATTTCCTTAAGATTGGGCGTTGGCGCACCGGGCACTATATCTTTCAGAGAAATGCTTTGCAGGGCAGATATCCAGGCGTTCTGCTACGGATGGGAAGCGCTGCGCCAACCTTGCCGTTACGGCCGCGACTTGCAAATCTTCAGCACTGCGGCATCCGCCGCGTCATTTGCTGAGGGCTCAAAACTGACAATCTCCCCATTGCAGTATGAAACCTGAAACATTTTTTCCGGCGCAGAATCATCAGCATCGTCCTTATCTGTCAGGGCGATTGAGTATAAAATGCCAAAGTCGCCCTCGGCATTTTTGTAGGGAATGGACTTTTCTATTCGAATCCTGATGGAATCAGGATTTTTGAAACCATACACCATACTGTATGTTTCAAGATACCGCACAAGTACGTTGCGCAATATATCTTCATCCATGACCTGATACGTGTCACGCGGAATGAACTTTTCCGTCATGGATTCATTATAGGCTAAAAACTTATCCGCACTTTCCCTTTCTGTATTGTCAATATACAGAAATTCCTTGCAATATGCGGTCAGCTTGTCTGGCTTGTTGGCGTTTTTCTCGATATTTTCCGCTAGGTTCAATCTATACAGCACATAGTTGGGGGGTAATGCCCTGTATTTGATATTAATGGCGTTTGCTTCATCAAGGTTTTGAAAAAGATCGCTTTCAAATTTGCCTTGTGCTTCTGTCAGGTCGCGTCCCTTCATTTCGAGGTATGCCTTGGCTGATTCAAATCCATAGGCTCCGCCCGCAACGGCAACCTCTTGGGAGGATGATGCGGCTAAAGCCCCTTGGCCTAGGCAGAGGATCAACAGGGCGGCGCACCAGTAAAGAAATCTTGCCGTAGGTTTCATCCAGCGCCTCCCTTTACTGTTCAGACAACAATACTAAAAAGATAAGAAACGGAACAAAAATGGCATAATTAGACAATAAATATCTACCCCAGTCTCTTGGACAGGGCAACAACGTACACTGGCCGATAAGTCAGCCGAACCCCCTGCCCCATGCTGTAGCGGGAAGTGTAACCGTCAACAAATTCAAGATATTTGCGTTTGTTCCAGCCCACAGACTTGATGCCCGTTACGCCAGTATGCTTCAGGTGCAGCAGCACGTCATGCGGGCTGGCAAAATCCAGCGTGATTTCGCCCTGCTCCATTGCAACCAGTTCAAAATCCTGCTCAAGATAGCCTTGCAGAGCGGCAGCATCGGGATAGTCCAGCCCAACACCCGTAAGTTCGGCAACTTCGTACAGGTTACCGGGCAAAAAACTGCTGAAGGCCAGTAGCCCGCCCTTGGGCAGATACCGGGCGCAACGGTGCAAAAAATCTTCAATATCCGCAAACCACTGCACGGTTGAGGCACTGCAAATGGCGTCATACGGGCCGCAGAAGTCCAGCGTTTCCGCATCCCCCTCGCGGCAGAAAAGCACGTCTGGCTGTTGCTGCGTAAGGGCCTGCACTTGCGGGCTGGTATAAAGATCGTTGACGGTGAGGCTGCTGGGCTGTGCGCTCAGGATATGCTGCGTCAGCAGGCCCGTGCCCGCGCCTATTTCCAGTATGGCTGCACCACGGGGAATGTATGGTGCTGCCAATGCCCAGAGGCGCGAGGCAATCTGCCGTTGGGCCTGGGCCTCAGCATCATAACTTGCGGAAGCAGCGCTGAAGCGCCGCCTGACTGATGAAGCACTCATGGCAGTTCTACAGATACAAAAGGAATATCCGGCATATAGTGCGGCTCGTCCAGCTCCAGCACCGGAATTGCAGACCAGGCTTTGCGCATGTTTGCAATGGGAAATATCCTGTCTCTTTTGCTCAGAATTGCCATGTTCCAGCCAGTAAACTGCACCCTGCCCGGGCGGGCAGAACATTCCCTGATATGCCTCAGCTCCGCCAGCAGTGAATCCACGCTGCGTGCCAAACTGTGTGGTGATCTGCGCGCTTCAAAAACGGCCCGGTGCGCGCCGCACATGCGCCGGTTAAAACGATCCACGCTTTCGGCGGAAAGGTTCTCAAGCGTGGCATCATAGACCGCCACCGGTATGCCAAGAGTATCATCAACAGGCGTGAGCGTTCCGTTAATAGCAAGGGCGCTGCTCACAGCACAGTGCAAGCCCGGCAAGACCAGAGAGGCCGCATATACGCCAAGCGACCATGCCCGCACCCGCACCTCGCTGTAAGAGCGCAGGGCCTCCGCATCCAGCGTCATGTCAGAATAGTCATAACACACGGCAAAATCGCAGTGCGCGGTATGCGGGGAATCCGCAGCCCAGGCAAAGGGGCGGCTGTCCATGCCCCACCCGGCAAAAAACAGTTCCAGGGTCGGACAACCGGCGAGCCGCAAAAAATCAATATTCATGCAGCAACCTGTTCAGCAGGGCTATGAGGGATTCAACCTCCTCACGCGCGGTTCCGGCTGTGAGCGAAATACGCAGGCGCGAGCTGCCCGCAGGCACCGTGGGCGGGCGTATGCCCATAATGTAAAAACCCTCGCGCTGTAAATGCCCGGCAATGGCAAGTGTGCGCTGGTTTTCGCCCGTAATGACGGGCACGATCTGCGAGGTGCTGCGCACCGATTGCCCAAGGCCATCAGTAAAAGCATGCAGCATGCCCGCCAGCCCGGCAAGATGCTCCCTGCGGGCCGCAACCTCGGCGCTGGCAAACTTCGCAAGCACAAAGCGGCTCCAGGCAATGTTGACCGGGGGCAGGGCCGTGGTAAAAATAAACGGGCGCACGGTATTAACAAGGTATTCCCGCAGTGCTGACGAGCAGATCACATACGCGCCCAGCGAGGCCCAGGCCTTGCCCATGGTGCCCACCAGAAAATCAATGTCCGCCGCGCAGCCCTGCTCCTCGCAGCAGCCAAGCCCCTTTGCGCCGCGCACACCCACGGCGTGGGCCTCATCTACATAAAGCTGCACAGTGGGGTTGGCCTTTTTCAGCGCCACCAGCCGGGGCAGATCGCAGGCATCGCCGTCCATGCTGAAAATGGATTCGGTGACGATGATGATGTTCTCGTAATCTGCAACGTGCTTTTCCACCAGCATTTCAAGCTGGGCGTAGTCATTGTGCCTGAAGCGGATGCACTTTCCCTCGCTCATGCGGATGCCGTCAATAAGGCTGGCATGCACCAGCTTGTCGGCCAGAATAAGCGTGCGGCTTGTACACACGGCGGGCAGAATGCCCTGATTGGCGTGGTAGCCGCTGCCGAACACCAGTGCGGCCTCCGCGCCATAGGCCGTCGCCAGTTCCCGCTCAAAAGCCTCCTGCTGGTCGCAGGTGCCCGTGAGCAGGCGCGAAGAACAGGCGCTCATGCGCAGGGTGGAAGCATCCTGTTGCGACCAGAATTCCTTCCGCAGGTCGGCATCGTCGCCAAGTGAAAGATAATCGTTGGAGCTGAGGTTGATGAAGGGCGCTCCGGCCTGCTCCTTCTCGCGCCGCACTGCATCAATATTGCGCAGGGCGCGCAGGCTGCCGTTCTGCTTTTTTTCATCAAGCCACTGTGTATATTGCATCATTCTCTGTCCGTTAGGCATCTCTCGTCTGGCAGCAAGGGGCCAGCCGCGTATCAAAGGCATGCAGAAAGCATTGAAAGAAGCGGCGCAAGCGTCCGCCAGAAAAGCGGCTCTGCAAAAAAGCAGTCGCTCCCACAACTGGATATCGTCACCCGCAAAGGGCGGCAAGTCAATCATGCCGCATGGAGGCTGCGCTGTTTGAAGTTGTCATTCTGGCCAACGCTAAACTATTTTGCTGTGAAATCAGGTAAAAAGGCTAATGGCTGCCTGGGGTAAAACCGCAAGCAGCCATTGTTAGTTATAAAGCTTGGTGGCCTGCCCGTGGCAGGTATAGATCCAGCCAGGTCAGATACGCCTCTGCTCCGCAACACCCTCCACATGGATTGCGGCAAAAGGGCGCGCCGGGCAAACATATTCACATGCGCCGCAGCCAGTGCAGCGCTCCGCATCCACAACCGGCTTTTTGGGGGCATCATCCGGCCCCACCAGATTTATCACCCGTGGCGGGCATATTTTGGCGCAGGCAGTGCAGGCTACCTTGTCCGTCACGGTTATACAGCTCTCAAGGGCAATGACGGCCCGCCCGATCTGCATGGAGCTTTTTACTGCCGGAGTAATGGGCCGTATGGCCCCAGCGGGGCAAACCTCCGAGCAGGTCACGCAGTTGACGCGGCAATAACCCCGCTCAAATGAAAGCGTGGGTTGCAGCATGCCGCTGCCCATATCCGATGCCCGCAACACCTGATTGGGACAGGCAGAAACGCAGAGCTGACACCCGGTGCAGCGCGCGCCAAGCATCTGCGCGGACTGCGCCCCCGGCGGCACAATGGCCGTTTGCCGCTCATGGCTCTGCCTGCGGGTAAGCGCCGGAATGGCCGAAACGCTTCGGCCAAAGGCAAGCCCTGGTACGGCAACGCCAACCAGAGCTGCAAGCACGCTGCGCCGTGCGCCATTAAGCTTGCCTTCTGCCGCTGTTCCCGCAGGGGCTATAGCCTGTGGCTGTATGTGCTCCTCCGCATGTCCTTTTGACAGCCTGGAGGCATAGCTGATGGCCCCGTGAAGGCATACCCCCACGCAATTGAAGCAGGCCACGCAACGGCTTGCATCAACGCTTCCAGATTCTGCATCAATACAGGATGCTTTGCAGGCCTTTTCGCACAGGCCGCATTTTTTACACGCGCTTTCGTTTATGCGGGGCTGGAACAGGGAAAATCGGCTCAGAAATCCCAGAACAGTTCCCACAGGGCAGACCGCATTGCACCACAACCGCCCGAAACGCCATGACAAGACCCCAACCACGGCAAGGGTGACAGCCGCTGCTGCCAGTGCTGCCCAACCTTTTTGCCACACCAGCGTGGGAGCCACACCATAGTTTCCCGCCCGTTCGGAGGCCCAGGCTAGCGCGTTGCTGCCTGTTGCCCAAAGGGGGGCCAGCAGATCAGCCGCCATACGGCCAAAGGCGCTGTAAGGTTCAAGCAGCGAAAAAACCAGCGGCACGCCCGCCAGCAGGGAAAATGCAAAAAGGCCAAGAAACGCCAGCCGCAGCAGGCTACGCGGGGAGGAGTAGCGGAAGCGGTACTTGCCCGCCCTTGCGCCGATAATGTCCTGCACCACGCCAAGTGGGCACAAGGCCGAGCAATAGACTCTGCCAAACACCAGCGTCAGCAGGGCTATGCCCGCCACAATACCCAGACTACCCGCCAGCAGGGCAGGCACAAGCTGCACCTTTGCCATAAAGGCAAGCGATGGCGCAAACAGCCCGCTCACATCCACAAACAGCAGGCAGATTGCAGCAAAACAGAGCGCGGCCAGCACGATGCGAACGATCCGTAACATGGGCTATCCCTGCCTTGTTCTCAGATTTTCAACAAACTTGCCCAACCGGGCCATTTCATCCGGGATGGCGATCATCTGCGGGCAATGCGTGAGGCATTTGCCGCACCCTGTGCAGCGCGCCGCCTGCCGCAACTCGGGGACTGAACGCTCATATTCCACAAGGTAGGCCCGGCGGGCCTTTTCATAGTCAGGGTCGCGCGTCCCCTTGGGGATCAGCTCATCGTCAAGGCAACGGTTAAAGTGGGCAAATACAGACGGGATATCAACGCCATAGGGACATGGCATGCAATAGCCGCACGTGGTGCAGCGGATGTTTGACTGGGTCAGAAAAACATTCAGCGCCGCTTTGAGAACCTCCATTTCGCGGCCGGAAAGCGGCTCGTAAGGAGCCAGCGCCCGCAGGTTGTCCTGAAGGTGTTCCATGTAGGTCATGCCGCTCAGCATGGTGATCACGTTGGGCAAGCCCGCCACATACCTGAAGGCCCACGATGCGCCCGAGGCCTCGGGCCTTTCCGCCTGCAGGATGGCTAGCGCCTTTTTGTTCAGCCGGGCAAGCCGACCGCCAAGCAGAGGCTCCATGACAATCAGCGGCAGGCCGCTTTGCTGCATTTTTTCAAACATCCACTGCGTGGGCGCTGGGTCTTTGGGAATGAATTTTGCCTGATTGGGCGCAATTTTGTATTCGTGCAGCATGTCGTGATAATTGAGCTGCACCATGGCAAAATCCCACGCAACGTCACGCGAGAGCAGATATTCCAGCGTTGGCGCATTGCCGTGAAACGACCAGCCAAGGTTGCGAATGCGGCCTTTCTTTTTCTCTTCAAGCAGATATTCGAGCACGCCGTTCTTTTCGTAAACGGTCTGATACGCCTCAACAGACTGTATTGCGTGCAGCAAATAGTAATCGAAGTATTCTACCTTGCATTTTTCAAGCTGCTTTTCAAAAATTTCCCTGGCCTGCTCCCTTGTGGGCATAAGAAACGTGGGCATTTTGTCGGCCAGATAAAAGCTCTTGCGGGGGTAGTGCTGCAAGGCCTTGCCAATGACGCTTTCTGAAACGCCGCGATGATACGGCCACGCCGTATCAAAATAGTTCACCCCGTGGGCAATGGCATAGTCCACAAGGGCAAAGGCCCCCTGCTCGTTCACTTCCGGCCCGGTGGGGCTGTCTGCACCCGGCAGCATGGGAAAGCGCATGCAGCCAAAACCCAGCAGCGATACCTTGTCCCCATTCTTGGGATTGACGCGGCAGGTCATCCTTTCCGCAGGCGGCACGGGCTTTGGCTGCTCAAAACTGGGCAAAAGGCGCAGCTTGTCCAGCCCGTAAAGCACCGCGCCCCCTGCAACGCCTGCCCCCGCGGCCTGTAAAAGGCGGCGCCGCGATACCCCGGAAGACTTATCATTCTTGTCCATAACAGCTCCGCAGTGGAAGTATGTTCAGGATACCAGCAGGCTGTCTGCCCGCTCTGTGTAGTGGTATGACTGCCATAAAGACGGCCCGGCAATATGCACAAGTCCTGCGCCTGTGCGGCATGCTGCCGGGAACAAAGACGCATGGCCCTGGCAGAACGCGCAATCACGCTGTCCAGATTTTGTGGGGGGAATATAAAGGCAAGTGTCCGCTGCCGGACCGTTCAGGTTTTAGGTTTTACTGTTGCCCTCGCAGGCATTGATAATGCGGCAGGCGGCGCAGGCAGCGCCGAAGCCGTTGTCGATATTGGTCACAGTGACGCCGCTGGCGCAGGAGGTGAGCATGCCAAGCAAGGCGGACAACCCCGCAAACGATGCCCCATAGCCCACAGAGGTGGGAACCGCCACAACGGGCTGCGGCACCAGACCGCCGACCACGCTCGCCAGTGCGCCCTCCATGCCCGCAATCACAATGACGGCGCGGGCGGCAAGCACCTCCGGCAAGTTGTTGATCAGGCGGTGGATGCCCGCCACGCCCACATCTGCAAGAATTTTTGCGCGCACGCCAAGCATGCGGCAGGTCTCACGGGCTTCTTCCGCCACGGGCAGGTCAGAGGTGCCCGCGGTAACAATGGCAACTTCGCCCTGCTTCCAGACAATGGGCTTGACGACCAGCGTAAGGGCGCGCCCAAGAGGATTGTATTCGGCATTGGGGCACACCGACTGCACATGGGCCGCCATTTCTGCCGAAACCCTTGTGGCCAGCACATTGCTGCGGTCGCCCACGCGGAGGAATATTTCGCCCACCTGCTCAGGGGTTTTGCCCTCGCCGTAAATGACCTCAGGAAAGCCATTGCGCGCCGGACGCTGCAAATCAAACTTGGTGTGCCCAAGATCAAGCACCGAACTCTCGCGCAGCAGATTCATGCCATCGGCAACAGAGAGGCTTCCGTCCCTGATATCTGTGAGCAGTTTTTCCAGTGAACCACCTGACATTTCTCTACTCCAACATGATCGGGCTTCATTGCCCGCGATCTTTATTTGCCCCGTACAATCTGTAGCGTCAAGATTACGCCAGAGCAGGCAGAATCAACTGGCTGGGCCAGCGACCGCAACTTCGTCCACTTCCGCAAGATGTACCCGCAGCATATTGGGCCGCTCTGTTTGGCGGTGGCCGATGCCGTAACCCGTGCTCAGGGTTGTCATGGCCGGGGCTGCCTTGAAGGCATGGGCCAGAGCGGCAATGATGGCCGCCCCGGTTGGGGTTGTGGCCTCATGCTCCACCCCGCCGCGTGTGGTGGGGATGCCATGAAGAATCTCGACTGTCGCCGGGGCAGGAACTGGCATCATGCCGTGCGCGCAGCGCACAAAACCGCCACCAAGCTCCAGGGGCGAAGACCACACGGCATCAACATCAAGGGCATGAAAACAGATAGCTGCGCCCACGATGTCCACAATGGAATCCGTAGCGCCAACTTCGTGAAAGTGCACGTCTTCCAAAGCCTTGCCATGCACTTTGGCTTCTGCCTCGGCAATGCGGCGGAATATGTTCAGGCTCGTCTGTTTGACCGGGTCTGCCAGTGTGCTTTGCGTGATGATTGCTGTGATGTCGGCCAGATTCCTGTGGGGCAGGTGACTACCCTGCGCGGGGTTGTGGTCATGCACGTGGGCAGGCACACCAACATGCGCATGCTCATGCCCGTGAGGGTGTTCATGGCCGTGGCTGTGCCCGTGCTGTTGACCGTTCAAGCGCACATGAACCTGCATCCCCTGAATGCCGTTGCATTTTTCTGGCTGACACTGGAGCGCAAACTCGTCATCAATGGCGAGCTTGGCCAGTTCGGCCTTGAGATAATCGGGGCTGACCCCAAGATCAATCAGGGCGGCCAGATTCATATCGCCGCTGATTCCGGCAAAGCAATCGTAATACAGTATCTTCATAAAGCCCCGGCAAGAGGTGTGCATCTGGAAAAATAGGGCAGGCTGCCGCCGCCGTGCGCAATATAGGTATTTTGCCCGCAACAGGGAATAGACAATACAGTTTGATTCTTGCCTATTTCTGCATGATGGCGGCAATCCGGCACACCGCATGTGCTGCCTCTACACGTTTTTGCCCATTTCAAAGGCCTGCGCCATGCTGGGGGAGCCCTTTATATCACCCTTGTTCCACGCGCCAACGCCGTACACAACGCCCTTTTCCACCGATCCTTCAAGGCAGTAGGCAAAACCCCTGAAGCACTCGATGGTTCGCTCCATGTGCGACAAATCAGGGTCCGCAGCGGCAATAATGTAATACATGATCTTGTTCTTGATTTCAGTGTAGCGAGCAACTGTCCTGTCCATGAGGGCTTTTATCTGCGCGCTCACAGAATAGAAATACACGGGCGAGGCCAGCACAAGAACATCGGCCTTGATCATTTTTTCCAGCATGGTTTCCATGCCATCCTTTTGCACGCAGGCTCCCTCATGGCTCTGGCAGTACCCACAGCCAAGACATGGAGCGATTTTATGTTCCTGCACAAAAATCTTTTCCACCTTATGGCCTGCCTCTTGCGCTCCCGCCATAAACTGCTCGCACAAGAGATCAGAATTACCGCCCTTGCGCGGGCTGCCGCAAAAAATCAGGATGTTTTTCATTACTCGCTCCATATGCTGCTTTGTAGGTATTTAATCCCTTGCCAGTTGCTGGTCAGACGCCGATTCTAGCTATTCAAGGGCATTTTTGTGAACTTCAACCCAAACATTTAAACTATTACTTTAACTTTTTATCAGGCATTTATGCTGTCAAACTGCCTTTGCGTCAGGCACGCAAACGTGCTCACTATACCCCAGCCACTGCTTTATTCTTTTAAGAGCCTTGGCAAAAAGGTCATAGTCCGATTCTCTCAAATTATTGCCCGATTGTCCGATGATTCAAACTATTGTGTTGTTTTTATCCATGCTCTTCTGGTAAAAAGCCAGAAAGGGAGAACGACCATGCCCCAGCAAGACAAAGAAAAATGCGACATGCTCAATATTCAGCGGCAGGCGCTGGCCCGCAACATTGCCCGCCAGACCGAGCAAAACCACCGTCTGGAAACGGCAGTGCCGGGCCTTGTGCTTGTGCGGTACGAAGCGCCGACCCAGCCCGCAAGCTGCATGTATGAGCCAACTATCTGCCTTGTTGCTCAGGGTGCCAAGCGCGTTATGCTGGGGGATGAAGAATATCTGTATGATGCCAACCACTACCTGATTTCATCTGTCGGCTTGCCGGTGGTGGCAAATGTGGTGGAGGCCAGCCCGGAAGTGCCGCTGCTGGGCATGGTGCTCAAGCTTGATATGCGCATGCTGGCCCAGATGATGGTGGACAGCAATCTGCCGGTCACACGCGCGGCAAAATCCGGGCGCGGCATGCGGGTCAGCGAGGTGTGCATGCCCTTGCTCAACGCCTTTCAGCGGCTGCTTGACCTGCACGACCACCCGCAGGATATCGCCGTGCTCTCGCCCCTGATTCACAAAGAGATACTTTATCGCCTTCTGCTGGGCGAACAGGGGCATTATCTGCGCCAGATCGTAGCTGCTGGCAGCCATGGCTTCCAGATCGCGCAGGCCATTGACTGGCTCAAGAAAAACTACGTCCAGCCCTTGAAGATAGACAGCCTTGCCAGACAGATCGGCATGAGCACCTCAACCTTTCATCTCCATTTTCGCGCCATGACCAGCATGAGCCCGCTGCAATACCAAAAGTGGATGCGCCTGCACGAGGCCAGACGCCTCATGTTCATGGAGCATCTGGACGCCACCAGCGCCGCCTTTCAGGTGGGGTACGAAAGCCCCTCGCAATTCAGCCGCGAATATCGCCGCCAGTTCGGCACGCCGCCCCTGCGCGACATTAAGGGGCTGATCAGCACCCAAAGCGACTGCTCATCCGGCAGCCACAAAACAATGTGAACCATGCCGCACGCTACGGGGTATTTCGATTTACGCCGGTATGCGGTGGACAAGCTTGCGCTGTAACAGAACACCCCTCCCCGGACACGCCATCCGCTCCCCCATTTGGATGATATTGACTTTCAATTTCTTTTCCTTCATTTTTCTACTTTATCGGGTGCCTCTCCACGATACACGCGCCCTCTCCTATCACAGCTATTTCAGGAAGAAACATGACGCCTTTACAGGTTATTTCCGCTTTGCAGACCCTCACCAGCATTCATCAGCCCGTATTTTTATGGGGCGCGCCGGGCGTGGGCAAAAGCCAGATAGTCTCCCAGGTTGCCGCCATGCGGGGCATGGCCCTGCGCGACATCCGGGCCGTGCTGCTTGATCCTGTTGATCTGCGCGGCTTGCCGCGCCTTACTGATGCTGGAACCGCCGTATGGTGCCCGCCTGCTTTTTTGCCGGGGGCGGGCGACCCACCGCAAGGCATACTCTTTCTTGATGAACTCAACGCCGCCCCGCCGCTGGTGCAGTCGGCCTGCTATCAGCTCATACTCGACAGAGCCATTGGCGAATACCGCCTGCCGGATGGCTGGTCCATCGTGGCCGCTGGCAATCGGGAAAAGGACAAGGCCGTCTCGTACCGCATGCCTTCTGCCCTGGCTAACCGCATGGTGCATCTGGAATTTGACGCCAGCCTTGACGACTGGCTCGCCTGGGCGCAGGGAGCGGGCATTCGCCGCGAGGTGTGCGCCTTTTTGCGTTTTCGCCCCCGGCTGCTGCACGATTTTGACCCGCAGCGCATGGAAAAAGCCTTTGCCTCGCCCCGCTCGTGGGAATTTGTTTCGCGCATACTGGAGGCCGCACCTGCCCGCGAGGTGGAATACGAGCTGTTTCAGGGCACAGTCGGCCCCGCAGCCGCGGCGGAGTTCATGGGTTTTCTCTCCGTATGGCGCGAGCTGCCCACGGTGGATTCCATCCTGGCGCAGCCAGAGGCCGCAATGGTGCCTCAGGAGCCAGCCGCCCTGTACGCCACATGCGAGGCGCTGAGCCTGCGCGCGGCAGAAGACACCATGGATGCCCTTACCGCCTATGCCGAGCGCCTGCCCGCAGAATTCAGCGTATTGCTGATGCGCGACGCCGTCTGCCAGAATACGGATGTGGTGAACACCCCGGCCTTCAACCGCTGGGCAGAAAAAAACGCGGAAGTTCTGCTCTAAGCCATGCACACATTCGAGAACCAGCCGTCTACCCCGCAAAAGCCAGCCGCAACCACAGAGGATGCTGATGCTGCAACCCTGGCGGCCCAGCGCTGCATCACGCGCGCCCGCGCAGCACTGGTTATGGAGCATCCCTTCTTCGGATCTCTGGCCCTGCGCTTGCGCTACAAGGCAGACTCCTCATGCGCGGATATGTGGACAGACGGCAAAACCCTTGGCTACAACCCTGCATTCTCAACGGCCCTTTCGCAAAAAACGCTTGTGGGGGCAATGGCGCACGAGGTTCTGCATCTGGCCTTCGGGCATCATCTGCGCCGCAAGGGGCGCGATGCAAAACAGTGGAACCGCGCCTGCGATCTGGCAATCAATCACATCTTGGTGGAGTCCGGCTTTACCCTGCCTCAGGGCTTTGCCCACAATCCGGCCTATGCGGGCATGAATGCGGACGAAATCTTTGATGCACTGGCAAGCCTGCAAGACGCCCCCACCAACAAGGGCGGGCAGAACGCGCAGGTTGCGCAGGGCGCGGAACAGACAGAAGGCGCTGGCGCAGCGGCCTTTGATGGTGGCAAGCAGACAGAGCAACCGGAGCAGCCCACTCCGCAAGGCGCGCAAAACAGCAAGCAGCAAAAGGACGAAGACGCCGACCCGCAGTCCGCCGCTGGCAACAAGGCCGCAGCCAAACGCGAAAAAGGCCGCCCGGAACAATCAGAGGGCAAAACCAGCTTCACCGGCGAGGTGCAGGATCACCCCGATGCGCAAGGCATGCAGAACGATCAGGCCCTCAAGGCCGCCGAGCAGGAGGCGGATATAGCCATGATGCAGGCCATGCAGCGCGCCCGCAACATGGGCAGCATGCCCGCAGGTCTGGCCCGTCAGCTTAACCGGGCGTGGCGGCCCAAGCTGGACTGGCGCACGCTTTTGCAGCGTTTTTTGGAGCAGTGCGCGCAAAACGACTATTCGTGGACAACGCCCAACCGCCGCTATCTGTACCAGAACATCTACCTGCCAGCCCGGCGTGAGGCCCGCCTGCCCCACGTGGTGCTGGCCGTGGACTGCTCTGGCTCTGTGGACGAGCAGGCGCTGGCCATGTTTTGCACTGAGCTTGCAACCGTGCTTGAAGCCTACGACACCACGCTCACAGTACTGTTTCATGATACCAAGGTGCAGAAAACCCTAACGCTTACGCGCATGGACATGCCCGCCAGCCTTGCCCCCGTGGGGGGCGGCGGTACGGATTACCGCCCTGTGTGCGCCCATATTGAAGACGAGCGGCTGGCCCCCACCTGCCTGATCTGGTTTACCGATCTGGAGTGCGACCGCTACCCCGCCGAGCCGGAATATCCTGTGCTGTGGATTTGCAGCGCCCCGCACGAGCAACAGCCGCCATTCGGTCAGGTGGTATGCCTGACGGAACCCGCGGCCGCGCTGGGCGCGGTCTGAACCGACCGCCAGAATCAGGTGCCTTAACTGATGCCAGCCTCCAACCAACACCCAAGCACCACACGAGGTCGCCATGCATATTGAATGGAAAATAACCAAAAAACGAGGCTACATGCGGCCCATCCTGCAATATTCCGTGCGGCTTGAAGAACACGAAAAAGCCCTGGCCCTGCCCATAGTAAGCATAGTTTCAACCATTCCGCAGCCAGAAGAAGAGCGGCAGGATTACTGCTATCCCGGCCTGTTCGAGCGGGCGCAGGGCTACACCCCCACCCGTTTTCACACCCTTGAGGCACCATCGCACAAAGGGCATTCGTGGACACGCAGCCTCACCCTGCCCTGGCGCGAAACCAACGAATACCCGGAAGTGGAAGAATCGTTCCAGCGCCTGCGCGCCGCCCTGGAAGCAGAAATTGAAAGGGCAGACAACAGCCAGCCCATGAGCGTGAGCGGCAGCGTGCAATCCTCTGCCGCCGCCAAGGTAATGCTTGCCCCCAACCTGCTTGCTGAGCGCTTTTTGCGCCTTGCCGCAGGAGCACAAGCCGCAGGGCAATAACTATAATGATGTGTTACTGCAAATATGTGAACATGGACATGCTTTTAATTAGCAACCTAACAATAAAAAAATGGTTAGATAATGCGCACAAAAATCATCACACATCTATCAGCATAAAATATATGGTTTTTTAAATATTGAAATAAACTCATAAGATATGAGTATTATTTTGACATAATCATCATACGACTGTATATTCACAAAAATTCTGATTCATACAGACAATACAAGGCATTTTCCAAGTCATAACTTGTTATTAGTCTGTTTTTCCTGCTTCACCTTCCCGCATCACCAGATACACCGCACATCACAAGACCACGGGCCTGAGACTGATAACGTGCCATAGGCTGACTGAGAGGCTGCTATGCGCATCAAGTACAAGGTTTGGTGCCTTACCGCTGCAATTATCAGCATAATCGTTTGTGCTGATATCTATTTTGGTTATCGCGAAATTGAGTCTTCCATCCGCACAGAATTGCTGCGTGATGCAGAGGACTTCCGTGCCATTATCATGTCCACCCGCCGTGTTTATCAAAAACAGTTCATTGAAAGCGGCCTGCCCGTAACCGATGCCACCATCGGTTTTTTGCCTGCGCATGCGCTCTCCAGAATTTCGGCAGAATTCCATAACTGGAGCACCAGCGGGCTCAGGTTCAGCAATGTGTCTGACAGGCCGCGCAATCCCGCCAACATGGCAAATCCTCTTGAGCTTGACGCCCTGGCATGGTTCCGGGCCACCCCTTCCGCCAAAAGCCGGATGGTTGAAGTGAAAGAGAACGGCCTTTCCTTCTATCACTATACCAGCCCCATCAAGGTTGAAGAGTACTGCCTGCGATGTCATGGCTGCCGCGAGAACGCCCCCCAGGCCATTGCTGCGGCCTATGCTGATTCATACAACTACAATGTTGGCGACCTCCGTGGAGTTTTGAGCATTTTCCTGCCGTCTGAAGAACTGCGCCACCAGTATTATTCTGAATGGATATTCCAGATTGTGATGCACATTCTGGGGTATCTTGTACTTTTGCTTGCACTTGGCTCCCTGCTCAACAAATACGTTGTTGCCCGTTTGGCGCGGTTGGAAGAAAGCACCCAAAAGCTCGCCGCAGGCGATTACAGCGCGCGGGTCGATACAATGGGCAAGGATGAAATTGGCGATCTGGCCGAATGCATCAACAGGATGGGCGCTGAAATCCAGAAGCGCGAGCAAACCCTGCGCGAGAATGAGGAGCGCTTCCGTCTGACCACAAACAGCATCAAGGACGCGCTGATTCTGCTGGATTGCTCCGGGCACATCATCTTTTGGAACAAGGCGGCGGAGACCATTTTTGGCTATACGGCAGACGAGGTTATGGGGCGCGTTTTGCACGAATTTTTGGTGCCGCCCCGCTATCGCGATAAAATGGCTGAAGGTCTGAAAGATTTTTGCCTCAGCGGCCAGGGGGATTTTCTGGGTTCTGGCGTTGAATTGAGCGCCCTGCGCAAGGATGGGCAAGAATTTGCCATTGAGCTTGCGCTGTCTACCATGAACATGCAGGGTCGGTGGATTGCCATCGGACTGGTCAGGGATATCACAGAGCGCAAGCAGGTTGAGGCCGAGCTTGCGGCCCACCGTGAACGGCTGGAGGCGCTGGTGGAGTCGCGCACCCAGGATCTGATTATTGCCAAAAACGCAGCAGAGGCTGGCAGCGTTGCCAAAAGCGCCTTCCTCGCCAACATGAGCCACGAGATTCGCACCCCCCTGAACGCCATCACGGGCATGATCCATATTTTGCGCAAATCGGGCCTCACCCCCAATCAGGTGGAAAAGCTCACCAAGATCGAGATCGCCAGCAGTCACTTGCTGGAAATTATCAATAATGTTCTTGAATTATCAAAAATTGAAGCCGGAAAGTTCGTGTTGCAACATGTGCCAGTGCATGTTTCTACCCTGCTTGAGAACATCACTTCCATTCTGGGGCAGAAGGCGCAGGAGAAAGGCATTGAGCTGATTGTGGACGCTGCGCCAGAAACCTGCCCCGTCTATGGCGATGACAGCCGGTTGCAGCAGGCCCTGCTCAACCTCGCCACCAATGCGCTCAAGTTTACGGATCACGGCTATGTTAAGGTGGCAGTGCGCCCGGAATCGCAGACAGACAGCACTGTGACGTACCGCTTTGAGGTGGAAGACACAGGCATTGGCATCAACCCGGAGATGCAGCCGCGCCTGTTCAGCGCATTTGAGCAGGCGGATAATTCCATGAGCCGCAAATACGGCGGCACAGGCCTTGGCCTTGCCATCACCAAAAAGCTTGCAGAACTCATGGGCGGTAAGGCGGGGATGACCAGCGTGGAGGGCAAAGGCAGCACGTTCTGGTTCACTGCCGTGTTGCGCAAAGACGCGCCCCCGCACAACGAACCAACCAGAGTCAGCGCTGAGGATGCGGAACGCACCATCCGGCAAAAGCTTGGCAGCAAGCGCATTCTGCTGGTGGAAGACGAGCCTATCAACCGTGAGATTGCCCAGGCCCTGCTGGAAGACGTGGGCTTTATCGTTGACCTTGCGGAAGACGGCGGCAAGGCCATTGAGCGGGTGCAGGCCGCTACCTATGACTTGATACTTATGGATATGCAGATGCCGCACATCAACGGACTGGAGGCCACCCGGCAGATTCGCCTGCTCCCCGAAGGGGCCGCAATCCCCATTATCGCCATGACAGCCAACGCCTTTGCCGAAGACCGCGAACTGTGCATCGAGGCTGGCATGAACGACTTTATCGCCAAGCCCGTTTCAGTGTCGCTGCTCTACCAGAAGCTCTGCGCCTGGTTGCAGAAGGGGTGAAAAAGGCAAATTGCCACTAGCTAAAAATAATTGGGGCCGGAGGATTAACAAATCCCTCGGCCCCAATCCATATAATCAGATTTTGTTCAACGATCTTCTTTTATTGCTTGTGTCCTTCGTGTCCCGCGGGCGCTTGATCCGCTGCGGCTGCAGGGGGAGTCTGCCCCATGGCATCGTGCTTCATGCCGCCCATCATTCCACCGCCCATCATGCCACCCATCATGCCACCGTGCAGATCTTTGATGCCAAAATCTTTTGCAATTTTGTCTTCAAAGGCTTCACGCTCTGACTTGAGTTTGCTGAAAAGCTGAGCAAGCTCGGTAGCAGTCTTGCTTACAGCCTTCACATCCGGGTTTGTCGCATGTTGCAGGGCTTTCAGTTCTTCATGCTTAACAAACAATGCCTGCTGCGTGGGCTCAATTTTTTTGCTGTAATCCTTCAGGGCTGCGTCAAACGGAGCCACCTGTTCGGGCTTCAGCTGACCTTTGACATGCTTGACCATACCGGGAGGGATTGCCCCCATGCCCATATGCGGCATCATGGGGCCCATTTCAGCCCCCCCCATCATGCCACAACCTCCCATTTTTCCGTCCATGGCCGCCGCTGTGGTTGAATAGGCAGTGGTGCCAACCATTGTTGCGGCCAGAAGGATGGGAAGAATAATTTTTGAAGATTTCATGAGCGTTCTCCTTTTTTGAGGGCGCGACTTTTTTTGAATACGTTTTTATTACATATCAAATTAATATGAAATGTCCAGCTAGATAAGTCTCACATACTGGGCAACCCTGCTGCCAGCGTTCCACGCGGGGCTGCGTTCTCACAGCCTAGGCAATTTTGACATTAAGCATCATCCCTTGATCTTCATGCTCAAGGTTATGACAATGAAAGAGGAACAGTTGCTCCCCAGGATATTGCGGGCTGGAAAAATCGATACTCACAGTGACCGTCTCACCAGGCCAGACCAGTACGGTATCCTTGTAGCCGAGATCCGTAGTAAGCCGCCCGTGAGCATCCACAGCACGATTTTTTACTTGCGTGGGGCTGCCGCTCCTTTCCAGCACACGATAAAAGTATCCATGCAGGTGCATGGGATGGGGCATGCTGGCTTTGGCATTACTGATACGCCAAATTTCAGGGCCACGTTTTTTTACAACTATGGGCAAACTGTTCATATCAAAAGTGTGATCATTAATAGTCCAGCCGCCCATATGCCTCATGGCTAAACTAATGGGGCGATCAAATCCCTCGATGCGGGGGGCGGGAATGTCAAAAAGATTCGTTGGTAGTTTTCTGGCATAAGTAACCTTTTTATCCACCAGCAGCCTCAAAACGGGATAAGTGCTGCCCTCGCCCAGACTACCGTGACTTCCGGCATGTCCACCAGCGCCCATAGCATGCTGGCTACCGCTGCCGTTCGCGTGACTCATGGAAGCTGCGCCTGTTGAATGCTCCATGTTCATCATGCCGCTCATTCCCATCATTTCTCCTTCATTGTGCATGGGATCGAAGGGCACATTTTGAAGAAATATTTCGTTCCCCAGGGAGAAGCTGCTCATATCCAGCAGTATGTCCGCGCGCTCACCGGGGGAAAGGAAGAGGCCGTCAATTTGTTGTGGTGCAGGAAGAAAGCCGCCATCGTTGCCGATCAGCAGGAAGGGAAGCTGCCTGCCATCTGAAATGAACGAAAGGTTGTAGATACGGGCGGTGGATCCATTGAGCAGGCGGAAGCGATACAAACGTGTGGAAGTTTTGAGTGTGGGGTTGCTCTGGCCGTTGACCAGTATGGTGTCTCCCAGATAGCCCATCATCAAATCATCATTGGATGGGGAATAATCCAGGCGGCCATCATGTGTAAGGCGTTTGTCCTGAATTACAATGGGAATATCCGTCTCGCCCAGGCGGAAATCATATTCTTTGGCAAAGGATTCTTCCTCGTCATCACGGACTATGAAGAAAGAAGCCAAGCCCATGTATGCTTGTTTTGCCGTCAGACCGTGGGGATGTGGATGATACCAGTAGGTACCTGCCCGGTTTGTGATTGGAAAAGAATACTCATAGCTGCTCTTCGGCCCAATGGCATACGATGGATGCCCTGCCTGTTTCCAGGGGCAATCCACGCCGTGCCAATGAATGATGGTTGGCTCATCCAAGCCGTTTACAAGTGTTGCTTCAAAGGGCTGGCCTTTGCGCAATACAAGAATCGGGTTCAGATATGACGCTCCCTTATGCGTGGCTGAATAGGCAAGCATGGGCGCGCCAGTTGCGGGCAGTGCTCCTTTTACTTCCGCGGTCGTGAGGGTAAATTTTTCTTCAGGGGCGAGCAGCCCAAAGAGGCCCGACTTGCTCGGAACTGGTAGTTGCGTAGAATTAAAATTTGTCGTTGCGGCTTGGAGTAAGCCTCCAAAGCCAAGGTCAGCACCGATTGCGAGCAGGACTGCTGTAGATGAAAGAGACAGGAATTTTCTACGACTTTGCTGCATCTGGCACCTCTCAGAATGGTTATCCCTAAGCCTGGAGTTGCTAACGCTGGTGAGTCAAAAAAACTTGCTAAAGATTAGTATAGACATATCGTGTTGGCAAGTATGTAGACGATTTCAATACACATCTATCTGAGATTGCTTGCTTCATATTGTGAAAAAATCAGACCTTTACAATACAACACACAGTATACGCTGAGGAAATCAAAAATACATATGCTTTAACGTTCCACCTCAAGCTATTTCGTTCTTTGTTAAACTACGTTAAAATAACAGCCGAAGCCAAAAACAAAAATATAGTTCCGCAGCCGAAGCCTAAAAAGACAAACAACTCGCAGCAAAAAATCTCTTTCGCTTCACTGCCGTGCTGCGCAAAGACGCGCCCCCGGTCAACGAACCGACAAGAGTCAGCGCTGAGGAGGCAGAACGCACCATCCGGCAAAAGCTTGGCAGCAAGCGCATTCTGCTGGTGGAAGACGAGCCCATCAACCGTGAGATCGCACAAGCCCTGCTGGAAGATGTGGGCTTTATCGTTGACCTTGCGGAAGACGGCGGCAAGGCCATTGAGCAGGTGCAGGCCGCTACCTATGACTTGATACTTATGGATATGCAGATGCCGCACATCAACGGACTGGAGGCCACCCGGCAGATTCGCCTGCTCCCGGTGGGGGCCACAATCCCCATTATCGCCATGACAGCCAACGCCTTTGCCGAAGACCGGGAACTGTGCATCGAGGCTGGCATGAACGACTTTATCGCCAAGCCCGTTTCAGTGTCGCTGCTCTACCAGAAGCTCTGCGCGTGGTTGCAGAAGGGGTGAGAGAGGAAACCGTTTGAGGTTATCATGTAGGAAAGGGCAAACATTCCAAGTGACATCACTTTTTAATATTCATATATTACACAAGAGTTCATGATAGACTATAAAATAATTATAAAAATATTAGATAGTTAGGTAAAATGATGGACTATTTTTCGCCAGAGGAATTAAAAAATATATTTGAAAATAAAGTCCGCCTTAGCTTAACTCGAGGAATAGACGGCCTATCAGCCAAACGCTTTTTTGAACTGCATCCAGACTACGCTGAAAATATTAGTAAAAAAATACACAATGGAACATACAAATTTTCTCCGTATCTAGAAAAATTGATTTTAAAAGGGAAAGATAAAAAACCACGTGTAATTTCAATTCCATGCATACGAGATTCAATTGTCTTGAATTCACTGCTTAATTATATAAAAAATAGCTACTCTGTTTTATTGCCTCCTAAAATGCCAAATAGCTTGATTTTTAAAATCAAAAAAAGCTTACAAAAATTACCTGAAAATCAGCATTTTTTTATAAGGCTTGATTTTAAAAATTATTACCCCTCAATTAATCACGCAAATTTGATAGAAAAATTATGCTTTATTGATGACGAAAACATTTTGAACATAATTAGGCACGCAATTTCAAATATAACAGTTCCTTTTGACAGCTATTTTGACTTAAGACCTGAATCAAATACAATTGGGCTACCCCAGGGACTTCCAATTTCTAATATCCTTTCAGAAATATACCTTTTAAACTTTGACGAGAACATATCCTCAAAAGTCAAACACTATTGCAGATACGTTGATGACATTTTGATAATAACAGATAACAAAGAAAAAACTCTTGATATTGTTAATAGTAATGTAAAAACAGAATTTTTAACACTCAATGATGAAAAAACAGAATCAAATAGCACAGAAGAAACAGTAAATTTTTTAGGATACAAAATAAATTCAAAGTGCATTTCTGTTAAAGACAAGAACACTGAAATATTTATAAAAAAGTTACAAAAAATTTTCTCAGAGTATAGACTTAATACTTCAAGGAAGAATATTATTGCCACTGACGTATTGATAGAAGATTTAAATATGCGCACTGCTGGAGCATACTCAAATAATAAACGTTATGGTTGGATTATATATTATTCAATGATTGATGATATTACTAAACTCTATGAAATTGATTCAATAATAAAAAGAAATCTAAAAAGATATAAATTACTACACATATCACCAAAAATAAAGTCCATTGTCAGAGCTTATTTTCATATTAGAGGAAAACAATGGGCAAGTTATGCACATAATTTTGACGTTGTCACCATACCAGAAATGATCAAGGCACTCAAAATCAGAGGGCTATTTGATGAAAATGAAAAAGCAAAAGGTACTACAATCCTTCTGCGATATCAGAAGTATGTCAAATCACAACTTGATAGCATTGACAAAGATTGGGGCAATGGCTACAAATAATAAAGCCTCGTCTACTCATAGCATGAGTGGAACCCGTTAAGGGCTATCTATTCTAGCGCTTGCGCTTTGTTGAGTCTGAGGACTTCCTTACCTTTATATCGAGGCTTTTCTATATGCCTAGCAGCAGCTCTACATTAGAAGACCGAGCATACAAAACAGCAAAAGCTAGATTTAATGCATCTGACAGACTTATAAAAAAACAAAAATCTCTCATATTTACAATAACACTAATTACCATTGCTCAAATCAGTGCCTCAGTCGCTTTCTTGGCTAAAGCCAACCCGCAATTTGCGAATCTCATTTCTAGCGCTACAATAAATTTTTCTGTTTTTATTGCTATTATCTCAAACACGGATTCACTGAGCAAGGATGTCTTAAGCGCACACCATTTTCATGAGTGTGGATTAAAACTCATGGAGTTGACTCGAAAAATTTCAGGACTCTCGCCGGAAGATCAACAAAAATACCAAGAAGAATACAACACTGTAATTAATAGCTGTTCGGAAAACCACAGCAATTTAGACTATAAACTAGCCGAAAAGCAAATAATCAGATCGAAATATATATGTTTTTATGAAAAACTGCATACACTCTCCGCTTGGTCAGCTTCTTTTGCGTACATATTTTGCGCGATAACATCTTTTTTAATTACATACCGTTTGGTTAATTAAATTTTTCATTGATTTTTTTAAAATTACCTTTCGTCAAATCATGCCAAAGGGCACATGAAGGTTATCTTCATGTGCCCTTAAATATGGTGCGCCCGACAGGAATCGAACCTGTGGCCTACAACTTAGGAGGTTGTCGCTCTATCCAACTGAGCTACGAGCGCAATCCGGATTTTGTAGTGATTCTTTAGGGTCATGTCAAGCTGGGCATGGCGCAGATGCTCCTACAGCCAAACTCCCCCGCTAGTTGCCGCCCCAAATGAGCAGGGCCAGCGCGCCCAGCGTGCCCACAAGCACGGCGTAGGCCTGCCGCGTGCGCAGCGACAGCACCGCCCCAAGCAGGGCCGCCACATACAGGGCCGACCACGTCACCGCCCGCAGGGCCGGTATGGCATGATGCGCCGAAAGCACCGCCAGCAGCATATAAATCAGCCCAAAGCACGCAATATACAGCGCCGCCTGCCACAAAACACGGCACAGCCCGGCCCACAGAATAACCCGGCCCGGCGATACTCCCCCGCTGCCGCTCCCCCACGCCACCACAGCATCCACCATCGGGTTCAGGCTGATGCGCTGGCGCTGTTCACACCAGCTCGCCGTGTACGCCGCCATCATTGCAAGTATGAGCGGCAACAGCGCCATACCGGGCTGATCCAGCCCAAACTGTCTGCACAGGGGAAACACCAGCAGAAAGCTCAGGCTGCCATACGGCGGCACCACGCTGCCAAGTTCCAGCGCGTCAAGCCAGAGCAGTTCAATGATTATGCCAAGGGGGAGAGCCAGCGACCAGTCGCCGGTAAAAAAGCCAGCGAACAGGGCCAGACAGATGGGGCGGTCTACAAGGCCAACGATGCAGGTTGAACGCGCAGCGCCAGCCAGGGCAAAAAAAAAGCGTAGGGAGCCCCAGCAGCGAATACATCAGAAAAGTTGATCATTGGGGCCTCGAACTGTCTCTGTGGGAACGCAGCGAAAATCAAGCTGCACAAGATGATCCTGTATAACGTGCAGGTCTTCCCTGTCCTGTGCGGAAAGGGCCACATGGGGCAGCACCTGTAGCTTGTCCGGCGCGTAATGCAGGTTGCCCATGTTCAGCACCTGCATGAGGATGCCGGCATCACAGGCGCGCCGCGCATCCTGACAATTGGCAAACAGCACAAAACAGTCATCGCCGCAGGAATTGAGCGTGGCAGCCAGTTCCTTTACGCTGATGAAATGGGTCATCACGCGCTGCGGCACTGCCAGTTCAATTATCTGCTGCCGCATTATGTCGTCCGCAAGTTCGTCGTTGGCTACCACCAGATGTCGCGCCCCTGTGTAGGGTAACCAGGCTTCGATTACCTGGCCGTGAACCAGGCGATTGTCCACGCGAAACCACATACTAGCTATCGGCTTTGTCACGTTTGTTGCGCAGCATGCTGCCCGCAACCACAATGCCTTTTGCGCCTGCCTCGCCAGCTATGCGGGCCACTTCTTCAAGCTCCTTGTCGCGCGAGGTAAACACCTTGAGCAGCATGGGCAGGTTCACGCCGGTAACAACCTCAACCTTATGGGTTGCCAGCAGCGAAAGCGCAAGATTGGTGGGCGTGCCGCCAAACATATCGGTAAGAATAATGACGCCCGCGCCCTTGTCGAGCCGCTGGGTTGCGTCTGTAAGGCGGCGAACGGTTTCGGAAACCTCGTGCGCCACGTCAACACTGATGGAGCTGCAATCGCTCTGCTGCCCGAGTATGAATTCGGCGGTGCGCAGCATGGCCGAACCATAGTCGGCATGCGAAACCAGAATGATTCCAACCTGAGTCTTCTTGTTTTCGTCCGTCATGACAACCTCACGCAACAGAACGTGCCAGCTTTTTTAGCCAAGTTCAAGGTGCCGATGCTCCAGAAAAGCCGGATAATCAGCCTGCCGCAGCGCCTGTAAAATTTCTTCGGCCATTGCCACCGAGCGGTGGCGGCCGCCGGTACAGCCCACGGCCACGGTTATGCGGTAGCGGCCTTCGGCCTCCATGAGCGGCAGCATGAAAAACAGCAGATCAACCAGCTTGTCGCGGTATTCGCGGGCGTGGGGCGAATTGAACACATAGTCGGCAACGGGTTTGTCCTTGCCGCTCATGGGGCGCAGCTCGTCCACAAAATAGGGATTTGCCAGAAAACGCAGGTCAAAAACCAGATCAGCCTCGCGCGGTACACCGTATTTGAAGCCAAAAGAAATCACGTTGACCCTGATGGCCCGCAGCTTGCCCTTGTTGCCGCTCCAGCGCTTCTGGATGGCGCGCCGCAGGTCATGGATGGAAAAACGCGAGGTGTCGATGACCAGATCAGCCATTTCACGCAGAGGGCGCAGGCTGCTGCGCTCTGCCAGCAGCGCCGCCTCAAGGCCCATGCCCTCGCGTTCCAGCGGATGCGGGCGGCGGGTCGAGGCATAGCGGCGAATGAGTTCCTGATTGTTGGCCTCAAGAAAAAGCAGCATGGGGCGGATGTTTTTGCCCGCAAGCATGCTCAGGCAGTCGTTGATGTCTTCCACAAAATTGCTCTGGCGCAGATCCATGCCCAGAGCAATGCCCTTGAAGTGACTCATGGAGGGGCGCGACATCATGTCCACCATTTCCATGACAAGGCTCACGGGCAGCCCGTCGACCACAAAGTGGCCCATGTCTTCAAAAACCTTGAGCGCCGTGCTTTTGCCAGCGCCGGAAAGGCCCGTGACAATGCACACCTGCACATCCACGCCGGAAACGGGCGCGTCAGCATCAGGCTTTGCGTCAAGGGTGGAATCTGTGGGGGGTATCTGCGCGGAATCCTTCATGACATTCGCCTCTTCGGGGTCAGATCGCCGTTTGCAGCCGGGGTTGTGCGCCACAGGCTTCTGACGGACGTTGCCAAATCCGCGCCGCGCTCAAGCCCGTGTAAAGGCCATTGCGCGGCAACCGGCAGGGGGGTGCGCCTGAAACGGGGGCGGGCCGTTGCCAGCCCGCCCCCTCATTATGAACGCTTACAACACGGGGTCAATGAGGGCATAGCCGCTCACCTTGGTGCGATATACCACATTGATGCGGTTGTTTTCTGCATTAAAGAACACCAGAAACTCGCTGCCGATGGAATCAAGCTGCATGAGCGCTTCATCCAGATGCAGGGGCTTGGTGGCGAGGCGGTCGGTGCCGTCAACGGGCTGCTGCACGTCGGCTTCGGCATCGAGGTTGTAGGTAAACACGTCCACATCCGTATTGCGGGCGTGCCGCCGCTGGGCCTTTACGCGGGCCACCTGACGCTTGATCTGCGATTCGACCTTGTCTGTCACAAGGTCAATGGCGGCGTACATATCCGAGGTCTGTTCCGTGGCATTGATGTGCAGGCCTTCGCCCGTAACGGTCACTTCGCAGCGATGACGGAACTTGTCGACTGTCAGCACAACGGCAACTTCAAGGCCAGAGGCCTTGCCAAAAAACCGTCCCAGCTTTTCCATGCGGCGACGGGCATACTTCTTCAGATGTTCGGAGGCTTCAAAATTCTTGAATGCAAATGAGATGTTCATAAGTTCCTCCTAAGTATTGAGCCACTCGACGGGGAATCAGAAATGCTCCTTGCGCCTTGACGAAGATGGAATATCAAGCGCCGTGCGGTATTTTGCCACCGTACGCCGCGCAATATTGACCTTGAGGCGTTCCTTGAGCATTTCGCCGATACGCTCATCGCTGAGGGGGGATCGGGTATCTTCCTCAGAGATGAATTTCTTGATCAGAGCCTTGACGCTTTCTGAGCCTACCTGACTTCCGTCATCGAGTTCAAGGCCGCTGTTAAAGAAAAACTTCAATTCAAAGATGCCGTGGGGCGTTGCCACATACTTGTTGGTGGTAATGCGGCTCACCGTTGATTCGTGCATGCTGATGTCGTCAGCAATATCCTTGAGAATGAGCGGCGCGAGCTTGGTCACGCCGTCTTCAAAAAACGGCTGCTGATGGCGCACAATGCTTTCCATAACCTTGTAAAGCGTGCGCTGGCGCTGATACAGACTCTTGATAAGCCATGAGGCGGAGCGGATTTTTTCTGCGCAATAGTCCTTTTCCTTCTCCGAGCCGCCAATGTTCATCTGGCTCATGGCCGAAAGCTGCAACTGGGGCAGGCCGTCATCGTTGAGCAAAATCACAAATTCGTCGCCCATCTTGTACACAAATACATCGGGGCTTACGTAGGTTGGCTCGCCGCCGCCAAAACTTGCGCCGGGCAATGGGTCAAGGCTCTGGATGATATCCAGATACTCCTTGAGCTCTTCCATATCGAGCTTGAACTTGCGCAGCAGGGGCTTGTAGCGCTTGGCCTCGAGGTCTTCGAGGTGCGATTCTACCAGCTCCACGAGGATGGGGTCGCGGGCGTAATTGAGGTTCTTGATCTGCACCATCAGGCATTCGCGCGCGTCACGCGCGGCAACGCCGATGGGGTCAAAAAGCTGCACCCTTTCAAGCACGGGCAGCACGGCCTCGGGCGCAACCTCGGCTATTTCGGCCACTTCTTCAATGCTGGCTTGCAGATACCCGGCTGAGGAGAGATTGCCGATAATGACCTCGCCAATGGCCTTCTGCTCTTCTGTCAGCGAAGAAAGGCGCAACTGCCAGAACAGATGTCCCTCAAGGGTGGGCTTGGCCGCATAGCGGGCTTCAAGAGGCGAAATTTCTTCGGCAAGTTCATATTCGCGCGACTGCGAAAGGCGGGGGGTGCTGGCAAACTCGCCGAGGTAATCTTCCCAGTCGGCATCCTTGGCCAGTTCCCTGTCGTACACTTCCTCCTTGGGCGCTTCGCGGCTTTCCTCGTGCTGCTCCAGGGAGGAATCGTCAGTAAGTGAAGATTCTTCGAGAAAGGGGTTTTCAAGCAGTTCCTGCTGCACAGTTTCCAGAAGTTCCACGCGTGAGAGCTGCAGCAGCTTGATTGCCTGCTGCAATTGCGGGGTCATTACCAGTTGCTGTGACAGCTTGAGTTGCTGCCGTAGTTCCAGTGCCATGTGTGCTCTTTTGCCTTAACTAGCCATAGGACTATAGAATTATCTGTTTACAAGTACTGTGCCACATCTGCAAAAATTATGCAATAGCTAACAGTTGCAAGATCAGGTTCACGGCATCCCCAGCCAGCGGCAAGGGCTGCCAGCGCCAAAAATCCAGATTTGGCGCAGCATTTGCGCCGTTGGAAATAATCTGCGCACAAAAAAAGGGGAAGGCAATGCCCTCCCCTTTTTGCGCGATTTTGCGATACCCAAGCTTGGTGAAAACCAACAAGCCTCGCTGCGTTAACGCCGCGAAATTACACCTTGGCGAACTTTTTAGCCGCTCCGATAAATTCACGGAACAGCGGATGCGCGTTCATGGGCCGGGATTTGAATTCGGGGTGGAACTGACAGCCAAGGAACCAGGGGTGGTTCTTCAGTTCAATAATTTCCACAAGCGAATCGTCAGGGGCGGTGCCGCTGAAAACCATGCCCTTTTCGCCAAGCATTTCCTTGAAGGCATTGTTGAATTCGTAGCGGTGGCGGTGACGTTCATCAACCATGCCCTTTTTGTAGGCCACAAAGGCCTTGGTATCGGGCTGCACCTTGCAGGGGTAGGAGCCAAGACGCATGGTGCCGCCCTTGTCGCTGCCCGCGTCGCGTTTTTCAACGTTCTTGGTGCGGAAGTCGAACCATTCGGTCATGAGGTAGATAACCTTGTGGTCAGAAAGCGGGTTGAATTCTTCCGAGTTGGCGTCATCAAGGTTTGCCACGTGGCGGGCAAATTCGATAACCGCGCACTGCATGCCAAGGCAGATGCCGAAGAAGGGAATGTTGTTTTCACGCGCATAGCGGATGGCGGCAATCTTGCCTTCCACGCCGCGGTAGCCAAAGCCGCCGGGCACAAGAATGCCGTGACAGCCCTTGAAGGATTCCGCGCAATTGCTTTCGTCCACATTCTCGGAATTGACGTAGCGCAGTTCCACTTCAACGCGGTTGGCGACGCCGCCGTGAATGAGGGCTTCGTGCAGGCTCTTGTAAGCTTCCTTGAGGTCAACGTACTTGCCCACAATGGCAATGGTGACCTTGCCCTTGGGGTTGGCGCAGTCGCTCACGAGCTTTTCCCAGGCTTCAAGGTGGGCATTGCGCGCGGGCAGGCGCAGCATGATGGCCACCTTCTGGTCAAAGCCTTCCTCATAGAACTTGAGCGGCACTTCATAAATATTGTTCACATCCACCGAAGAAAACACGGCGTCCTGATCCACATTGCAGAACAGGGCGATCTTGCGGCGCAGTTCTTCGGGGATGCTCTGCTCGCAGCGGCACAGAATGATATCGGGCTGAATGCCGATGGAGAGCAGTTCCTTGACGCTGTGCTGGGTGGGCTTGGTCTTGTGCTCGCCAGCGCTGCGCAGGTAGGGAACCAGGGTAAGGTGAATGTTCAGGCAGTTGTCGCGTCCAAGGTCGGAACGCAACTGACGGATGGCCTCAAGAAAGGGCAGGCCTTCAATGTCGCCCACGGTGCCGCCGATTTCGATAATGGCGACATCGGGCGCGTCCTCGCCTTCAGAAAGGGAAAGCACCACGCTCTTGATTTCATCAGTAATGTGCGGGATCACCTGCACAGTGGCGCCCAGGTAATCGCCGTGACGTTCCTTGGCGATGACGTGGTTGTAAATGGCGCCGGAAGTGGTGTTGTTCTTCCGCGACATGGGCACGTTAAGGTAACGTTCGTAGTGCCCGAGATCCAGATCCGTTTCCGCGCCGTCATCGGTAACAAATACCTCGCCGTGCTGGAACGGGTTCATGGTGCCGGGGTCAACATTGATGTAAGGATCAAGCTTCTGGATGGTTACCGTAAGCCCGCGCGTTTGCAGCAGCGCGCCCAAAGACGCAGCCGCGAGGCCCTTGCCTAACGACGACAGAACGCCGCCCGTCACAAAAATGTATTTAGTTTTCATGCACTTCCACCTGTACTTGGGTATGTTGAATAGTTCAACCAAACAGTCTTAACCCAAATTGAATTTTTTGGCTAGCATTGACTAAGTAAAACAAGCTAAGTAATGTGTTATTCCCTTTTCAGCGTGCGTGCCCACCACAAGCGGCCCGCGCGCCGGTCATCTGTTGTGCCCGGCGCGGGTCTGCCAAGGTTTCCAAGGCAAAAGCACGTCCGGCCCACGCCTTAGGGCTTGGCCGGAATTATCTGCGTTGCAAAGCCAAGGAGGCTTCCCCCGCATGGGTACGGTCAACACACTGGTCATCACCGGCTACGGTACAAATTCGCACATGGAAACAGCCCACACGGCCCGTCTGGCCGGTGCCGACAAGGCCGATGTGGTGCATTTTTCCGATCTGGTGGCGGCCAAGGTTCGCCTTGCCGACTATCACTTTTTGATTTTCCCCGGCGGGTTTCTGGATGGCGACGATCTCGGCGCGGCCCAGGCTGCGGCCATGCGCTGGCGTTACCTCAAGGACGACGCGGGCGCGGCCCTGTTGCAGAGCTTGCGCGAGTTTTTGGATGAGGGCAAGCTGATTTTGGGCATCTGCAACGGTTTTCAGTTGCTGGTCAAGCTGGGCGTGCTGCCTGCCCTTGGCGGCCAGCGCTTTGAGCGCCAGGTTTCGCTGGGCAACAATGATTCCGCCCGGTTTGAAGACCGCTGGGTGCATCTGCTGCCCAATGCGGCAAGCCCCTGCGTGTTCACCAAAAACCTGCCCCTGCTCTCCATGCCAGTGCGCCACGGCGAAGGCAAGCTCGTTGCCCGCGATGCGGACTGCCTGCGCCGCCTGGAGGAAGAAAACCTCATCGCCCTGCAGTACGCCGACCCCGCAACTGGCAAGCCTACGCAGGAATATCCGCTCAACCCCAATGGCTCCACCCTTGCCATTGCGGGCCTGACCGACCCCACGGGCCGGGTGCTGGGCCTTATGCCCCACCCCGAGGCCTTCCACCACGTGACCAACCACCCCGGCTGGACGCGCGGCGAACTGGACGCCCCCGGCACGCTCATTTTTGTGAACGCCGTGCGCTACCTGCGCGGTCAATAGAGAGGGTACAGGCAACACCCGAGGCTGGCGGGCGTATATAATGCTCCGTACAGTCCGGCTCACTTTGCCGCCATATTATTCTCGCCATGATTATTTTGGGGGAGGCTTTACGAAGCCTCCCCTTTCTGTATACATTTTGCGGCACGGCGCGGCCTTGCGGCAGACAGCTTCCGCGTAATGTTTATTGACAAAGCACCCGGGCTTGGATAGGTTCTCTGATTCCGAAGAGCTGAACCCCCTTTGGATTTTCCTGCGCGCACGCGTCAGACAAGGTGCGAAACAACATTGCCACAACACGTTGCACATTTTTTTACGCCGTATTCAACGAGGCGCTTTCTCTGCACCAGCAAGAAAGTGCCTTTTTTTATGGTGGGTGATATCTATGCAACATATTGAAATTATTAAGGCGATAGAGGAAATTGCACCTCTGGCCGCTGCTGCCGGCTGGGATGTTTCGGGCCAACAGGTGGCGGCGCACAGGCAGGATGTTGCCAGGCTTGCCGTCTGCCTCGACCCAACGCCCGCATCCGTGCGTACAGCGCTGGAAAAGGGCGCGCAATTTGTGCTCAGCCATCACCCGCTGCTGCTCAAGGCCGTGTTGCCCAACAGGCTTGACGACTACCACGAGGTGCTGCGCCTGCTGTTTCAGGCCGATGTGCCGCTGTACGCGGCCCATACCTCGCTGGATGTCAACGCTTACGGCCCGGCAGGCTGGCTGGCCCGAGCGCTTGAGCTTCGCAATCTTGCTGTGCTGGAGCCTGTGGCCCCGGCTGTGGGCAATGATCTGCCGCTGGGCTTCGGCCTTGCGGGCGATCTGCCCAGGGCCATGACCGTGGCGCAGATTGCAGGCATCGTTGCCCGCAACGCCCCCCTTGCCACAGCCACAGTGAGCGGGCCGGAGCCGCAAACAGTTACCCGCGTGGCCTACTGCACGGGTTCGGGTTCATCGCTGCTTGGCGCGGCGCAAGCTGCCGATGCGCAGCTTTTCATAACCGGTGATGTCAAATACCACACGGCGCTTGCCGCGGAAATCTGCCTTCTGGATGTGGGCCACCACAGCCTTGAGGAAGAAATGATGCTGCGCATGAGCCGGTTGCTGCAACAGCGCCTGCCAGAGACGGAAGTGTTTTTTGTGCCTTCCGCCTCGCCCTTCCGCCCTGTTGCCCTGTCATGATTTTATCAGGAGGACTCTCATGAGCAATGCCGTATATTTTGACCAGATCAAGCAGCTTGTTGAGTTGCAGAAGGTCGATGACGCCATCCACGCCGTCAAGCAGGACCTGAGCAGCGCCCCGAGCGAGCTTGATTCCCTTGAGCAGCGCTTTGCCGCCATCGAAACCCAGCGCAACTACATTCTGGACAAGCTTTCGCACCTTCAGGATCAGCAAAAGCGCCTCTCGCTCGAAATTGATGACGACTCCGCGCGCATCAAAAAAAGCAAGAACAAGCTCATGCAGGTGGGCAATCAGCGTGAATACCACGCCATGATGCGCGAAATGGACAGCATGGAAAAGGTCAACCGTTCCCGCGAAGAAGAAAAAATGACCCTTCTTGAGGAACTGCAGTACCAGAACGATGCGCTGGCCGAAATCGACCTGACCTACACCGCCATCAAGGCCGAGCTTGAAGTCAAGCGCGATGGCCTTGAAGAAAAGCTGCAAAAGGGCAACGCCGCTCTTGAAGGCCTGAACGAAAAGCGCGCCGCCGCCAGCAAAAATATTCCCCAGCCCGTGTTCATGCGTTACGAATTCATCCGCAGGCGTCTTGAGCACCCCGTCATTGTTGCCGTGAAAGAAGGCATCTGCTCCGGCTGCCACATTGCCGTGCCGCCGCAGTCTTTCATTGAATTGCAGCGCGGCCAGCAGATTCTGAGCTGCCCCAACTGCCAGCGCCTCATTTTCTGGTGCGAGCATTTTTCTGTTGAAGATGCCCCGCAGTGCGTCCAGAAACCGGTGACCATTACCGACTAAAAACAATCCTTTCTCCGGTGCGGCATGTTCCGCAGACCGCGCCGGAGAACCAGATCAGCAAGTGGGAGTCGGACAGACCGTCGCTGCGGGCCGCAAGGCCCGGGGAGGAAAGTCCGGGCTCCACAGGGCAGAACGCTGGGTAACACCCAGGAGGGGCGACCCTCGGACAGCGCCACAGAAAGCAAACCGCCCCGCCTCGCGGCGGGGTAAGGGTGAAACGGTGGGGTAAGAGCCCACCAGATGCCGCGGTGACGCGGCATGCTCGGCATACCCCGTTTGGAGCAAGACCAAATAGGGAAGGTGGTCGGCCCGACCATTGCCTTCCGGGTAGGTTGCTTGAGGGCGCAGGTAACTGCGCTCCTAGAGGAATGACGGTCTGGTGCGGGCAACCGCATGACAGAACCCGGCTTATCGTCCGACTCCCACTTGTTAACAAGGTATGTAATGTCAGAAAGTTCCGGCACATCATCTGTTGCGGCAAAACCCTGGGCGCTCATACTGGCTGCCGGACAGGGTACGCGTATGGCCGATGCCACTGGCGGCACGGCAAAACAGTTTTTGCCCTGGCAGGGCGCGCCGCTTTTCTGGCATGCCGCCCGCGCCATGAGCCGCAGCGCCTGTGTGGCCGGAATTGTCTTTGTTTTTCCTCCCAGCCAGCTTACCGAAGCCAACGAACTGTTGGCCGACCTGCACAGGCACGATGATCTCGGGCTGCCGTGGGTTACAGCCTGCGGCGGGCCTTTGCGCCAGGATTCCGTGCGCCTTGGTCTGGCCGCCCTGCCCCTGCGCCCTGCCTGCGTGCTGGTGCACGATGCCGCCCGCCCCTTTCTTTCCCCGACGCTTGTGCGCCGCGTCTGCGAGGCGCTTGCAGAAGGCGCGGCTGGCGTTATCCCCGCCATATCAGTTACCGACACCATCAAGACGGTGGAAAATGGCCGCGTAACGGCCACCCTGCCGCGCGACGGGCTTGCGGCTGTGCAGACCCCGCAGGGCTTTCAGCTTGAAGCGCTGCTCTCGGCCCACGCCCACGCGGTTGAGGCGGGGCTTGCCGTAACCGACGATGCATCGCTTCTGGAGGCCCTTGGCCTTGAGGTACGCGTCATACAAGGCGAGGCTGCCAACGTGAAGATTACCCGTCCTGAAGATTTGGACCTGCTGCAAGACGAAAATCCCCTTCCTTCTATCCGCACGGGCATGGGCTACGATGTTCACCGTTACGGTCAGGGCCGCCCCATGCGTCTTGGCGGCGTGAGCATTCCTAACGCGCCAGAAGTACTGGCCCACTCTGACGGCGATGTGCTTCTGCATGCCCTGTCCGACGCTCTGCTTGGCTGCGCCTGCCTTGGCGACATTGGTCAGCATTTTTCAGACAAGGATCCCCGTTTTGACGGCATTTCATCCGCCATTCTGCTGCATCAGGTTCTGGACATGGTGCGCGAGGCGGGCTGTACGCCCTGTCACGTGGATATGACCATAGTGGCGCAGGTTCCCAAGCTCGCGCCCTACCGCGAAGAAATCAGAAAAAACGTCGCCCGGCTCATGGGGTTGCCCGCATCATGCGTGAACCTCAAGGCTACCACAGAGGAACACCTGGGCTTTACCGGGCGCTCCGAAGGCATCAAGGCATATGCAGTTGTGACCGCGCGGGGGCGCTGATTAGCTCCGCCTCCCCTGCCATAACGATTCGACACCATAAGGAAGGACATGAACACAGAACTCAGCAGGCCCTGGTTTGCCCACTACGACTCCTTCGTTCCGCGCACTTCCGAGGTGTGGAACAAGCCGCTCTATGCCTTGCTGGATGAGGCCGCAGACAAATATCCCAATCGACTGGCCGTCATTTTCCAGAATACGCGCATCACCTACAAGCAGTTGCGCGAGCAGGCGGAGCGTTTTGCAGGGGCGCTGCGCCGCATCGGCGTAAAGACAGGGCACCGCGTTGCCCTGATGATGCCCAACATGCCGCAGACCGTGGTGGCCTTCTGGGGTATCATCAAGGCCGGGGGCGTGGTGGTCATGACCAACCCCCTGTATATGGAAAAGGAAATCATGGCCAACATGCAGGATTCGGGCGCAGAACACATGGTGCTGCTCGATCTGCTCTGGCCCCGCGTTTCCGCCCTGCGCGACCGCCTGCCTCTGAAAAACTTCATCGTTACCGGCGCTGCGGATGCGCTTTCCTTCCCGCTCAACTGGCTCTACCGCCTCAAAAAGAGCCGCAGCGCCAAGGAACCCGTGCCCTACGACGGCAAGAACGTTCATGAGTGGAAACACTTCTGCAAGGGCGCGGAGCGTTATTCCGCCCCCATTGCCGACCCGCTGCGCGACCCCATCATGTTGCAGTATACCGGCGGCACAACGGGCCTGCCCAAGGGCGTTACCCTGACGCATAGCAACGTAGGCACCAACTGCCGTCAGGTGCTGGACATCATCCACGTCAAGGCGGAGGACAAGCACACCTTCATTTCCCTGCTGCCCTTCTTCCACGTGTACGGCCTCACCACAGGCCTGATTATTCCCATCGCTCTGGCGGCCACCACCCTGCCCCTGCCGCGCTATGTGCCGCAGGATGTGCTGCGCCTTATCGCCAAGTACAAGCCTACGGTCTTTCCCGGCGCGCCCTCGGTCTATATTTCGCTGCTGCAACAGAAGAATCTGGCGGAGTTTGACCTGCGCAGCATCAAAATCTGCGTTTCAGGCTCAGCGCCGCTGCCGCGCGAAATATTCCGCAAATTTCAGGAAACCACCGGCGCGGCCATTCTGGAGGGCTACGGCCTTACGGAAGCCTCGCCCATCACCCACTGCAATCCGCTTGGTCAGGAGGGGCAACGCCCCAATTCCATCGGCATGCCCGTGCCCGGCACGGATGCCCGCATTGTGGATATGGAAGGCGGCTCCCTTACCCTGCCCCCCGGCAAGATGGGCGAGCTGATCGTGCAGGGGCCGCAGGTCATGCACGGCTACTGGCGCAGGCCTGACGAAAGCGCCAGCGCCCTGCGCAACGGCTGGCTGTATACAGGCGACCTTGCCACCATGGATGAAGACGGTTATTTTTATATTGTTGACCGTAAAAAAGACATGGTCATTGTGGGCGGCTACAACGTGTACCCCCGCGAAGTGGACGAAGTGTTGCTGGAACACCCCAAGGTGCTTGAAGCCGTCACTGTCGGCATTACCGACGAGATGCGCGGCGAGATACTCAAGGCCTTTGTGGTGCGCCGCCCTGACGAAGAACTGACCAAGGCCGACGTTATCGCCTGGTGCCGCCAGAAACTGGCTGGCTACAAGGTGCCGCGCCTTGTGGAATTTCGCGATGAACTGCCCAAAACCATTGTGGGCAAGGTTCTGCGCCGGGCTCTGCGCGAAGAAGAAGAGCAAAAGATGGCCAACAGGAAAAACCGGCGCGCTGCCGCCAGTGCTCCTGCCGCCAGCGGCGAAGATGAACAAGTGGGCCATGCCTGATGCGAATTATCGCGCAAAGGGTTAAAGAAGCTTCTGTTAGTGTTGATGGCCGTCTTGTGGCGGCCATCAACACGGGCATTATGGCCCTTGTTGCCTTTGGGCAGGAGGATGGGCCAGAATTTCGCTCTTCCCCGGCTTTTACGGGCATGGCCCGCAAGCTTGTGGGGTTGCGCATCTTTCCCGGCACAGGAGAGAATGCCCATAAGTTCCACCTTTCATTGGACGAAATCGGTGGTCAGATATTATTGGTGCCGCAGTTCACCCTTTACGCCGATTGCCATAAGGGCCGCAGGCCTTCCTTTACTGATGCAGGCGACCCAGCCTGGGCCAAAGACATGTTTACGGATTTCGTTCAAATGGTTGACGAAACTTGCGCCGTCAGCGTATCGTCAGGCATCTTCGGAGCGGACATGGATGTGCGCCTGTGCAACTGGGGGCCTGTGACCATATCTCTGGACTCTGCCAACCTGTTTTCCCGTTGAAGCGACCTGTTGCCTTACGGAGGAAATACAGCCATGTTTGAGCTGAAGGCGGAATCGCACACCAACGTCACGGTATTGCGTTTTTCTGGAAATCTTCTGCTGCCCGATGTGGCCGAGTTCAGCAAGCTGCTTGAAGAGCATCTGCTGGCGCCTAATATTCGCCAGGTGGTGCTTGATTTGAGCCACGTTGAAAAAGTGGATACTTCCGGGCTGGGAGTGCTGGTAAGCGCCAGCACCAAGGGCCGGGGGCGGGGGCGCAGGCTTGTTCTGCTGATGCCCGCGCCGCACGTGGCCGAATTGCTGCGCAAAGCCGAGATTGAGGGATTTTTCCCAACATTCGAGAGCGAAGATGAACTGAAAGGCTATATTCCCGATACTGCTGAGTAACAATATCACGGGGTTTTGCCCTTCAGCCCGACGGATGGTGCATGGTGCAATACTATCTGAGGCATTACTTCAATCCCGATTTCGATTATCTCAATCTCAAACCGAGTGGAGATAATGGGAAGTCCGATGTATACAGTCTGGGCTACGTCCAGAATGTTATCGCCGGGCAGGTACTGGCTGAGCTTGTACCTCTGGACGCAGCCGGGCCCAAGGTTGACCAGCGCTTCATACTTGAAAATGACGCCTTCCCCATGGGTGGCAACACCCGCGTAGATCCGCGCTATCCCAACTATCTGCTTGCCGCCGCCAAGGGCTATGTTTTTTACCTTAACGGCAAAATTACCGTAAAGACCCTGCTCAACGTGCGTCAGGACGTGAGCTTTCAGACCGGCAACATCTTTTTTGTGGGCGATATGGCTGTGCACGGTTCCGTGCGCGCCGGGTTTTCCGTTCAGGGCAACAATGTGCGCATCATGGGCATGGTTGAAGGCGGCGTGGTGCGAGCCCGCCGTGATCTCATGATTGATGGCGGGGTGCGGGGCGGCGCAGGCAAGCACAGCAAGGTTGATGCCGGCGACAAGCTCATGACTCCCTTTCTGGAAAGCGTGGACGCCCGCGCGCGCGGCAACATGGTTATTGAAAAAACCTGTCTGTACAGCACGATATACGCGGGCAGCAACATGGTTGTGCGCGACAAGCTCTACGGCGGCACGACTAACGCCTACGGCAGCGTTTACGTGGGCGGACAGCTTGGCAACAAGGCGGCCCTGGCCACCAAGGTTTATCTGGGGTACGACCCCCTGAGCATCCGCCAGCTGGAAAAAATCGACAAAATTATCGCTCAGTTGTCGCAAACCATCACCCATCTCAATGCCATCGCCGGACATCTGCCGCCCGAAACCAACGATGCGTCCCGCAAGCTGCAAGCCCTGCGGCTACAGCGCAGGCAACTCATCAACCGACGCGACGAACTGTGGAGCAGACTGGCCCAGGACGAAAACTACATGCAGAACTGCCGTCTGCTCTGCCAGGGCACCGTATACCCCGGTGTGGAAATCTCCATCGGACGGGCGTTTATGGTTGTTGAACGCATATACCAGTGCACGCTGTTCCGCCTGGTGGACAATGAAATCATTGCGGAACCCATGCAGCCCTCGCAGATGAGTCCCAAATGATGAAGCAGACTGAAACGCCGCATTTTACGGCGGTGTATTCCGAGCATTCCGTACATCAGGGCCAGACCGCGCAACAATCCGGGATACCAGACGATATTGAAGTCAGGCTGGGCGAGCGTGTTTTTCACATGCTGCGCCCTGGCGGCGCTGAACGTGAAACCGCGGTTGTAACCGGGCAGATGCAGGAATTGCAGCGCGATTGTCTGCCAGTTCTGCTTGGCTGCGGCCTTGGGCATGCACTGCGCCAGGTGTTGCAGTGCGTTGACGGGCCTGTGGCCGTGGTGGAAAAGGAAGCCGGGCTTCAGGCCATCACAGGTGTGCTGCAAAGCCTGCCGACCAACCAGCGTGAGCGCATCACGCTCATCACCAGCCAGAGCCATCAGGATGCCCTTACAGAGTTGACCCACTGGCAGATGCTCCACGGCGGCCTGCGTCTTCTGCCTCTGGCCCTCCCCTTTTATCTGCGCCTTGACCGCGATTATTATGGTTCCCTGCAAAAAGATCTGCTCGCCAGCGCCAGGTTTGACTTCTGGAGCCGCGCTGCAGGGCCGCGCTTTGCCGATGCAACCCCCCGCGTACTGCTGCTGACCAGCAAGTATTTCCTCATGGGTGAAATCGAGGGCGCATGCCGCAAGCTTGGCATTGAGTACAAGCTGGTGGTCATCCGCGACGAAGCCTTGGCCCGCGCGGATTTTGTGCAGCAACTGCTGGAAGCCGTGGTTGCTTTCAGGCCAGACTGCTGCATTACGCTCAACCATATGGGCGTGGACGTAGAGGGTGTGCTCATGGACCTGCTGGCCCGTTTGCAGTTGCCCCTGGCTTCATGGTTTGTGGACAATCCCCACCTCATTATCCATCTGTATTCCCGTTGCGTCAGCCCCTGGACGACCCTGTTCACCTGGGATTCCGACAATATTTCATCCCTGCGCGCGGCGGGTTTTGATCATGTGTTCTACCTGCCTCTGGGCACAGATCCAGATCGCTTTCACCCCTCCAAGGGGGCATCCGCACCAGCCGCATGGAAGGCAGACATCTCCTTTGTAGGCAATTCCATGGTCTACAAGGTTGGCGGCAGGCTGAAAAACGGGCATTTTCCACGCCCGCTGCTGCTCTCCTTTTACGCCGTGGCCCAGGAGTTCATGGACAGCCACCACCGCTCGGTTGCTGGTTTTCTGCGCGACTGCCAGCCAGAAGCCTATGCGCACTATCAGGCCCTGCCGGACAACGAAGCCAAGCTGGCCTATGAAACTGCTGTCACCTGGCAGGCCACCCGTTTGTACCGCAATGGCTGCGTGCGGCGTCTGCTGCCGCTGCGCCCGCTTATTGTGGGCGATGCAGGCTGGCAGAAGGTGGAATTTCGCCACGAGCCGCTGCAACCCCGCTATCTGGACGCACTGAGCTATTACACGGAACTGCCCCTCTTTTACGGGCACTCAGCCATCAACTTCAACTGCACCAGCAAGCAGATGAAGGGCGCGGTCAACCAGAGGGTATTTGACGTGCCCGCCGCAGGCAGTTTTGTGCTTACCGACTGGCGCGAGCAGATGGAGCAGCTTTTTGAGCCGCACGAAATCGTCTGCTACCATGAGCCGGATGAAGCCCCTGAACTGGCCCGCCACTACCTCGCCCGCCCAACAGAGCGCCGCCGCATTACGCAGGCGGCCCGGCAGCGTGTGCTTGCCTGCCACACGTGGCAACACAGACTGCAGACCATGCTGGAACGCATGCGCGAGGTTTACGGCACACCTGCGGCCCGTCAGGCCGTCCGGGGCTGATAATGTCTGCTGATCCGATTCTGGTGCTGCAACTGCACCGCATGGGTGACCTGATCCTCACCTTTCCCCTGCTTATCCGCCTGCGCCAGCTTTGGCCCCACAATCCCCTGTGGGTTGTGGCAGAACCGGCTTTCTTTCAGCAGCTCATGCCGCTTGCGCCGGATGCAGTATTTTTTCCCCCTTCACACTGCCAGGAGCTTGCCCGCCAAACATACGCGGCGGCGATCAATCTTAGCAGCAGCCCGGTGGCGGCCCAGCTTATGGCGCGGCTTGAGCCTCCCCTCAAGCTTGGGCCTGTGGCCGACAGCGATGGATTACGCGTTCTGGGCTTCTGGCAATTGTACCGCGCGGCCCTGACGCAGAATAACCACGCCAATGCCTTTCACTGGGCCGACCTGCACCTGCTGGATCTTTCCCCCGCTCCCAACCTTGCCGCTGTGGGGCATTCGCGCCCCAAACCAGCGGGAACACGCCGCGTTGGTTTGGTGCTTGGGGCCAGCGAAGCAGCCAAAAGGCCGGATGCGGCTTTTTGGGCACGGCTTGCCATGCGCCTTGCGGCGGCAGATCTGGCCCCGGTTTTTCTGGGCGGCAAGGCCGAGCAGGAACTGGGCGATGAAGTGGCGCACCGTTCCGGCCTTGCGCAGGCAAACCTGTGCGGCAAGCTTGCCCTGCGCGAGGTTGCGGCCCTCATGGGCACGCTTGACCTGTGCATAACGCCTGACACAGGCCCCATGCACCTTGCCGATTACCTTGGCGTACCAGTGCTCAATCTCTCGATGGGGCCGGTACACGCCCGCGAGACAGGCCCATCTGCACCCGGACAGTGGGTACTGCGCGCAGCCATGAGCTGCGTAGGCTGCTGGCAGTGCAGACGCAGCCGTCTTTTTTGCAAACAGGCCTTCATGCCCGCTTCTGTAGCCCAGCTTGCGCTGCAAATTCATCAGGAGCTTGCCACCGGCAAGCCCTGCTGCAAGGCCCCAGACAATGGTCTTACGCTTTACCGAACCGGGCGTGACGCTCTTGGCCTGCATACCTTGAAACCTTACCCTGAGCCACGCGGCAATTCCTGTCGCCCCCAGCTCGAAGATGTATGGCAGGCTGCCTTTCTTTTTCTGTATGATCCAGGCCAGCAAACCCTGCTGCGCCAGCGCCTGACAAACCTCCACGCGAAACATCCCGCACTTGCTGGGCGCCTTGCCGCCCGCCTTGCCCACCTTTGCGCCTTGTGCAGTGATCACCTGAAAAAGCGCACTCCCCTGCCCGATGATTTCTGGCGCGTCCAGCCCGGCATGATTCGCCTGTTCACCGGGCACCTGCACATGTTTTTGCAGAATGAAGGCTTCAGCGAGCAGGGCTGGCGCACAGCAGTGCACAGGCTTGCCGCCCTGGCTCCTGTTTTTGCCAATCCTGCCTCCTAGCATGCTCCATATTCGGCAAGTATTGCCCTTTTCCCGCAATTCTCATTTACTTAACACATTGAATTAATTACACCAACAGTTTTGGAACACTCCTTGTATAGCTCAAGGCGCAAGGAGTGAACCATGCAGATTATTCCCACAAGCGTAAGCACCAACCAAACGCTTTGGAACGCCGCCAACAACAACCGCCCCAATGACGAGCGGACGTCTTCCTTTATGGACGCCCTCAACTCCAGTCTGAAGGCCGTTGAAGAGGCTGACGCATCTGCCGCCGTTTTTGAGGGCAAGCCAGAATCCAAGCCCAGTACTCCTTTTACGCCCACTGCCAGAGCAGCCGCGCAGGTGCAAAGCCCTTATTCGCGCAACACCAGCAACGGCGTCACCTACACGCTGAACGAAGTCTGTTTTACCAAGCAGGAAGTGCAGGATATGCACAGCAAGCTCATCAAGGCTGGCGCTGCGCCTGAAAGCCTTGCCAAGCTTGCGGCCCTGGCAGAAATGCCTGACGGCGCAACCCTCGCGCAGATAACTGCCAGCGTTAAGGGCGGCGGCGACATCCCTGTTCTCACTGATGAGGACAAGGCCAACATCACCTCGCTGCTTAAAAAGATCGACCCAACCGGCGTTCTGGATACCAATGTTCAGGCCATGATGTTGCAGGGCAACACACAGCAGGCATTCAACACCATATCGTCCTTTGTGAACAAGCTTGACCCGGCGGGCACCCTTGAAGTTAGCCAGGGTGAGGCCATCTCGCTTGGACGCGGCCTTGGGCTTGGCACTGCCAACCTGCAAACCCTGGCTAACAGCTTTGGCAACAGCGCCTCCATCACCTGCCTGAACGAACAGTTCGGCACGCTTATGGCTCCGGTGACAGATTTTTTCACCACGCAGGCCGCTGCGCAAAAAACTCTTGATACTGCCCTCAAAACCACGTTGCAGCCCATTATCAGCAAGGCACGGGCGCGCACGGAACAAGAAAAGCAGGCCAGTTCGCTGCGCGACCGCACGGTGCAACAGAGCAAGACTCTTATAGACAAAACCGTTCAGAAAAAAAGCAGCAACATTCTTGGTGAAACCCTTGAAGCAGGCCAGAAGGCCGAGCCGGGCGATATCAAGATTGCTGCGCAGAGCGAAGCCATCGGCAAGGATGCGACCGCCGCAAAGCATGAGGGGGAACGCACTACAGCCGAAAACAAGGCCACAGTGACCCAGCGCATGCCCGCGGAAAGAACTGCCGACACCACAGCCGCGAAGCAGTCAAACACGCAGACAACGCAGCAGTCTGGGTCGCAGGCAGCTTCCCGCGCAAGTTCGCAGGCAGACGTGCAAACTGGTAAGACAACTGCGCAAAACAATGTGCTGCCATCTTCGCAATCGGACAAAACTCCCGCAGCCAATCAGATTCACGCGCAGTCTGCCACTCAGCAGGCCGCTGTTCTGGACGACAAGGGTCAGAAGAATGCTGACGGTAATTCCGGACAGAGCGAATCTGACAAGGATCAAAAGGGCAAGTCTGCCTGGGGCGATCTGCTGGGCAAGGTAGACACGCAATCCGCTGCTGTTACAGGGCGCGGCTCCACTCCCGCCTACGCGGCAGCGCAGGCCATGCAAGCTGCCCATGCAGCCCAGAACACGTCTGACGTGCAGGATCCCTCAGCCGTTGCCCCCATCGGGCGGCAGGTGGCGCAGCAGGTTGAACAGGGCATGCTTTCAACCGTCAAGGGCGGCGGCACCCGGCTTGACCTGCAACTTAACCCGCAGGAGCTGGGGTCCATCACTGTTTCCCTTTCGGTACGCAATGGCGAGGTCAGCGCGGTGATCCGTTCTGAAAAGTCGGAAACCAATGACATGATCAGCCGTCAGGTCGATGCAATCCGCATGAATCTTGAGCAGCAGGGCCTCAAGGTAGACAAGCTTGAAGTGCGGCAGGAAACGCGGCAGGAGCAGAACAGCGCATCCTGGCAGGATTTCAACCAGCACAATTCCCGGCAGGAAGAAGATGCCCGCAGGGAAGAACTTTCCCGGCTGAAGAATCTTGCAACAGTTCGAAATTCCAGCTTAAACATGGATATTTCAACTTTGGAACAGCCTGTGCATTCTCTTGGCAACACGGCAAGATATACCACCAGCAACCTCAACGTGGTTGCCTGAACCGGGCCGTGAGGAGAATGAAGTATGGCCAGCAGCGTATCATCAGCAATCACCCAGGCTAACAACGAGTTCAATGCTGTTGTTGGCAAGCAGAAAAATGGCGCGAACCTCGACAAAAACGCCTTTATGCTGCTTCTGGTGACGCAGTTCAAGTATCAGGATCCGCTGAACCCTATGGACGACAAGGAATTTGTCTCCCAGATGGCGCAGTTCTCCAGCCTTGAACAGCTCATCAACCTGAATACGAGTATGGGGTCGCTGACTGACGCCACCAACAACCAGCAGATGATCAACGCCACGTCGTACATCGGCAAGCAAGTGACCGTCTCTGGCAACAGTATAGGCAAGGTGACGGACGCAACCACAAAGACGACGTCCATAACCAAGTTCCGCTATGCGCCCAACGATGCCGTTGCCAGCGGCACCATTACGGTGCGGGATGCCGAAAACAACGTCATCTACACCGAAACTGTGGCTCCCAAGGCAGCCGGAACCACCTACGAGTTCAACTGGAGCGGCAAAAACGGCAACGGAACAGTTGCCCCGGATGGCGTGTACACGGTCAATTTGTCCCTGCTCAACGCCAGCGGCGAAGCAGTTCTTGCCGACCAGGTGGTGGATGCCAAGGTTACAGGCGTGGTCAACAACAATGGCACAGTGTATCTGGGTCTTGATGGCGGCCAGTTGATGGAGCTTTCAAAAGTGCGGCAGGTCACGCAAGCGACCACCACCGCTGCTTCATCGGATTCTTCCGGTTCATCGAGTTCATCTGGCAGTTAAACAGAATAGTTAAATTGCGGGCAGGCAGCCCAAAACTGCATACCCGGAAAAATATCCCCCTATCCCTAGACACGGAGGAAGATATGAGTCTCTCATCCAGCATGTGGGCAAGCGTTTCCGGCCTTATGGCGCACGGGAACAAAATGAACGTCGTCGGCAACAATATCGCCAACGTCAGCACCCTGGCCTACAAAGGCCAACGCGCGGACTTCAGCGACTATCTCTACACCGACAGCGGCAGCGTAAGCGGCACCACCCAGATTGGCCAGGGCGTCAGCACCTACGCGGTGCTCGGCGACTACTCGCAGGGTTCCCTTGAATCCACCAATTCAGGATCAGATCTTGCTATTTCTGGCAACGGGTACTTCAAAGTCCGCAAGCAAGACAGCGAGCAGGCGTACTACACCCGTGCCGGCGATTTCTATTTCAACAACAAGCGCGAGTTGCAAAATCCTCAGGGCTTGATTCTTCAGGGCTGGAAAGTTGACAATGACAGTTCTTCTGTTGTTTTCAACTCTGGTTCTACAACTACCAGCAGCAGCTCAGCCTCAACAACTGCATACAAAGGTACTGGTTCGCCCAAGGATATCGTGCTTGACAGCTGGAACCTTCCTCCCAAGCTCACGCAGAGTGTTTCTTTCACCATGCAGTTGTCGAACGACGTCGGCATGGACAAAACGACCAGTACTACAAGCCCCATGACAGCGCTGTTCGACCAGTGGGACGGCACCAATACGAAGACGCCGCTTGCCGACACAGCATATGCAGCCAGTTCCCCCATTACCGTCTATGACGAGGGTGGCACAAAGCACCAGCTCACAGTCTACTACGACAAGGTTGACACCAGCAACAGCTCATACAAAATTAATAACCTGCCTTCCGGCTACACAGTGTACGAATACATTGTGACGATTCCTCCGTCAGAAGACAACCGGACATATGGCGGCACCACGCCGGTGACGTACGATTCTTCTGGCAATCCGATTCTTCCGGCAGACAGTCAGACATTTCAGGGCACCAAAAAGGCCGGTATGCTCATGACCGGGCAGTTGGTCTTCAACGTCAGTGGTCAGATTGTCAACCAGACTGCCTATACGTATGGCGCTCAGGATACCGCTACCGCTGATATGCAGTGCGCTCTTAACCCTACGCTTTCCACTTCATGGCAACCGACCAAGGTTTCCAACAATGGCCTGCCTGTGTTCAACGCCAACTTCTCAGGCTCGGCCCTCAGCAACAGCGTATCCGAGGTTTCATCCTACGGCGGCAGCAATCACAGCCTCGCTGAGAAAAGTATCATTGAGTTGGATCTGGGCCTGAGGGATACAAGTACCACACCGTGGAACAACTCCACCAACTCTTTGGATGATTTAAAAGTTGTTCCCCCAGTTGCGCCTGCCACTCAGGGCACCATTGACTACAATACCGCCCCGTGCACCATGTCTACAACCGTGCGCAGAAACGGCGCATCCATCGTGACAAGCGGTAGTTCACTTGTACAGGCATCAAAGGCTGACGGGTATGCATCAGGCGTACTCAACAACTTCAACATTGATGCGAACGGCATAATTTACGGCAAGTATGACAACAATGAAACCTTGGCTCTGTACCAGATTTCCATGTATGACTTTGACAACCTGCAGGGTTTGTACAGAGAAGGAAACAACCTTTACTCTGAAACAAAAGAATCTGGATTTGCCAGGCAGGGCGTAGCAGGCGACAATGGCTTTGGCAGCATCAAGGCCTACAACATTGAACAGTCCAACGTGGACATGTCGCGCGAATTTGTGCAGATGATTGCTACACAGCGCGGCTTCCAGGCCAACTCAAAGACCATCACCACGGTGGACAACATGCTGGAAACCGTTATTGGCATGAAGCGGTAAAATAGAGATTGCAGTAGAAAGAGGGCCGGGGGGCCGCAAGGCCCTCCCAGCGTTGGGGATAGCGCTGCAAACCTTTCTTTCCCGTGTCGGGCGTCGGCCATTTGGTCGACGCCTTTTCGCGTTCCAAACAAGCCTGCTGTGTCAGCTTGAAAGTAAAATCAGAAAGGGAGAGGCAAGGGATTCCACAAATGAAGAAAGAACTATCGGGCTCTATCGCTCACGCCGAGCGGCTTGTTGCCGATGGTGCCGCGCAGCCAGTCGCAGTAATCGGGAAAGGTTGTCAGCAATATCTTGAGGGCATTTTCTTCTGCCAGAGCATAAAGGCGGGCCGTCACCTTGCCCGTACCTACCCAATGCTTGAGGTGGCGTGAAAGATCGGCATGCCGGGCGGTCATGCCGCGAGCATGCATCCCCCGGAACCACTCCACGCCAATATCAAGGCATACAGGCCCGCACTGCCTGTATGCTCCGGGCGGCAACACCGGGCCATGCGGCACGCACAGGGGCCGCGTTTTTTCCAGATCAAGCAGGCAGGCCCATTCATTAACGCGGCATTCCGGCAGGGGCCAGGGCTGTGCATCAAAAATGCCAGCAAAGCCACGGTCATACGGCCTTGCAAAAATTTTCCTCTGGTGGGCCAGCGCATAAAGCTGCTGCAACTGACTGTAATCAGGCCGAAAATCCAAGTGTCGCTCAGGCCCGCACGGTTCGCAGCCCATGACCTCGCGCGTCAGTTCCGCCACACGGGCCGGGCAGTTCCAGCACTGACCAAGATGGCCCACAGCAACGGCATCCCCCATGAGGCCGCCCAGATAGCCAAGCACATCCTTGAGCACAAGCACATCGTTGTGCATAAGAAACAGCCTGCGGCTCGTGCTGTGCTCAAAGGCGTACTGGTAGCGGATGCCGTAGCGGTAGGCATCATCGGCAAAGCGTGATGGGTCTGCGGCATTGAGATCAAGCCAGTAGTCGGGCTGAAAAACCCGGCACCTCTCCCCTATCAGGCTGCCCAGATACTGCACCAGCGCATAGGGGCTGACAATATCATACTGCGAACCATAAGGCTCAAACTGCAACCAGACATTGCCAACATGCCTGCCGCTGTGCTTGAACAGTGACAGGACAGAGAGCGCTGTCTGATACGGCTTGGCGAAAATGTTCATCGCCACGTCTATCTTTTCAGAGCCGTCCTGCTGCACCGTCAACTGTTGCACTGCGCCCGTCATGTCGCCCTGCTCTCTATTCGGCGGCGGCAGAATTTTCTGACCGTGAGCCAGCGGATTTTTCCTGCTCACTTTGCCCGTCCTGCCCTTCCATTACACCGGATTCTGCGGCATGAGCAGATTTTTTGCTGGCCGCATCGGCGGTGGCAATGGCCTGTTGCAAATCTGCCGCAGCAACATTGGCAAGCGCGCTGACAATCTGGCTGTCAAAGCCCTTGTCCTTCATGAGCAGGGCAACGGCTTCTTCGGGCTGCATGCCCGCGCGGTAGGAACGTGGGCTGACCATGGCGCAGAAGGCGTTGACCACGGCCAGAATGCGCGCATTGTGATTGATGGCCTCCCCGGCCAGATGCTGGGGCAGGCCTGAACCGTCCATACGTTCGCCCATCTGGAAGACGGCGTCCGGCACTGGCAGGTTGAACTGCATGTCGCGCAGGATGCCATAGGCATACTCCGGCGCGCGCATAACCTCGGCCTGTTCCTCGGGGGTGAGCTTGCCCTTCTTGGTGAGCAGCTCGCGCGGCACAAAAATCTTGCCCACCTGCGAAAGGCGGGCCGCAAGCCGCAGGGTTTCCCTGTCCTTGTCGGGCAGGCTCATGGCGCCGGAGAGCAGGTCTGCCACATGCTCCATCTTCATGGAGTGCCCGATGAGGTTCACGTCCACACTTTCAATGGCCCGCACAAGGGCGGCAATGCTGTTGGCCTGACGTTCACGCGCGGCCTCAGCGCGGCGGCGGAATTCCGTAATATCCTGGAAAATACCCACGCAGCCGCCCTTGCCTTCTTCCCCGGAATTGTCGTGATCTTCAAAGGGGAACAGGGTCACGCGGAAAAGGCGCACATCCCCGGGTTGGGGAACAGAAATCTCTATGCTGCCTTCCTTGCCGCTGGCGCTTACCTGGGCCATGCCCTCCATAAGCCGAAGGGCGGCATCTTCCGGCAGGGCCTCGCCCACGGGGATTCCCTTGAGGGCTTCCTCGTCCTTGCCCGCCATCTGGCAGAAGGCCGGGTTGCACATCTGCAAGCGCCCATTTTTGTCCATGAGCATAAGCCCGGCCTGCAACGAGGCGTTGACGCTGTCGAGCATGATCTTCTGCTGGCGGATAAGCGTGTACAGATGCTTGAAATGCTGGGCAGTGGCCCTGTGCGAGCGGCTCACCAGCGAAGCCCAGATAAAGGCCAGCAAAAGCGCCGTGCCAAGGCTGCCAAGAATGCCCAGACCGTATATCTGCTTTGCCTGGCTTTCCACCAGCGCATCAACCATATCTGCCGGAGCTTCAATGGTCACAAGCCAGCCCAGACTGTTCATGTAGCTGCCGAGGGAATAGGCCTCCCCGCCGCCCACAAGCCCCTGCCGACGCTTGAAGCCAAGGCCGTCAGCCAGTGGCGTCATGTGCTGCACTGGCTCAAGCGCAGGTTTGGCATCGCGCAGCAGCACGGCCTCTGTGCCGCTGCCGCCGGCCTGCAAAATGCGCGGCAGCAGTCCGCCGTACTGATCCTGTCGCTGGGCAAGAAATGCCGTCAGCACCCTGTCCACAGGAAGAGTGGCAAAAAGCACGGCAACGGGGACGCTTTCGCCCCGGCCCAGCACTTCGTACATGGGATCGGCCAGATCAATAACCATTGTGTCGCCAAGGGCGCGCACAGGACCAAAAACAACAGTTTTCCTGTCCACGGCGCGGGTCACAAGGGCCACCTGGGCCTCGCCAAGGGGTGCATCCCCTTTGCTCACCACAAAGGGATTGCCCTTGGGCGAAACAATCCTTGCAGAAACCCAGTTTTTGCCGCGTGCAAAGTCCCGCAGCAGATCCTGCATATAGCCCATCTGTTCGGCAAGATTGCGCAGCGATTCATCGCCGTTTTCCATGGCATCAGGCGCGGAAAGGCGCGACTCGCCATCGGAGCCAAGGTTGCGCACATCCACGGCAAACAGGCGGAACATCTCCGCGCTGCTCACCAGCCGCGCCTGCTCAACAACGGTTGCATGCCACGCGCGGATGGATTCCAGCGATTTATCCACCCACGATTGCTGCATTTCACGCTGGTTATTCAGAATATCCTGCGTAACGTTCTTGAGCTGCAAGGTGCAGAGGCCGTAAGCCACAGCCGCAGCCACAGCAAAAAGCGACAGGCTGACAGCAGCCACCGCGGCTTTTTTCAGACGATAGCGACCAGCAACGGACTGCTCATTAAGTTCCTGCGTTTTCATAGGCTTATCCTATAGTACATTGCGCATTAACGTACCGTTTGCGGTGAAAACCCGCCCACACCAAGGGTGCGGGCTGCGCGCTGCATGCCTGCGGCGGCTTTAGTCTATTTTGCGGCCCTTCATATGGGCCCACCGACCGAACTCATTGACCGAATACTGCGGGCTGTATTGCCGCACCTTGGTGTGCGAAAGCACTGAATTACTGAGATTATCCAGAATAAAGGCATCGGCGTTCAGGTATACGACCAGAACAGCATGGGCAAAATTTCTGATTGTGTCGCGCACAACCACAACACGCATGTTTTCGGGCGGAATGCCCAATTCCTTAAGAGTAAAATACTTGATAATGGAATAGTCTTCGCAGTCGCCAGACTTTTTCAGAAACTCCGCCGGAATTTCCCAATAGTCTTCCTGCCGCCAGTTGACGATATCTTCCACATAGGGCCACGTATTCCAGAAAGAATTCACGTAGCGCAGCAGTTCCATCTTGTTGTTCAGCGGAGCTTTTGATTTGAACGTGTCCCATGTAACGCCCTTTTTGAACACCTTGCCAGGTATGAATATGGGATCCATCTGGTTGCGCTTGAGCAGATCAAGCCAGCCCGGCAGAGTAGATAAAGGGCGCTTGAACTCCACAGTGCCAAAAAGCTGCACCTTGGAATCGTGCGCAGGTGTTGCAGGCTGTGCTGCGGATTGCGCCGCGCCTTTTGCGGCATCCGGTACCGCGACCTTGGCGGGGGCATTGGGTGCGGCGGAAGAATCAGGTTTTCCAGTTTGTTGGGATGATTCCGGGGATGGGGGCTGCTCTGCGCTATCAGCGTCCGTCAGAGGTTGAACGATGGAATCAGCGCCTGCCTGCTGGATTGTCTGGGGGCCCGATTGCAGCTCTAACTGCTGCGCTGGCTGCTGATCAGCAGTGGGCAAAGCAGAGTTTGCCTCATTGCTGCCGTTCTGTTCAGCCCCCGGACTCGTCGGATCGGGTGCTGCAACAGCCGGTACTGCATTGTTTTCCGCAGCGGCGGAAGACACTGCTGGCGGCTCGGAAACTTCGGCATTGCCAATGGCTGCGCGTGGTTGCAGATTGAGCGAACCAGCCAGGGCGGGGTTCCAGCCATTTCCCCAGAACAGCAGACACGCCAAAAGGGCCGCCATTCCCCCGGAGAGGGCCGCGACCAGAGCAAATTTGGAGTATCGAAGTTTGGGCATAGGCTCATCGATTACAGGTGTACATGTTGCCGCATACTATACTGCCGCCCATGGAGCGTCCAGTGGTCAGAGGCGTTTCGGCTTATTTTTCGGGTGCCTATGACCCAGTTCAACCTGGTGCCGTGCACCATTCCTCAATAAAGCATTGCAGGACATCGCGGCGCACACCTACCAGAGAGAGGCAACTATGCCCGCAAGCTGCAAAACTTCACAGACACTGCTGCAAGAGTCAGTATGGGGCTGGATGCGCCTAGGTGCGGGAGTTTGCCAGTGCAGCCACATCAAGCCAGTGGCGCACCTGCATATCCTTGCCCCCCGCAGCGGCAAGCTGCATGACGCAGCCGCTGCACCCGGTGACAATATGCCGGATTTCAGGAGCAAAGCCCTCCAGGCATTTGCGCGCCATGTCTGCTGAAAGATCGGGGTTGGACATTTTCAGTATGCCGCCCATGCCGCAGCACAGGCCAGTGCCTTTTTTCAAGCCTGGCAGCCCAGCCGTGAGCAAGGGCAAATCAGGATCAGCAGTACCCCAGTGGCAGGGATGGTGATAGCCCACCGCTGCCGGGGCCTTGCCTGTGGGGTTGATCTGCGGTTCCACAAGCAGGGAGGAAAGTCCAACGCATTTCTGCTTCCACTCCTTGCCCTCCTCCGCCGATAAAACGGCGGTGTAGCTATCAAGACTGTGCTTGCACGAAGCGCAAAAGCTCGCCATTACAGGCTTGCCAGCCTTGCGCCAAAGCTCAAGATTGCGCTCGCGCACTTCTGCCAGGGCCCCCAACTGCCCGGCATGGTGCAACGTACCGCCGCAGCAGGCAAAATCCGCAATGTCCACAAGGTCGTAGCCCCAGCCTGCCAGCAGTTGCCGGGCATTGGATATCCAGCGGGGACGCGCATTTTTTGCCGTACAGCCGCTGAACAGGGCCACTCTCACGCCGCTGACCTTCCGGGTAGGCCGCAGGGTCATCCACGGTTCGCAAGGCTCCAGATCAACCAGTGCGCGGGCGGTTTCCACAGAAGACCGCAACACGCCGGGAATAACGGAATCTGGGGCAAGCATGGCGATTTTTCCCGCCATGGGCCACAGTGGGCCTGCTCGACGAATCCACACATCCCAGAGAGTTTGCGTCCAGTGAGGATTACGTGCCCGCGCCTCGGCCAGCAGGTCGCTTGTGGAAAGCTTGCGCGCGCAGGCCTGCTGACACCGCTCGCACCCGGCGCAGAGGCGCGCCAGTTCGCGGATATCCTCCCAGGGCAGGGACGAATCCGGGCTGCCGCCGAACTCGGGATCAATCTGTTCCAGAAGCAGGCGTTTGCCCTTGGGCGCGTATTCCTCGCGCTTGTAGAGCGCGTACACAGGGCAGACGTTCAGGCATTCGCCGCATTGCGTACAGCCGCGTTTCATTTCAGTACCCCTTGCCGGGATTGAGAATACCGCTGGGATCAAAGACACGGCGCACGCGCAGCATGAGGGCGTGCTCCTTCTGCCCGAGCTGTTTGCCAACTTCTTTCAGGCATCCGCCGCCGTGCTCGCCAGAAAGGCTGCCGCCACATTCAAGGGCTGCCGCATCCAGTTCGTGATGGGTTTTCTGTGTGCGGCGGGCATCGTCGGCGTCAGAGGCATCATAATGCAGATTGGCGTGGATGTTGCCGTCGCCAGCATGCCCAAAGGCGATGAGGCGCTTGCCGTTGCTGGCGGCAATTTCTTCAAATTTGCGCACGGCCTTAAGAATGGAACCGCGCGGCACGGCCATGTCGCCGCCGATGCGGTCTGGGCCGAGCACATAGGAGGCAGCCGAAACCCTGCGCCTGTAGGCCCACAGCTTGTCTTCCTCTTGCTTGCCAACGCCCTCCATACGCCACAGGGCGTCATCAAGCTGGTTGGCAAGGCGGGCATTCTCAAGCGGCACAGTCTCCTTGCTGCCGTCCACCTGAAACAGCAGCAACGATTTAACGCTGTCCGGCCACGGCACATCGCCGGTTCTGGCAAGGATTTCCAGCACGGTTTCATTCATGAATTCCACCGCGCAGGGCAGAATACCTGCGGCAAAAACCTTGCCCATGGAGGCCAGGGCGGCATCCAGCGAAGGATAGCCCACAAGCACCGATGCTGAAGCCTCGGGCCGGGGCAAAAGCTTGAGAATGAGCCTGGTCACAATGCCAAGCGTGCCCTCGCTGCCCACAAAGAGCCGCCCGAGATCAAGGCCTATGACATCCTTGTGGGAGCGGCCACCGAACTTTACCAGTTCGCCGCCGGGCAACACGGCCTCCAGGCCAAGCACGTAATCGCGGGTAACGCCGTATTTTACAGCGCGCAGCCCCCCGGCGCAGGTGATGACATTGCCGCCAACGCTGGTTGCCTTGCCGCTGGCCGGATCCGGCGGGTAAAACATGCCCAGCTTTTCGCACTCTGCCTGAAGCAGAGCCGTATTAACGCCCGGTTCCACCACGGCAACAAAATCTTCCTTATTGATCTCGATGATTTTATCCATGCCCAGCATGGAAACCACAATGCCGGGAACCGTGGGCACGCAGCCGCCGGAAAGGCTGGTGCCGCGCCCGCGCGGGTGCACGGCCACATGCTCCGCATCTGCCCAGCGCATAAATTCGCACAACTGCCCGGCACTTTCGGGCCGAACCATGGCCAGCACCGTACCCGTGAGCAGACTGGCATCCGATGCGTAAACGCGCAGCACCTTGGGGTCAAAGGACACGCCGTCCTTGAACAGATTCACAAGAAACTTCTTGTGCTCAGGGGTGAGCGAGGTCAGAAATTCCCCTGTCATGGCATACTCCAGTGCGGTTATTGCTGCGCAGCAACATTCATTCGGCGGGCCGCCGAAAGGGATACACGAAAATCCAGATATGCTTTCCCCCTGCCTGCCGCAAAGGGCGCAATCTGTCATGCACGCTCTGTAGCGATAGCGTCATTTGGCAGAAGAAAAGCCTCTGATTACAGGCTATTGACGGCAAATTCGCTGACGCTGACCAGTGCGACAACATAGCGCAGGTCGAAAATGATGTCACTCCCGCACGAAAAACGGCAACCGCAGAACGGTTGCCGTTTTCCTTCTCAGGTCATTGAACTCTGCCAGCCTATGACGACTGATCTTTCAGCTCCTTGATAAGACCGGAAAGCGACAGAGCCAGATCTTCCAGCCGTCGGGTGGCCTGGAGAGAGGCTTCGGCGCGCTCGTCCGTCTGACCGGCGATGGCGTTGATTTCGTCAATGGACTTGTTGATTTCTTCAGATGTGGCGGCCTGCTGCTCTGCCGCAGTGGCAATGGACTGAATCTGCCCTGCCGACTGGTTTGTGCTGGTAACAATGTCGCCCAGCGCCGCGCCGGACTCGCCAGCCAGCGATGAGGCATGGTCAAGACCCTGCACGGCTTCTTCCACAGATTGCACGTTGATTCCTGCTACCCGCTGGATGGAGAGGATTGAGTCGCTCACTTCCTTGGTGGCGTGCATGGTCTTTTCTGCCAGTTTGCGCACTTCATCGGCCACAACGGCAAAGCCTCTGCCCGCCTCGCCCGCGCGGGCGGCCTCAATGGCCGCATTCAGGGCCAACAGATTTGTTTGATCGGCTATGTCTTCAATGGTGGTCATGATCGCGCCGATGCCGTGAGCCTGTTTATCCAGATCGCCCATAGCTTCGCGCAGTTCAAGAGCCTTCTGCTCCGAGGCGCGCATGGCCTCAAGCGACCGCCCCACGACCTCTGCGCCCTGATTGGCCTTGTCCCTCGCATCCGTACCCTGGGCGGCGGCATGCGAGGCGTTTTTGGCAACCTCCAGCACAGTGGAGTTCATTTCTTCCATAGCCGTGGCGGTTTCGTGGATGCGCTGCCGCTGCACGAGCGTGGCCTCGCGGATATCTTCTGAACTGCTCGCGAGTGTGCTCACTTCCTGATGGAGCATCTGCACCATATGTTCGAGCTGGCGCGCGGCTTCAAGCATGCCCTCGGCCTTGGCGCGCTCGGCGTGCAGGCGGGCGGCCTCGGCCTCGCGCGTAGCGGCGTTTGCTGCGTCGGCCTGTTGCTGCGCTTCAACAGTTTTGGCCTCAATCTCCGAAATATTGGATTTAAGGGTAGCGCTCATGGAATTGAGGGACTCAAAAATCACGCCTATTTCGTCAACACGGCGATTGGCGAGACTGCCGTACACACCAGCGGAAATATCTTTGAGGAAAACGCCCACGGTCTTCAAAGGCGTAATAATGAGCCGCCCGGCCAGCACCCAGATACCTATGCAAATGCCAATCAGGCTTGCCAGCATACCGGTAGCAAACTGCCACACAGCGGCGTTGACAGGCTCCATGAGTTCGCTTTTTTCAATGAGGCCAATAAACTTCCACTTGAGTTCCGGCGAATTGTACACCACAGCTTCATACTGCTTGCCGCTAAAGACAGCCTCGCCCGTAGCCGCACCGGACTTGAACAGGGCAGCCAGGGCATCGTTGCCAATGCCGTCTATTTTCTGAAAATTGTGCTGCGGGTTTTTGGGGTCGGATATAACCACGCCGTCATCCTGCACCAGAATAACAAAACCCGTGCGGCCAATATGCACGTTTTTGATGAGGTCTGTGAGGGTGCCCAGAGTAATATCTATGGCCGCAACACCTGTAACTTTGCCGCTGCTATCGCGCACGGCGCGGCAGGCGCTGACCATGGGCTGACCATCGGTGCTCTTATAGGCGCTGGTGATGTAGCTCTTGGCCGGGTCAGACACGGCCATGCCCCACCAGGGGCGTTTGCGCGGATCGTAGCCAGATGGCTGGGTTTTGCCGCTCACGGGGCTGTTGAGCACAAATGCGCCTTCCATATTGCCCGCGTAAACATTGGTATATGAAGGGTGCGTCTCCCGGTACAGACGAAACACGGCATCCAGCGCCTTGCCAGCAGTATCGCCTGCATCGGGGCTGGACGGTGTGGGTTCCGTTGCTGTTACATGACTTGTGGTCATCTGCGGTAATTGCGCCATAAGGGGATCAACAGCCAGCATGCCAACGTTGAGCTTGTATTCATCAAACATGGCTGTGACAACATTGCTGACCTGCCGCAGTTCGCCAATGGCGGACTTGGCAAAGCTTTCTTCTGAAAGCGTTGCAATGCCACGCGATGTAAGGGCAAATAGTATGCCCATAGGTATGATGATGATTGCCGCAATGCCAAGCATCAGCTTGAGCGATATGGATCTGTTCATAACAAGCCCTTTTGCAAGTGTAGAATTCTGCTTACAGTATCCACCAGATACGTTGCTATTGTTGCAGCCATCATACAGTTCCGGGACACTTTTGCTCATATAAAATTTTTGCCTGCAAGATCAACCCCTTCAATGGAGAATATTGAGGGGGCAAAATGCAGAGATACCGCTTCTGTATTAATCGGAAGACGGCGGGAAAGGATTATGGTGACGAGGATAAAAATCAAGTAATCGAAATTGGATTAATATCAGCATAATATTTATAACTAACCTGCAAAACAGGTTATATATTTTACGCAAGACATCTTTAAAACAAAGCAATAGATAAATCAGAACAGATGGTTCCAGTTGCTGCGGCATGTATGGGCTGTGCTCATGATAATATCAATCCACATAAGTCGCTCCCGCGCGGGGAGCGACATGCCCGAACTCGTCGCGTTCCCACCGTGGCCCGCTTCAATCCACGCTCCCGCACGGGGAGCGACGTTTCCACCGGCTGATGGGCCATGTCGTCGTCAAGCTTCAATCCACGCTCCCGCACGGGGAGCGACACAGTTTCGTCCTTAACCTCACGGCTGATAAACAGCTTCAATCCACGCTCCCGCACGGGGAGCGACGAGTTGGTCAGGCCGGAAAGCATCTTGGCGAATTGCTTCAATCCACGCTCCCGCACGGGGAGCGACATGCCAGCGCCAGCTTTTTCAGGGACGCGGAAAGCTTCAATCCACGCTCCCGCACGGGGAGCGACGATCAAGATCATGGACGGATTCCGTTATCGCATTGCTTCAATCCACGCTCCCGCACGGGGAGCGACGGGGATAGGTGAGTCCGAATTGACGGATTAAGGCGCTTCAATCCACGCTCCCGCACGGGGAGCGACCCGGCTCAGCCCTGCGGTAGAGGAGCACGGCAGGGCTTCAATCCACGCTCCTGCACGGGGAGCGCCCCCTCTTGGCGAGCGAAGCCTATCCCCTCCGGTGTGCTTCAATCCACGCTCCCGCACGGGGAGCGACATTCCACATTTGGAGTTGGCAGGGAATACGCGCTGCTTCAATCCACGCTCCCGCACGGGGAGCGACGCTAATTCCCTTAACGCGCTCAAACAGGTAGGGCGCTTCAATCCACGCTCCCGCACGGGGAGCGACCCTCGACTTTTGTGCTAATAGCTGTCATTATACTCTGCTTCAATCCACGCTCCCGCACGGGGAGCGACATTGAGGATATCTGCACCGTGCCGGGCTTGGGTGGCTTCAATCCACGCTCCCGCACGGGGAGCGACCGCAGCATGCCGTAAGTGGGTGGCTGGCCAGGGTTGCTTCAATCCACGCTCCCGCACGAGGAGCGACTAATACGCTGCTCGCAAAGGTGGTATAAGTAACAAGCTTCAATCCACGCTCCCGCACGGGGAGCGACTTCAAACTGGTTCTGGAGGCTTTGCTTCGCTTCCTGCTTCAATCCACGCTCCCGCACGGAGAGCGACGCAAATTGACACAATCCCAGGCAAGCTTATTTTGCTTCAATCCACGCTCCCGCACGGGGAGCGACAAGGACGGCAAGTCAAGCCCTACCTCTATCGGCCTGCTTCAATCCACGCTCCCGCACGGGGAGCGACTATCTCAGTTGAGCGCGCCCCGGTCTTGAGCGAGCTTCAATCCACGCTCCCGCACGGGGAGCGACCTGCCGGGGCAGGCCCACGAGAAGCCGCCCACCTTGGCTTCAATCCACGCTCCCGCACGGGGAGCGACCTGCGCGCGTGTAGATGATCTTGCGCCCGCACTTGGCTTCAATCCACGCTCCCGCACGGGGAGCGACGTTACCGCGTAGCGAACCTTCCGGCCAACCTGCCTGCTTCAATCCACGCTCCCGCACGGGGAGCGACAGGGAGTGGCTTGATTATGACGATCAATCCCTTGCTTCAATCCACGCTCCCGCACGGGGAGCGACGTAACAATTTCAGTTGCCGCTGGGGTGTATGCTGCTTCAATCCACGCTCCCGCACGGGGAGCGACAGCATGAGGCCCACGGTCGCCGCACACGACAACCCGCTTCAATCCACGCTCCCGCACGGGGAGCGACTTCGCTCAACTGCTGGCGCGCTGGACAGGCTGACTGCTTCAATCCACGCTCCCGCACGGGGAGCGACTTTACCCTGCTTGCAATTAAGCTTGGGGTAATACCCGCTTCAATCCACGCTCCCGCACGGGGAGCGACCGATCATGGCCGTATAGTTCGTCAACCATGTAGTCGCTTCAATCCACGCTCCCGCACGGGGAGCGACAGGCTGAGTTCTGTTTCAGCAAAGGCATCGGCAAGCTTCAATCCACGCTCCCGCACGGGGAGCGACGCCGGGCGTGAGCGGTTTAACAATTTTCAGGATGTGCTTCAATCCACGCTCCCGCACGGGGAGCGACGCGCCCTCAGTCTTGCCCACGCGGTTGCCAGCCATGCTTCAATCCACGCTCCCGCACGGGGAGCGACGTGGGTGCGTGCTTGGAGGTCAGAATAACTCAGCTGCTTCAATCCACGCTCCCGCACGGGGAGCGACCGGCATGGTCAGCGCAGTTTCTTATAGCCACCATGCTTCAATCCACGCTCCCGCACGGGGAGCGACGGCTGGCTGGCGCGATATGGCTAATGCCCTTGCAAGCTTCAATCCACGCTCCCGCACGGGGAGCGACGGAGCGTTGACCGCTTTAACAATGCCAAGCGCGCTGCTTCAATCCACGCTCCCGCACGGGGAGCGACCATTCTCATGTCGCCCACCTGGTACCAGTACCTTGCTTCAATCCACGCTCCCGCACGGGGAGCGACGCGCTGTGCGGTCAGGAACGCACGCTCCTGGCGCTGCTTCAATCCACGCTCCCGCACGGGGAGCGACAACTGGTTTTCTTCGTCCGAATCACGACCAGCGGGCTTCAATCCACGCTCCCGCACGGGGAGCGACCCGTCACGCGCAATACCATCAAAAACCTGACAGGCTTCAATCCACGCTCCCGCACGGGGAGCGACAGGAGCAGATAGACGCCATACACCGGGCACAGCGCTTCAATCCACGCTCCCGCACGGGGAGCGACAACCACCATCAAGGCGGACGGCTACGCCGAAGAGCTTCAATCCACGCTCCCGCACGGGGAGCGACGCGCGGCTTCGTCCGTAAGCTATGCCGCCCCGGGAGCTTCAATCCACGCTCCCGCACGGGGAGCGACTGCTCTGAATAGTCTGCGGGAGCATACCCAAAAGCTTCAATCCACGCTCCCGCACGGGGAGCGACTGTAATAACGCCCGTCCGTGGTGTTCACCCAAGAAGCTTCAATCCACGCTCCCGCACGGGGAGCGACTCCGCTTCGGGGCTGCGCTGGAATTCACGCGCCTGCTTCAATCCACGCTCCCGCACGGGGAGCGACTTGATATCCGCAGCTCCAGACTTGCTAGAAGCATTGCTTCAATCCACGCTCCCGCACGGGGAGCGACCAACTTCGGTTTTTCCGCGCATCCTGACGGCGCGGCTTCAATCCACGCTCCCGCACGGGGAGCGACCTGTCGCCATGCTCACCCACTCGCCGTTGCCAACGCTTCAATCCACGCTCCCGCACGGGGAGCGACTTCCCAGCGTTGGGAATATGGTCGCTGGCAGGGGGGCTTCAATCCACGCTCCCGCACGGGGAGCGACGGCAGGGCATAGAACATGCGCCTAACCTAATGCCGCTTCAATCCACGCTCCCGCACGGGGAGCGACTCCAGAAGGGCTGCGGCGGGGTTCGCAGGGATTGGGCTTCAATCCACGCTCCCGCACGGGGAGCGACTCATCTGGCTGTGTAGGAGGATGTGATGGGCGCAGCTTCAATCCACGCTCCCGCACGGGGAGCGACCCGCGACGAGGGTTTTCCCATCGTTTTTCTGGAAGCTTCAATCCACGCTCCCGCACGGGGAGCGACCCACCATGCTGACAACCGGGCAGATCAGCTTCACGCTTCAATCCACGCTCCCGCACGGGGAGCGACCAAATTTCACACCATCCTCATCATCTCTCGCCCTGCTTCAATCCACGCTCCCGCACGGGGAGCGACTTGGCAAAAGGTTTGGCGCCGACTCCACGCCCTCACGCTTCAATCCACGCTCCCGCACGGGGAGCGACGGTGCGGATCCGTCCGCAAGGTCAGCAGGGGCCAGCTTCAATCCACGCTCCCGCACGGGGAGCGACCGCCACGGTTTACAATCCTCCCCGTCAATTTACATGCTTCAATCCACGCTCCCGCACGGGGAGCGACTGTGGCCCTTTTTTACCTTTGCCCCGCAATGATATTCAGGGCATTTTTCGAGCAGGCCACGTATCTCGATCAATTTATGCAATAAACAAATCTGCTTTAAAAAATTACCGTAATAAAATCATATTGTTAAAAAATCGAGAACCTCCCAGAAAAATGCTGTGCGCTTCTGGTTCTCGCGGGCTATTGCCAGCAGCTCACAGAGTCCCCTTCAGCCAGTCTGATATCTGCTGACTCTCTCAGCCGTCCGCATGTAATAATGCTGTCGATTTACAGAATCAGCGTCCCTTGAGGGTCATAGGACGGTTTGGCCCCAACATGTTCAACACGATTCTTCCAGTTGGCACCCAAAAAGTAAAAACGCAGGCTATCTTTTTCTTCATCCATACATTCCAGCAAATTATTGCGCAGGGCGACCCATTGGGCGGGGTCAACCACGCATTCAAAAACTGAAAACTGCACCCGTTGCCCCCAGTTTTCGCAATGGCGGGCTATTTGGCGCAAGCGGCGTTTTCCGGCTGAATCTTGCGTGTTTACATCATAGCTTACGAGAACGAGCATGGCATCACCGAATCACAAAGGGAGGGTATGCATCCAGATCGCCGCGCAAATATCGGGCGAGCAAACGCGCCTGGCAGTGATACAAGAGGCCCGCCGCCATTTTTTCCTGCAAAAATGGATGCTCCACAGTTTCCTGTTTTCGCTCCTGCCATGCAGAGATCACATCCTTGCGGGTGGCATCGTCCATTATCACAGCGCCAGATTCTGTTTTACGAAAGCCCTTGGCCCTCACCTGCCCCCGGTTGATAAGGGTGCAGGCCAGCCTGTCTGCCAGATAAGGACGAAACTCTTCCATGATGTCCAGAGCCAGGCTGGGGCGTCCGGGTCTGTCACGGTGCAAAAAGCCCACGGCAGGATCAAGCCCGCAACTTTCGAGCGCCCCGCGAACATCGTGCGCCAGAAGTGTATATAGAAAAGAAAGAAGGCAGTTAACAGCATCAAGGGGTGGTCGGCGGTTGCGGCCATCAAAGCGGAAGGCGGCGTCTTTTGCCTGAATAAGGTTGGCAAATACGCCAAAATACACTTGCGCCGCCTCACCTTCAACGCCGCGCACCATATTGAGCGGCAAAGGCTCGCGCAGGCGGGCAAGGCATTGGGCCAGACGGGCCACTGCTGCATCAAGGCTTGCAGTCGGCCTCTCGCGCGCTGCACGCATCAGCACCGTGCGGCAATTGGCGATTTTGCCGATTACTATGGCGGCGGCAATGGCGGCAGAAGCCGCATCATCATCCGCACGGCGGTATTGCTCACGCCGCAGCAACACATTGCCGCTCACGGGCCCGTGCATGGATGCCAGAAACCGCCCATATTGGGTCAACCACGACACTGTTACACCGTTTTCCGCGCAGTGACCCAGCAAAAAGGGGCTGCATGAAATCTGCCCAAACAGTACAAGGCCGCCAAGCGTGTGAATGGGGATTTTTCCTTTAAGCGCATCCCCCTGATACACAGCCACGCATTCGCCATCCTTGGCCAGATAACTTTCTTGAGTTGTAACAAACAGCGTATTGAGCAGCGGTTTCATATGCTCTCCAGCACGGATTGCAGATAGCGCGCAGCAGAGGTCTGCGGAGCAAGGGGCAGGCAGACATCACATAGGGAGCACGCCGGGCAGATGGTATTGGCAATTTCGAGGGATGGAGGCGGCGGAGTAAGCCCCTTGTTCAGCAAATCCTGCACGGCACCGATGGTGGTGCGGGTTTCTTCCCTCAGGGCATCGGTGAGCTCCACAACCTGCCGCCGCCGGGTTTTGCCGTAAAAGAGCGCCCCTTCAGAAATGGAAACATGCAACATTTCTTCCAGGCAGAGAGCCTGCGCGCAAAGCTGAATGCGGTCTGCCGCCATGCTTTTGGGGCGGCCCCGCTTATATTCGACAGGGTACGGCTGCCAGACATTGCCGTGCCGATGAAACTCCACAACGTCTGCCTGCCCTGTCAGGCCAAGAGCGCGCGAACAGAGCAGCAACCCTGAAACAGTTTTGCAGTCGCCGCGACTTTCAGATGCGTTGCTGTGGGCTTTTTCGTGCAGCTGACGGCCCTCGGCAGTGTACACGTTTTCCGTCCAGAGCTGTTCCAGATGGATGAGCGCACACTGCCGGGGGCAGAACAGATAATGCTGCAAAGCCGATATGGGGATGGAATCGGCTGGGGGGTGCATTAGAAGCCTGGAATGGTTTCAGCCTTCAACCCCGGAGTAGCTTCGCTGTTGAGCGTATAGCTGCCATCGGGGTTAACCGTGAGGCTTTTATGCACTTTTGCGGATGAATACTGCCCGGAAGCGCAGTTGTGTTGCCACCAGAACACCTGACTGACTGCCATGCTGCCCTCCGGACGGGCAGACGAAGCGTCATTTTCAAACAGCCTGGGCAAGATGGCCTTGAGCACGGCAGCGTCTTCGTCGCTAAAGCCGGTGCGTTCGGCAAGCTGAGGATTCATGCTGCCGTAAAAAACATATACGCCTTTATCCACGCGGTGCTTCATGCCCATGGTGTCCGAACCGCGCTTGCTGCCATCGCCCTCGCCGCTGACGCTTTTGGTGATCTGAATACTTGCAACGCTGACAGGCTCCACGCTGAAGGCCGAGTGAATGCTCACCGGGCCGCGCACTGCAATGGAAACCCCCGCCGCATCGCCATCTTTGCCAAAAGCAAAAAGCTGCCCAAAAGCGCGCACGTCAAACCACTTGGCGCAAGCCTTTCGGGCGGTTTCTTCCTTGCTGCATTTTTTGGGATTAAAAGCATCCTTGCCAAGGCCGTGCTCCGCAGATTCGGCCCTTTCCTTGAGCGAGGCCATGTTGTCCAGCTTGCGGTCGTCTGACTGCACAAAAACTTGCGTCCCCTTCTGCTCCATGAGCCGATCACGGATCTTGCGCTTAAGGCAAACATCGCTGATTTCCCCATAGCCATCATAATCGGTACGGGGACGGTTGCCGTTGAGCGGATCGCCGTTAGGGTTGGCGTGATCTACGGTGAGAATAACGGCGAAGTCGATCTTGTGTTGCAGACTCATGTTACGCTCCTTGCTGGTCATTGGCTTCAGTGGTGCTTTCTTTATCAGCCGTGGCGTACAAGGCTGACATCTGACAATGGTAGCCCAGCAGAAATTCGCCACTGAGCTTGTCTGAAGAAGTAAATTTTTCGGGGTCAAATTTATCGTAAATTTCTTTCCAGGCCTTTTGGGGCCGTTTAAGCAGCCCGGCATGGGAACTGCTCTTCAGCCGCTGTATATACGGCTGCAACTGAAGCTCAAGCTGTTTCCATGTGGCAAAAGGATGGTCGGCAAAGCGCTGCATCAACCGCTCGGCATTGGTGGGGCGTTTTTCTCCCGCGCAATTCAAAGCAGAACGTTCAATATATTCCGCAACCGCCAGAAGCCGCCCAAAGAGGTAGTCACGGGATTTACGCGTTTCATCAAGTGCCATGCTGTATTCCCCTTCTTTTATGTGTCTGGCGAAATAGCCCCTGTACATGGCGCAGGCAACGCCCAGCACTTCAGCCCACTCCCATGCCTCATGCGCCGCGCGATTGCAGGCACGGCGCACGCAACTCTCAACAATATCGCGCGGCAAGGTTGCCCTATCAACAACGCATGGCAACAACCGCTCTACAGTTGCCTTGAGCAGCTTGTCGTCAATACGCCTGCCGTATGCAACGCGGGCAATGGTTTCTGGCGTAGGGGCAAGGGGCGCGTAAACAGTGCGCGTTTTGGGTTTGCTCTGGCCCTCACGCGCTTCGTCTATGCGCACGGGCAGGACCCATGCGCATTCTTCCTGCCATCTTTCCAGATTGTACAGGTAGTCCTTAAGCATCTGCTCGCGATAGAACGTAACAGAAAGCCGCCCAGGGCTGGCCGCATCCATAGCCATGATGGCGACGCCGTCAGTTTCCTTGAGATCAGCCTTGTATCCCACGAGGGCTTTGTTCAGCCTTTTTGCAAAGGCCAGCCCCATATTTACGGGAGGAACAAAAGGAGGCTGGGCGGCGTCCTTCTCTGCCTGCACCTCTGGCGCGTCATCAAGCAAGAAGTCGCCGGCACTCAGATCAAACAAATCTTCACAAGGATTAGGCACAGGCGCGCCGCTCACAGCCCAGGCCACAACAGCCTGATCCCCGTTGCGGTAGCCTTGCCGCGCTATGAGCCAGCGCAACGCATTATGCGCCTTGTGACTCACCTCATAGCCGACGGTGCAGGCCTGCTCCGGCTCCAGAAAGCGCCCACGGTAGGTAAAATTTGCTGAATCATTGGAGGAAATAAGCTTTGCACCATCACCTGGGCGGCGGATATTGCGCGGATGCTTTGCGGCAACAGCGCATTCCACCCCTTGCACTATGCAAAGGCCTTTTTGCTCCATCATGGCTGCATCGTAGGCCATCCATGCCTGTTGCAGGCTGGTGTCCTTCCATGTGCGCGGTTCCATGTCATCAGGCAGGTTTACCACGCTCCATACCACCAGGGCGTCCCCCTGGTCGCGCACCGTGGCGTTGCCAATTTTTTTGGGCTGCAACCTGTTAAAGATGCTGTCTGCGCCGCTCTCTTTGTCTGCCTCGGTTGGTTCCGTTTGCAAGGAGCTGGCTGATTCGCCGCGCAAAATTCCACATTTCAACAGGTCATCCACAAGATGCCCTTGCGAAACATAGGCGTATACGGCCCTGGCTTTTGGATGACTATGGGAAGAATCGCACCATGCCTGCAATTGCGAAGCATACAAGCTATAAAGATTCTTTTTGCCGCCAGAGTAGTCTTTGGCGCAATAATGGATTTTATCATCCAGAGGATGCGGGGAATCACCGCTGGTACGACCTGCGGAATCTTCGGTTGCCGGGATAATAAACTGCATTTTCAACGGCAACAGCTCTGCCCTCACAAAATTACCCGCCCCGTCAATGACAACATGAATATGCGCCTGTTGGCTGGTATGGCTCACGGGCATAAGCGCCGGGGCTTCTTTGCCACCATTCTCCGCCTGTGGGGGGTCCACAAAGGCGGGATTTTGGGAGCAGGCTTCATACGTTTCAAAAAGCTTTTGCATCCAGCTCACAACGCACCCCCTTGCGGGCCGCCGTCAGAAAGCAGGCTGCGGGCATCGGGGTATGCCACGGTTTCGGGCTCCTGCAAAAGGAGAGATAGCGCTTCTTCATCACAACCAGCGTAGTTTTTGCCGGGGTGGAACGCCTTGGGCTTCATGGGGCGGATTTCTTTGCGCAGCAGCGAGGCATCATCCGGCGAGGGGAATTCAATTATCCCCTTGCGCATTACAGGCTTCCAGAACCGTGCGCCAAAACTGGAGTTTCCGGTTTCATCAGGATAATCAAACCCGTGAAACATGAGGCCAAAGGCCAGCTCTTCCAGGTCATCATACGCACCGGGGCCTTCACCAAATCTGCAAGGTTCCACATACCCCTGACAGTCGCGCGTACCCAAAAAGATATCCTGTCGGCCACCGCGCGCCAGCATACGCTTGGCTATTTCGTAGTGCTTGCCTTCAATCTGGTCTTGCTTCAGTTCCGGCCTGTGCTCGTTCCATACAAAACGGGCCTTTACCTGATAGGCAACATCAGCCAGATAGGTGTAGATGGAAAGATCATTGCCGCCTGTGGTGGGCCTGATTGGTTTTACGCCCTTGGTTTGCGTGCGAAAGGGATGCAGAATGCGTACCTTGTCAATCACCCAAATCAGCGTTGGCTTCCAATATATTGATTTAGCTATACCCTTAAGGGCTTCATAAGTGGGAATGTGGTAAGAACATTTTTCGCCGCCGACTCGAGTTACAGGATCAGAAAACAGGGCATAACGCCCATAAACAATAAAGGATATGTCGTTATTCACTCAATCCTCCTATCAGTAATTACAAAGACGCAGTTTTTGCCCTGATTGCGCGCTAACGCCCTGTTCATTACAGTAAAAATTGGGTTTCAGAGCAAACATGCCACTATCCTGAATGGGATACAAGGCATTTTTCTGTATAAGCTCGCGTTCTGTATGTGGAAAAATGTTTACGGAAAAACGCTGAGCCTTACGTAAAAGCTCATATTTTTTATACAGCAAATCTGATGAACAAAGTGCGGCAATGATGCCCTCTCCATCTTTATAAGGCACCAAAATACTTTTTGATGTTGAGTCGATGGACTTGAAAATTTTTGCTGCGGCGCTGAATGATTGCCCCAGTATGGGGAATAGATTGTTATTGCCAGCACCTCGATTACTGCCCAGCATATCAAGCAAGGAATTGCAATCGCCTGCCGCATAAGAAAGCACGGCGCCCTTACGATGAAAATAATGGTCAAAATATGTTGCAACCAACTGCGGCATGGTGAAATCGTAGCCAGATTCCAGAAGTTCTTGTGCATACTTTAGGCGCACTGTATCAAGAAAGATATCCCGACCATCTTTAATGTCTTTCAGCCAGTCCAGATTTTCTGCATCCGCCTGCACCAGTACCACATGCACCCTGCCCGGCTCATTTTCCCCATGTCGGTTGCAGCGCCCTGCCGCCTGAAGGATGGAATCCAGACCAGCGGCCATGCGAATAACAGATCGAAAACTGATATCCACGCCACACTCAATGAGTTGCGTGCTTACGCAAAGTACAGGACGCCCGTTTTTCAAATCGGCTCGCATGGCTTCAAGCTTTTCCATGCGGTGCGCCGGGCAGAGGTTGGTGCTAAGGTAGTAGAAGTTTATACCTTCCTGTTTGTCGCAAAACGCATAAATCTTTTCTGCCATTCGCTTGGTATTGCAAACCACCAGGCATGAGCCGTGGGATTGTTGCTCTTCTTGCGCCAGCGCGGCCACATCTTCTGCCCCCATGGCGGTATGGCAGTGGTCAAAAAATGTCGTGCGCTTGAGGCGTGTGAACAGGTCTGGCACATCTGGCACGATTTCCATGCCGGGCTGTATATCAAGGCTGCCGCGCAGCGGATGCGGCAGATTGCCCAGCCTCGGCTGCGTGGCAGTGCAAAGCACTGCGGTAGAACCACATTGCCCGGTCAAAAAATCCACAGCGTTGCAAAACATACGCAAGCAGCGCACAGGGACAGTCTGCACTTCATCAAACACTATCACGCTACGTGCAAGATTATGCATGCGGCGGGCGGAGCTTGTGCCTGCGCCAAACAGGCTCTCAAGAAACTGCACCATGGTGGTGAAGATCACGGGGGCATCCCAGTTTTCAGACAGTTTTTCCCACCGGCTGGCGACTTCTTCAGCGTTAGAATCTTCATCGGGCATAAAACTGGAATGATGCTCAAGCACTATGGATCCAGGGGCCTCACCCTGCTCAAGAATTTTTCGGGCTACATCGGCGTTTTGGTCAATAATGGATGTATAAGGAATAACATAGATGACTCTGTCCATCTGGTGCTTTTGCGCGTGCAGCAGGGCAAAACGAAGGCTGGCCAGCGTCTTGCCCCCGCCAGTGGGTACAGTGAGAGTAAACATACCCGGCGCATCCTGGGCACGCTGGGCGCAATGGGCAGAAATATCACCCCGGATGTGGTCGATGGCGTGTTGCGGGGTCTTTTGGGCCAAGGCTGCTTCAAAACGCTGCACCAGGGCACTCCAAGGACGCCTGACCCCGCTGCGCCGAATTTCCGCCCCTTTTTGATCTTCAAAATCTGCACTGTCAGTACGATCCGCATCAATCAGGCAGCTGAATAAAAAACGCGCCAGCAATCCAAGCTGAAAATCACGACTATTTGCGCAGTCTCGTTGGTCATTTATATCGGCACTTGCTGGCTGCTTGTTCATGACTCGATCACGCAGCTTCATCATAACTGCTCGCACTTCCAATAAAAGTGCATTCGAGATTTCATTTTCTATTTCTTCAAGGAATGCTTGATCGCAGCGCTCATCGCACTGCTTACGGTGTGTTTTTTCCTCCGGACGGGCCATGTAATTCTGTGTAAATGCATCCTTGCCGTCCTGGGATATGCAATCTTTTAGCCCTGAATGGTGGGACAGAATGCACAATGCAAGCATCCGGGCAATCGCTTTTTTCAAATCATTGCCTTGCAGGCGCTCCCATAGGTGCTGCCCTCCAGCAAAAGCATGATTGATCTTCCCTTTGCAAGCTATGGGATCGGTGTAGCCCGGTTCACCAGGAGTAATGCAGCCAGCAGCGGAAAGGATATAATTCTGGAATTCTTTTGAATACTTGCCAAAATCATGCAGCAGGCCAACCAGATGGCCTGTCAGGGGCAAGCCGACCTTGGCTGCCGCTGATGATGCCAGGTCAGCGACGTTGTGCAAATGTTCAGAAAGGGGCTGTACGCGGAAAGGTGCCCCATTCTCGGGGCAATAGACATGAGCCACGCAGCTATCCGGCAAGTTTGACATAATGGCCCTTTTGGTCACAATTCGAAGATTTTCTTTAAAAATTTAGTACCTTCTTTTTATATAGCATACTATTACTATTGTTGTGTTGCTTCAACTGATGCACAGCCGTCCGCGCGCCCAAGACTGACAATAATTCAAAAACGAAAAAAGCTCCTACGATTTCTCGTAAGAGCTTGCTTTCTTAATTGGCGTCCCCAAGGGGATTTGAACCCCTGTCGACGGCGTGAAAGGCCGTTGTCCTGGGCCGGCTAGACGATGGGGACGCGCTGTGAAGGGTGTATCTACGGCAATAGGGGGCAGGTGTCAAGCGACTTTTTAAAATTGGCATAAAATTCAGCGGTCAGGGGCTTCCCAATGGTCATATTCAGAGCTGGGAGTTCCCTAATCCTATTGCGCCACTAATCAGTTGGCTGCTATCACATGAACCAGGGGCGTTTGCTGATATCGTAGCCTATTGCGCCGCCAAATCAGTTAGACCGTTATCTGATCTGCTCCTCTTGCCCGCAAAGCCCATCCTTCCACTCCCCCACTATATCCAAGTCTGCCCTCAGCCCGCTTGCGCAAGTGCCCTTCCCCGGCAGCCCTTTCTTGCGGCCCGTAACCCGCTGACGGATTGCATGTTTGCCCCGGCCTGGGGTATAAGCACGGCATGCAAAAATCCAGCAATACATCCCCCCGTCCCGGCACCGTGTCGCGCTCTCCCGCCAACGCAGACAGCCACCGCGAAGAGCAGCTGCGCCTTTTGTTGGATCTTTCCAATGTGGTCAACTCTGCCACGGATGTGGGGGTTGCCCTGAACAAGGCGCTCCAGCTTATGGCAGAGCATCTGCACATGATGCGCGGCGCGATCACGCTTATTTCGCCCAACAGCGGCGAAATCCGTATTGAGGCAGCCTACGGCCTCAAACCCGCCGAAGCCCGCCGGGGCCGTTACGTGCGCGGCGAGGGCATCACCGGGCGTGTTATTGAAACCGGGCGCTCCATGTACATATCTAATGTATCAGAAGAACCGCTGTTTCTGAATCGCACCCGTTCGCGCGATCTGGGCAAGGAGGGCATTTCCTTCATCTGCGTGCCTATCCGCCTCAACGATCAGGTTGTGGGCGCGCTGTCGGTTGACCATCTGCTGGTGGACGATGCCACGCTTGAAGACGAAATGCGCCTGCTTACCATTATATCAACCCTGCTTGGTCACGCCGCCCTTGAATCGCAGGGCCGCATGGATGAAGAAGCCTCCTCGCCCTTGAGGCCGCGCGGCTTTGTGGGCAATTCTGAAGTGATGCAAAAGGTCTACGCGCAGATTGCGCAGGTGGCCCCCTCCAGCACCACCGTTTTTCTACAGGGCGAATCCGGCACGGGCAAAGAACTGGCAGCACGCTCCATCCATTCGGGCAGCACGCGCGCCAACAAGCCCTTTATTTCGCTCAACTGCGCCGCATTGCCAGAAAACCTCATTGAAAGCGAACTGTTCGGCCATGAACGCGGGGCCTTCACCGGCGCAAACGCTACGCGCAAGGGACGCTTTGAGCTTGCCAACGGCGGCACGCTGTTTTTGGACGAAGTGGGTGAGCTTTCGCTCATGACCCAGGCAAAACTGCTGCGCGTGTTGCAGGAAAGGGCCTTTGAACGCCTTGGCGGCATGGAAACGCATTATGTGGATGTGCGTTTTATCACCGCCACCAACCGTGACCTGGAAAAAATGGTGGAGGAAGAAACCTTCCGCCGCGATCTGTTCTACCGCCTCAATGTCTTCCCCATTTTCCTGCCGCCCCTGAGTTTCCGACCAGAGGATATTCTGCCGCTGGCAAACCACTTTATCAAAAAATACGCGCTGGCAAACGGGCGCAACAACGTGCGCCTCTCCCTTTCTGTTATGGATATGCTGCAACGCTACACCTGGCCGGGCAACATCCGCGAGCTTGAAAACGTCATGGAGCGCGCAGTGTTGCTGCTGGGCCGCGAAGGCCTTGTTCTGCCCCAGCACTTGCCTCCTGCCCTGCACGGCAGCCGCGTTGCGGCCAGTTCCGGCCTCACGCCAGGGCTGATCCGCCAGGGGCTTTCCGGCAGCTTGCAGGAGCAACTGGACGAGCTGGAACGCGCATCAATCACCGAAGCGCTTGAGTTCAGCCAGGGCCAGATGGGCAAAGCTGCTGCAAGCCTTGGATTGACGGAAAGGATCATGGCCCTGCGCATGAAAAAGTACGGCATCACCTACAAGGCTTTTCGCCCCGTGTACCGTAAGGATGAAACCGAGTAGATATGAAGTTTCTACAAAACGGTATTTTGCAAAAAGGCATAAATTTGCCCCAAAAATGAATTTTTTGTAATAATTTTTAGTATGTTACCTAAGCACAACACAGTCATTACAAAGATGTACCAATAATTTCTACATTTTTGCAATTTTCTATTTTTTTCACATAATACGCTAAAATAAAACATCTATTTAGAAAGCCCCCCAAGTGCCACGAAACGGCACTCCGGGGGGCTTCTTTTTTTCTACATCATCGTAGAAATATTACAACGACGCCAACCTCCTGCAATTCTTCCTGTCTGCCTGAAAAAATAAAAATATTTATAAAATCATATTGTTACAAGATTTAGCCACACAGCGAAACACATTTGGCACACTTCATGCCTAAGCAGGGTATTGCTGCGGCATTGTGCCGCAGTGTGGGCATGGCGCCAGCCCACGAGGATGAGGTTCTATTAAACGCGGAACGGAACGACGGAAACCAGCCTGCTGCACTGTGCGGCACACTGCCTCCCTCGCCGGTCCGAACTACGCTGAAGGATGTCCGTATGAACGCCTCGGATACTGCATTTATTCTGATCTGCGCCTCCATGGTCATGCTGATGACCCCGGCGCTGGCCCTCTTCTACGGTGGCCTGGTTCGCTCCCGCAATATCCTGTCCACCCACATGCACAGCTACGGCGCGCTGGCTCTCATCTCTGTATTATGGGCCGTTGTGGGTTACACACTGGCCTTTGGCGAAGATGTGGGCGGTATAATCGGCGATCTTTCCTACCTCTTCCTCAAAGGCGTGGGCGGCGAATCGGCTCCTGCCGCCACCCAACTGCCCCACACGGTCTTTATGGGGTATCAGTGCATGTTTGCTGCTCTTACCGTGGCCCTTATTTCCGGTGCCTACGCTGAGCGCATCCGCTTCTCCGCCATGCTTGTTTTCTCTGGCTTGTGGTTGCTCTTCGTCTACTCGCCCATGGCCCACTGGGTCTGGGGCGGTGGCTGGATGAGCAAGATGGGCGCTCTGGACTTTGCTGGCGGCGCAGTTGTGCACATGTCTTCCGGCGCGGCGGCTCTTGCCTGTGCCCAGGCTCTTGGACCGCGGCTTTCCACTGGCAGCTCGCATGCCACACCCAACAACCTGCCCCTTACCCTGCTTGGCGGCGGCCTGCTGTGGTTCGGCTGGTTCGGCTTCAATGCTGGCAGCGCTCTGGTTTCCGGTCCTCTTGCTGGTCAGGCCCTTGTAACCACCCACATGGCTTCCGCCTGCGGTATTCTTGGCTGGATGCTCGTTGAATGGATTCGTACCGGCAAGCCCACAAGCCTTGGCGCTATCTCCGGCGCACTGGCGGGCCTCGTGGCCATCACTCCCGGCGCGGGCTTTGTTGAAGTGCTGCCCGCCATGCTGATCGGTTTTGTTGGCGGCATCATCTGCTACGGCGGCGTGCTCCTGAAGAACAAGTTCGGTTATGACGACGCCCTTGACGTGGTCGGCATTCACGGCGTTGGCGGCACCTGGGGTGCGCTTGCCACCGGCCTGTTCGCCTGCGCGGCCATCAACAACGCTGACGGTCTGTTCTACGGCAATCCTGAGCAGGCCTGGATCCAGATCGTGTCCATTGTGGCTACCTGGGGTTATTGCTACATAGTTTCCCGGATAATCCTCTATGTGGTTGACGCGGTTGTCGGCCTGCGGGTTACGCCTGAAGAGGAATTCACCGGCCTCGATTTGAGCGAGCACAACGAACGCGGCTACTCCTTGTAGTCCAACGGGAAACAGCAAAGGAACGACCTATGAAAAAGCTTGAAATCATCATCCGGCCCAGCATGTTTGACAAGGTTAAGGACACGCTTACCGACATGGGCATCCACGGCTTGAACTATGTTGAAATCAAGGGCTTTGGTCGCCAGCGTGGGCACACTGAAGTGTACCGCGGCACCACCATGCAGGTGGACTGCCTGCCCAAGATCAAGGTCGAGGTCGTGCTGCACGACGACATGCTGGAAACTGTTCTGAATGCTGTGGTGTCCATCTCCCGCACAGGACAGGTTGGCGACGGAAAAATTTTCATCAGTGATGTGATGGATGCCATCCGCATCCGCACTGGTGAGCGCGGCGATGAGGCCCTGTAATCGGGCTGTGCCTGATACTAGCAACAACTTGAGAAAGGAGACGAGGGTATGAGTTCCCCCCGTAAAAAGGCTTTGTTCAAAGCAGTGAACACTGCACCGGTCATCCCCACCAGCGCTGATGAAGTAGGCCGCAGCGCGGAAGACATCTTTGGCCGCTACGTGTTTGGTCTAGCCACCATGCGCAAGCGCCTTCCCAAGGATGTGTTCAAGAAGCTGGCCAAGACCATCCGCGACGGCGAACGCCTGAATCCCGAAATCGCTGATGTCGTCGCCAACGCCATGAAGGATTGGGCCATCGAGAACGGCGCCACGCACTACACGCACTGGTTCCATCCCATGACTGGCCTCACTGCCGAAAAGCATGACGCCTTTCTGTCGCCCACCATTGATGGCCAGGTTATCAGCGAATTCTCTGGCAAGATGCTGATCAGCGGTGAGCCGGACGCCTCCTCCTTCCCTTCCGGCGGCATCCGCTCCACGTTTGAAGCCCGCGGCTATACCGCGTGGGATCCCTCCGTGCCGGTGTTCATCATCCCCGCTCCTTACGGGGCCACCCTGCACATTCCGACGTACTTTTACTCATACTCGGGCGAAGCTCTTGACCGCAAGATCCCGCTCATTCGCTCCATATCGGCCCTGTCGCGTCAGGCCATGCGTATTCTCAAGCTCTTCGGCAACACCACGGCCAGCTATGTGCGCGCCAACGTTGGCCCCGAGCAGGAATACTTCCTGGTGGACAAAAACCTGGCCGCCCTGCGTCCTGACCTCCTGATGGCTGGCCGCACCCTGATCGGCGCCACCTCGCCCAAGGGTCAGGAAATGGAAGACCACTACTTCGGCTCCATTCCTCCCCGCGTGATGAGCTTCATGCAGGATCTGGAAAACGAGCTGCGTTCGCTGGGCATTCCGGCCAAGACCCGCCACAACGAAGTGGCCCCCGGCCAGTTTGAAATCGCCCCAGTGTACGAAGAAGCCAACATCGCCTGCGACCACAACATGCTCTGCATGAACATGATGCGTCACATGGCTGGCAAGCACGGTTTTGTGTGCCTGGTGCACGAAAAGCCCTTTGCGGGCGTGAACGGCAGCGGCAAGCACAACAACTGGTCCATCAGCGATTCTGATGGCACGAACCTGCTCAACCCCGGCTCCACGCCTGTGGACAACGCCCAGTTCCTGGTGTTCCTGGCCGCCGTGCTGCGCGCCGTGCACATGCACAGCGCGGCCCTGCGCCTCGGCACCGTGGGCGCTGGCAACGACCACCGCCTTGGCGCCAACGAAGCCCCGCCGGCCATTCTGTCCGTCTACCTTGGCGAACAGCTTACCGACGTGCTTGACACCATCGTCAACGGCAAGGGTTCCAAGAACAAGAAGAGCGCGGTCATGGAAGTGGGCGTTTCCACCCTGCCTCCGCTGCCCGTGGATCTTTCCGACCGTAACCGCACAAGCCCCTTTGCCTTCACCGGCAACAAGTTTGAATTCCGCGCCGTGGGCTCCTCGCAGTCCGTGGCTCCGGTCAATATCGCCCTGAACGCGGCTGTTGCCAGCGCCCTGGACGACATTGCCACCGAACTTGAAGCTTCGGTTTCTGCCGGCACCGATCTGAACACGGCCCTGCAGTCTCTGCTGCCCCGCCTGTTCAAGGAACACATGCCCATCGTCTTTAACGGCAATGGTTATGCTGAATCCTGGGCTGAAGAAGCCGCCCGCCGCGGCCTGCCCAACTACAACAACACCGTTACCGCTCTTGAGCACTACAGCGATCCCGACGTCATGAACGTCTTCCTGCGGCACGGCATCCTGACCGAGCGTGAAATTCTCTCCCGTCAGGACATCCTGCTGGAAAACTACAGCAAGACCGTGTGCATCGAAGGCAACCTGCTGGCCGACATGATCCGCTCTTCCGTGCTGCCGCCCAGCATGGAAGCCCAGACCAGGGCCGCCGATGCGGTTATCAAGACCCGCGCCGTGCTTGGCGACAAGGGCGCTGCAAGCGAAGAGGAATACTTTAACGAACTGCGCGGCCACATTGTTGCACTCCAGAAGGGTGTGACGGTGCTGGAAAAGGCCGTGGAAAAAGCCCAGTGCACCGAAGGCGCGCTGGAACAGGCCAAGGCCGCTCGTGACGGCATCTTGCCCGCCATGGCCGAATGCCGCACCCATGCCGACGCTCTTGAGCGCCTGGTTGAGGACAGCCTGTGGGTTCTGCCCAAGTACGCGGAACTGCTCTGGGCTCACTAGGTCGTTAAGAAATAGTTGGGGGCAGGGGGTCTCATCCCGGGGGGGAAGATGGTCCCCTTGCCTCCGGCCCCTGCGGTTCTGCCGCAGGGAGCCACAGGCCTCGCCGTTCGCCGCAACGGACGGCGAAGGCCAGTGGTCATCAAGCGGAGAGTCTGGCGGCTCTCCGCTTTTTTTGCGCCTTAAACCGCCGCCGCACGTTGGATTCGCGGCAGGTGCGCCGCACTGTGTTTACTTTTGCCTTGAATCAGAATAAATACTTATTTGTGATACTGCCAAGATAATTATGGGCAGCCTGTTTCGGCCCCCCGTATGATAAGGAGTATATATGGCTGCAACACTGCGCTTTACTAAAATGCAGGGCATCGGCAACGATTATGTCTATGTGAATGGCTTTGAAGAACGTGTCGAGAACCCCAACGACCTTGCCCGACAGATCAGCGACCGCCATTTCGGTGTCGGGTCTGACGGTCTTGTACTGATTCTGCCTTCCGGCACTTCAGACGTGCGCATGCGCATGTTCAATTCTGATGGTTCCGAGGCAGAAATGTGCGGCAATGCCATCCGCTGCGTGGGCAAATATGTTCACGAACACGGCATTCTTTCCAAGGATGTTATCCGAGTTGAAACCCGCGCCGGTGAAAAAATCGTCCGCCTGCTGTTTGAAGGCGGCGAGGTTTGCGGCGCTACGGTTGATATGGGCGAACCCGTGCTGACCCCGGCCAACATTCCCGTGCTGGTCGAGGGCGACACAAGCGCCCAGCGCTTTGTGGCCCGCCCGGTCGAGGTTGACGGCGCTGGCTACGATATTACCGCTGTTTCCATGGGCAACCCGCATGCGGTTGTGTTCATGAAAGGCATAGACGACCTTGATCTGCCCAAGATCGGCCCCAGCTTTGAGCACCACAGGCTGTTTCCGCAGCGCACCAACACCGAATTTGTGGAAGTGATCTCCTCCACCAAGGTGAGAATGCGCGTGTGGGAACGCGGCGCGGGCGAAACCCTTGCCTGCGGCACCGGCGCATGCGCCGTTGCGGTCGCCTGCGTGCTCAACAACCTTACCGGGCGCGAGCTTGACGTGGAACTCAAAGGCGGCACCCTGCACATCCATTGGGACGAAATTTCCAACCATGTCTACATGACCGGCGGAGCCGTCACCGTCTTCACCGGCACTTACCACATCTGATTCAGAGGAATGTGATGACCAGCGTAAACAGCAATTTTCTCAAGCTGCAAAGCAACTATCTTTTTGCGGAAATAGCCCGCAAGGTCGCCTCCTTCAAGGAAGCCAACCCCGAAAAGCGCGTCATCAGCCTGGGCATTGGCGATGTGACCCGTCCCCTTGCCCCTGCCGTTGTTGCGGCGCTGCACAAGGCTGCTGACGATATGGGCGATGCCGCCACGTTTCACGGGTACGGCCCGGAACAGGGCTATGCCTTTTTGCGCGAAATCATCGCGGAACACGACTACAAGGCGCGCGGCGTTGACCTGAGCGCCGATGAAGTGTTCGTCAGCGACGGCGCCAAGTCGGACGTGGGCAATTTTCAGGAACTTTTTGCCGCTGACAGCATTGTGGCTGTGACAGACCCAGTCTACCCCGTCTATGTGGATTCCAACGCCATGGCGGGCCGTTCCGGCGAATTTGACGGCAAGCAGTGGGACAGGCTCGTGTACCTGCCCTGCCTCAAGGAAAACGACTTTGTGCCGGACTTTCCCAAAACCCGGCCCGATATCATCTATCTGTGCTACCCCAACAACCCCACAGGCACTGTGCTTTCGCGTCAGGCGCTTCAGGGTTGGGTGGACTACGCCCGCCGCGAAGGCTGCGTCATTCTGTATGACTCCGCCTACGAGGCATACATCACCGACAGCTCTGTTCCCCACAGCATCTACGAGCTTGAAGGCGCGCAGGAAGTGGCCGTGGAATTCCGCAGTTTCTCCAAAACCGCCGGCTTCACCGGCCTGCGTTGCGCCTACACTGTTGTGCCCAAGGCGCTCCAGGTCAGCGATGGCAAGGGCGGCAAGGTTGCGCTCAACGGCCTCTGGAACCGCCGCCAGTGCACCAAGTACAACGGCTGCCCCTACATTGTGCAGCGTGCCGCTGCCGCCACCTACAGCCCGGAAGGCCGGGCGCAGGTCATGGACGTTATCCACGGCTACCAGCGCAATGCAGAAAGCCTGCGCAAAGCAGTAACCGGCATGGGACTTTCCGTCTACGGCGGCGTCAATGCTCCCTACATCTGGGTGAGCGTGCCTGACGGCATGACCTCCTGGGGATTCTTTGACCACGTGCTGAACAACACGGCCCTTGTGTGCACGCCCGGCGCTGGCTTTGGCGCTTCTGGCGAAGGCTACGTGCGCCTCACGGCCTTTGGCTCCCCTGCCGATACGGAAGAAGCCATCAAGCGCCTTGCCTCACTGAGCTAGGCGCATGGCGCGTTCAGCGCGCCTCTAGAGCAACAAAATCAAGCATCCGCAGGTCTAACTCGGGTGCCGTAAAATAACAGAAAGCCCGTTTCTTGGGGGATGTGATGAGCATCCCTTCGGAAACGGGCTTTGTTATTATGGAGAGCATACCCCATAAAGCATTGCAACAACCTTACCTGAGTGATATCAGAAATTACTATCTAACAAGTACAAATTCTCACTACTAAAATATAATAAACAAAATTTATCAAATGTATTTATTAAATTTTAAACAATAAAATAAATTAAGTTTTGCATAAAATTACGTATAATTTTTTATTATTTAAATTCTTATTTTGTTATTTTTTATTATTTTAAACAATAAATATTCTATTATAAATTTATTACAATATTGTTTTTAATATTTAATAGAAAAAATTACCGCATCTTGCACAAATATAAATTCATATTTACAAAATTTCTTTGCTTGATAAGTTGTTTGTAATTTTCATCAGACTTTTTATCGCGTTTTATACACTATCTTTACGGGTATATTTGCTAAAAACCAAAGTTGCCAAAGCTGTTAAGCCGGGCAGGCTCACCAGAATGGCCTTTCAATGTAGTTTTTCGCCGCAACCACGATAATTTCTACCAGCAGCAATGCCAGCGCGGGCATAATGGGCGACAAACCGATTTTATGAGCATGTTGCTGGCGCCAACCTTCTCCTCTCGACGGCCGATCCATATGGACAGGGCCGACAGATGCCCAGAAAATCCCCCAAAAAGCTTAAAAGCCAAAGAGGCATCGCCATGAAAATGCAGAAGATAAACAAAAAAAGGGCTTACGGTGGTTACCGTAAACCCTTGATTTTGCTGGTCGGGATGGCGCGATTTGAACGCGCGGCCTCAGCGTCCCGAACGCTGCGCTCTAGCCAAGCTGAGCCACATCCCGTTGAGAGAGGGAACATAAGCGAGACTGAGTAGTTTGGCAAGTAATTTTTTATTTGTAAAAAAATAATGCCTGACGTAGCATACAAAAACTAGATAGAGAGAGAATTTTTTGGAGTGAGCTTATCCTATGATCAGTGTCCTCGTGGTTGATGATTCAACCTTTATGCGCAACACCATTACTTCACTTCTTGAGCAGGATTCTGAAATCAAGGTTGTGGGCACAGCCCGCAACGGTCAGGAGGCCCTGGAAAAAGCCGAAGAACTTGATCCTGACGTAATGACGCTTGATGTTGACCTTCCAAGGCTTGATGGCCTTGGAGTTTTGCAGCAGTTGATGAAAAAAACTCCGATTCCCGTGCTGATGGTCAGCTCTCTCACACAGAGCGGCGCAGAAAGCACATTAAAGGCACTAGAGTACGGCGCTCTTGATTTTATTCCTAAAACCATGAGCTGCGACCGGGAGTGTTTTGGAGCGGAACTGCAGCGCAAGGTGCGGGCCATTGCACGGCGTAAAACCATCATCAAACTCAAGTACAGGCGCATCAACCAGATTCAGGTTCCAGTTCCACGCCCTCAGCCTTCGCAACCTGCGGATTATGTGCAAACGCCCTGCACCGGGCCGCGCGATCTGGTTGTAATCGGCGTATCTACTGGCGGGCCGCCAGTGGTGCAAAAGATTCTTTCGGCGCTGCCTGCCGATCTTCCGGCCTGCATACTTATTGCGCAGCATATGCCGGCGGCTTTTACAAATCCTTTTGCCAAGCGCCTCGACAGTGTTTGCCAGATCGGCGTTACCGAAGCCCAGGACGGCGACAAATTCAAAACAGGTCATGCGTATGTCTGCCCTGGCGGCAAGCATCTGGGTATTCGCATGCGCGGCCCGCTGCCAGAAATCTTTGTTGCAGAAGAACCGCGCGATGCCCTTTACAAACCTTCGGCAAACGTGCTTTTTGAAACTGCGGGCAAAGCAATGGGAAGACGCACACTTGGCGTGATTCTCACCGGAATGGGTTCAGACGGATGCGAAGGGTCCAAGGTTCTTAAAGAGAAGGGCGGCTGCCTTATAGCGCAAAATGAGGCCTCCTGTGTCGTTTACGGTATGCCCAAGGCGATTGTAGACAACAAGCTCGCCAACCTCATTCTCGATGTGGACGATATTGCCAACGCCATCATAACAACGGTCAGAGGCTGACCCCACCGTAGCAGGACATGACTATGAACATGGAAAATCCACAGCACAAAGCAATTCTTGAAGCCCTGAAGTCGGGCGATAATGACGCGATTCGCGACGCGGCATTCAGCGCTGGCGATCAGGGCCTCCAGGATGCCGTTCCCATGCTCTGCGAACACATCAAAAGCCCAAGTGTGGGCGTACAGGAAGCAGCGGAATACGCCCTGCGTAAAATTCGCGGGCCGCAGGTGGTCGTGGCTCTGCTGCCGCTCCTGAGCAGCGACGAAGCCCCCGTGCGCAACGTGGCCATGGACATTCTGCGTGAAATTGGCTCGGACAGCATTGAGAGCATTCAGCCCTACCTGCAGCACGACGATGCAGACTTGCGGATATTTATCACAGATATTCTGGGATACTGCCGTACGCATCAGTCCTGCCTGCTGCTCTGCCGCGCCCTGCTCAAAGACCCGGAAGTGAACGTGCGTTATCAGGCTGCTGTGAGCCTTGGCACACTGGCTTTTCCCGAAGCCGTCAACTCACTGTGCCAGGCCATGCACGATGAGGAATGGGTACAGTTTGCCGTGGTGGAAGCCCTTGCGAAAATCAAGGACTACTCCGCCGCCAGCGCTCTTGTGAAGCTGCTTTCCCAGGCCTCGTCCCTTGTGAGTTCGGCCATTGTGGACGCCCTTGGCGATATGGGCGATGTAAAGTCCATTCCCCTGCTCTTCAGTTCGCTTGAAAATGTTCGTGAAGCCCTGCGACACAAGATTGTCAAAGCTATCGTGCAGATTCTCAACGGGCGCGGCTTGTCACTGCTGGCTGGCAAATCGCAGGAAAGGCTGCGTTCCTACCTGCTCGACGCCCTTACAGACAACGATGAAGACATCCTGCTGGCCGCGCTGCAAGGCCTGAGCGCCATCGGTTCGGATGCGTGCACCGAAGACATCATCAACATGGCCGCCACCCTCGACAGGGAACGCCAGGATGAACTGTATGAAGCCGCCATCAAGGCCATTGCCGCCATTGGCTACAATGACTCCGTGCGCGATGCTCTCAACAGCGTTGATGAATCGCGCATCCTGCTGGCAATGGAGGCCTGTCATCTTATGGCAGACCGCCGTTGCGTGCCTGATCTCAAAAATATTTTCTGGGATGCCAGCCCGGAACTGCAGCGCATGGCAGCAGCGGAACTGGCTCAGCTTGGCGATTGCGCCGACTCCCCGTTCTTTGTAACCATCATGAATGATTCAGAAGATGCAGAAGTTCTCAAGAGCGCGCTGGTCTTCTTTGGCAACCAGCCCACCTGCCCTGATGTGGAAGACCTTGTTTTCGCCCAGTTGGATCACCGCTATGTGGACGTTAAGGAAATGGCGCTGGAAGCCTGCATCAACCTGCACAGCCCCAAGCTGAACGAACGCTTTAAGGAGCGGGCCAAGAGCGAAGACCCCATGCAGCGCATGATGGCCGTGTACGCCCTTGGCCGTTACGGCATTCTGGAAAATCTGCCTGAACTAACGGCAGCGCTTGAAGATGAATCATCCCGCACACGGCAGGTGGCGGTGGAATCCTTCCTGGGTCTTGGCGAACAGGCCGAGGAATACCTGCCCCTGCTGTTGCCCCGCCTTTCAGATGAAGACAAGGATGTTCGCCTTGCAGTGATTGACCTGCTTGGGCAAATCGCTTCCCCAACTGTGCTGCCCTATATTCTCAATGGGCTTGATGACGAAAACGAATGGGTTCGCATACGCGCCGTTGACGCGCTGGGCATGCACAAGGTTGCCAATGCCGTTCCTCAACTGGCGCAAATGCTTGAGAGTTCAAGCCCCATGGTGGCCCTCAAGATTATTGAAGCTCTTGGCAAGATCGGCGGCAATGTGGCCTTTAGCGTACTGCTGGGTTTGATGAATCATGAAGACCCAGATATCCAGCATGCAGCGGAAGAAGCGGTGGCAACGATCCAGGCCGAACAGGAGTAGGTATGTCTCAGCCCCCTACGTTATTTCCAAAAAGCCCGCTCGGCTCTGCCCAGAACAGCGGCAACGGCTCATCTGCTGGCAGCGCGGCTACTCCCGTAGAGCAACGTCCACGGCTTGGCGTGACGCCAACGCCTGGGGCAGCGCCAGCCGCTCCGGTTGCCAAACCCGTTGCGCCAGCCCCTGCCTCGCCATTCCGAACAACGGCTCCGGCCCCTGCGAGCCCGACACAAGGCGCTGGCATGACAGGTTCTGCATTCCGCACACCTCCAGCAGGCGGTGCCACCAGCCCCGCTGCGCCTGCGGCAACACGCCCGCCCCTGGGACAATCCGGACTTGGACAATCCGGACTTGGCCAAGCTGCAAATGGTCTGTCTGGTGCGGCAACGCGGCCTCCTCTCGGGCAAACTGGCCTGGGGCAATCCGGGCTAGGCCAGTCTGGTCTTGGGCAAACAGCAAGGCCTCCGCTGGGGTCTGCCCTGCCTCCGCGCACAGCAAGCCCAGCGCCTGCTACGGGCGGCCTTGGTGCCGCACGGCCCGCGCAAAGCGCACCCGCGACCAGCGCCATGCGCCCGCCGCTCACGCCTGCCGCGGCTTTTCGCTCGCCCACGCAAACTGCAGACAACACCCGTGCAGCCTCGCCCTTCCGCAAGGATTTGCAGATATCTGACGAGGAATTTCTGCAACTGCGCGATTTCATCTATCAACAGTGCGGCATTTTCATTGCTGAAAACAGGAAGTACCTTGTTGAAAACCGGCTTTCAAACCGCATCAAGGAACTGAACCTCAAGAGTTACAGCGACTATTACAACTTTCTGCGCTTTGACGGCAGCCGCCGCACAGAGCTCACCAAGCTTTTTGAAGTGGTAACAACCAACGAAACAAGCTTTTTCCGCAATCCACCGCAGCTTGAAGTTTTTCAAAAAAGTGTGCTGCCCGACATTCTTGACCAGTGCCGCAAGGCAGGGCGCAAAAAGCTGCGTATCTGGTCGGCTGGCTGTTCCACGGGCGAAGAACCCTACACGCTTGCCATCATATTGTGTGAAGTGCTGAAAAGTGAACTTTCCAGCTGGGACATCAAGATCACAGCCAATGACCTTTCCGAGGCCGTGCTGGCCGCTGCCCGCCGGGGAGTTTACAACGATTATGCCCTGCGCACGACCCCAAAGGAAATTGTGGACGCTTACTTTATCAAGGAAGACACGCAGTACAGAGTCAAGCCGGAACTGAAGTCGCTCATTTCCTTTGGGCCCATTAACCTCAATGACAGGGAACAGCTCAAACGCGTTGAAAAATCTCAGATTGTTTTCTGCCGCAACGTTATCATCTACTTTGACGATGAAATGAAGCGCAAGGTCATCAACGCCTTTTACGACAACCTTGAAATCAACGGCGCTCTGCTTATCGGGCATTCCGAATCCCTGCATAACATCAGCCGTGCGTTCCAGCTTGAACACCACAAGGGAACCATTGTTTACAGAAAAATGAGCTGATGCTGATACCATGTGCGCAAAAGTTCTGGCTATTGCCAATCAAAAAGGGGGCGTCGGCAAAACCACGACATCCATTTCGCTGAGCAGCGCGCTTGCCCGCATGGGGAAAAAGGTTCTTGTTCTTGATCTTGACCCCCACGCCTGCGCCACGCTGCATGCGAGAATATACCCCGAAGGCATCACTTGCAGCCTGCACGATCTTTTTCTTGCGCAGGAAGATGCCTGGCCCGTGATCTGGCCCGATCTTATCCATGTGCAGGCGCTGCCGGGGATAGATGTGGCGCCGGGCAGCATACGGCTGTCAGAGCTTGAAGTTGATTTTCGCGAACGTCAGGCCAAGGGAAGTGTGCTCCTCCGCAGCCTCACGCATGTGCGCGATGGGTACGATTACATAATTCTGGATTGTCCACCCCATGTGGGCATTTTGCTGGTCAATGCGCTGGTTGCCGCAGACCTGCTGATAATTCCGATCCAGACAGATTTTCTTGCCTTGCACGGGCTCAAGCTGCTGTTCGACACGCTGCACACGTTGAACAAGGCCCTGGGCAGGCCCGTACGCTACCGGGCAGTGCCCACCATGTACGACAGGAGAGCAAAAGCCTGCACACGGGTACTTGAACTGATGCGCCGCAAAATGGGGCAATCCATGTTTTCGACGGTCATTGGGGTGGACACGCACTTTCGCGAGGCCAGCGCCCAGGGGTGCACCATTTATGATATCGACGCCCGCTCAAAGGGTGCGCTCGGGTATAATTCGCTTGCAGAAGAAGTGGTGAAGCTATGGTAAAAACGCCCGAAGAATACTTTGCAGACCAGTGCCTGGCCGTACCTCAAGCGGCAGACGCAACGCTGAGCGCTGCGGAACAGGCCTTTGTGCAAAAATATCTGGGCAGCGATGCATTGCAGACCATGCCGGTGCTTGAACCGGAGCAGGTGATGGCTGGCGCAGCAGGAGAAGCGAAAGACCATGCGCGCCCAGCCCATCATGCCGGGCATGCAGAGGCAGAGACTGCCCGGCCTTCCTTGCGCACAAGGCTTGCGGCAGAAGAACAGGTGCAGATGGTTTCGTTCTATGTGCGCGAACAGGTATTTTTGCTGCCAGTGCCGGTAATTGTCGAGGTGCTGCGCTACATGCCGCTGACCCGGCTGCCCATGGCGCCCCCCTTTATTGCTGGTGTTGTCAACTTGCGCGGCAAGGTTACGCCCCTGCTGCACCTGGATGCATTGCTGACCACAGACCAGACTAAGCGTTATACAGAAAAAAGCTTTATCATTGTTTGTGGCACAGAAGATATGCAGCTTGGCCTTATTATCGACAAAATACATACCATGTACATGGTTTCAAAAGATAGCATTAGTTGGAACATCGAGGCGCAACTTGGCGAAGGGGCAGATTTTCTGTGCGGCCTCGCCAATATCAAGGAACGCCTCCACGGTATTATCGACCCAGAACTGATTGTCGACAAACTTATTGAAGTCTGATCGTCTGCCTGGCTGAGACAGCATGCGGTTCGACTTGCCAATAGTCTGAATAATCTCTAGAGTTCGGTGAAATTTTGTACGGCAGCCAACAACAGACGGACAGGATCACCTATGAAAAAACATATTATGGTCGTAGACGACTCCAAGACTATCCGTAACCTGGTAGCCTTTGTTCTCAAGGGCGAAGGCTTCAAGGTCAGCACCGCCGAGGATGGCCTTGACGCTATTGAAAAGCTTTACAGCCTTGAGCCGGTCGACCTGATTGTTTCGGACGTGAACATGCCCCGCATGGACGGCTTCACGTTTATCAAGACCATCCGCGCTCAGGATGCCTATAAGGATATTCCTATTATTGTCCTTTCAACGGAAGGGCAGGAGAAGGACATTCAGACCGGCATGAGCCTCGGCGCCAACCTGTATATGGTTAAACCGGCACAGCCTGAAAAAATGGTCCGTAATATAAAGATGCTTCTGGGATAGCCGATAAGAAAGACAGTATGTGTCCAATTCGGGCAATAGTGTGCTTTCAGCCATATAAAGGTACAGGTTATGAGCCAGGAATTTTTTGATCCGGAACTTTTCGCCGATTTTATCGCGGAAGCCAAAGAACATCTCGAAACTATCGAGCCTAACCTTCTTGAGCTTGAGAAGGCGCCGGACAATCTTGCTCTGCTGAATGATATCTTTCGGCCCATGCACTCCCTCAAGGGCGCATCGGGTTTTCTGGGGCTGAACCGCATCAATCAGCTGGCGCACAAGTCTGAGAATATTCTGGACGAACTGCGCAAAGGCACAATGGTTGTGACCTCGGAGATCATGGATGTCATCCTGGCATCCACCGATGCCCTGCGCCAGATGATCGACAATCTTGAATCCACCAACGCCGAAGGCGAAGTGGAGATTGGGCACATCATGGCTCAGATCGATGCCATCATGGCCGGCGAAACAGCGCCGCAGCCAGTGGCGGCTGAACCTGAAGCAGCGCCGCAACCAGAAGTGCTTGTCGAAACTGCCTCTGTTGTTGAAGAACCTGCCATCAGTGATGAACAGCCCACGGTGGATGAAGCTGCTGAAGCGTATAGCGAAAGCAGCAACGCCAACGCGGCTGACACCCCAGCCGCTACCGCCGGAAACGAAGAAGAGTTTACGGCCATGTCTGGCAAGGACTGGGTGCAGACCCTGCCCGATCTGCCTACGTATACCCTCACTGCCTTTGGTGAAGGGCACCTGAAAGATTTTATCGATGAGTCCAACGACACCATCGAAAACCTCACAAGCTCCCTGCTGGATCTGGAAGAAAATCCCATTGGCCGTGATGAACTGGTCAACGATATTTTCCGCTTCTTCCACAACATGAAGGGCAACAGCGGCATTATCGGCTACAGCGAACTGAATTCGCTCACGCACGAAGCAGAAACCCTGCTCAACAATGTCCGTCAGGGCAAAATCACGCCCACACACGAGCTGATCGACCTTCTGCTTCTTGTGGTTGACGTGCTGGAAGCCCTGGTGCAGCGCATCAATATTGAAGCGGGTTCAGCCACTCCTTTCAACATTTCTCCCGTGGTCAAGCAGCTTCAGGAAGCCCAGACAGGCGGCCCCATTTCCCTGCCGCAGGAACTTCTTGACGCCCAGGCCAATCAGAACGGCAACGGCGACCATCACGATGCTGCCGAGAGCCAGGGAGATGCAGAGCAGGAGGCCAGCGAGCAGGAAACCCCTGCAGCCACAGATCCCCACGCTCCGGTTGAAGTGGTCACTCCGACATTTTTTGCTGTTGGCGCTGAAAACGATGATACTGAGGCCTTTCGCGTCACGGTGCGGCAGCAGTTTGAAATTATTCATGCCGCGCTGGAAACTCTCAAGAAAGACGGCAGCCACAAAGATTCCATTGATGCCCTCTACCGTTGCCTCATGGCGGTCAAGAACGCCTGCGGCTTTATGGAATTTGAAGACATCAAGGTCTACGCCGAGCGCACGGCTGGCATCGTGGATCAGGGGCGCATCAGCGGTATTGACTTTGAATTGATGGTTGACCTGCTGGATCAGGAAGTTTCCATCATCAAGGATATGGTTCAGCTTGCGCTGGACGGCCCGGCCAAGGCAGCGGCACCGAGTGCGCCTGCTGCGGCTCCGGCTGCCCCGGCTCCCACCGCCCCGGCGGTCGAAAAGCCTGCTGAACCGGAAGCCGAACCCAAGGCCGAAAAAGAACAGGCCGCCCCGGCTCCCGCAGCCCCGGCCAGCACAGCCGCACAGAATACGCCTGCGGCGGCTCCGGCTGCCCCCAAGCAGGATGCCCCGGCTCCCAAGCCTGCTGCTCCGGCTGCGGCAAAGCCCGCTACGCCCGCAAAACCCGCCGCCCCGGCAGCGGCAAAACCCGCCGCCCCGGCAGCGGCAAAGCCCGCTGCGCCCGCCAAGCCTGCGGCACCTGCAAAACCGGCGGCTCCGGCTGCGGCTCCGGCTGCCGAGAACCACAAGGGTTCTTCCACCATCCGCGTTGACCATGAACGCCTTGACCACCTGATGAATCTCATTGGCGAACTCATCATCAACCGTAACAGGTACACCCTCATCGCCCGTTCACTTGAAGACACCGGGCATGACGTGGATATTTCCCAGGTCGCCCAGAGCCTTTCTGAAACCACCTACGCCATGGCGCGCATTTCTGACGATCTGCAAGACACCATCATGAAGGTGCGCATGGTTCCGGTCTCTTCCGTCTTTTCCCGCTTTCCCCGCCTGGTGCGCGACCTTTCGCGCAAAAGCGGCAAGGAAGTGGATCTGGTCATGGAAGGTGAAGAAACGGAACTGGACAAGAGCGTTGTTGAAGTCATCGGCGATCCGCTTGTTCACCTTATCCGTAACTCTGTTGACCACGGTATTGAACCTGAAGACCAGCGCCTCGCTGCCGGCAAGCCCGCCAAGGGCAAGGTTGTGCTGCGCGCCTTCCACAAGGGCAACTCTGTCGCCATTGAAATTGAAGACGATGGCAAGGGCATTGACCCCGCAAAAATGCGCGAAGTTGCCATCCGCAAGGGCGTCATCACCCCTGAGGAAGCCGCACAGCTTGATGACCGCGAATCGCTGGAGCTCATCTTTGCCCCGGGTTTCTCCTCGGCTGAAAAAATCACAGATATTTCAGGCCGTGGCGTGGGCATGGACGTGGTGCGCACCAACATCAAGAACCTCAAGGGCAGCGTCAGCACGTATTCAGAGGTGGGCAAGGGAACGCGCTTCACCTTGAGCCTGCCCCTGACCCTGGCTATCATTGACGCGCTCATGGTCAATGTTTCCGGTCAGATGTACGCCATCCCCCTTGATGCAGTCTCAGAAACCACCAAGATTGAAGCTGAACGCCTCACGGATGTGAAGGGGCGCAAGGCCGTAACCCTGCGCGGTGAAGTGCTTGGCGTTGTGGAGCTTTCAGAAATGCTGGGCCTGCCCCGCACCGATCCTCTGCCGGATGTGCTTTCCGTGGTTGTCATCCACGACAACGACCGCCGCCTGGGCCTCGTGGTTGATCGGCTTCTGGAGCGGCAGGAAATCGTTATCAAACCCCTTGGCGCATACCTTGGCGACCTCAAGGGTATTTCGGGCGCAACCATCATGGGCGACGGTTCGGTCATCCTGATCCTTGACCCGCACGAAATATACATAATGGCGACCTCCAAAGCCCCTTCCATAGGTGCTGGGGGCGAACAGGGCAAGCAGCCGGTTTCAGTAAGAATGTAACGCTACAGGGGGCCAGAAGGCCCCCTTTTCCATTGGATATCCGCGCCCGCCGCCCGTGCTTTTTTTCAGCCTGCGGCGCCATGCCGCACATGCCACAAAGGATAAAGCCATGCTGGAACTGTTGAGCAACCGCCGCAGCATACGCAAGTTCACCGATCAAGCCGTAAGCGATGAACACCTGGAAAAACTGCTTATGGCCGGGCTGTTGGCCCCTTCATCCAAGGATACCCGCCCGGTGGAACTGGTGGCCGTGCGCGACAAGGCTGTTATTGCCGCGCTGGCAGATTGCCGCGATTCCGGCACCATGCCCCTGCGCACAGCCCCCCTGGTGCTGGCGGTGGTGGCTGATACCGACAAATCGGACGTATGGGTTGAAAATGCCTCCATTGTTGCCATTCTGGTGCAACTGGAAGTGGAACGCCTGGGTCTTGGCTCCACATGGGTGCAGATGCGCCTGCGCACCAACGGTGCCGCTTCCGCCGAGGCCGAAGTGAGAAAAACACTTGGCATTCCCGGTCATTATGGCGTACTTTGCCTCGTGGCCATTGGTCACAAGGATGAAGTAAAAAAACCACGGGAGCTTGATGCGTCTGACTGGGCGCGTACGCACAGGGATTACTTCTGAGCAGCACAGTAATCAGCTCCTGCAGTTTTTCTTGAAAAATTCCGTTGTTCCATGGTGTTAAGGTCTGTCCGGCTTGATGACTGGCTGGCTACCCCGCACTTGAAGCGCAACCGCCTTTTTTTGAGAAAATTTCTTGCCTTTCCATGCTGCATGAGCTATATGACCTTTTCGCGCGGTTATGCCCACATGCAACGCTGTCATTTTTCGGCGCGGGCTTTGTTCTTGCCGCATTTGAATTGAACTATTTTTTTGCATATACGGAGGAATGTATGAGCAAGGAATGCATCTTTTGCGGCAAAAAGCCCCAGGTCGGCAATCTTGTGAGCCACTCCAACATTAAGACCAAGCGTCGCTTCAATCCCAATTTGCAGCGCGTGCGTCACCAGTTCCCCGACGGCAGCGTGCGGACCCTTTCCGTCTGCACCCGTTGCCTGCGCTCTGGCGTTGTTGTTAAGCCCACGGTGCGTAAGCAGGCCTAACTGACCTTCTTTTGCAGCTTTCAGCCCCGACAGGTTTCTGCCGGGGCTTTTTTGCATATGCGCACAATTCCGCCAAGAATTTTTGCCTTTTCGCGCTACTGGCGCGTCCGCCGCAGGCCCAGCAGCCTGCCTCTCGACTGGCGTCCGGTTGCCAGTTTGCAAGGCACAGCGGGCTACGCCCGCTTTCGTGAATGGCTGCTTGTGCTCAATGCCTGCAACATTCCGCATCAGACCGTCCAGATGAACAGCAGGGAATACATTTATGTGCCCGCGTTGTTTGAGAACATTGCCCTCATGGAACTGGGGGACTTTGCGCGGGAAAGCACTGCACCAGTTTCCCAGCCACCGCCGCTTCGAGTTTTTCCCCACGCCTACATGGCAATACTGGCGCTGCTGCCGCTCATTCTCTGGCACGGCTGGCGCGTAGGCTGGTGGGCTGTCCCCGCCGCGCTGCCACCGCCAGACATGTGGAACAGCGCGGGCATTCTTGACGCAGTACGGGTTCGCGTTTTCAACGAATGGTACAGAACCGTCACCGCGCTTACTCTCCATGCCAGCCTCACCCACCTTTGCGGCAACATGGCCTTTGGCGCTATTTTTATGACCCTGCTGGCCCGCATGACAGGCGTTGGCAGGGCCTTGTGGCTTACCCTGCTTGGGGGAGCGATGGGCAATGCCCTGACAGTGCTGTTGCGGCCCCGCCCGGTTTTGAGCATGGGATTTTCCACGGCACTGTTTGCCAGCATTGGGGCTATCTCCGGCTACATGGCTTGCCAGCAGCAAGGCAAACGCAAGACCATGCTGCCAGTGGCAGCCGCAGCCGCCTTGCTGGCCATGCTCGGCACTGAGGGCGAGAATACCGACTATGCGGCACATCTGGCAGGGCTTGGCTGTGGGCTGGCGCTGGGGGCGCTTGAAGCATGGCAGGTACGGAACGGCCGTAAGCGCTTGAACCAGTGGACGGCGGGGGCGCTCACGGCCCTAATCTGCACCGCTGCATGGTGGTGGGCCTTTGCCGCCATGCGCAACTGACTGTGAAAAAAAAGATCCTGACGTGAACACGCACATCAGGATCATGATTTTAGGCTGTATTTTTTAATCGCCGCAGATTTGTAGATCAGCGCCTTCTCACGCCGGTATCTTTCCGCTAGACCCGCTCCCATCCTCTGTATGTCTGCCGTGAGCAGCACGGCAAAACACTATTCCTGCCAGGGCCAAGCGCCTGATTCAGTCCGCGCTGCCGCCCTGGCTCAGCTTGTGTAATGTACGGCCAAGCGGCGCTTCACGGTGGAAAAGAAGCAGGGGCAGTATGGCCCCGATAGCCAGGGCGCACATGATGAAAAATGCCGTAAGCCCGTTGTAGACAACGCTGACAAGCACAGTCTGGCCCTGAGGCGTCCCGGCTGTGTTGAGAAACTGCAAGGTCGCCAGAATGGCCTTATAGGCAAACATGCCGGGAATCATGGGCAACAGCGCGGGGAACACAAACATTTCCGCCGGGGTATGGCAGCGGCGCGCGATTGGCATGCTGCAAAAGGAAATGATCAACCCGGCGCAGAGCGATGCGCTGGCTATCCCCATATTGGCCTGCAACAGCAAAAAACGGCTCATATGCCCCGTGGCGGCAAGCAGGCCAGCCATGACGGCTATCCGCTTGGTGGGCCGCGATATGGCCGCAAAACCAACTGTGGCAACAGATGCAAGCACTCCGTCCACAAGGCAGTCTACCAGCATCATAGCGAATCCACCCCCATCAGCAGCATGGTTGTAGCCAGCCCCAGAGCAATGCAGATAATGAGCGTACTAGCCTGAATCAGCCGCGAAACGCCCATAAGCACATGCCCGTCAAGAATATCCAGCATGGCGTTGATCAGGGGGATGCCGGGGATGAGAAACAACACGCTTGCAGCCATGCCCGTTTGCGGCGTGTTGCCCAGATGCAGCAGCACGCCCAGCGACGCCACCAGAGAAGCAGCGAACGAGCAGAGAAAAAACGTGACCTTCAGGTCAAGGCCCCAGTGCAGCAGTTTTTGCCGCAGATAAAAGCCCAGAAAGGTTGCGCAGAAAACCAGCCCCATGGCCACCGCATCGCCGTTGAACAATCCGCAAAAGGCGGCATTGGCGCAGGCCACAAGAAAACGCAGCAGCACAGGGTTAAGCGTGGGCACCGCGCAGATGGCGCTGAAATGTTCGCGCGCCTTGGCAAGGCTGAGGTTTTCATCGGCAATGCTCCAGCTCAGGGCATTGAGCGCCGCCACCCGCTGAAAATTGGGCGCACCAGACACAATGGAGCTGACCGCAGTACGGCGCTCCGCCGGAATGCCCCCTTCGGCTGGCTTGATGACTGAAAGCATGAGGTGCTTGGGGAATATGGCCAGTTCCACCTCAAAACCATATGCCCGTGCAATGCGGCAGGCGGTGCGGTCTACCCGTGAAGTCTGCCCGCCCGCCGCAAGCAATGTGGAAGCATAAACCTGTATAAATTCAATAAGCTCTTTGGCAGTCAGAACATTATGTCCTGTTACGCAAGCAGCATCGGCTTTCTCAACACTGGCCTTTGCCTCGCCCGCATCAGTCGAATCCGCCATTAATGCAGACAGCGTATTCAGACCGCCCTGCCCGTTTTGCAAACCCATAAACTAGATCCCGCTTTCATTATCAAGAAAAACCCAGTGCAGCATGCGCTTGTGAACCCGCAAACGGTATTCTGCCTGTTGCACCAACAGTGAGGCCTTGCTGGCCAGGATGGAATCGTCAACACGGATGGCCGCTATGGGCGAAGCACTCAGCATAAGATGCGCGTCATGCGCCGCCTTGGCGAGCAGTTCCGGCGTCACTTGCCAGCTTTCGCGCTCTTCGTCCGTCAGGCCGCTACGGCAGCCCGCAAAAACATAGTTGACGCCCCGTACGGCTTCTTCCACATTTTCCACAATGGTAATGCGCGACCCATAGCGCTCCGCAGCTTCTTTGAGCGGCGCGGGGTCCACGCGGGACGGCACGGCAATGCGCAGTGAAATGGGAAACCATGCCGTCGCCGCCATCAGTGAATGCAGCGTGCCGTTAACACAGCCCAGCCAGCCGCAGGTCACGCCGTCAAGATAGCGTGAATTGCGCAACATGCAGGCGATGTCGGCCAGAGCATGCGCCGGATGCGCATCAGGGCTGCCCGCATTGATAAGCGGGAAGCGCAGGCATGATGCCTCCATGTCCCACCCGCCCACGGGCATGCCGTACATGTACATGCAGTCAATGTAGTAGCTGAAAACGGGCAGGAGCTGTTCCTGGTAATCATTCATTTCATTGCGCCAGCTGCCACGGCTGCCTTCGTACACGACATTGCCGCCCATTTGCCGCACAGCGGCAGAAACGCAAAGCCTCTCAGGCAGAGAGTGCTGCGAAAACATCAGCAGGGCCACGCGCTGCGCCATAAAGTCTGTTTGCAGCTTCGGTTCCGGCATGCCCAATGCCTGCTGCACCAGCAGCCAGGACGCCTTTTCACCAAGACTTTTGATATTCAAAATATGTCTTGCCATAGATCCTCCGTGACGGTCGTCACATACAGCATCTTGAGCCCGCGATACTGTTCTATCAATGCGTGAAAATTCTGTCCAGCAAAGTACAAAAAGCAACAGGCATCACAAACCCTTATGCGCCTTTTGCGGAACATTTTTTTAACACATTGGAAAAAAAGAGAATAGTGGATTTTGTCGCATTAATACCCATAGAATACTTGTGATTTAATCCACTTTTCAGCTACAATACTGGTGCCCGCTTGCAGGGCCCACAGGAGCATACATGAGAGCATTCATTTTTGATCTGGATGGAACACTGGTTGACAGCCTGGAAGACATTGGCCAGGCCTGCAACGACGTTCTTGCCAGTCACGGCTATCCAGTCCATCCCTTGCCAGCGTACAGATTCTATGTGGGCCGAGGCTTTCACAAACTTGTGAATGACGCCCTCCCCGAGGGTGAAGCAGCAAAGCTTTCTTCAGACCAACTGACAGCGTTGATTGCAGAGGCCCGCGCCCGCTACGGCGAAAACATGTGCGTACGCACCAAGCCCTATGCTGGCATCACCCAGGCGCTGCACCAGCTCGCAGATGACGGCCACGCTCTGGCCGTCCTTTCCAACAAGCCGGACGATCTCACCGTTGAACTGGTGCGCCGCTACTTTCCTGATGTGCCGTTTGCCCTTGTGCGCGGCGGCAGGGAGGGCGTGCCCCTCAAGCCGGAGCCGGACGCCCCCCTCGACATGCTGCGGCACATGGACTTTTTGCCAGAGCGCAGCTTTTACGTGGGCGACAGCAACGTGGATATCTTCACCGCCCGCAACGCGGGTATGATCTCAATCGGCGTGGCCTGGGGATTTCGCGGCGCGGACGAACTGCGCGCAGCCCAGGCCGACCATGTCATCGACACGCCCGTGGCGCTGGCGCGCCTGGCAAAGGAGGCATAATATGAAACGTCCCATCATTGAGATTGACGAAGAAAAGTGCAACGGCTGCGGGCAATGCGTACTCGACTGCGCTGAGGGCGCGCTTGCCATCATTGACGGCAAAGCCAAACTTGTCAGCGACATCTACTGTGACGGCCTCGGCGCGTGTCTGAACTGCCCCGAGGGTGCGCTGCGCCTTGTGGAAAGGGAAGCGCCCGAATTTGATGAGGAGGCGGCCCTTGCCGCCAAGGCAAAAAGGGATGGAACCGCCCAGCCCCACCGCCCGCATGGCGGCGGCTGCCCCGGCAGCATGGCGCGCACGTTCACCCCGCTGACCGGCGGCCCTGCAACCATGGCCCCCGCCGGATCGCAAGATCTGCGGGCGCAGGTGCCCACATGGCCCATCCAGTTGCGGCTGGTTCCGCCCACTGCGCCCTATCTGCGCGGGGCCAACATCCTGCTGGCAGCCCATTGCGCAGGCTTTGCCCTGCCCAATCTGCATGCGGACTGGATGCGCGGGCGCGTGCCCATCATTGCCTGCCCCAAGCTTGAAGACAATGAAGTGCTGGTCGAAAGGCTCACAGCCATCATCAAACAGGGCGGCATTGCGGGCATTACCGTACTGCGCATGAGCGTGCCCTGCTGCGGCGGGCTGGACAGGCTGGCGCACCGCGCCATTGAGGCCGCAGGCAGCACCTTGACGCCGGAGACGCATATTGTACAATTGTAGGCATCTTACAAGAAGTATACGTGGGCAAGAAATGCCCATGTAGGAAATACCTAAAGTCCGCCTTGACAAAACATAGTGTAATGCTATGTTTTACGGGCGGGCTTTTATTAACTGAAATTGCCCAAAAACCGTAACCCGCAGACGGGCCGTAGGGGCAGTGAACGCACTGCCAAGTAAGACTGCTTTGCTGTAAAGGATCATCCACATGCCCATCAAGATTCCTGCTGATCTTCCCGCCTGTGCAGCGCTTGAAAGCGAAAACATCTTTGTGATGACGGAAGATCGCGCTGTCCAGCAGGACATTCGTCCGCTGGAAATCGCCATCGTCAACCTCATGCCCACCAAGATAGCTACAGAAACGCAGTTGCTGCGGCTTTTGAGTAATTCGCCCCTCCAGGTCAACATCACCCTGCTGCGCACTGAAGCTCACGAATCCAAAAATACTCCCGCACAGCACCTTGAGCGCTTTTACAAGACATTTTCAGAAATTCGCCACGGCAGCTTTGACGGCATGATCGTCACCGGCGCTCCGGTGGAACATCTCCCTTTTGAGGATGTGGACTACTGGCACGAGCTGCTGGACATCATGACCTTTGCGCAAAGCCGCGTGTACTCAACCCTGTACATCTGCTGGGCGGCGCAGGCGGCCTTGTACCATTTTTACGGTATCCCCAAGTACGCCTTGCCTGCCAAGGTTTCCGGCGTGTTCCAGCACGACATTTTGCAGCCCGGCTGTCGCCTGTTCAGCGGCTTTGACGATACCTTTGCCGCGCCCCATTCGCGCCATACGGAAGTTCGCGCCGAGGATGTGAGCAAACAGTCCGAGCTGCGCATTTTGGCCGAATCGCCAGAAGCCGGGCTTGCCCTGGTAGAAAGCCGCGATCACTCGCAGGTGTTCATGACCGGGCACCTTGAGTACGACAGGGGCACCCTGGATGCGGAATTCCGCCGCGATCATGAACGGGGCATGAACCCCATACCGCCCAGCAACTACTATCCCGGCAACGATCCCAGCCGTCTGCCCAACATGAACTGGCGGGCGCACGCGCACCTGTTCTACTGCAACTGGCTCAACTACTACGTATACCAGGAAACGCCCTTCAGCCTTACTGCCATTGCCCGTGACCGGCAGGGCAAGTAAGAGTTCATAATCCTGAACCCCTACAGGATACGAGGATGCCTATGCGATTTTCTACCAGAACCCGTTACGGATTGCGCTTTTTGCTGCGTCTGGCGGCCCAGCCCCAGGGCTCTCTTTTGCAACTGGGGCAGGTGGCCCGAGAAGAAAACATCTCATCGGGCTATCTGGAACAGATAGTGCGGGCACTGCGCCCCATGGGCATTTTGCGTGCGGTGCGCGGTTCTGGCGGCGGATACTCACTTGCCAAGTCGCCAACAGATATTAACATTGAAGAAGTCTTTCAGCATCTTGAGGGTGAAATTTCCCCTGTGCGCTGTCTGAGCAAGGGTCGCCATTGTCAACGCGAATCCCACTGCTCCACCCGGGGCTTCTGGACAGAACTGGACGGGCACATCCGCTCCTTCCTGCAAAAGCGCACCTTGCAGGAAATTATAGACTCAGAGAAATGCTCCGTAACGGGAGGCAATCATGTGGAATTACACTGAAGCAGTACACGACCACTTTCTGCGGCCGCACAATGTGGGTCCCCTTGAAGGCGCCAACGCCATTGGCGAAGTGGGCAGCCTGACATGCGGAGACGCACTCAAGCTATATCTCAAGATCAACGACCAGCACATCATCGAAGACGCCAGCTTTGAAACCTTTGGCTGCGCCAGCGCCATTGCTTCAAGCTCTGTGCTGACCGACATGGTCAAGGGCATGTCTGTTGAAGACGCGCTCAAGATCACCAACAAGGACATCACCAACGCTTTGGGCGGCCTGCCCAAGCAGAAGATGCACTGCTCCGTCATGGGCCAGGAGGCGCTTGAAGCCGCCATCCGTCAATGGAAGGGCGAACCGCCCGTACCCCATGCCCATGAAGAAGGCAAGCTGGTGTGTAAGTGCTTTGGCATCACGGATGCCCAGATTATCCGCGCCATCACTGAAAACGGCCTCAAGACAGTTGAAGAAATCACCAACTACACCAAGGCTGGCGGCGCATGCGGCGAATGCCTTGATGAAATAGCCGAGATTCTGGCCGCCCAGCTCAAGCAGAAGCCGCTGGTCGAGCTCAAGCCCAAGCCGCGCCTCACCAACGTGCAGCGCATGCAGAAGGTGCTCAAGACCATTGACGAAGAAATCCGCCCGCAGCTTGCTGCTGACGGAGGCGATATTGAACTGGTGGATGTGGACGGTCTGCGCGTTGTGGTCTCCCTGCGCGGGCGCTGCGCCCAGTGCCGTTCGAGCGAAGTGACCATCCGCGATCTGGTGCAGCGCCTGCTGCGCGAACATGTTGAAGCCGACATCGTGGTTGAGGAGGCCTAACCGCCATGAAAACCATCTATCTTGACAACAACGCCACCACGGCTGTTGCGCCTGAAGTACGCGATGCCATCCTGCCCTATCTGAACGAGCTGTACGGCAACCCTTCAAGCATGCACACCTTTGGCGGTCAGGTGGCAGATGCGGTCGAAACAGCCCGCGAGCAGATGGCCAGTCTGCTGGGCGCAAACCCGGACGAAATCATCTTTACCTCCTGCGGGTCGGAGAGCGACAACGCCGCCATCTGGTCGGCCATCCAGACCCAGCCTGAAAAGCGCCATCTCATCACCACCCGCGTGGAACATCCCGCCGTGCTCAGCGTCATGCAGCACTGGGAACGCCAGGGCTACCGGGTGACCTACCTTGGCGTGGACAACAAGGGACGCCTTGACCTTGACGAATACGCAGCCGCCCTCACGCCTGATACGGCGCTGGCATCCATCATGTTTGCCAACAACGAGGTGGGCAATATCTATCCTATCCAGCGCATGGCTGAAATGGCTAGCGAGAGCGGCGTGCTGTTCCATACGGATGCCGTGCAGGCCGTGGGCAAAACGCCCATTGACCTTGCCCATCTGCCTGCGGACATGCTTTCGCTCTCCGGCCACAAGCTGCACGCCCCCAAGGGTATTGGCGTGCTGTATGTGCGCAAGGGTGTGCGCTTCCGCCCGTTTTTGCGGGGCGGCCATCAGGAGCGGGGTCGCCGCGCGGGTACGGAAAATGTGCCGTACATTGCAGGGCTTGGCGCAGCGGCTCAGCTTGCCATTGCGCACATGCAGGAAGAACGCGTCAGCGTGGCCATGCTGCGCGACAGGCTTGAACAGGGTCTGCTTGAACGTATCTCCGACTGCATGGTCAACGGCGATGTGGATAACCGCCTGCCCAACACCACCAATATTGCATTTAAAAACGTGGAAGGCGAAGCCATCCTGCTCATGCTCGACAGGCTCGGCATCTGCGCAAGCTCCGGGTCTGCCTGCACCTCTGGCAGCCTTGAACCTTCGCACGTGCTGCGCGCCATGGGTGTACCCTTTACTTACGCCCACGGCTCCATCCGCCTTTCCCTCTCCCGCTACACCACGCAGGAAGAAGTGGACTTTGTCATCCAGAACTTCCCTGATGTCATCAAAACCTTGCGCATGATTTCTCCCTTCAAGGATTAATCCTGACTCAAGCAGTAGTTGGCGCAGATTCCAATGCCTGTAGATTATGTGCCGCACTCATCCGGGTGCGGCACATTTACGTCTGCGGCAAAAACTCTGTGCAATTGCAACATGGGGCTTACGTAACATCCATGATGCAAAAAAGTACTCTTTCTGTCAGCCTCTGTGCAAATGAGCCTATTGCCTCCGGGGGCCGGTTGTCCTATTATTTTACTTTGAATATCTGTTCCGATTGGTGAGAGTGAGGTTTCATGCGTTCAATTCGCCTTTTTGATCTGCTGATGGGTTTTTCGCGCGCGCTGGACATGGTTACGCCGCTTCTTGCCGGACACCATCTGCGGGTTGCCTTTTTGAGCCAGGTTATTGCTGAACGCATGCGGATATCACGCACCACGCGCAAGTACATGCTTATGGCCAGCATGCTGCACGATATTGGCGCAGTGCCGCTCAAAAGCGATACGCGCGACCTCATATTTGAACGCAACAAAGCCTTGCACTGCCGGGCTGGCTGGGCCTTTTGCAAAACTGCGGGGCTGCCCAGGCCAGTGTGCGACATGGTGCTGCATCACCATACGGAATGGTGCAGTTATGAGGCCTCCGACCAGCACGCACTGCCAGCCAACTGCATCCACCTGGCTGACCGGGTTGACGTTGCCCTGCGCGGCAAGCAGGCTTCTGACCTGTACAGCATCTGCCTCACCCTGCAGGCAAAAGACAGGGAATACGCCCAAGCCTGCCTTGAAGCGCTGGCAACCCTGGCTCATGATTCGGAAATTTCAGCGTTTCTGGACAGCCACGAGCGCATGGAAGAATACCTGGCTACGGCATTTGGCTCTGTAATTCTTGGCCCGGTGCAGCTTGTGGAACTGTGCGGGCTTTTTTCGCAAACCATTGACTCCAAAAGCCCCTTCACCGCCACCCACTCGCTGGGCGTGGCCTATACGGCGCGCATGCTGCTCAGGCTAACCCGCATGGCCGACGCCGACGATCTCACGACCATGTTTGTAGCCGGTCTGCTGCATGACATAGGCAAACTTGCGGTGCCACTCGAAATTCTGGAAAAACCAGCGGCGCTTACGCCTGACGAAGTGCAGGAAATTCAAAAACATGCTGAAATCAGTATGAATTTGCTGGGTTCCATACCCGGTTTTACCTGCGTGCGGGAATGGGGCGGCAGACACCACGAACGCATTGACGGCACGGGCTATCCCCACAAAATTGAAGGAAGCAGCCTGACGCTTCCTGTACGTATCATCGCCGTGGCGGATGTTTTTACAGCCCTCACAGAAGACCGCCCCTACCGTAGCGGCATGCCGCTGGCCGAAGCCATGAGAATCATCGCATCCATGGCGGAACTCGGCTATCTGGACAAAGGCGTGGTAGCGCTCCTGGCCGATAATGTGCTACGCGTCAATAAAGAGCGCATACGCGCCCAACGCAAGGCCGCAGCAAACTTTGTGGTTATGCGCAGGTTATGTGATGAGGCGGCAAGAGCTGCCAGGCAACCTTGACTGGGTAGGCATACCCATTGACGGGGGAAAACATGGGCGTTCCAATCATTTTTCTGATTATTGCTCCCTTGGCTGGCATTATCGCCATGCAGCTCACCCCGCCCTTTTCCCGGCTTGCAGTTGTCCTCTCCCTGCTTTTTTCCCTTTGCGGCCTTGTGCTGCTCTACCGATACCTCCTGCTGCCCCTGCGCACGTTCGTAGCTGCCATTGCGCAACCGGACTGCGCTGAAATCCCTTCCATACCCACGGCCTGCGATGTTGTGCGCGCTCTGGAAGACAGCCTCAATGCCAGAGAGGCCGCGCTTCGCCACGACCTTGCCGAAGCGCGCGAAACAGCAGACAAACTCCGGCAGGAAATTCAGGAACTGCGCGAAAGGCGCGTTGTGGACATGCAGACGCAGCAGACGGCCCTTGCGGCCCTGCGCAACGCCCAGTCAGAGTTGAACGACCTGGCCACTGCTGCTGAGGCGGGCAATGGGCTGCCCGAGGACCGCCCGCGTAAGGAGCAAATTCTTGCTCTTTCTGCGGCGCTGCACCATAGCGAAAGCATATTGCTGCACGCCAGCCAGATTTTGGACGCAGCCGCCACTGATAAGGACGAAGCAGATACTGAGCTTGCAGAGGCTTTCCCCTGGGATAGCCGTTACAACACGAACATTCCGGTCATTGACGGCCAGCACAAGCTCTTGCTTTCGTACATCAACAAGCTGCACCGTGGAATGCAGAAAGGCTGCGATAAAAAGCTGCTGCTCGAAATTCTTGATGATCTGACGGGCTATGCCTTCAGCCATTTTGCCACAGAAGAACTTTTCTTCAGCCGCACGCCATATCCGCTCACGGCAAGGCACATTGAAGTGCACCAGGGTTTCAGAAAAGCAGTGACAGAACTTCGTGAGGCCGTGCTTGACGACAAGGCCTTTATTGATATTGCCCTGCTGGAATACCTGAAAACCTGGCTGGTGGACCATATACAGCAGATGGATGTGGGTTTTGCCTCCTATGTGACCGGCACAAAAGCCACACCGAAACAGTGAGCCGCCTGCGGCCAAACCCCAATAAAAAACCCCGCCAAAAGCGGGGAGCAAGCGTTACCGGCAGAACAAACTGGCAGGATTCGTAAAAATTCAACGGCTGCACAATGCTGCCGCTATTCGCTCACGGCTGGCGCGGTCAAGAAGGCGCTGGTTGGAACTGCCCCTGAACTGCAACTCAAGATCGCGGAGGCTTTCCACATAGGGGCCATCCACAAGAACATCCGTCAGTTCCAGCAGCCGGTTTGTCCAGTAGTCATTGCGGGCAAGCAGGGCTTCAAATGTGTAACCCGTGTAGGTCATCACATTTTTGCGCATGGCCTGCACGCCCTCGGCCACGGCGCAGAGCGCCTGGGCCTGCTCAAAGGGCTCCCCGCCAGACAGCGTCACTCCCGACAGAAGAGGGTTTTCCCCAATCTGGGCAAGGGCGGCCTCCGCCGTAAACGGAAAGCCGCCCTTAAAGTCGTGCGTCTGCGGATTGTGGCATCCTTTGCAGTGATGCGGGCAACCCTGCGTGAACAGGACATACCTCAGGCCCGGGCCGTCCACTATGGATTCCTCCACAATGCCTGACAGCCGCATGACCCCGGCATTACCGGATTCAGGCATGCTTGACACGATCGCGCTCTTCCGAGCGCTTGGCGTTGTTGAAACGGTCAAGCGTTCCCACAAGGTAACCGGTGATGCGGCGGGTACGTTCAAAGCCCACATCCTGACCCACAAGTTTCTGCGCGGGCTTGGTTTCCTCGAACAGACGCGATTTCATTAGCATTGTCGCTCTCCTTGTTCTATAAGCAAAAGTTGATGAAAATTGTATATGACCGCTAGTCCCACTTGGGGGTGTGCGGGTATTTTTTACGCAGTTCTTTAAGCATCTCGGCGCTTACGCCTTCGCCTTCCTTGCGGCCGCAGCGGGGGCAGGCGCCGTTGATCACGCCCACATAGCCGCAGACAGGGTCGCGATCCAGAGGATGGTTGATGGAGCCGTAACCAACGCCATTATCGTGCATAAACCGGATGATGCTCTCAAAGGCTTCAAGGTTCTTGCAGGTATCCCCATCCAGCTCCACATAGGTGATGTGGCCCGCATTGGTCAACGCGTGGTACGGGGCCTCGATCTGTATCTTTTTAAAGGCCTTGATGGGGCAGTACACCGGCACGTGGAACGAGTTGGTGTAGTAATCCCTGTCGGTGATGCCGGGGATGCTGCCGTACTTGGCTTTATCGAGGTTGACAAAACGCCCGCTCAGGCTTTCCGCCGGGGTGGCGATGAGTGAAAAATTGAGTCCGGTCTTTTCGGCTTCGTCATCGCACCGCTTGCGCAGGTGCGTAACAATCTCGATGCCGAGCTTCTGGGCATCTTCGCTTTCGCCGTGGTGCTGGCCCACAAGAGCCTTGAGCGTTTCGGCAAGACCGATAAAGCCCACGGTCAGGGTGCCGTGCTTGAGCACTTCTTCAATACTGTCGTCCCAACCCAGTTTGTCGGAATCGAGCCAGATGCCCTCGCCCATGAGGAAGGGATAGTTGCGCACTTTTTTGGCGCTCTGGATCTTGAGCCGATGCAGCAACTGGCGGAACACCAGATCAATCTTGTCATCCAGCAGAGCGTAGAAACGGCTGATGTCGCCACGCGCATCCAGCCCGAGCCGGGGAAGATTGATGGAGGTGAAGCTCAGATTGCCGCGACCGCACGTAACCTGCCTGTCCTTGTCGTACACGTTGCCAAGCACGCGTGTGCGGCAGCCCATGTAGGCCACTTCCGTATTATAGTCGCCCGGGCGGTAGTACTGGAGGTTGAACGGCGCATCAAGAAAGCTGAAATTGGGGAAGAGCCGCATGGCGGAAACATCCATAGCCTGCTTGAAAAGGTCGTAGTTGGGATCTTCAGGATTATAGTTGACCCCGGACTTCACCTTGAATATCTGCACGGGGAAAATGGAGGTCTCCCCATTGCCAAGCCCGGCCTTGGTGGCGCGCAGCAGGTTTTTAACAACCATGCGCCCCTCGGCAGAAACATCCGTGCCGTAGTTGATGGAGCTGAAAGGCACCTGTGCGCCTGCACGGGAATTCATGGTGTTCAGATTATGGATCAGGGCTTCCATAGCCTGATAGGTGCGGCGCTCGGTGTATTTGAGGGCTTCGCCGGCTGCATAGGCATGCGCGCGCGTCACAAGTTCGCGCCGGGCCTCGGGGACAGCCGCCACAAGGGCCTCTCCAAAAGCATCGCAGGTGCCAAGGCGCGGGCCTTCGGGCAACAGGGCGATGGTTTCTCTGGCGGCGTCAATGGCTGCCTGCTCCTCCAGATTCTGGGCAATGCGCAAAAATGCGGCAAAAGCGCGCTCATATTCCTTGCGGTAGGTTTTGATAACGCCTTCAGCCATGGCAAAGTCAAAATGCGGCACACTCTGGCCGCCGTGCATTTCATTCTGGTTCGCCTGAATGGCAATGCAGGCAAGGGCCGAGTAGCTCTCAATGGAATTGGGCTCGCGCAAATGCCCGTGCCCCGTGGAAAAACCATTTTTAAACAAGGGGATAAGGTCAATCTGGCAGCACGTTTCCGTGAGCATGTAAAAATCTTTGTCGTGAATGTGGATATCGCCGTTAAGGTGCGCGGCGGAGGCGTCCTTGGGCAGAATGTAGTTGTCGATGAAGAATTTTGAGCCCTCGGAACCATACTTGAGCATGGTGCCCATGGCCGTATCGCCATCGATATTGGCATTCTCGCGTTTGATGTCTTCCTGCAGGGCCGGGGAATACGTAAGTTTTTTATAAATATCCATGAGATACGATTCCGCATTACGGATTTTCGTATGCTCGGCCCGGTACAGGATGTAAGCCTTGGCACTTTTGGCGTAGTCGTACTGAATCAGGGTTTCTTCAACAACATCCTGAATTTCTTCCACATGCTTGAGGCTGCGCGACTCCAGCTTTTTGCACACCTTTTCGGTGACAAACAGCAGGTCAGTCGGGGACATGTCTTCACCGCCAACGGCCTGATTGGCCTTGGTGATGGCATTGAGAATCTTGACCGAATCAAAAGGCACTTCCGTGCCGTCGCGCTTTATAATGCTGGCGAGCATGAACTTCGCTCCAACGTGTGGGCTATGAACAAAAAGGCCGCCCGGACAAAACGGGCGGAGAGGCCATCAATGGCCCTTTTCTGACGGTTCATCTGCAAAAGCCCGTTGCAGATGCTCCACTTTCTTAGAACGGTTGAAAGCAGGTCTTCCGGCTTGCCTGCCGCTTTTCGGCCTTCCCGGTTTTATCCAGTGGCACACGAGGAAAAGCGGTGTTGAACAGGCACACGGCGGCGGGTCCGCTCCCGATTTTCACGGGGATTCCCTATTAAGCTCCATGGCGCTTTCAATGTCTAGAAAATCTCAAAAGAATTGCACCCTGTCAATAAACACACGCAAAAAAGCTCTCCTAGTGCCGTAGCAACACTGCGAATTCACTATTGAATTTTCTTGCCTGCCCAATTTTTCACTACATCAAGGCCGCAAAACAGCGAGGGCGGGAACAAAAATGTTCGCCCTGACTGATGCCAGATCAGGCAACCCGACCCGCAACATGTGTGGCTTTGATTGGCGCTGCTGAAACATTTCGCCATGAATTCAGGCATCATACCCGCATGGCGCTGCCGCCCAGGCCCCGGCACTGCGACCGCAGCCGATACCTGGCGAGCCTTCCTCAGAAAGCAGTTCCCGTAACGCAGACAAGAACTTACTCTACCCACGCCGGGTTTTCAAGACGGCCTCCTCCACATAAGGGGACTTACCTCGGACTTGACATTTTTATTTGCCCGCCCCTTGCCGAAGATATCGTTTATAAAAACTTTTTTTGTACGCGCAAACAGTGATTGGGCATTCCGTAACAACCAATAAACACAAGGGGCCGCATCGGCCCAACTCCGCTTCCGCCGTTGTTTTGCAGGGAAGCACAATCGGATACCCGATGCGACCCGTCAACAAACCCGAAACGCCGCCTACGGCAGCAGGATCATGTTGTAGAGGTTTTTGTCGTCCAGATACTTCTGCGCCACAGCCTGAATATCCTCAGGGGACAGCTTGGCTGCTTTGTCGATGAGCGACTTGCTGAAATCACGTGGCAGGCCCAGCACGGCGTCTGTGGCGGCCACGCCCGCGCGGGAACCAAGGCTTTGCTTGTCGCGGTAGTATTCGCCAAGCAGGCGGTTGGCCCCGGCTTCAAGCAATTCCGCAGGCAGGGGTTTTGCCTTGATATCGGCAATAATCTTGGCAAAGCCTTCACGCGCCTGCGCCACCTTGTCAGGTGTGGTGCCAATGTAAAAAGCCATCATGCCAGCCTGAGGCATGGCGCGGTAAAAGGCCGTGACCGTGTATCCGAGGCCCTGCTCGTCACGCATCTGGCTGAACAGCAGGCCGCTCTGCCCGGAAAGCACAGACTGCAAAAGCATGAGCGCCGGGGCATCCGGGCTGGTGTAAGGCACAGCCTTGAACATCTGGAGCACGTGGGCCTGATTGCGCCCCGGCAGATGCAGATCAAGGTTGCGGGCATCACCCCATGAGGGGGCGGGCAAGGAGAAATCCTTTTTGTCTGGCGTGGGCAGAGTACGAGCAAAGGCCAGCACGGCCTCGCGGTCAAAATCGCCTGCCACTGCCAGCACCCAGGGCTGCACGAGTTGCTTGTCCCAGAACGAGCGCACATCCTTGGGCGTAAACCTGGAGAGGTTCGCTTCCGTACCCAGACTGTCGTAGCCGTAGGGCTGCCCGCCGGGGAAGATGAAGGGATTCACCCGCGAGAACAGGAAGGAGGTGGGCCTGTCTGCCCGCTGGCGGATGGCGGCCTTCATGTTTTCCGCTTCACGCTTGATTTCCTTGGCTTCAAAGCGGGGCTTGCCCAGCACCTCGCCCAGCATGGAGAAATAATCGGCATTAAACCGGGCCGGGCCAGTCAGGGACACTGTAAAGGTTTGCAGGCCCGCCTTGGCGGAGAGTGAAGCCGCGCGGTCAGCGAAATAGCGTTCCATGGCCTGGGCATCCAGTTTGCCGCTGCCATCGCCAAGGGTGCTGGCCGTCAATTCTGCCAGCCCCTGCTGGTCGGGCTTCAGCAGGGCGTTGCCGCCGGGCAGCATGAGATCAACCGCCACATAGGGCACTGTGGCATCAGGGATAAGAATGACGGTACGTCCCTGCCCCAGATCGATCACTTCCTGCTGACCCGCAGTAGCCGAAGCCTGCTGCGCTGTTTTGGCAGCGGCGCTGCCGGGCCAGTTCTTTTGCAGCACGGCTTCCAGATCGGGCAGCTTGGCATTCTCAGGCGCAAGCACACGCACCCGCGCCCTGCCGGGGTCAAGCCAGAGGTCAATGGCCTGCTGTACCTGCGGCTGCGAAACATTGCGCTGGGTGAAGCGCAGGTTCTGTTCCGCCACATCGCCGCCCAGCTCAAACTGGACGCTGCCTAGCCAGGAGGCCAGGCCGTTGAGCGTTTCCGCCGAGCGGTCCATGCTGTCTTCAAGGTTGTAGCGGGCGCGCTTGAGGGCTTCGGGCTTGAAGTCTGCGGCCTTGAGTTTGGCAAGGTCTGTGGTCAGCCCCTGCCAGAAGGCCTCCAGCTTTTCCGGAGCCATATTGGCGGTAATATACAGCATGCCCGCACGCTCAAGGCTCATGTTGCCCACGCTGATGCTGTCCACAAGCTGTTTTTCATACTCGTATTTGCGGCTCAACAGAGAGGTGCCGTCACCGCCAAGCAGGTAGCTCAGCACGTCCAGATCTACAGAGCGCAGGTCGCGCAGGGCTGGCGCAGGAAAGGCCATGCCCAGATAGACCTTGTTCCAGGGGCCGCGCACCACTTCAACGCGCTGACCGCCGGGGGCCGTGAGCAAATCAACCTGCGGCGGCGTAACAAAATCGTTGGTGTTGGCCATGCCGCCAAAAAGTTCCTGCGCGTGTTGCAGCACTGCCTGCGGGTCAATATCGCCCGCCACCAGCAACATCATGTTCTGCGGCTGATACCAGCGCTGCACATAGGCTCGCAGGTCGTCGGCGGTGATGGCGCGCACGGTTTCCTTAAAGCCGATGATGGGCCGCCCGTAGGGGGTGTTCTGGAGCGTGGACACCTGCAGGCTTTCAAACAGCCTGCTCATGGGCGAATCCTGATCGCGCTCAAGCTCGGAAATCACCACTTCTTTTTCCGACTCCAGCTCCTTGGGATCCAGAGCGGCCTGAAAGGCCATTTCCTTCACCACGTCCATGCCCATGCGCCAGTGAGCGGCGGGCATGTCCGTCATGTACCATGTTTTGTCAAAGCTGGTAGCTGCGTTGAGGTAGCCGCCAAGGGCTTCCACATCGCGTGCCACCTGGCCTTTGGGCCGGTGTTCTGTACCTTTGAAGACCATGTGCTCCAGCAAATGGCTGATGCCCGCCTGCTTGGCGTCCTCATTGGCCGACCCGGTGCGCACGTAAAGGCGCGTTGCCACCAGGGGGAAGCGGCTGTCCTTGATGATATACACGGAAAGCCCGTTGGGCAGTTTGGTCAGGGTTCGCTGTTCGCCCGGTGCGGCAGAGGCCGCGCCAGCCAGCAAGGCCAGCAGCAGGGGCAATAACAGAAGTATGCGTTGCATGTTTGCTCCTTATGGATTTGCAGTCGCAAGGTCGCAGAGGCAAAAGCAGCAAGTGCCCTGCTCCCCGGACTGTTTTTAACCAACATGAATACTAATACCCCCGGCACGGGGTGGCAAGCCGCAGCATTTTGCTCACCCCGGCGGCCCGGTTATATGAGATCGCGCCTTGCTGAATTAGCCGAAGCCTGCAGCAACAAAAAACCGGCAGTCATACGATTGCCGGTTTGAGCGTTGACCAGATCAGCGCGGTCTGTAATCAGGAGCAGGTCTAGCCGCCGAGGTAGGCGTCCTTGACCTTGGGATTTTCAAGCAGCTCGCGGCCTGGGCCTTCAAGCACCACCCTGCCAACTTCAAGAATGTAGGCATAGTGCGCCACAGAAAGCGCCGCAAAGGCGTTCTGTTCCACCAGCAGGACGGTTTTACCCTCTTCGTTGATGCGCTTGACGATGTCGAAAATCTCGCGCACCAGCAGCGGAGCAAGCCCCAGAGAGGGTTCGTCAAGCATGAGCAGATCGGGTCGGCTCATGAGCGCGCGGCCCACGGCCAGCATCTGCTGTTCGCCGCCGGAGAGCGTGCCGCCCTTCTGCCAGAGACGTTCTTTAAGCCGGGGAAACAGGCTGTAAACCCACTCGATATCATGGGCTATCTCTGCCTTGTCGCTGCGCGAATATGCGCCCAGGTGCAGGTTTTCCTCCACCGTCAGATGGGGCAGGATACGCCGCCCTTCCGGCGAAAGAGAAATACCCTTGCGCACCATGTCTTCGGGCTTGAGGCCCATGAGCGAAGCCGGGGCGTCGCCCTCGTGGCGGGTCAGCAGGATGTCGCCGCTGATGGTTTTGTTCAGGCCGGCAATGGAGCGGATGATACTGCTCTTGCCCGCGCCGTTGGCCCCGATAAGCGTCACAATACTGCCGCGCGGGATATTCAGGCTTACGCCCTGAACGGCCTGAATGCCGCCGTAGCGCACATGGAGATTACGAATTTCAAGCATGATGCACCCTGTCCATATGTCGGTCTGCGCCGGAAGAGCTTTCCGGGCATGTCTATCTGCTGCGTATGGCCGTTTGCTCCTGCACAGGAGCGGCAAACAGCGCCTTTGCAAGCCGCAACGGGCAGACGGAGCAAGGCTCCGCCGCCCTTGTCACGGCTAAATGACTTTTTCCAGCGTGGCGTCCTCACCCAGATAGGCGCGGATAACCACGGGGTTGTTGCGTATGGATTCCGGCTCGCCCTCGGCGATCAAGGCGCCGTATTCCATGACCCAGATGTACTGGCACACGCCCATGACGACCTTCATGTCATGCTCAATCAGCAGAATGGTGAGGTCGAATTCGTCACGGATATGGCCGATAAAGTGCATGAGATCCAGGCTTTCCTGCGGATTCATACCCGCTGCGGGTTCATCAAGCAGCAACAGTTTGGGCTCCGTGGCCAGAGCGCGGGCAATCTCAAGCCTGCGCTGCGCGCCGTAAGGCAGGCTGCCCGCCTGATCGTTGAGGTTGCCGCTCAGGTTTACCCGATCAGCAAGCTGCTTGCTTTTTTCCACAATGGCCGCTTCTTCCTTATAAAAAGCGGGGATGCCCAGAGGGGCCATCCACCAGGGGCAGCGGCGGCGCACATGACAGCCGACCATGATGTTTTCAAGCACGGTCATCTGCTGCGACAGGCGGATATTCTGGAAAGTGCGGGCCATGCCCATGCGGCAGATTTCCGAGGGGCCAAGGCCCTTCACGCTCTTGCCGTCAAAAACCACGTCACCTTCCTGCGGGGTATAAAAACCGCTCAGAACGTTGAAAGCTGTAGTTTTGCCAGCGCCGTTGGGGCCGATAATGCCCGCAATGGCGCCTTTGGGCAGGGAGATGGAAAGATCGCTCACGGCGGTCACGCCGCCAAAACGCATGGTTACGTCCTTGGCCAGCAGCAGTGCGCCCTCGTAATTGGGAGCCTTGGGCAGATTAAAACCGCTCATGCCTTGCCCCTCCTGAAGAACGCGCCCATTGATTTCCAGGTCAGCTCACGGGTACCCATGATGCCCTCGCGCCGATAAAGAATAATGGCCAGCAGCACCAGCGAAAACACCACCATACGCATGCCGGGGATGCCGGGGATTTCAATAAAGCCCAGATCCATGGGTTCTTCAATGGCGCGCAGCCATTCAAGCAGGATGGTGATGACCGTGGCGCCGAGCAGGCTGCCCGTCAGCGAGCCAAGACCGCCAGCCACAACGAACATAAGCACGTTGAAGGTCAGCAAAAAGTTGAACATCTTGGGATCGATGGTGGAGAGGTGAGAGCCAAGCAGCGCCCCGCCCACACCGGCAAAAAACGCGCCCACGCAGAACGAAAGCACCTTGTAGCGGAACACGTTGATGCCCATGACCCTGGCGGCGATTTCGTTATCGCGTATACAGCGCATCACGTTTCCGAAATTGCTGAATATGAGCCGCGAAAGCACTATGAGCGTGAAGAGCATCCAGATATAGCACGAAAGCAGGCTGGCGTGCCCTGGAATGCCCTTGATGCCCAGCGAACCATTGGTGATGGACGTAGCGTTAACGATCATGACGCGGATGATTTCCGCAAAGCCGAGGGTGGCAATGCCAAGATAGTCATCGCCAAGCCGCAGCACTGGCACGGCGATGATAAAGGCAAAGATGGTGGCCACCAGCCCGCCAGCCAGCGCAGAAACCCAGAAAGGCGTAAACAGGTCGGAGAAAGGCCAGATGATGGGTTCAAGAATCCACATCATTTCTTTCTGCTCGGGGCTCAGGATGCACAAGGCCGAAACATACGCGCCAATGGCGATAAACCCGGCATGCCCCAAAGAGAAGAGCCCGGTAAACCCGTAGATCAGGTTGAGCGAAAGCGCCAGAATGGCGTTGATGAAAATGAGTTTGGCGATATAAATCTGATAATCGCCGAGAAAGCTTTCTGCCTGGGAGAGCACAAGGCCAAACAGCAGCATGACCATAATGCTCAGAATGGTGCTTCTGTTCAGGCGCATTAGATTTTCTCCTCCATTCGCTCACCCAGCAGCCCTGTGGGCTTGAACAGCAGCACGAACACCAGCAGCACAAAGGCGAAGGCGTCGCGGTACCCCGAAAGCTCAGGCATAAAGGCCACGGTCATGATTTCAACAAAGCCAAGGGCGACACCGCCGATAACAGCGCCCTGAATGGAGCCGATGCCGCCGAACACTGCGGCAATAAAGGCCTTGAGGCCGGGCATGATGCCCATGTAGGGGTGCACCTGCGGGTAACGCAAGGCCCACATGATGCCCGAGGCCGCCGCCAGTGCAGAGCCGATACCAAACGTGAGGGCAATGATGTTGTCCACCCGCACACCCAGAAGGCGCGTGGTTTCAATATCTTTTGAAATGGCGCGCATGGCGAGGCCGGGCTTTGTGCGGTACACCACATACAAAAGCACGGCCACAAGCACGATGGTCATGATCGGCACAAAGGCCGTAAGCGGCAGGATGCGTATGCCGCCAAGCTGCCATTCAGAAACCAGCCATTCGGGCTGCAACACGGGGCGTGGCTGGCCTGTAAAGACCACCACGGCGAGGCTTTCAATAAAAAATGATACGGCAATGGCGCTGATAAGCGCCGAAATACGCGGGGCGTCGCGCAAGGGTCTGTAGGCTATCCTTTCTACAAGGATGCCGAGCACGCTGGCGCCAAGAACGGCGACAACAGCGGCTACACCCCAGGGCCAGCCAAATGCGAACGTGCCGAAAAATACAAAGTACGCGCCGATCATCAAAATATCGCCGTGGGCAAAGTTGATCAGGCGCAGGATGCCGTAAACCATGGTGTAGCCGATGGCGATCAGCGCATACAGCGACCCAAGGGTCAGGGCGTTAAAGCAGTGCTGCAAAAACATATCAAGGCTCATGGGCCACCTCAGCGCCTCGCAACGGACAAAAGGCCACAATAGGCCCTTCCGCTCGAACAGCGGCAAAAAAATGAAAAAAGCACCCCGCGGCGAATATCGCCGCGGGGTTGATCTGTTGTTTACTTATTTGGGTGTAACTTCGCCCACGTAAACGCGCTTGCCATCTTTGTATTCAATGATGCCCACGGGCATTTCTGCGTCATGGGTCTTGTTGATGGTCAGCAGGCCCAGAGCGGTGGGCAGATCCTTGGTTTCTGCCAGAGCCTTGGTAATGGCCTTGGGATCAGAAGAGTTGGCGCGCTTGATGGCGTCAAGAATCAGGAAATAGGTGTTGTAGCCAAGAGCGCCGTTAACGTTGGTTTCCTTGTCAGGATAGGCGGCCTTCCACGCTTCGGTGAAGCGCTTGGCTTCGGGGCTCATGTTGGGCATGGCGGGGTCGTAGGGGAAGGTGGTGTGCAGGAAGCCTTCCGCAGCCTTGCCGCCCAGCTTGAGGGTGTCGGGGTTGTCCATGGCGTCCGCGCCCATGAGGCGGAACTTGGCACCCAGTTCGCGGGCCTGCTTCATGATGATGGCGCCTTCGGCAAAGTAGGCGGGCATGAAGACGATGTCAGGCTTTTTGGCGATGAGTTCGGTCAGCTGGGCGGTGAAGTCCTGATCGCCGGAGCTGTACTTGAGGGTAGCCACGATTTCGCCGCCGAGCTTCTTGAAATCGCGGGTAAAGAAGCTGGAGAGGCCCACGGCGTAGTCGCTGGTCATGTCCATGAGCACGGCGGCCTTGCGGAAGCCGAGGGTTTCATAGGCATAGGTGGCGGCAGCAGCGCCCTGATAAGGATCGATGAAGCAGGCGCGGAAGTAGTACTTCTTGCCCTGGGTCACAAGGGGGTTGGTGCAGGAGGTGCCCACGCCGGGAACAGCGGCCTTTTCAGCCACTTCAGCGCCAGCCATGGCCAGCGAGGAACCGTAGGTGCCGATAAGGGCCACGACTTTGTCGCGTTCCACAAGGCGCTTCACGGCGTTGGCGGCTTCGACCTTGTCAGACTTGTTGTCAACCACCACCAGTTCAACGGGGCGGTCAAGAACCTTGGGCATTTCCTTATGGGCGAGACGCACGCCCTCAAGTTCGAGCTGGCCGCCAAAGGCATTCTGCCCGGTCAGGGGAAGGTACACGCCGATTTTGATGGGACCGGCATCAGCGGCAAGCGCCTGGCCGGCAACGCCGAAGGTCAGCGCCAGACCAGCCAGCGCGGCAAGAAATTTACCCAGTTTCATCCTAACCCTCCAAAGGTTGTGCGTTCAGAGCGGCCTGTTCACTTATGGGCCGGTCGCTCCCTACTATACCCGAGTTGCCGCCGGGCTGCAATTGTAATTAGCCGTACTTACGGCAACTCATAGACAACACGCGGCATAACGCGCAAAAAGGCGCGCGTCCGGCCTTGAGAACCTGTCCCACTCTGCCGTGAGGGCAAAACCGGGAACAATGGCCCTGACCACCGGGATATCAAAATCCTTGCGGGTCAGATCCACATAGAGAGGACTTCTGCCGTGCGCCGACAGCACCGACTCTAACAAACGGCGGTTGACGCGGGGGGAGGGCATGCTGTAATCCGGCAAATCCTCTAACACACGAACAGGCAGTCCCGCTAGTCCTGATGCTGAAGGGCATGGGGGCTTGTTTTGCGCCGTTGAGTAGGGCCACGGGGTTTCAGTGAGCGCCGCCAGGGCAGCGCGCGCGCCGCAAAGATTGGCTCCTGTGGCCCGCGCGACGGTACCGTCACGCCCGGTGACAAAACACTGATACACCGGGAGCCCAAGCTCCGTGGTCAAATCCTGAAACTGCACGCGGATACCGCAGGCGGCGTAGTCGTCAAGCAGCGACTGAATGAGCTGATCACGGCTGCGCAGCATAAAACAGCGCGTGCGACTGTAAGGAGTTGTGGCCTCGGCGTCGCGCTCGGCAATTTCCGTTAGGGCGGCAACCACAGCTTCATCCATAATATTGCCAGACGCAAGGCCGGTGGAGCCGCCAGCAATAAACAGGGCCTGCTCGTCCAGATTGCAGAACAGAAAAACCGCCTGCGCAGGCACAAGAACAGTCGCGCCTGATGCGTCAGAGGCAGGGAGCCAGTGCAGGGGGGCATCAGTATAGGGAGCTTCCAGGGGCAGCAGATTGGGGTCGAGCGCCGCTCTGCCCTGCTCCGCCAGCTCGGAAAAACGCGCAAGCGTCAGGGGCAGTTCTGTTTTGCGGTCAAGGATTGTCCCGGCATTGGCGGCAGTGCCATCCCCCGGCCCAACGCTCACATAGGCGCTGGCGCGCTCCACAATTTCCATGGCGTAGGATGCCCGGGCCGCCGCCAGGGACAGGCCGCGCCCGTAGGCTGTGGCCTTGCCCCGCAAGGAGTGGCGCACAGAACCGCTTGTTACGGCAATATCCACCTGCCAGCCGCGCAGCAGCGCAATGGGCGAAAGCGAAGCTTCATGGCGCATTTCCGGGCCATCCACAACGCCGTTTTCCATCAGCGCGTCCAAGGCGCGCAGGTATGTTTCCTGCGATGGGGGGCGCTGCCAGGGTTCCCAGGCTTCGGCCTTGAGTTTTTCGTGTTGCCGGGCCAGTGCATCGGCATGCTCCGCCATGCGCCGGGCTGTGGCATCAAGCAGTTCCCCGCTGAACAGGGGAGCTATGCCAGCCTCATCCGGGCGCGGCAGGGAATGATGCTCGCAGATATTGGCGCGGAACAGGGAGCTCCAGGCAGCTGCAATGGCGTGGTCAGGCAGGCTTGCAGCCCGCAAATACACAGCGGGGCTGTAAGCTGCAAGTCGTTCGGCGGCATCAGGCGGAAAGAACGCGCAAAAGCCCTGGCCCTTCCCAGGCGATTCCGCGCCGAGCAAGGTGCACTCAGCCAGCAGGGCCGCCAGCACTGGACGGGTAAACTCGTTGATGGCCGCATCATAACAACTGGCGGCCAGAAGGTTCAGTTCGTCCTGCGCTTTGCCTGCGAGCAGTTTTAACAGATGCAGGTGCAGAAAGTCGTCCATCGGCGCGGCTTCAAGCCGTTCCAGCGCACGGTCAAAATTCAGGTCTTCTGGCGGAACACAGGAAAAATAGCCGGTAGTGGCCTGCGTCTGCTCATGGGTGTAGGCATAGTCCAGCATCGGCAACACATCAGATGCGGAAGAAAAATTTGAAGTATTGTCGTTTTCCATAACACCACCACAGATGCGGCACTCCGCAGAGTAGCCGGGATTGGAGCGGGAGCGGCCCGGGCATTCCTACAAAACTGCTCAGGAACTCCGCCAAAAAAAAGCGGGCCGACATGCGACCCGCTCAAAGGCAAAAAGGAAGCCCTCCCATAAAGAGGGCTTCCATAAAGGCATATTAACGCTTGGAGTACTGGTACCGGGCGCGGGCAGCGCGCAGGCCGTACTTTTTACGTTCTTTCTTGCGGGCATCGCGGGTAAGGAAGCCAGCTTTCTTGAGCATGGGGCGCAGGGCCGGGTCAACCAGAAGCAGCGCACGGGAAATACCGTGGCGCACGGCTTCAGCCTGACCGGTAACGCCGCCACCGGCAACGTTCACGCGGATGTCAAACTTGTCGGACAGCTTGGCAAGAACCAGGGGCTGACGGATGATCATCTGCAGGGTCTTGCGAGGAAAATAATCCTCAAAGTTGCGGCCGTTTACCGTGATGCCGCCGGAACCGGCGTAGATGCGGGTACGGGCCGTAGCGGTCTTGCGGCGGCCAGTGCCGTATTCAAATTTCTCGCTCATGGCTCTTTACTCCTTAATGCGGCAGCGTCAGCGGCTGGGGATTCTGGGCCGTATGCGGATGTTCGGTCCCGGCGTAAATCTTCAGTTTCTTCAGCATGGCGCGGCCCAGACGATTCTTGGGCAGCATGCCTCGCACCGCAGCGGTCAGCACGCGGGCGGGCTTGTCGGCCAGCATGTCGCCGAGTTGGGTGGTCTTGAGGCCGCCCACCCAGCCAGAGTGCCGGTAGTACTTTTTGTCAGTCATCTTCTTACCGGTAACTTTAATCTTTTCGCAGTTAACAACCACGATAAAGTCACCGTTATCCATATGGGGAGCGAATTCGGGCTTATGTTTGCCGCGCAGGCGGTGGGCTATCTGGCTGGCCAGACGACCGAGCACCTGATCCTGAGCGTCAACCACGAACCATTCACGGTTGATGTCTTTGGGGGTGGGGCTGAACGTCTTCATCGGAGTGACTCCTCACATCTGCAAATATCAGCGGCCATAACGGCAGCAAAAAGATCCATTGCGCGATGTGCCGTCGAACGGGGATGACGACAATATCGCAGTAAAGGCAGCCTCAATACTATAAACGCCAATAGCTGTCAAGCATTCGCCCCCATCAGGGGCGAAAAACTGACCACTTTGGCGGCACACCGCAGCACCAGAACTCGCGGGTTGCAGGCGCAACCGCTCATCTCAATCGGGGCGCAACCCCACATGCCCTTGGCATATGCGGCTTTTTCCCGGTAACAGTGTTGAAGCTCTTGAGCTTTACCCCACTCCGCCCTATAGTGCAAACTGTTTTTTTGCGCAGCCATTTTTGGGGAGGCTTTTCATGCCTGTAATTCGCAAGAATCTTCTACAGCTTATTTTTTCCGGCGCGTACCTGTTACGCTGGAATGACAAGCTGCGGCCAGTGGAACTGCTTGAGATTGACAAGCAGGCGCACAAAATGCTCCTGGCCTGCGTGCTCTGGCACGAAAACTCCCGGCACATGACTGACCCGGAACGCACCGCGCTTGCAACAGAAATCATTGAGGGCGGGCTGTTTGACTATTTCTACCGGCTCATCATCACGGACATCAAGCCTCCCATCTTCTACAGGATCAAGGAAAACCCGGAGCAGTTCCGCCAGTTGACCGAGCACGTGCTCGACAGGCTTGAGCCTTCGCTTGCGCCTCTTGGCCCCTTTTGGGAACGCATGCGCCAGTGGCACACCAGCCCGGATGACGACACGCTTGCGCGGCGCATTCTTACTGCTGCCCACCTCTTTGCCTCGCAGTGGGAGTTCAGGCTCATAGAGCCGCTTAACGCGCCGTTTGATGATGAAATGGGCGACATAGGCCAGTCGTTTCCCGATCGGCTGGATACGTTCACGGACTTGCGCGGCCTCGCCGCCATGCGCAGCCAGAGCACGGCCCTCTCGCGCCTTGCCAACCTGTGCGGCCAGTTGCGCTTTCAGGTGCGATGGACGCAGGCCCCGCGCATTCCGGCCACGTCGGTTCTCGGCCATATGTTTATTGTGGCAAGCTACGCCTACTGTTTCAGTCTTGCCGTCGATGCCTGCCCGGCGCGCGCCAACAACAATTTTTTCTGCGGATTGTTCCACGACCTGCCGGAAGTGCTCACCCGCGACATCATCTCGCCGGTCAAGCAGTCCATTTCAGACCTGCCAAAAATCATCAAGGAATACGAGGATAAAGAACTGGAACGCCGCGTGTATGGTCCCTTGCGCGCTGAGGGCTTCACCTCGCTGGTGGAGCGTATTGAATACTACCTTGGCGCAGCTGTCGGTTCCGAATTTCAGGAATGCGTGCGCGAAAACGGCACAGTTCGCGCTGTTGAGGGCTTTCAGGCTCTTGCCGCATGCAACCGGGACGACCTGGATCCCAAGGACGGCCAGCTTGTTAAGGTTTGCGACAATCTGGCGGCTTTTCTGGAGGCGCACAGTTCCATCCGTAACGGCGTGTCCTCCCCCCACCTGCTGGAAGCCCGCGTGCGCCTGCTGAACCGCCTGCGCGAAAGCTCGCCCAATGTGCTGGGGCTGGATGCCCTGCTTGCCGACTTCGATTAACCCACACCACCTATATGAAAATTTCTACTCCCCCTGCCCGCTTCGCGGTTTTTCTGATTATAGCGGCAACCCTTGCCTGCCTGTTGCCCGCTGCATGGCCGCGCCCTTGCAATGCGCTTGCCATTTCCAAGGGATTGTCCTTTTATGCCAATGACCTGGAATATTATTACCAGCACCGCCGCACCGAGACGCTGCCAGGCATTTTGCGCACGTTTGACGGGCAAGGGGTGCTGAAAGACAGCCTCAAGCAGATCATGCTGGCAACCTTTCTGGCGCAGGTGCTGCGCGATGATCCGTCTGCCCGGCAACGCCTGTTGCCGCCCCAGCCCGGTCTGAGCCGCGATGGACGGCGTACTCTGGCCTGGATGGCCCATCTTGCGCAATTGCCTGATGAAGAAGAGCTGCTTGCCACCCTGCTGCAACCGGAGGAAAAGCTTCTCCTCCAGCAGATTCGGCACAGCCCCGCCCCGCTGGTCAACTGGGACATCTACTCGGAGAAATCCGTATTGCAGATGTATTGGGCGGCCTTTATGGCCTCTGGCAGCAATGAATTTCTTGATGTCATTATCCGTGCGGCCCTGCACTACGCCAAGCTGAATTCAGAAGGGCTGCGCAATAACGACTCATTTTCCGGCAGCGCCGCAGCAGCGGCCTCGCTGTACGACCTCGCGCCACGCCATCCAGCCGTACAAACCCGCCTTGAACAGTTTCTTAAAAATTGCAGCGGGCCAGAAGCTGAAACTTTGAAAACAATTCTGCGCAAATAGACCAAGGCGGGAGCAAGGTAACGGGAATATCTGACGGAAACCAGGGGGGCAACAATACACTGCAATCCCCTTTTGCCCTGACAGCCGAACAGTGCGGCGAGCACAGCCCACAAAAAAGAGCAAAGGCTCTGTTCCCGGAGGAACAGAGCCTTTATGCATCATGGCGGGTAAGCCGCTGGGGCTTAAGCCTTCTTCATATGTTCTATAAGATCCATGAGGTTGCGGGCCAGGGCGCGCAGGGATTCCAGTTCCTTCATGGCGACCTGCATGGATTGCGAAGTGCTGGCCGCAATGTGGTTAACATCAGCGACAGACCTGTTGATTTCTTCGCTGGTGGCAGACTGCTGCTCGCTTGCGGCGGCAATGGCCCGCACTTCATCGGCTGTCTGATCCACCATGCCAACGATTTCTTTCAGGGCTTCGCCAGACTTATTGGAATACTCCGTGGCTTCAGAAATGTTGCCAACGGCCTTTTCCACCTGCTGAATGCTCTGGCCGGCGCTTTGTTGAATGGCCGCAATGGCGTTGCCCACATCGGTGGTGGAAGACATGGTCTTTTCCGCCAGTTTGCGCACTTCGTCAGCAACCACGGCAAATCCGCGCCCAGCCTCGCCCGCACGGGCGGCTTCAATAGCCGCATTCAGGGCCAACAGATTGGTTTGATCCGCGATATCTGAAATGACGCCCATGATCTGGCTGATGGCCTTGGCGTGGTCGTCCAGCTGGGCCATGCCGTCCCTGAGGGCCTGCGATTGCCGCTGCACTTCCTGAATACCCACCACGGCCCTGGACACAATCTCGGAACCGACCTCTGCTTTGCGCTTGGCGGCGTTGGAGATATCAGACGCCCCGCCGGCATTCTTGGCAACTTCAAGCACCGTGGAATTCATTTCTTCCATGGCGGTTGCGGTTTCCGCCAATCGGCTTGCGGCATGGTCAAGAGCACCGCTGGTGTTTTCCACCTGCTCGGAAATATCGCTGATAGAGACGTTAAGCTGCTCCACAACCTCTTCTATCTGGGCAGCAGCGCTGATCATGCCCTCACGCTTGGCCTGCTCCGCCTGTGCCTGGGCCACACGGGCCTCTTCCATGGCGAGCTTGGCTTCTTCACCCCTCTTGTGGGCTTCCTCTGCCTTTTCGCTGGCATCGTGCACCAACTTGCGCAGATTATCTTCCATCGTGCGCAAGGAATCTGCCAGTTGGCCCATGTCGTCGCGGCTGTATACGTCAAGCTGCGCTTCGGTGTTGCCATCGGCCACAGCCTGCGCATAGGCGGTTATTTTGCGTATGGGGGCACTGATCTTGAGACCGAGGATAAACGAAAGAATCAGCTGAAAGACCAGCAGGCCCACGCCAATCCATATGGAATTGCTTATGGCCACGCGTTCCAGACGCTGCAATTCGTCAATGGGCATGCCTACAAACCACATGCCCACAATTTTGCCGTTGGCATCTTTGACTGGCCAGTAGGCAGAATTGTAGTCAACACCAAGGATATTATTATGCGAATACACCGTTTCGCCGCGCTCAAGCACGGCCTTGAGGATTTCAGGCGATTGCAGCTTGGTGCCGATTGCGCGTTTGCCATCCTGCATGATGGTTGTCATAACGCGTGTATCACCCTTAAAAATGGTGACGTTGACGCCAGAAAGCTTTTTGAGCCAATCAAGATAGGCGGGCGTGACAAGCGAGGTGCCAATAGAGACGCTGCCCACAAGCTTGCCATCGTGCATTACAGGAAAGCTGGCCCGGATGGTGAACGGCACCTCCGTGCCAGCCACTACGGCAACGGCGGGCTTGCCCGTGAGGGCAATAACCACGGTTTCCTGATTGGTAACGCTGTCGCCGTGCTTTTTGGAATGCCCACGGCCTATGACTATCCCCTTCTCATCGGTGATGGTCATAAAATCCGACCCGGCCTTTTTCATCAGGACTGAGCCGATCTTGACCGCCGCATCAGTGTTTTTTTCAGCGACAGCCTTGGCAAAGTCATCATCTTCAGCAATAAGATCAGCACTTTGTAAAAACTTTTGGGCTGTAGTTTCATTGGCAGAACTGATGACCTGCTGCATCCTTACGATGCCCTTGTTCAGTTCGTCTTCGATCGGAACTTTCATGAAGTAGATTGAGACAAAAAGCACAACGCCACAGCATGTAATCAGCGCGCCGAATAGCGATCCGACATATGTGTGCGCAATAGTCCAACGCATGCCATTCTCCTTGCCAGAAACGTCCACCACAAAAAATTTACCGTATCATAACGCCATGTGGCCGGTGCAGACCAGCCGCCAACGCTCACCCTCTGCGTGCAAAACTCTGCACGGGGCTTACGGCCAGCTTCATTAGAGATAAGTGATCTTCAATCTCCTTAACGGCATGGTTAAAAAAATTAATAGGCCGCAGGTCAAGTTAATTACGAAAAAACGATTTCTACTACATAAAACAGATAACACAAAACATACGGTTATATTACCAGATACACAAGCTTGGTCAATGGGCACAACTTGTTTGCTTGTTGCATAGAAAAAATTTCACACATAAATCTAACCTGTTAACGAACAAACTCCGCTCAAAAGATTGTGAATTTTTTTTCAATCAACCCGTTTTTTAGTGCCGCCAGCGGGCGCTGTCCATTGTCGAAAAAAATAAAAAAAAGTTGCAAGTCAGCATTGCGCTCAATAAAAAAAGCCCGTTCCTGCGTCCTCACAGCATTATGCCATGCATGGGGAGCAAGAGCGGGCTTTTGAAAAGCCTGTATAAAAAAAAAATCAGTCTGGCAACTTGTGACGCACCTGACGGCACAGGCCCATCAGGGCATCATACTCGTGCCGCAACAGTCCTGCCCTGCTAAAAAGACGCCGCCAGGGCATGAGGAAGTAATCAGGATTGTCGCCATGCAGATAATCAAGACGAAGCAGCATATCCTTCAGTGATTCCATAAGCCTTTCCTGTTCCGCAGCAGTGGCCGCCTTGCCGCCGCGCGGCTCGTCCGAGGGCTTTTCGCCATGCCGCAGGGCACGAACGGCGTTGGCGCATGCGTAGCTCAGCAGCAGCACTGCCTGGGCAAGGTTGAGGGAGCTGGCAGCCGGGTCTGTGGGAATAGTCACCAAACGGTGGCAGTGCATGATTTCGTCATTGTTGAGGCCGCGATCTTCCGGGCCAAAAACAAAGGAAACCCTCTCGCCCCTTGCAAGAACGGCAGCGGCCTCGCGCGCGGCCTGCTCCGGCGAAAGCAGAGCCTGACGCCAGCCGCCCACGCGCGCGGTGGTGCCAAACACCAGTGCGCTTTGGGCCACGGCCTGCGCTACGTCTTCATGCACTTCCACGGCATCCAGGATATCCTGCCCCTTGGGCGTAGCCAGAGGACGCGCCTTTTCCCTGTCCCACCGTTCCGGATCGACAAGGCGCAAGGTGGGGCAGCCCATGTTGACGCAGGCGCGGGCAGCCATGCCTATGTTTTCAGGAAAGCGCGTTTTGACCAATACAACTTCAAGACCTTGCAGCAGCATCATAACCTCAGCACAGGCCCCGCAGCAGCGTCAGCAAGACCTGCGTGGGAGCTTCGGGAGAAAAAGCCGGGGGCATCTGGGGCGGCAGTTTGGGCCAGATACGCCCGGCAGCCAGAGCCAGCATGGCCCCGCCTGCGCCGCACTTGCACACTGTGCCGAGAAATCGGCCCATCATGGCGCCAAAGGCCGCGTCCAGCGCTTCGCGCAGGGGGCGCCCCTTGAGGTGTTCCACAACAAAACAGCCTGTCCACGCCCCAGCCAGCGCACCGATAAGCGCCCCAAGCCCAAAAAAGAGCGGCGCAAGCAGAATGGCCCCCGCTATGGCCCCAATCATCCCCGCAAACGTGCCGGAAGAACTGGAGCCATAGCGTTTGGCCTTGAGTATCTGCATGCCCATTTCCAGGGCTTCGCCCACAAGGGCTATGCCCACCATCATAATCCAGAACCAGACATCCATGGAGGTCGCGCCGGGATGCACCACCTTCCACAACGCCACAAGCCCCAGCAGCACCCAGTTGGCGGGCAGCCCAAAAATGTTGAGCAGCAGCACAAAGCACAGCAGCGTTATGAACGCCCCGGCCAACAATGAAGCCAGGGGAAAAGGCAGAAAATCCATGCGGCTCTCCGGTCGCTGTTAGTTTTTGTTGCGCATATCCTGCAAGCGCACGGCCTTGCCCTCGGTACGCGGCAGGCTGTTGCTCTCCACAAGCTCGACCCTGGGCGTGATGAGGATTTCATCACGCAGGCGCGAGGCAATGGCTTTTTGCAGGTTTTGCAGCACGCGCATGTCTTCCACAAAATGCTCGTCGCGGATTTCGATCTGTACGCGCATCACATCGCCAAGGCCATCGTTCTCAAGCAGAATCAGGTAGCTCTGACCCACTTCGGCAAAGGTCATGATAACCTGCTCAATCTGCATGGGGTAGATATTGACGCCCTTGATGATAAACATGTCGTCCGCGCGGCCAAGGATGCGGTCTATGCGGCGGTGCTTGCGGCCACAGGCGCATTCCCCCGGCAAGAAACGCGTAAGGTCGCGAGTGCGGTAACGCAGGATGGGCATGCCCTGACGGCACAGGCAGGTCATGACAAGTTCGCCCACTTCGCCCTCGGGCATGGGCTCGCCAGTTTCGGGATCGACTATTTCAGGGATATAGGCGTCTTCCCACAGGTGCATGCCCGCCTGGTGCAGGCACTCAAAGCCCACGCCGGGGCCGTTCATTTCAGACAGGCCGTAGGAGTTGTAGGCCTTCATGTCAAAAAGGTCTTCAATACGGCGGCGGAATTCTTCGGTATACGGCTCCGCACCCACAAGGGCGATACGCAGGGGGAATTGACGCGGGTCTTCGCCCATGTTGCGCAGGTGCTCACCCAGAATGAGTGCGTATGAAGGCAGAATGTGGGCCACCGTGGTGCGGAAATCCTTGGCAAGCTTGATCTGGCGGCGAGAGTTGCCAGCCCCGGCGGGGATGGTCATGCAGCCCAGACGCTCCGCGCCAAAATGGATGCCAAGGCCGCCCGTGAACAGCCCGTAGCCGGACATATTCTGAAAAACGTCGTCCCGGCGCACGCCAACCATGTGGATGCTGCGCGCCATAAGGTCGGCCCAGGAATTGATGTCGTTCTGCGTGTGGCAGATGGCCACGGGCGAACCGGTGGTGCCGCTGGAGCAGTGCATGCGCACGATCTCGGACTGCGGCACGCACAAAAGCCCCGTGGGGTACTGGGAACGCAGATCCTGCTTTGTGGTAAAGGGGATGCGCCGCAGATCATCCAGACTGCGGATGGAATCCGGCCCAACGCCCGCTTCGTCCAGGCGCTGACGGTAAAAATCGCACTTGCGCGTCTGGGCCACTGTGCTTCTCAGCCGCGAAAGCTGGGTCTGCTCAATCTGATCCCTGCTCCAACACTCCGCCTCATCAAAGAATTCCATGCCGCCTCCTCAGCTTCATGCCGCAACGCCCCGAGGCGCGCCAGCTTGTAATGCGTATCCACCCGCCGTGGCGGGAAAAAAAGCTACTCCCCGGCCCGGGTGTGCGCCCATCCCCAGATAAGGCCGAAACATCCGGCGATCATCATATCGCCGTGCGGGGCCAGAAAACGCCCCTGCCCTTGCAGCAGCGCGCGCTTTGGCCCGGTGATGTAGGTTGGTTCATAGCCGCCGGCTTCTTCACAATACGGGCCAAAAGCCGTGCCGTGCCCGCCGGAGGCCTGCACCTCTTCTGTGGGCAGCCAGTGCTTGCGGAACTGTTCAAGATCACCAAGCAGTTGCTCCAGAGTGCGCATGCCGGTGTGATGCTCGTAAATTCCGCGCACCTGTCCCTTATATACCAGCGCAGCCACGGTATGTCCGTTGCCCACATTAATGACCGTAATGCCCTGCCGATAACTGCGATCCATCACTTCCTTGTCGCACAATGCGCCGAGCAGCGCACTGGCCCCGGTGTCCGCAACCGGACCGCCTGTTTTATCGTGCAGGGGCACAAGGCGCGTCAGCGAAGGCGGCGGTGTTTCATATATCCAGCGCCGGGGATCAGAAGATGCGGCCAGCAGTTCCGTCCATGCGCGCATGCGCGCCTGGCGGTTGCCGTGGGTATGAAAGCCGTGATCCTGCGCAGCGGTCAGCACCAGATGCGGCAGGGGCAGCCCGGCATGACGCAGCAGTCCGCCCCAGAATTCCGGCGAATAATCGGTGAGAAAGACCGGCACGCTGCCATCGGGGCAGCTGGAACGCACTTCCACGCCGATTTTGCGCACGACTTCTTCATTGTCATGAATACCGCGCGTGGCCGCTGCTGTTGCACTGACAGAAAGACCCGCCGCCAAATGTTCCTTGATTGCCTGAGTAAAGCCGCCACCCATGTTGGCGCCGTAAAGCCAGATATTGCGTTTGAGCAGGGTCAGCTCGCGAATGCGCTGCGCAACAAGCCGCGCGGGCGCTGGCAAAACAAAGCGCGGCCAGTTCTCGCACTCAAGGCCGGGGCGGGCCAAAAGGGCATCCTGCGTGCCGCTGCCTATATCTACGCACAGCACAGGCCCTGTGCCGCGCAAAAACTTTTGAACTATCTCGTCCATACTCACCTCTCATGAACGAAAAAATCTACCTGTATCAACCTTCAAGCGCAAGTCTTGATAACTTTTTGAAAAAAAAGCTTGCCAAGCATTTCAGTTTGCAGTAGTACATCTTCTCGCGCCGAGGTGGTGGAACTGGTAGACACGCTATCTTGAGGGGGTAGTGAGGATTCTCGTGCGGGTTCGAGTCCCGCCCTCGGCACCATTTGAACTCAGAGAGAGTTCAAAGAAGCCCGTTAAGCTGACAGCTTAGCGGGCTTTCTTCTTTTCAGACTTCTGTTCTGTTCAAGCGATTGTGGCTTGCTCTTCTTTCTTGGGGCGCTTTGCCCCCGTCTTCATTTCAAAAAGTTACCGGGAAGATTGATTCCGCAAGGTTAAACAAAAAAACAAACCTTACGGGCGCAGCCAAGCAAACCGAAGAGCTTTCCGCGGTCTGATTCATTTTCAGCGTAAAATATTCCGCCTAGGTGCAGCGCGGCAACGCGCAGGACTGGGCGGTTTATTTATCGTCTGGAGTTGCGGATTGCCCCGTAGCGTTACCGCAAGGTTGTATTTTACAGGTGCGCGCGGCTTGGGCGTGTCATGCTTTCGGGCGAAAGCAGTTTCTCAAGTTGTTCCGCAGTCATCACGCCATGCGCAAGCGCCACTTCAGAGACGGATTTATTGGTATCCAGGGCTTCTTTGGCGATTGCCGCCGATTTTTCGTAACCAATAACCGGCACAAGATTGGTCACGATACCGATGGAATTTATTACGAGTTCCAGGCAGCGTTCCCTGTTGGCGGTAATGCCTTCCACACATTTTTCCCCGAGCGTTCTGCACCCAATGCCCAGACGTTCCACAGCCAGAAAGAGCGTGTGGGCAATTATAGGCTCCATGACATTAAGCTCAAGCTGCCCAGCCTCAGCGGCCATGGTTACAGTCATGTCCTTACCAATGACGTCAAAGCATATTTGGTTGATCACCTCGGGAATGACGGGATTGACCTTGCCGGGCATGATGGATGAACCAGGCTGACGGCGCGGCAGGTTTATCTCGTTAATGCCCGTGCGCGGGCCGGAAGACAGCAGGCGAAGATCATTGCAGATTTTTGAAAGTTTGACGGCAAAACGCTTGAGCACTCCCGAAATCTGCACATAGCTGCCTGTGTCCCATGTGGCTTCAATCAAGTTGTCTGACGTCACCACATTGAGCCCGATAAGGTTACTGAGATGATTGCAGACAATACGCGAATAATCTGAAGGCGCGTTAATACCGGTGCCGATGGCAGTGGCCCCAAGGTTGATTTCAAGAAGCAGTTTACGATTTTTTTCAACGCGCAGAATGTCTTCGCCGATGGTTGTTGCGTAAGCCGAAAATTCCTGGCCCAGCGTCATGGGCACTGCGTCCTGCAACTGGGTGCGGCCCATCTTTACCACATCGGCAAATTCCACGCCTTTGCGCGCAAAGCAGCCCTGAATATACCGCATGTGCTCCATAAGGTTGGTCAGCTCGGCATACAGAGCCAGCCTGAAGGCTGTTGGATAGGCATCGTTGGTGGACTGGGAACAGTTGACGTGGTTGTTGGGGTGGCAATACTGGTAATCGCCCTTTTCATGACCCATGATTTCCAGGGCGCGATTGGCAATAACCTCATTGGCGTTCATATTGGTGGAGGTACCAGCCCCACCCTGAATGGTATCCACCGGAAACTGGTCATGCAGCTTGCCCGCCAGCAGTTCATCGCACGCGGCGCAGATGGCCTTGCTTATGTTTGCAGGCAATGCGCCCAGTTCCGCATTGGCAAGGGCCGCAGCCTTTTTTACGTAAGCCAAAGCCCTTATCAGCGATGGGCATTGGGAAATTGTGCGGCCAGAAATGCTGAAGTTCTGCACGGCCCGCATGGTTTGCACACCATAATAGGCATTGGCAGGGATTTTCATTTCGCCAAGAAAATCGTGTTCTACACGCGTTTTCATTTTTTGCTCCAAGGTAGCGGCCATAAGCAGACTGCGCCGCAATACCAAAATGGGTTTTGCGCTTTCCCCGTAAAGGTCCTAGGGGTACTCTGCAAGTAAGACAGTCAGGCTGTGTATACCTGAACCCTACCTTGGCAACAAGCATTTGCGGCGCGAGACCGCAGAGATGCCCGTGGGTTATACTTCCGCTTTCAGGATTCCAGCGGAAATGGCGGCCACGCGCGATTACGATTGGCTGTTGATTGACGGAGACATGCGCCAAACACTGCGTAGACGCTTCTAGCGCTGCTGGAGCAGATGCTGGATATTGGCGCGCAGACCGTTCTGGTCCCCATGATGGACACTGCGGACGACGCCCGCCGCATGGTGAACGCCCAGCGGTATCCCCTCATGGCGTGCGCGGCGTTGGAGCCAGCATTGCACGGGCTCCACGTGGAGCCGCGTACCCAGTGATATGGCGCAGGCGGAGAAAACCTGTGCCTGCTTGTTCAGATTGAAAGCCGCAAGGCGCTTGAAAATCTGGATGAGATCATTAAGGTGCTCCCTCGCACCCAGCACCACTGCTGAGTATGTTCCCACCAGCGGGGGCCACGCTATTAACGGCGCGGCCCCCGCTTTTTACTGCATAATATGGTTGCGCACATCGAAAAAGGGATCACGCTAGGAACCGCAGTGCCCGGACGGGCACAAGCCCTACAGGCAACGCGCGGCAGCAAGCTTGGATGCGTGCTGCTTTATGAGGTCTTTAGAAGGATTTTTGCGGTTTTCAGCAGAAACGGCCATGGTAAGGCGAAAGATATCCACGCCATACTCCTTTGAAGCTTCGCGCAATGCCGCAGTATTGGAAGAATGACATCCCGCAAGGCCAAACACCAGATCAAGGGGCACGACAGGCGCCCTGTAATTGTGTTTTTCCATGGCGGGCGCAAGCTTTTCATCAATGAACCGCAAAAGAACATTCAGATCAGCCGTGCGAACCCCGAGCCGGTCAAAAACGGCTACCGCAATCTCCGTTGCCAAATTACCCGCGCTACGGGCCATGCCCATCAAACCACAGTCAATTATGGCGGCACCTTCCCTGAAAGCCGCAACTGCGTTGGGCACGGACATACCCAGATTGTTATGCCCGTGGAAACCTACGGGAATACTCACCCGCCGCACCATTTTCTTTACATAGCTGCAGACTTCATCCGGCATCATAGTTCCTGCGGAATCCATAATGGTCACCATATCTACGCCCATATCCTGCAATCGCGCGGCCTCGTCGGCCAGAGCATCAGGGCTGAGCACATAGGCCTTCATCAATGAATAGCAGGCCTCGAGCTTATGCTTTTTTACCAGTTCAACGGCCTGACGTGCCTTGTCGGCATCTCCTGCATTGGCCCCCACACGTAAAAAACTCAGGCCAGCCTCTGCGGCCGCCGCCACACGTGCTTCCGTAGCGTTGCCAGCGAGAATGAACATACCCAAACGAGCCTTATCCACCAGCGGCTTGCCCAGGGTCATGTATTGGGCATCCGTCAACGGGGCGACCTTGCCCTGCTCTTCGCCCGCGCCAATGCCATTGGCATTGCCGTATTCGATATACCGTACGCCGCAATCAACAAGCCCTTTCAGCATACGTTCGGTCAGATCAGCCGGAAACCCGTTGCCAAGCACATTGCCGCCGTCACGAAGGGTGCAATCAAAAAGTTCCATATATTTCTCCAGAGCACTGTTGTTTAAAGGAAGGCTATTAGCGGAACCGACGCCCTTCAGCGGGGTCGGCCTTCTTGAGAATCAGCAGGTTAACCAGGCCCAGCGCACCCACAAAAATGAGGATGTAGGCGGGAATCATGATGTCGTTGAATTTGGAGATGAGCCAGGTGGCCAGAAACGGAGTGGTGGCCCCGCCCAAAACAGCCCCCATGCTATGCCCGAAGGAAACCCCTGTGCTGCGCACGCGGGGCGGCAACAGCTCCGGGTACATGGAATATGACCCAGCCTGGCAAAGGGCATAAGGGATCATGGTGGTAACCAGTGCAAAGATGGCCATGCCAAAGCCCTTGCCCATTATGGCGTAGCAGGGATAGCTCAGCACGATATAGCAGACGTAGCAGGCCACCAGCGTTTTAACAGGGCCTACGCGGTCTGTGATGAGGCCGAACACGGGTATGAAGAGGGCCGCGCAGGTCACTGCTATCAGTACGATAAAGCCAACTTCGGTGGCAGGCATTTTAAGCACTGTGCGCATATAGATGGCGACATACACGGTACCGCAATACGTACCCACGTTCTGAACCAGGGAGTACATGAACAGCTTGCACAGTGAAGCAGGATACTGACGTATCAGCTCCTTGATGGGGGCCTCAGAAAGCTTGCCCTCGTTCTTCATGTTGGTGAAGTCGGGAGTATCCTCAATTTTGAGACGCATCCAGAGGCAACCGAGCATGAGGGGCATGGCCACCAGAAAGGGTACGCGCCAGGCCCAGCTTGCGCTTTCGCCAACAAACAGATAGGCGGCCAGCCCGGTAAGGCCAGCGGCCCCGGCCTTGCCCAAATTGGCCACGCTGGGCACAAAGGAAAGATACAGGGAGCGGCGTTCTGCGGGCGCCCATTCACGAATGTACGAAGCCGCGCTGCCTATCTCGCCCCCGGCGGAAAATCCTTGCAATATGCGGCAAAGAATCAGCAGGATAGGCGCAGCGATGCCTATCTGATCGTAGGTGGGCAAGCAGCCGATGGCCGTACAGGCCACACCAATAAGCACCACCGTAGCCACAAGCGAAAGCTTTCGCCCGTAGCGGTCACCAATGTGCCCGAAAAACAGGCCGCCCAAAGGCCGGACGATAAAGGCCAGACCAAATACAGCCAAGGTGGACAGCAATGAAACCGTGGGGTTGTCGCTGGGGAAAAATTCCTTGGATATGCGGGCAGCGCAGTAGCCGTATACTGAAAAATCGTAATATTCCAAAAAAGTACCGAATGCGGCGGCCGCAGTGGCCTTTTTTGCTTCACGCAATTTCTGTTCTTCAACCGGCGAGGTTGTATCCGTCTGAGTCATAGCGGAATCCTTTTCGGTAACAGGCTAAAACAAAAGGCTATACCGCATAGGGATAGAGCGGTTTTTCACCGTGCAACACGGCAAGCACATCGTCCACAACCGTATTGCCAACGCGCACAAGCGATTCGTGCGTACTGCCGCCTATATGCAGGGTGCCGATAAAGTTGGGCAATTGCAGCAGAGGATTTTCCATGGTGGGGGGTTCCTGCACAAATACGTCGCTGGCAGCGCCGTAAATAGTCTTGCGCGCCAAGGCCTCGTAAAGGGCGGATTCGTCAATAACCCCGCCGCGCGCGGTGCTGACGATAACGGCCGTGGGCTTGCAGCAGGCAAACTGCGCGGAGCCTATGAGCCCTCTGGTCGTTTCGGTAAGTGGTACGCTCACGCTGATGTAGTCTGCCTCGCGCAGCATGCTTTCAAGAGTTTCATGCAAGTGCACGCCGCGCTCTTTTGCTGTGGTCGCTTTCATATAAGGGTCGTAGACATGAACCTCCATGCCGAACCCGTTCACGGCAATCTGCGCCACGCGTGAACCTATGTTGCCGAAGCCTACAAGGCCAAGCGACTTCCCGGAAATCTCAAGGCCTGTAAGAGTTGCGGGGGCTATGCGCTCTGCCCCTCGGCGTATGTGCTCCATATTGTCGCGCAGCTTGCGGGCAGTGGCGAGAATAAAGCCAAAAACCAGTTCGGCTACTGAATTTACGTTGCTCAGCGGGGTGTACACAACAGGTATGCCCCGCTCCTTGGCTGTGACCAGATCAATGGCGTTCACGCCAACGCCATGCTTGCCGATAACCTTCAGCCCCGGTGCAGCAAGAATCTGCTCGCGCGTGACGGACGCCGCGCGCACAATGACCGCATCCGCTCGGGAAAGGTCGTTTTTTTCCGGATCATCCCACGCCACTACTTCCGCCTCGGCACGCAGTTTGCGCATGGCGCTTTCGTCTATGGGTTCTATGACATGAACTCTCATGGTGTCCTCCCTATGAAACATGGCGAATGCATTCTTGCGCCAAAAAGCAAGAGACATGCCAGTAGAGTCCAGTGGTTGCAGGACAACACAAATAAATTTAAAAATTCATATTTTACAATATATTACAACAAATAAATATTGTTTTACCTTCAGCCAGCCCCAGAATACCGGCGGGTTCAGAATGATGATGTTGCATCTTTCTGTTTCATTTATGTTTCACTTGATATACCATGTATCAAAAGGAAACAATTTGCAGATGGAGACGTCCATGGTTCATATCCGCAGGGAAGACATTCTGTTCATCACCCCAAGCGAACCGATTACCAACACTATCAGCAACATTTTCAGCCGCATCGGCGAGAGCTTTCTTGTTTATGAAGCAGCGCTGGAAGATGCAGTGCGCCTTGCCCAAAGCCATATCGACCAGGGACAGGCCATGGTTGTAGTCAGCAACGGCGGCACGGCTGCCCTGCTTAAAGCAGCCCTCAAAACGCATGTGCTGGAGCTTAGGTATACGAGCGTGGACATGCTGCGCGCAGTCAACCGCGCTTTTGGCCTTGCGGATAAAATCGCGGTGGTGGGATTTGAATCCTTCACCTACAACGCTCTTGCCCTAAAGGATTTTTTTGAAAAACCGGTGATTGTGGAAACCCTGACGGATCTTGCCGATATATCGGAAAGACTGCGGCAGCTCATTGCCAGAGGCGTAAAGGCCTTTGTGGGCGGCTCGCCCGTGGTAAACGCCGCTCGGGCTCTTGGCGCGCAGGGCGTACACATCGACATGGATCCGCGCGTCATTCAGGACGCCATTGAAGAGGGCAAGCGCATTGTTTCGCTCCAGAAGGAAAAAGACCTGCGCCTCGGCACAATCAATGCCCTGCTCAACTCCATCAACGATGGCATTATCGGCATTGATGCCTCGGGGCATATCTCTGAGATAAACCGCATCGGCCTTGAGCTGCTTGGCCTGCGGCGGCAGGATGTGGTGGGGCGCGACGTGCGCGAGGTTTTGGGCATGCCCTGGGAATCCTGCATCCAGACGCCTGAAAACGAGCAAGCCTCCGAAGTATGCCTGATAGGCGGCAATTCTCTTGCCGTTACCAGTGTGCCCATCCACGTGAACGGGCACAGCCGGGGCGCGGTGCTTACCTTGCAGGAAGTACGGCGCATCCAGTCTCTGGAGCAGCGGGTGCGCAAACGGGTACGTGATTCCGGGCACGTGGCCAAAAGCACCTTTGCCGATGTGGTTGGAAAATCGGAATCACTGGAAAAAGCGAAAAAACGGGCCTTCACCTATGCGCAGTCCGAAAGCACTGTTCTCATTTACGGCAAAACAGGTACAGGCAAGGAACTCTTTGCGCAGTCTATCCACAATGCCAGTGCCAGGGCAGACAGTCCCTTTGTGGCCGTAAACTGCGCCGCTCTGCCAGAAAACCTGCTTGAGAGCGAGCTGTTCGGCTATGTGCGGGGGGCGTTCACTGGCGCCAGCGAAAGCGGCAAAATGGGTCTTTTTGAAATGGCCCACTGCGGCACCATTTTTCTGGATGAAATAAGCGAAATGCCTTTGCCCCTGCAATGTCGCCTGTTGCGAGTCCTACAGGAAAAAGAGGTCTCGCGCGTGGGCGACAACAAGGTAACGCCGGTGGACGTGCGCATTATCGCCGCCACCAACCGCAATCTGGCGAAAGAAGTTCAGGCGGGAAGGTTCAGGGAAGACCTGTACTACAGACTGGCGGTGCTCATTCTGGAGCTTCCCCCGCTGGTGGAGCGCTTGGGGGATATTGGCCTGCTGGCGCGGTTCATACTGCACAGAAAATCCAAAGAACAGCACAAGCCCATGCCACCGATAGATCCACGTGGGATGGCGCTTCTGGAAACTATCCCCTGGCCGGGCAATGTACGGCAACTGGCCAATGTTCTGGAGCGGGCCATGGTCATTGCCCCGCATGGTGTGCTTTCTGAAGACATCATGGCTGATTCCCTGCGCAGTTGCCACCCATACGAACAGACATGCCCAAACGACGTTGCCCCAGTTGTCAGACAACAGGACTCCTCTGCCGCCAGCCTTTATGCTCTGGAAGCACGCGCCCTGCGCGACATGTTGCGGCAATGCGGCGGAAACAGGAAAGAAACTGCGCGCCGACTGGGCATTGGGCGCGCCACACTTTGGAGAAAAATGAAAAAATTCGGCCTGTTCGGGCAGGAAATTTTGCCCGAAACCAGGTAAGAACCTGAACAGGAAAACAAGTAATAACACCGGGTACAACCATCTGTGCATATGCCTGCTTTCCCACTACGCTGCCATCCCGTGAATCGGCTCCGCTTCATTCAGGTGCTCCTACGTCAAGGAGCACCATCTTTTAAACAGCATAATATCAGATGGATTGGCACGGACACGTTGTTGCCGGATAAACTGCCGAATTCAGGCAACCCCTCAGGCAAATTGCAATCTTTTTTCAGCCCCTTCCAACTGCGAACACATCCTTTTTTCCGCAAATATGGCAGTCAGTAGTGCTGCCAGCCTTTGGCTTCCGCTGCTTACCCCGTCCCTTTTTCATTGTCATCCGTGCGCTTGCCCGAATTGTTGAACTTTTCCCTAGCTGGTATTGACATTCTTTTTCAATTTAATTAATTGAATTTAACAGAATTAGTTAAGACTAACTTTTATTTGCAATCGAGGAACGCAGATGCAGCCCCAACCTAACCAGAAAATTTACGAAATGCCCGATCCGGGCAAATTATCGGCGGCGTACTGCGGGCCAGCAGGCCCACAATTTCTGTTTCTGCAAACACGGCGCACATGCTTGAAATGGCCACCGGCTTGCCCGTGGCGGCTGCCTTGCCCAGTTCGTCCAGCGGCATGTTCAAAATGCCCGAGAGCACCTGCAAAAAACGCCCGGTGCCTGCCGCGCACTTGTCGTTCATCAAAAAATCGCGCACTGCGCCCGGTTTTCCCGCAGTTTTGAGCGGGCCCAGGCTGCCCGTACCGCTTGCCGCATCCAGACTGCCTGCCTCCGCTTCTCGCGGGATATCCAGGCTTATTACCTTGCTGTCCTGCCCGCCGATATCGAGCACAAGCCCCGCGCGGGGGAAAAGATGCGCAGCGCCCCGCGCATGGCAACTGATCTCCGTAACCGTTTTGTCGGCAAAAGGCAGGGCAATACGCCCGTAGCCCGTGGCAGTGACATGCCTCAGACCGCTGCGTGCCATTGCGGCAGCCTCGCAGGCATTGTTGAGCGCAAACTCGCCAGCCTCGGCGGTATTCCAGCCTGTAGGCAGCACTGCCCGACCGGCAACCTGCAAGCCGCCGTTGGGCAGCAGCTCGAGCACAACGGCCTTTGCAGCCACAGAACCAACATCAATTCCAGCTACATACATAGCGCATACTCCTGATCGTACCCTTTGCTGCGGTACAAAAACGCAAAACAAAACCCGCCGCACAACGCAAAGTTGTGGAGCGGGTAATATGACAAAAGCGACAACAGCGCTGTGCTGCAAGGCGGCCAACAGCGCGGTCAATCGAATGGAGAACCGGGGCAACTAAACTGCTACGAGAAGAAACGCGGGGAGATATGAAAAAAAGGAAGGGGTACGGCAAGCAATAAAAAAGCCCCCTCTTCCCGCCTAGGCGATGGGAAGGGGAAACAGACTGGCGCTGACACGCCGCCTCGAATGAGGGCCTCCAACCTGAAGGCGCTGATGCTGTCATGACCCGCCGCCCTTAAAGACAGGCAAGACACGACAAATCCTATAAAAAATCACGGAATACCTTGCTGTTGCAGATGCCGCCGACATGATTCAGCCTAAAACTGTATATCAAGTTAGCGTAAGGGCATCAGCTTGTCGATAGGGAGACACCCGCTATTGAGCAATTGCCCCCGGCCTGTTTTATGATGCTGGCAATCAAGGAGTTCAGGGATGTTTGCACAGCCGTAACTCCAGTACCAGCCTGATAAAAAGTTCGATCCAGACGCAAACAGAGTTATCTGAAGTTTTTTACACCACACATATGGGCAAAACGCATCAGCAGCAGACAGGAGATCTTTAATTCATCAAAAACAAAACTACAAATAGACTGAACTGCCCATGTTCCAAGCCCCTTCCTCTATATGCATTTTGAAGGATAGCAATGCAAAAATGAGCACTACAAAGAACAGCATCAATATCGCTCACAATGCATTCGCTACTGGCGCTATGAGTAAAAATAGATACGTGTCAGCAGCATCAATAGATTTACTGAAAAAAAAGTGACTTCTTATCTTGTAAAACTATCTTTGCACCCTGTCATTTTCACAGGCTCTCTGTCCAATAGATTGTAATTCTGTTCATAGTAAGGTTCTGAATCTCCAAGACTGGCAGATCGTAATAAAAATCCGTTTCGTTCCCATACAATGTTGATGGTCATTCCCGTACTCCCAGCCAGCCAATTCTGTACCACGGTGTCGGGCGGCTTTTGGCCCAATCAGGGAGCAACTGCTCTGAGGACTTGACGAATCGGCGCTCCTTGGGCTACAAAGCCACTCACGCCATGCATATGCGGCATTGCCCATGTGTCTTGGTCAGTCTGCCGGGATGGTGGAATTGGTAGACGCAGCGGACTCAAAATCCGCCGAGGGCAACCTCTTGCGAGTTCAAGTCTCGCTCCCGGTACCAAGATAAATCAAGGGTTTGTGAAGATGGCTCAAGGCCGCTCACAAACCCTTTTTTGCGTCTTTTTGCCGTTTATCCCGCTCCTATCCCGCCCCTCTCAGGTTTGTTTTGTGTATTCCAGTGCTGGTCTAAGAACTATTTTGTTGACAAAATAGTTCTTAGACCATAGCTTTGACCCATGGCAAAAACTAAACACAAAATAGCATTCGCTTACCAGCTCCTGGAAACGTGGCTCAATCTTAATGAGCCTATTGAATCCATTATTCAAATTTCTGGTTTTGAGCCTTCTCCACTTTTTGCTCTGGGATGCCCCAATATAGCTGTAAGGGGATTGGCGAATACGCGACTTTGCTTGTCAGAGGATGACCGTAGGGGCGCCTTCTTGAAGTGCAAAAAACCTTATGGCTACCAAAAATTTTGCGCAGTATATGTGATACCTGGCGAGAAGAAATTTGAACTTGGAAGGGATATTCTTGAAAGATGTAGGAAGCGACATGAGTTCTTTTTCTCATGGGCCATCAGAAATTGTAGTCTTCCACAGCAAGATTTTAATAATATTGTTGAACAGAATCATTCCATTGGATTTCGAGTGGAAGGCTTGCATGCTATTCCGTCCGTGCTGGCGATTTCGTCTCCGATGAGTATTCAAGAGTATATAGAAGTAAATTACATTTTGACGCCAGCTTGGGATATTTCTAATCGGCTTTTCTTGTTAATGAGAATCTGTCCAATCTGTGGAAGAATTTTTTATGGAAAAACTCAAAAAGCAGTATTTTGTTCCACAAAATGTAGATTGCTAGATTATAGGCAGAAAAAAAGAACATAAAAAACCCGGCATCCATGAAGAGAGGCCGGGCTTGCGCAGGGGAAACCGCGCCAACGGTTTCGGCCTGACTGACGTATCAAGCTCAGTTTGCCACATCCCCTTTTCTTTCGCAAGCCTCCTCCAAACACTGGTCGCCTGACATATTGGCGTCTTTAACATGTGCCTGAATTTAAGGCGCATCTCGCTTCACGTGCAAAAATGGTGTGGCTTATGACTACTATGCTAATTGAACAATACTATGCAACATTGCCTGAATCATTTCCAGGAAAGATGATTGACTGCTTGACAAGTAATGTATTGCGTTGGCGTACGATTCAGAATCGTAGATCACGCGGAGAAATTCCCGCTCAATGCTTCATTAAAGTATCGCCTCGTAAGGTTATTATTTTGCGCGATGCTTTTTTGAAATGGCTTGATGCGGACATGAAACGTGCCAATCGTTAGTACAAGATCTATTAAAACTGCAAATGAAAATTTTTAAGCTTGGGAGGCAGGTTCATGCCTGCCTCCCTTGGAGGAATTATGTTCCAATATACTCCACGTTATCCAAAGGCATTCGGTCATCCTGCCTGGAAGCTGTATGGCTCTGTGAATGATGTGCTTCAACAGGACTTGCTCTGGCGTAAAGTCCAGACAGACCCAGCCCTTGTGGCAAGTTTTGCAAAGTTGCTTGATCCTGAAGTAAGGCAAGAAGGCGAAGATATTTTTCTGTCTGATAATACTGCTATTTCCTTGCATCCTGAAAGCTGCGGCGCATATTCTACCCCAAGAAATCGGTTGTTGAATCGGCTGCACGGAAACAGTGAAGATAAAAAATTCATTACCGAGGCAGAAGGATATTCGGCATTGGGCGGATTTTACCTTGGGCCGCTTTTTCGACAGAAAAAAGGGTGGCTTCCCGAAAATGTATATTCGAATATCATCAGGGAAATAGGGTTACTTCTGGCCCAAGAAGATCGTTATCTGTTCAATCGAAAGGCATGTCACAACAGCGTATTGATGACGGACAGAGACAAGCAGCATGCGCAACAGGCCATCAAAGATTTTCCGATAGATTTTGGATTCAAAAAATTTAGAGTATATTGGTACTCTACAGAGAATGGCAGTACAGCTTTCGGTGTTGTGCATTTTTTTGATGAATCAGGAATGATTGCCAAGCTTCCCATATCGGCATGGCAGTATGCTGGTAACTCTGCTTATAATATTGTTTTTGATTTGCTTCACCCCGCCAATAAAATTCCTCTTTATAATCTAAATGATATTGTGCGACTTAGACCGAATTCTCAATATGTCCTCATATGTTCAAGCGAAACGATGTGCGAGACTATCAAGCAGGGTTACGCATTGATATCCCAATTGCTACCGATAACGACATATAGTTCAATTGAAATAAGCGATTGGGCATCCTTGGGTTCACTGATTCCGCTTATTTTCCCAGACAACACTGCTGCCGGATGTTGTCAGGCTTTTGAGGTATTCTTGGCACTGAAGACACATGGGTTGTCTCCATATTTTTTTAAGCGGCATAAAATAAATAACATTTCTAGTTTCACTCAAGACATATCTGCGATAACCCGACAGGACGGTGAGTGCAGTCTTCCTGAGTTTGCCGAACATTGCCGGCGTGAATTTGGCGTTGAGCCTCCCCGAGGAATTTTACCCCAAGGGCAGCCTTTGCTGGAATTGCCCGGCAGCGAAAACGAACCAGAAATGCTTCTGGAAGGGCTACTGCGGCTTGGTGATCAGATGACGATATTTGCATGGCGTGGTGTAGGAAAGAGTCTGTTTGCTTTGCTATTGGCGCTGTGTTTCGCCAATGGGTACAAGGCTCTTGGCGGGAAAGTATGCCCATCGCGGAAATACCGTGTCTTGATAATTGATGCAGAGTTGCCCGCAGACAGCCTGAAAAACCGTGCTCGCTCAATTGCCGAAGGACTTGGTTTGCCAGAGAGTGCCGCGAATGAACTTATAGTCCGTTCATTCGTGATTGAAAATAAAGATATACGGTTGGACACCGAAGCTGGTTGGGAAGACTTGCTGCTTGACCTTGAACAAGCCGATATAATTATTGTGGATAGCCTCTTCAAAGTATTTCCTACGAGTATGTCAACAGGGATTTCCAATGCAGCCGCGCCCAATATGTTCTATGACTGGTGTAGAAAGAATGGAAAAACTGCAATTGTTGTAGATCATCAAGGTAAAAAGGGCGATACAGCATATGGAACAATGGGGAAAGAGATTGCTTTAGACGTTGTTCTTCAGCTGAAGATTGGTAAATGTGGAATTGAAGTAATAGCAACAAAAAATCGTAATTTTGAATCTGGTGAACATTGCTGGACTAATTACACGATTAAGAACGAAGCTAGCGGGATGGTCTTTGACGTCTGCCAGAGATCTTTGATTCATTCCGATTCAGGCCTGCCTTGCCCTGATAGTGAAAAATCAGAAGATGTGGACGGAGATATGCCGGTTGCTAGCGTGCCGACTATTGATCAAGCCATAGTCGATTATGTCAAAGAGAATCCTACACATGGGCAGAAGGAAGTGTGTGCTGCTGTTGTCGATATGGGCATATGTAAAAGGGCTGCTGCTTACAACCATTACAGGGCACTAAGGGAAAACGGCATGTTTGCTGATCCAATGGAAAATAACCCTAGTGTGCAATTGGATGATGATACATGTTAATCCCTGTACAGCGCGGTGCGATATGTTAGTGAAGATTGGCCAGTCAGTGGTTGGTGGTTTTTTCCCCTTCTACCTATGCTCTGAAAGTCAATCTTACTTAGCTGGCTAGGCATATTTTTACTGTCCATCTATCTACAGGCTACTCCCCCTTAAGGGGGAGTAGCCTGTAGATAGATGGACAAAATAATTGTCAACCATTCTAATAACGATTTGTTGTCATTAGTTTGTATAAGTAAACTTTATCGCAACAATGTTATGTGAAATTTGTTAGCATCTTTCAGAAGTAAATTTTTTTATATTCGGTATAGTGCGTACTTGTCTATCCCGGTTTTAGTAGTGTCTTAATAATAATTAGAAAATAGCTGTTTGCTGCGAATAATAAATGCAACATGCAGAATAAATTATAAGCACAACATTAATGCCATTTGTATGTTCATTAGCCATAGAAGTAATAACTACGACAGAGTTAAAGCAAACTAAAGGAGATGGTCATGGCAAAAGACACCACGACTGGGAGAAAATACAGGGGCTACACAATCAACAATGGTCAAGATGGCAAC